>JAQTXC010000057.1 GCA_028689015.1 Dechloromonas sp. | reverse complement strand
TCGATACAGAACTTCTTCAGCGACTCGCGCTGGCCCTCGGCCTCCTGGGAATCGACGCCCTGCCCGCCACGCACCGCCATGATCGCGGCTTCGATCGCCTTGCGCGTCAGCCCCTGCTGTTTGGCCAGGCGACCGGTTTCATTCTTGTCGTCGCACAGGGCGAGCAGGAACATTTCGCTGGCGATGAACTGGTCACCGCGCTTCTGCGCTTCTTTGTCGGTCAGGTTCAGTAAATTGGTCAGATCGCGGCCAATCGTCACGTCACCGCCATGCCCCTCAACCTTGGGTAGACGGGTCAAGGCTTGTTCAAGGTCGCGGCCCAGGGCGGCCACATTAACGCCGGCCCGCGCTAACAGAGAGGTGGTGCCGCCATCGTCCTGGCGCAACAAGGCCAGCAGCAGATGCTGCGGCTCGATGAATTGCTGGTCGTTGCCATTAGCCAGGCTTTGCGCGTCCCCCAAGGCCTGCTGAAATTTGGTGGTCAATTTATCAAGTCGCATGCTGCTCTCCCCAAGGATGATTCGCTTGCCACCAGAGATGCGGCTGGAAACGTCATTTTCAATCCCCAGCCCCGCTAAAAACCCGTATTCACTTAACAAACCGAGGGTTATTCAGGCTATTCTTGCGGCTACGATGACCGCCAAGAGTCTATTACTTTAGTAATAAAAAACGACGCATCGGGCTATTCGCACACGGAGGAAACCATGACCTTACGTAACAAACTGACAGCGATGACCTTAGCCACCATCGGCGCGCTGCTGGTGCTTTTTTCCGTTCTGCTCTACGACGGCAAACACAGCATGCTGGAGGATCGCGAGAACAAGGTGCGTAATCTGGTCGAAGCGGCACATGGCGTTGCCCAACACTTCCATGGCGAAGTGCTGGCCGGCCGGATGAGCGATAGCGATGCCCGCCTGGCCGCTGCGGCCGTCATTCGCGACATGCGTTACGACAAGGTCGAATATTTCTGGATCAACGACCTCGACGATCTGATGGTCATGCATCCGATCAAACCGGAGTTGAACGGCCAGAAACTCGACCAACTGAAGGATAAAAACGGCAAGTTCCTGTTCCGCGAATTCAACACCATCGTCAAGGCCCAAGGCAGTGGCTTCGTCGATTACTTGTGGCCCAAACCGGGCGCTGAAGAAGGCGTCCCCAAAATCTCCTATGTCACGGGTTTCCAACCCTGGGGCTGGGTCATCGGCTCCGGTATTTACATTGACGACGTCGATGCGCACTTCTGGCGCAGCGCCGTCAAGCTGTTGTTGTGGGGCCTCGCCATCGGCGGCTTTATCGCGATTTCCCTGTTCATGGTGTCGCGCGGCATCATTCGAACCCTGGGCGGTGATCCCGCAGAAGCTTCGGCCATTACCCGGCGTATCGCCGCTGGCGATCTGTCGACGCCCGTCCATCACGGCGAAGGCGATCACGACAGCTTGCTGGCCAATATCGGCATCATGCAGAACACCTTGCGCCAGATGATTTCCACCATCGTCAATAACGCCGAACAGGTCGCCAATGCGGCAGGGCAATTGCTCGGCGCCTCCGAGGAAGTTGCCGACCGCGCTCGCCAGCAAAGCGATGCCGCGTCATCGATGGCCGCTTCGGTCGAAGAAATGGCGGTCAGCATTGATCAGGTCAAGGAAAATGCCGGCGAAGCCCATGGCATTTCAATCAAGGCCGGTCAAATTTCGGAAGAAGGTGCCGCCGTCATCCACAATGCGGCAACCGAGATGCGGAAAATTTCGCAGGCCGTCCAGTCCTCCTCGGAGATTGTCGAAGAACTGGGTCGCCAGTCCGACCGCATCACATCCATCGTCAATACCATTCGCGAAATCGCCGACCAGACCAATCTGCTGGCCCTCAATGCCGCCATCGAAGCCGCCCGGGCCGGCGAACAAGGCCGTGGCTTTGCTGTGGTGGCCGATGAAGTGCGCAAACTGGCCGAACGAACCAGCCTGTCGACCACCGAAATTGCCGAAATGGTGACCCGCATTCAAGGGGGAACCCGCAGCGCTGTCGCCAGCATGCAAGCTGGCGTCTCGCAAGTCGGCAATGGCGTTACCCTGGCCAACCAGGCGGGAGATTCGATCAACCGCATCCGCGATGGCGCCCAGCGCGTGACCTCCGTGGTCAACGGCATTTCAGCCTCGATTTCCGAGCAAAGCATGGCCAGCAACGAAATTGCCCAACAACTCGAAACTATCGCCCAGATGTCGGAAGAAAGCGCCCGCGCCGTCCGCCATACGGCCGATGCGGCACGTAGCCTGCAGCAACTATCCAGCGAATTACATCAGGCCGTGGCCAAGTTCAAAACCTGATCGTTTTGCAAACCGCAACAAACTGCCGGTAGCAGGCCAAGCCGCCTACCGGCATTTTATGGTGCCGTCAGCGTAGTGAGGCTACCTTAGCCCTGGTTTTGCCAGCGCGCGGCAGCGCTATCGTCGCTGTCCCGAGCATCGACCCAATGCGCACCTGCGGGTGTCGCTTCCCGCTTCCAGAACGGCGCTTTGGTTTTCAGGTAGTCCATGATGAACTCGCAGGCGACGAAGGCTTCGCCACGGTGGGCGCTCGTCACCGCCACCAGAACAATCTGGTCGCAAGGCTTGAGCGGCCCGACCCGGTGGATGACCAAAGCATCGTAGATATCCCAGCGCTCTTTAGCCTCGGCGACAATGGCCTCCAGGGCCTTTTCGGTCATGCCGGGGTAATGCTCCAGTGTCATTTCGGAAACGCTGGCACCATCGTTCAGATCACGGACCAGCCCCAGAAAACTCGCCAGCGCGCCAACCCGGGCATCGCCGGCACGTAACGCGGTCAACACCACGCCGACATCAAAATCTGCTTCCTGTACCCGTACCGTCATCAACAAGCCCTCAATTTAGACGCTGTCATTAGCAAGTAGGATCACCAAACACTGACCGCCCTACGCCACCTCACGCGCTTCGGCGAAACGCAGCTTGGGATATTTTTCCTTGACCATGTTCAGGTACACATTGTTCGGGGCCAGATAAACCGGGTCGTCGGCGCCGTCGAGCGCGACATTGGCGCTGTAACGCTCCGACAACTGCTTGAGTTCGCCGGCATCGCCATGAATCCAGCGTGCTGTCGAACAGTTGTAACTCTCAAAAATGACCTGCACGCCGTATTCGTTTTCCAGCCGGCTGGCGACCACGTCAAACTGCAGCGTACCAACCGCACCGAGGACCAGGTCGGTGCCGGCCAGCGGTCGGAACAACTGGGTCGCGCCCTCTTCCGCCAGTTGCTGCAAGCCTTTTTGCAATTGCTTGATCTTGAGCGGATTGGCAATGCGCGCCAGGCGGAAGTGTTCCGGGGCGAAGGACGGGATGCCGGTGAAGCGCAGGTCTTCGCCTTCGGTAAAGGTTTCCCCCAGGCGAATAGTGCCGTGATTGGGGATGCCGATGATGTCGCCCGGCCAGGCTTCGTCAGTGGTCGACCGGTCGCGCGCCATGAAGGTAATCGCGTTATTGATCGACAGCGTCTTGCCGCTGGCCACCTGCTTGACCTTCATGCCCCGGTCAAACCGACCGGAACAGACGCGCAGGAAGGCGATGCGGTCGCGATGCTTGGGGTCCATATTGGCCTGGATCTTGAACACGAAACCCGAGAACTTCGACTCGTTCGGCTGCACCTGTCGGGTCACCGCCGGCCGGGCAATCGGCGCCGGCGACAGTTCAACCACGGCATCAAGCAAACTTTGCACGCCGAAGTTGTTGACCGCAGAACCGAAGAACACCGGCGATTGCTTGCCAGCCAGGTATTCGGCGGCATCGAAGGCATGCGAGGCACCGCGCACCAATTCGATATCGGACCGCAGTTCATCGGCCTGGCTGCCGATCAATTCATCAAGACGCGGGTTATCCAGCCCCTGGATGATCTCCGCCGTCCCCTTCTCGGCCTTGGGGTCGAAAAAGGCGATGGCATCGTCGTACAAGTGATAAACGCCGCGAAAACGCTTGCCCATGCCAATCGGCCAGGTGATCGGCGCGCACTGGATGCCGAGCACCGACTCGATTTCGTCGAGCAGGTCGATCGGCTCCTTGCCTTCGCGGTCGAGCTTGTTGATGAAAGTCAGGATCGGCGTGTCGCGCATGCGGCAGACGTTCAACAGTTTGATCGTCTGCGCCTCGACGCCATTCACCGAGTCGATCACCATGGTCGCCGAGTCGACGGCCGTCAGCGTGCGGTAGGTGTCTTCCGAGAAGTCCTCGTGGCCCGGCGTGTCGAGCAGATTGACCATGCACTCGCGGTAGGGGAACTGCATCACCGACGAGGTGACCGAGATGCCGCGCTGCTTTTCCAGTTCCATCCAGTCCGAGGTCGCATGGCGCGAAGCCTTGCGGGCGCGCACTTCACCAGCTACCTGGATGGCGCCGCCGAACCACAGCAGCTTTTCGGTCAGCGTCGTTTTACCGGCGTCGGGGTGAGAAATGATCGCAAAAGTGCGGCGGCGGGAGAGTTCCTGGTCGAGCTGGCTCACGATGTTCGGTCAGTGTTCGGAAAGGGCGCGATTATACCCCTGCCCATGCTCCCCGCCGGCCCCTGCACACGACAGGCAGGGCAATCGCATGAATCCCATTGTCGTTGACTGCTGGAAATAGGCTTTTACGATCAATGGGTTGCAAGGGGCCTGTTCACAGGGGCTTGATTTGTATAGTTTTCTGTCTTTTTGGGGTGCGCCATGGAGATGGAAAGCAAGCTGCGGTTGGCGGACGTATTTGTATCGATTACCGACCCGAGACAGGCAGGCCAGGTCGAACACGATCTGGTCGAGCTGGTGGTGGTGGCGGTCAATGCGCTGTTGGTCTGAGCGGACAACTTCGTCGACATTAAGTTGTAGGCGAAAGAGAAGCTAGACTGGTTACGCGGTTACCTCAAGCAGGAAGCCGGCATTCCGTCACATCACACGTTTGGCCGGCTGTTCGGTGTAATCAACCCGAACGAATTTGAAGGGGCGTTCCGGCCATGCCGCTCACAATCTCGCCGTCTTGAAGCACATTACCCTCAACCTCTTCCGCCTCAACCCCCTCAAGCGCAAAGACAGTATCAAGGCCAGAAGACTCATCGCCGCTACGTCTGACCGCTACCGCGCTCAACTCCTCGGCTTGACATGACGTTCATGCGATTGCCCTGATGGCTTGTCCGCCAGCCGCCCGCATGGTCAAATCACGACTTTTGCATAGCCCCCTTCCCTCATGGCCCAGCCGTTTGCGCCGAAATGCCTTTGTCTGGATATCGAAACGGCTGCCACAGATGCACTGACGCTCCATAAATTCGGGGCCTGGCGAGCGGACAGCCAGCAGAGCGTGTGCGTCAGCGGCGCGCAGATGGCCGCGGCCCTGAGCAGGATCGATGCACTGACTGCGGGTGCCAGTTTCATCGTCGGCCACAATATCGTCCGCCATGACCTGCCGGCATTGGCAGCGCTCTACCCGGCGCTTAAGCTCAATACATTGCCGGCCGTCGACACTCTTGAACTGTCGCCGCTGGCTTTCCCCGAAAACCCGTATCACAGCCTGGTCAAGGACTACAAGCTGGTGCGCGATACGCGCAACGACCCGCTGAAGGATGCGCAACTATCTTTTCAGCTGTGGTCCGATCAGCGCGCGGCCTTTGCCTCCCTGCTCGAACACTCCCCAGGGGAACTGGCCTGTCATCATTTTTTCCTCAGCCGCCAGCGCCGGGGTGGCATTGGCAGTTTCTTCGCCCACCTACGCCATGCTATGGAACCCAAGGCGGAAGAAGTCTGTCAGTGGGTGACAACACTGTTGGTCGGCAAAACCTGCCCGCAACAACTGACCTCGGTACTCGACAGCGCCCTGGTGGACGAGGACTACGGGCGGGCCTTTTCCTATGTGCTGGCCTGGCTACGGGTCAGCGGCGGTAATTCAGTACTGCCAACCTGGGTCCGGCTGCAATATCCGGCGACCGTCCGCATCATCCGGCAATTGCGCGACACCGCCTGCGCCGCCCCGGATTGCCCGTATTGTTCGCGCTACCTCGACCCACGCAAGGAACTGGAGCGCTATTTCAATTACCCGGCATTTCGCCCGGAACCGCCCAATCCGCAAGGGGGCTCGCTGCAGGAAGATATTGTCCGTGCCGGGTTTGCCGGCGAGAGCATCCTCGCCATCCTACCGACTGGAGGTGGCAAGTCGATCTGCTATCAGTTGCCAGCGCTGTCACGGCACTGGCGCAATGGCACCCTGACCATCGTCGTATCGCCGCTGCAATCGCTGATGAAGGATCAGGTCGACAACCTGATCAAGGTCGGCGTCTACAGCGCCGCCACGCTGAACGGCATGCTGACCATGCCGGAGCGACGCGATGTGCTGGACAAGGTCCGTCTCGGCGACATCGGCATCCTGCTGGTCTCCCCGGAGCAGTTCCGTAACCGGGCGTTCATCGAGGCCATCCGTCACCGCCAGATCGGCGCCTGGGTATTCGACGAAGCGCATTGCCTGTCCAAATGGGGCAACGATTTTCGCCCGGATTACCTCTATGTTTCCCGCTTCATTCGCGAACGCTACGCCCGAAGCGCTGAGGCCAGTGTGCCGGTGTGCTGTTTTACCGCCACCGCCAAGCAGGAAGTGGTTGACGACATCCGCAGCCACTTTGCCGAATCGCTCAGCCTTCAATTGCGCATCCTCGACGGCGGGCACAAGCGGGACAACCTCAGCTACGAGGTCATGCCCGTCACCCAAGCCGAAAAACACGCTCTGATTCACCGTCTGCTGGAGCAGGCGTTTGGCCCGGCAAAGACCGTCGACCGCAAGGGCGGTGCCGTAGTCTTCGCCGCCCGCCGGAAAAGCGCGGAAGAAATTTCCGGTTTCCTCAAGGACATGGGCTGGCCTTGTGCGCATTTTCACGCTGGCCTCGACGCTGGACTGAAAAAGGACATCCAGCAATCCTTCATCGCCGGCGACCTGAAAGTGATCGTGGCGACCAATGCCTTCGGCATGGGGGTAGACAAGCCGGACGTGCGCATCGTCATCCATGCGGAAATTCCCGGCTCGCTGGAAAATTACCTGCAAGAAGCCGGCCGCGCCGGTCGCGACCAGCAGGAATCGCGCTGCGTGCTGCTCTACGACGAGGAAGACGTCGAAGCGCAATTCAGCCTGTCGGCCCGCTCGCGCCTCAGTCGCCAGGACATTGCCGGCATCCTGCGCGCCTTGCGCCGCTACTCGGCCAAGACGCAAAACACCGAAATCGTCGTCACCCCCGGTGAAATCCTCGCCGACGACTCGCTCGACACGAGCATCGAAGCGGAAAATCCGGATGCCGACACCAAGGTACGCACCGCCATTTCCTGGCTGGAACGCGCCCGCTTTCTCGAACGCAACGAAAACCACATCCGCGTTTTTCCCGGCAGCCTAAAGGTGGGCAGCCTGGACGACGCGGAACAACGCCTGAAACAGGCCAATCTACCAGCGGACAGCCAGCGCAAGTACCGAGAGCTGATCTCGCTGCTGATCAACGCCCGCGACGACGAAGGCATCAGCACCGACGAACTGATGCTGGCGCTGGGCATCGATAGCCAGGCAGTCATCCGCCTGCTGCACCAGCTCGAACAGATGGGCATTTTGAGCAACGACCTGTCGTTGACCGTACTCTTGCGCCAAGGTATTGCCGATGCCTCGAACGAGCGCTGCAAGCGCTTGATCGAATTCGAATCCGCCTTGCTCGACCTGCTCCCCGAACTGGCGCCAGACGCTGACGATAGGGAATGGCAGGACATCAATCTGCGCGGGCTGTGTCAGGCACTGAAAACGCGCAGCGGCCTCGAGCTGATTCCCGATCAGTTGCTCAAACTGCTGCACTCGCTGGCCCGCAGCTTTGGCGAAGATGGAAAGAGCCGGCGGGCAATGTTCGATGTCCGCGTCTTCCGCCGCGAAATACTCAAGATCCGCCTGCTGCGCCCCTGGGGCAATATCCGTGAAATCAGCGACAAGCGGCGCGCCGTGGCGGCGGTCCTGCTCTCCAGCTTGCTCACCCGCCTGGACAACAAGCAGCGCGGCGTCGATCTGCGCGTGGAATGCAAAATTGGCGAACTGGCGGCCACCCTCAGGAAGGATTTAACGGTTGGTCCGCAACTCAAAGACGAACTTACCGCCATCGATGCCGGCCTGCTGTACTTGCACGACAACGGCGTGCTCATCCTCGATCGCGGCAAGTCCGTTTTCCGCTCGGCCATGACTATCCAGATTTATCCGGAGGAGAAGGGGCGGAGTTTCACCACGGTGGATTTCGAACCGCTGAAGGCACATTAC
Organism: Dechloromonas sp.; assembly: GCA_028689015.1. Classification (GTDB taxonomy): domain Bacteria; phylum Pseudomonadota; class Gammaproteobacteria; order Burkholderiales; family Rhodocyclaceae; genus Azonexus. The sequence continues at coordinate 5,491 of JAQTXC010000057.1, read as the reverse complement.
AACGAAAGAAATTTCCAGATCCACGTTATCCACGAATACGCCAAGCTGGGCTTGAAGAAATTCTCCGATGCGCTCAACTTCGTCCTCGCCTATTTCACTCTGCCCAAGATCGAGTTCATCCGCCACTATTTCGCCAGCCGCAAGGAAATCCTCGAGCGGGCGACAACCGAAGAGTCCTGGCAGCGCATCGTTGAGCAACTACGCCACCCGCTGCAACAACGCCTGGTCGCTGAAAAAACGGACGCCAACCGGCTGATCCTAGCCGGCCCCGGGTCGGGCAAAACCCGCGTCATCGTCCATCGCGTCGCCTACCTCGTGCGCGTGCTACGCGAAGCACCGGGCAGCATCCTGGTCCTCAGCTTCAACCGCGGCGCTGCCCGGGAAATCCGCCAGCGGCTGCAGCAATTGATCGGCAGCGACGCTGGTTTTGTCACTGTTCTGACCTATCATGCGCTGGCCCTGCGCCTGACCGGCAGCACCCTGGCGCAACTGGCCGGACAGGAGGATGCCGCACAAACCCAGACCACGCTGGAGGGCATGCTAGAAAAGGCCACCGCCCTCTTGCAAGGCAAGCTGGAACTCAGTGGCAACGAGGAAAATGACGCCCTGCGCGAACGCCTGCTCGCCGGCTACCGTCACATCCTGGTCGATGAATATCAGGATATCGATCAGCGCCAGTACGAACTGATTGGCGCCCTGGCTGGCCGCCAGACGCAGGACAAGGACGCCCGCCTGACCCTGCTAGCCGTCGGCGATGACGACCAGAACATCTACAGCTTCCGCGACACCAGCAATGAATTCATCCACCGTTTTCAGGCCGACTACCAGGCCCGGGTCGATTATTTAGTCGAAAACTACCGTGCCAACCGTCACCTCATCGGCACCGCCAATCTGCTAATCGCCGTCAATCGTGAGCGGATGAAAACCGAACACCCGATCTGCATCAATCACGCTCGCCAGGACGAAGCCGCTGGCGGCCATTGGCAAACGCTCGACCCCTTGGCGCAAGGCCGGGTGCATATCCTAACGGTGCCGGCAGATCCGATGGGACAAGCGGCCGTCGCCATGGCCGAAATGCAGCGCCTCAAAGCACTGGCCGCCGACAGCGACTGGGCCGACTTCGCTATCCTCGCCCGCAACCGGGCAACACTGGCACCGATCCGCGCCTGGTGCCACCGGGAAAAAATCCGCTACCAGCTGCACGCCAGCGACGACAAAAATACCCCCCGCTTCCATCAGACGCGCGAAGCCCACTGGCTGATCGACCTGCTGCACAACAAACCCGGCCGCTGTCTCAAACCCGGTACGCTGCCACGCTGGTTTGGCGCCCGCTTCGCCAGCCGGCACCAGGACAATCCCTACCTGGCCCAACTCGGACTATTCATTGAAGAACTAGAAGCCATCTGGGGCGACATTGGCATCCCGGTCAGTCATGCTCTGGATGAACTTTACGATTTCTCCGGCGACATCGGCGTGCGCGAAAAAGGCCGGCTGACGCTGTCGACCGTACACGCCGCTAAAGGCCGCGAATTCCGGCACGTCCTGATCCTCGATGGCGGCGACTGGAAAGCGCCCAGCGACGACGAGCGCCGTCTCTACTATGTCGGTATGACGCGCGCCAGACAAACCCTCAGCCTGTGCCAGGCCGAAACCCGGCCCAACCCCTTCTCCCCCACCCTTGCCGGTCCGGCCATCCTACGCAGCCCCCTGCCGCAGCCCCTACCGGACTGCAGCGGACTGGGGCGACGTTATCTCAGTCTGAGTTTTTCCGATGTCGATATCGGCTTTGCTGGCCGCCAGTCCGCCGACGCACCGCTGCACGCTGCGCTCGAACAACTCGACTACGGCCAGCCACTGACCTTGGTCGCCGACGGCAATGCCTGGCGCCTGTTCTGCCCGGCGCAAGGCCTCGTCGTCGGGCGGCTCGCCAAGCAATGCACCCTTCCTGCCGGCCAATTCATCGAAGCTTGTGTCGAAACGGTCATCCGCCGTCATCACCACCAATCCCCCCCCGCCTACGCCAGCCGCGACCGGGTCAACCACTGGCATGTCGTGCTACCCCGCCTGGCATGGGCTGAAAATGATTCCGTGCTGCCGTTACAAAATCTGCTTACAAAGGCCCTGCCCGATCAAACTGCTGGCGATGAACAGCCGCTATGATGCAGCCCACCATGCCTTTAACCACACCACCCGCAGCTGGTCGGCGCGCCCTGCTCGCCGCCAGCCTTCTGTTGCTTACCGGCTGCATGACACTGCCGGGCAGCAAGCCTGAATCATCGCCCGCGCCCAGTGTGCTCACCCCAGCGGCCAAACCGAAGATCGCTCTCGCCCTGGGCGGTGGTGCGGCACGTGGTTTTGCCCATATTGGGGTCATCAAAATGCTGGAAGCGCAGGGCATCGTTCCTGATTACGTGGTCGGCACCAGCGCCGGTGCCGTGGTTGGCGCCTTGTACGCCGCCGGTCACGATGCTTTTGCCATGCAAAAAATCGCCCAGCAACTGGATGAAAAAATTTTTGCTGACTGGACGCTGGGTGGCCGCGGTCTGCTGAAAGGTGAAGCACTGCAGGACTTCATCAACCAGCACCTCAATCGTCGACCGCTGGAAAAACTGAACAAACCGTTTGCCACCGTGGCGACCGACCTCAACAGCGGCGAGCGCATTGTTTTTCGGACCGGCGACAGCGGCATGGCGGTGCGAGCTTCGGCAGCCGTCCCCGGGGTCTTTCAGCCCGTACAGTTTGGCGGCCACAGCTATGTCGATGGAGGCCTGAGCAGCCCGGTGCCAGTTCAGGCCGCGCGCGAGATGGGGGCCGACCTTGTCATCGCCATCGACATCTCGGCCCGCCCCGATGGTCAGCCGGTCGATAGCATCAGTGCCATTCTGTGGCAGACGACGACCATCATGGGCGGCCTGATTGCCCGCAACGAACTGCGCGATGCCGACATCGTCATTCGTCCGCGCCTGCGCTACGTCAAGTCCTGGGATTTCACTGCCCGCCACGACGCCATGCTGGAAGGCGAACGGGCGGCGCTGGCCGCCATCCCGGCCATTCGCCAGAAACTGGCGCGCTGAGGCGGTTGACCGTGAGCGTCCGCACCGTGCATATGCCGAACTACCCGGAATGCTGGTCAAGTTGCGGCGCTTGCGCCAGCGGTGATGTCTTCATTCTCGAAGTGCTGGTTGCCGTCGGCGACTTGCTGGCCCGCGACGACCACATCCTGATACTGGAAACCGGCAAGGTGGCGCTCGACATTCCGACACCGTGGGCCGGCCGGGTACGCGACATTCACATCACGGCTGGCGATCACGTCGCCGCAGGGGCGGCACTGATCACACTGGAATGTGACTAAACAACGCGGTCAACCGGGTCATGACACTGAACACAAGATCCCTAAAACAGGGGCAATTCCGCCTGAACCGCTTGCTCGACCACAACACACGTTGACTGGGCCTGCAGCCCGCTGGCCCGCACGCCCAGCAGACGGATTTTTTGCGCAAGCGGGATGCGCTTCAAGCATTGCCCGGCCGCCTGCCGAATGGCAACGGCATCGGCCACCGCCTGCGGCAAAGTCACATCACGCGTCACCGACTGAAAATCGGCAAAGCGCAGCTTGATGCCGATGGTCCGGCTCAACAAGCCCTTGCGCTGCAGATCGTCGGCCAAGCGCTGACACAGGCCGGTAAACATTTCCGACAACTGCGCCCGATCACGGACGGCATCGAGGTCGCGCTCGAAGGTGCTCTCGCGACTCACGGATTTGGTTTCCCGCGCGACGACCAGTGGCCGTTCGTCATGCCCCTGCGCTGCCTGCAGCAGCCACTGGCCCATGCTGCTCCCAAAACGGCGCAATAACAGATCAAGCGGTGTGGCCGCCAGTTCGCCCACCGTCTGTATCCCCATGCGCTGCAAACGCTCACCCGCCTTGGGCCCGATGCCGTTGATCTTGCGCACCGGCAACGGCCAGATACGTTGCGGCACATCGGCCATGGCCAGCAGGGTGATGCCATCCGGTTTGTCGAGGTCGGACGCTATCTTGGCCAGCAACTTGTTGGGGGTGATGCCGATCGAACACGTCAGGCCGGTAGCCGCGAAAACTGCCGCCTTGATCCGCCGGGCCAGCGTCAGGCTCTCTTCCGGCAGCGCACTCAGGTCGATGTAGATCTCGTCGATACCACGATCCTCGATCAGCGGGGCAATCCCGGCCACGGCGGCCTTGAAGCGCCGGGAAGCATCCCGGTAGGCGTCAAAATTGGCCGGCAGCAGGATCGCGTTCGGGGCCAGTCGGCCCGCCTTCATCAGCCCCATGCCGGAAAACACCCCCAGCGCCCGCGCTTCGTAGGTGGACGTGGTAATGACCCCGCGCCCGACATAATCCCGCAAGCGGGCGAATTGCCGCTGCCCATTGGCCTGCCTGACCGGTTGATCCACCCGCCGCCCACCGACAACCACCGGCTGCCCACGCAATTCGGGATACGACAGCAACTCGACGGACGCAAAAAAAGCATCCATGTCGAGGTGGGCGATGCGGCGATAACTGTTCATATCACCAGTATAGCCAAGCAGTGCGCGCCTGTCTTATCCCCGAAACCTGTGGACAAGTCTGTGGGCGGACACTGCATGAGGGCGGCAGCGCCTTGAAAGGACGCCGTTTTTAACCCTTTGCTCAAATTTTGCACGATTCCACAGGTAAACTGCCGGCCATGACTGCCCTTGCCACCCCGCTGCCCCGCCTGTTGTCGCTCATCCCGCCGATGACGCAACTGAACGTTCCTTACCCGTCAACCGCCTACCTGACCGGCTTCCTGCGTTCGCGCGGTTTCGATGCCCGCCAGGATGATCTGGCCCTGAAGCTGGTACTCGATCTGTTCTCGGTTGACGGGCTGGCCTCGATCAAGCATGCGGTCGACGCCCTGCCAGGCAAGAAAAGGGCGCGCACCCTGCGCCACTTCCTCGAACACTTCAGCCGTTACCAGGCCACCATCGGGCCGGCCATCGCCTTCCTGCAAGGTCGCGACCCATCGATGGCTCATCGCATCGCCGGTCGCGCCTTCCTACCGGAAGGCCCCCGCTTCCAGCAGGCACTGGACAATTACGTGGATGACGAGGGTGGCGACCCGCTGGCCTGGGCCTTCGGTGCGCTTGGCGTCCATGACCGGGCACGACATTACGCGACGCTTTACCTCAACGACCTGGCCGACGTCATCCGCGAGGCGGTCGATCCGCGTTTCGAGTTCGTCCGCTATGCCGAATCACTGGCCCGCAGCCAACCGAGTTTTGAACCACTGTCCCAGGCGCTGGCCGCGCCGCCGACGCTAATCGATCAATTGCTGGAAAAACTGACCCTGGCCGCGGTCGACCGCGAAAAACCGGATATTTTGCTCCTTTCCGTGCCCTTTCCCGGTTCCGTCTATGCCGCCTTTCGCATCGCCCAAACGATCAAGGCCCGCCACCCAGCCATCGTTACCGTGCTGGGCGGCGGCTGGGTCAA
>JAQTXC010000012.1:1359-63197 GCA_028689015.1 Dechloromonas sp. | reverse complement strand
GGTCATTCTCTGTTAAACTGCATCGGTTTTTTGCGCAATAAGAGCCCTTCAATGACCCTGCCCCGCATTTTTAAGCGCCATGTATCGTTGACCGCAACAACTGCTCAACACCGCATATATCTCGCCCTTGGTGGTGGCTTTCTCGCATTTGCAATGGCCACCGCCACCGCCGTTGCCCCCACGCAACCCTCAGCCCCGCTGACTCAACAACAGATTACTGAAACCCTTGCCTTACCGTCGCTGCAGCAACTGCCATTAGGTGGTGCCAGTTTTTTTACGGAAGAGCGTATCCAACGGGGCGAAACCCTGCAGGACCTGTTGCAACGCTTGCGCGTTGACGACCCACTGGCCCAGGACTATTTGCGACAGGCGACTCCGGAACTCGCTGGGGAACAATTCATTGCCGGCAAACAAATTTCAGCCGAAGTCCATGCCGACGGCACCCTTGAGCGCCTGTATTTCCCGCTCAATGGTCGAGAAACCATCCTGATGCTTGAGCGCCAGGGCCATTCATTTACGCAGCAAATTCTTGGCGAACGCCTGGAGTCCCACGCGATCATCAAATCAGCCGAAATTGAGACCTCGCTATTTGGTGCTTCTGACAACGCCGCCATCCCTGATTCGATTGCCATCCAACTCGCCGAGCTGTTCAGTGGCGAAATTGACTTCCACCGCGACCTGCGTAAAGGTGATCGTTTCTCGATTAGTTATGAAATGCATTATCTGAACGGGCGCCCGATCCGTAGCGGGAAGATCATTGCCGCTGAATTCGTCAACGCCGGCAAGACCCATCGGGCACTCTGGTTCGCCCGAGGGGAGGATGGCGAATATCTCACCCCAGAAGGCGCCCCCTTGCGCAAAGCTTTTTTGCGCTCTCCATTGAAGTTTTCGCGCATCAGTTCAGGTTTCAAAATGCGCTTTCACCCCATCCTGAATACTTGGCGAGCCCACAAAGGCATCGATTACGCTGCCAGCACCGGAACCCCCGTGCGAGCGACCGGCGATGCCGTTGTCGCTTTTGTCGGCAAAAAAGGGGGATACGGCAATACGGTCATTCTCAAACATCAGGGGCGCCACGAAACGCTTTACGCCCATCTCTCGCGCCCCGCCAAGGCGCTGCGTAAGGGGATGCAAGTTTCTCAGGGCGAAACAATTGGCTACGTTGGCAGCAGCGGCTGGGCCACCGGCCCCCATCTGCACTATGAATTCCGAATCAACAATGTCGCGGTCAACCCGCTCTCAGCCAATATTCCGACCGCACTCCCCTCACTCAGCAAGGCAGAGCGCCAGCAATTCAAGGAAACCAGCACCCCGCTGCTTCGCCAACTGGACCGCCTCAAGCAAAGCGAGATTGCCTATATGGAATAAGCAGCAAAGGCGGTCTGGACAAAAACAATGCCTGAGCACACTTTTTTGAGTGTCAAGAATGGTGGCAACCCGTCCCCATTCTTGACCTTCTCCAGCGGCTTTCGGCCGCGCTTGCCTTCAAACAGTGCTCGCCTGCACCTAGATTTCCTTCTTCCACTGGCCAAGCGGAACCGGATAAACCCCGTACTCTTGAGCAATCTCCTTAAATCGGCGCTCGCTCATTTTGACAACCATTTCAGCCCCCACCTGCGCTGTTTCCAGCGCCAGACCGGCTCAGTTGAAGAAGCAGCCAGAGGCTATCTCCACGGACTGTTCCAGTGCAACCGGCGCAACATGGCGCAATGCCCAAGCAGGTGGCCGGCAGCCACTATCAACGGCTCCATCACATGCCGAGCCAATCGCATTGGTCACGCGCCGTGGTCCGGCAACAACCGATCGTCGACGCCATAGCTCACTTCGGCCACGGAGCGGCGCAAGTCTTCGATGAATCGACCATTTCTCCAGGGGACAAGAAAGAATTATCTTGCAGCGCAACAAAAGGCACGAAGGCCTATCTTTTTTGCTTGTATAGTTGTGGCCAAACAGGCGCCTATGACCTTAGTCGTATAGCCATACTGCATGCTGCATGGCATCATTTAATTCGATTTTTCTGCACGGCAACCCTAGGCAACCCGACGATGTCCTTGTTTTCTTCCGGCCTGGTCCGACCCCATAGCTCCAAAATTGCTTTTTTGCACCGAGCGATTGATGCGCTGGTGATTGTGGCTTGCCTGATGCTCTCACTGGAGGTGACACGGGATCTAAGCCTAGTAGAGCCGCACTATTTGCAGGCCGGAGTGTGGTCAGTGCTGATTTTTTCCATGGTCGCCACCACTCAACATGTGTATGGCTCGTGGCGGGTTCAACCTTTGCACGTGGCAGTGGCTGCCACGCTGATCACCTGGTTTTGGACAGCGATCATTCTGGTTTCTCTGGCTTTTTTGACTAAGTTATCGTCAGATTATTCGCGCGCAGCTGTCTTAACGTGGTTTTTTCTGACCCCCGTCTGCCTGGGGGGTGCTCGCGTCGGACTGCGTCTGGGTTTGAAGGCTTTTCGGGCGCACGGCCGAAATACGCGCACGCTGGCTATTGCCGGCAAGACCCGACTCGGTCAGCAGGTGGCAGAAAAAATCATGCACACTCATTGGCTCGGCATGCGTTTTGTGGGCTATTTCGATGATCGACTGGCGCACCGCGATTGCCACCATGCCGCTAACGAACAGGATGGCGTTGGCCGCTTTGATGAATTGGTGGAGATGGCTCGCCAAGGGCAGGTGGATTACGTTTACATCACGCTACCGATGGCGGCGGAAAAGCGCATTGTCGAGTTGGTGAATGCGCTCAGCGACACCACTGCGTCGGTGTATCTGGTACCCAATTTCTTTGTATTCGATTTATTGCATGGCAAATTATCCAGCCTGGATGGCATCCCGGTGCTGAGTCTGCACGAAACGCCATTTTATGGGCTGGATGGCTGGGTCAAACGCTGGGAGGATATTGTCGTTTCCTCGCTGATTCTGCTAATGATTGCCTTGCCGATGGCGCTGATTGCGCTGGGAGTCAAACTGACATCGCCAGGCCCCGTGCTATTCAAGCAGCGGCGCTATGGTTTGAATGGTAGCGTGGTTGAAGTGTGGAAATTTCGTAGCATGACGGTGTGTGAGGACGGCGAAAAAGTGACGCAGGCCAGCAAAAAGGATGTGCGCATCACCCCTTTTGGCACTTTTTTGCGCCGCACTTCGCTGGATGAACTGCCACAATTTTTTAACGTCCTGCAAGGCAACATGTCGGTGGTCGGCCCTCGCCCGCATGCAGTGGCGCACAACGAGCAGTATCGCAAGTTGATTCGTGGTTACATGCTGCGTCACAAGGTCAAACCCGGCATCACTGGCTTGGCGCAAATCAGCGGCTGGCGCGGCGAAACAGAGACAGTCGACAAGATGAAAATGCGCGTCAAGTTCGATCTGGAATATGTCCAGAATTGGTCGCTCTGGCTTGACTTAAAAATCATCTTCCTCACCGTGTTCAAAGGCTTTGTAAACAAGAACGCGTATTGAGCAGGTGAGCGACTAGTCACCTAAGATGTCGCATGTCATCATGCTGCTTTTTATGTTTTTGAGGTTTCCATGATCGTTCAGCCCATCATTCTTTGCGGGGGTTCCGGCACCCGTTTGTGGCCTTTATCGCGCGAACAGTATCCAAAGCAGTTGCTTTGTCTGGCTGGCGAGGTGTCGATGCTGCAGGCGACGGCCTTGCGCCTAAATAACTTGCCCTTGTCCACGGTCGACCGCCTGGCGGCGCCAATTTTGGTCGGCAATGAAGAATACCGTTTTTTGATGGCCGAGCAGTTACGTCAGGTGTGCGTGACTGCCGGCGGCATGTTGCTAGAGCCTTGCGGGCGCAATACCGCACCCGCACTGACGTTAGCGGCGATGGTGGCCCAAGGCAATGGCGAGGACCCGGTACTGGCAATCATGCCGGCGGACCATGTGATTCAGGATGAGGCGGCTTTTCGTGCGGCGGTGGCAGAGGCCGCACCGCTGGCAGATGCCGGCAAACTGGTGACCTTTGGTATTCGGCCGACGGCGCCGGAGACAGGCTATGGCTATATTCGCCTGGGGGCCACGCTGACGGGTACAGCGTGCCAGGTTGATCGTTTTGTTGAAAAACCGGATACGGCAACGGCCGAGGCTTACCTGGCAAGTGGTCAGTATTTGTGGAATGGCGGAATTTTTGTCATCAAAGCCTCGGTCTGGTTGGCCAAAATGGCGCAATACCGGCCGGATATTTTGACAGCGTGCGAGCAGGCATTTACCGGACGTCAGCAGGACATGGACTTTGTTCGCCCGGACAAGGCTGCGTTTGCGGCCTGCCCATCTGACTCGATCGATTATGCGGTACTGGAACCGTTGACCGCAGAAGGTGCCAATAGCGGCGAAGTAGCCGTCTTGCCGCTGGATGCACAGTGGTCCGATCTGGGCGCTTGGAGCGCACTGTGGGAAATCGGCGAGAAAGACGACGGCGGCAATGTTTTCAAGGGCGATGTACTGGCGGTTGACACGCAAAACACGCTGGTTTTGGCACAGGGCCGTCTCGTTGCGACCGTCGGTTTGAAGGATGTGGTGGTGGTGGAAACACCGGATGCCATCCTGGTTGCAGATCGCCATCAGATCCAAAAAGTGAAGGAGGTGGTTGGCCGCCTGAAGGTTGAGAAGCGGGGGGAGTCGCACGCCCATCGCAAGGTGTATCGGCCTTGGGGTTGGTACGACTCCATCGATTTCGGTTCTCGCTTCCAGGTCAAGCGCATCGTGGTCAATCCGGGCGGCGTCCTGTCGCTACAGATGCACCATCATCGTGCTGAGCACTGGATTGTTGTTTCCGGCACCGCTCGCGTCACCAAAGGCGAAGAAAACTTTCTGGTCACAGAGAACGAATCAACCTATATCCCGCTCGGTGTCACGCATCGTCTGGAAAATCCCGGCAAGTTGCCGCTGGAAATGATAGAAGTCCAATCCGGCAGCTATCTAGGTGAAGACGACATCGTGCGCTTTGAGGATCGTTACGGACGCTAATGCCAGGGAAACTGCTGCGGTCAACCCAGCTTTTTCAGCAATTCTGCTTTTTTGGCGTCGAATTCGGCTTGGTTAAGGATGCCTTTCTCCACCAAGCCGTGCAGTTTTTCCAGCGTGGCGACCACATCGTCGGTCGTGAGCGGGACTGAGAGCGCGGTCCCCGCCGTCGGCATCGCTCCCGCCAGTGATTGCCCGACCACCTGGCCAAAACCGACGCCAGCGCCCAGCCCGGCCCCCATCGCGGCGAGACCGCCTTCATTTTTCGCGGCATCAGGAATGCTGCTAGCGACTTGGTATTGTGTGAAGCGTTGCAGGTCACCGACCATGTTCATGCCAATTTTCTGGTCAAGAACCTTTTGCAGCTCCTCCGGCAGGGAGACATTCTGGACGACCAGGGAGTCCAGTTGCAGGCCATACTGAGCGAAGAGCGGTGCCGCTTTGGCTTGCATGGCACGGCCGAATTCGTCTTGGTTAGCGGCCATGTCGGCAAATGGCACACCGGACTCACCCAATAAATCGCTCAGCCCGGCCACCAACGTGTTGCGCAACTGGCCATCCAGCGCCTCGCGCGTGTAGCGGTCGCGCGTACCGGATATCTTCTGGTAGAAGGTTTTAGGGTCAACCAGATGGTACGAATAAATCCCGAAGGCGCGCAGGCGAACAATGCCGAAATCATCGTCACGCACGGTGATCGGGGTGGGCGTTCCCCATTTCTGATCCAGTTGCTGGCGCGTCGAGAAGAAATAGACATCGCTTTTGAAGGGCGACTCAAACAGTTTGTCCCAATGCTTGAGGTAGGTAAGCACAGGCAGCGTCTGCGTAGTCAACGTATACATGCCGGGACCCAAAACATCCGCCACCGTGCCTTCATTGACGAATAGCGCCATCTGCGAGTCGCGCACCGTCAGGCTGGCGCCATTCTGAATTTCCATCTCCGCCATTGGAAAGCGCCAGGCCAGGGTGTCATCGTCCGCCTCTGCCCAATGCAGGATATCGATGAACTGTTTCTTGATGAAATCCATCAGGGCCATGGAAATTCTCCTTAGAGGTGACGCGGCGCAGGAATGCACCGCAATGACGCTCGATTGTCACCGCGTCGCGGCGATTACTCAAGTTTGTTGCGCCAGTTCCAGCAAGCCGAACAGCGGCAGGTGATCGACCAGTCGGTACGGAATGTTCAAATGCGGCGCCAGGCGGCTGGCGTCACCACCAGAGAGCAGGCAGATGGCACCGGCATCCAAGCGAGCCCAGGCGCGCTCAATCGCGCCGACCTGGGCGTCGACAACGCCACTGATGATGGCGTCGGCGGTACAGCGTGGCCACCCGGTAGGCACGCCTTCAGCCAGCGGCAAGGCCGCGGTATCACGGGCCAGGCTACGGCGCATCAATTCAACGCCGGGCAGGATGAGGCCGCCCCGAAAATGGCCGCCCGCGTCCAGGGTGTCGATGGTAGTGGCGGTCCCCGCCATGACAACAATGGCCGCCCCATCGAGCAGCCGGTGGGCGCCGAGCAGGGCGCACCAGCGGTCAACGCCCAGCTGGGCCGGATTTTGGTAGTCGTTGTAGACGCCGGCACAGTACGCACTGCTCCGTATCTGTTCAATGGCCGCGCCCCAGGGGCCCAGGGCGGTACTGATGGCGGCGGCAGCATCTGTGCCGGCGACGTTGGCGAGCAGGATGCGTTGTGGCACCGGGTAATTTTCCGGCAAAGCAGCCAGCTCAGCGACGGCGGCGTGTGGCACAGCGCCCTGCGCCAGCCAGCCGCCTACCGACCATAGCCCCCATTTGATGCGGCTGTTGCCGCTGTCCAGACAGAGAATCACGCGCGGCGCAGGCTCACATCGCCAGACAGGATGCGCTCAAGACCGCTCGCCGTTTCGAGCAACAAGGCGCCTTCGTCATCAACACCGCGGCACAGGCCATGACGTGGCGGCTGCTCCGCATCCAGCAGGGTGACGGGCGCATCCTGCCAGGCATGACGCGCCAGCCAGTCCGTTTTGCAGGATGGCAAGCCGTCGACCGCAAACGCATCAAGCGTGAGTGCGAGTTGTCGCAGCAACTCGGCCAGCAATTCGGTGCGCCCCGGCAATTGCGACATAGCCTGCGCCAGGCCAGCCGCCGGCTGCGGCACCTCGTCACCCGGTAGCCGCAGATTGAGGCCGATGCCGATCACGGTGCACACCCCGCGCCGATCAGCCTGCAATTCGATCAAAATACCCGCCAGCTTGGCGTCGCCATCGGCCTGGCGTAGCAGGATGTCATTGGGCCACTTCAGGCAAACCCCAACAGCCCCCAGAGCCTCCAGGGCGCGGGAAACCGCCACCCCCACCGCCAGCGATAGGCCACTCAAGCGGTTAATCGGCAAAGGAAAACGCCACAACAAGGAAAAAGTCAGGCTATCGGCTGACGCCGACACCCAGTGCCGTCCCCGGCGCCCTCGTCCCGCAGTTTGCACCTCGGCCACCAACACTCGACCACTGGGTGCCCCCGCCTCGGCCTGGCGCAGCAAAGCGCTATTAGTTGAATCGCAACTCGCCACCACATCGACGTCAAAGCGCCCATCTAGCGATTGCAGACGGGCCTTGAGCAAAGGAAGATCAATCAGGTTCATGGCGGGGATGTTACCAAATACGCAGCGAAGACCACGCAGCAGCAACCCGGAAGTCCATCAGATTCATCAAGGGGCTCAATCGCCTGCCGTTTCCTTGCTGCCATCAATACCTAACTCGCTGATTTTACGCGTGATGGTGTTACGACCGATGCCAAGGGCCTGGGCGGCTTCGATGCGACGCCCCCCGGTGTGGGCCAAGGCGCGGGAGATCAGGATGCGCTCGAAAGTTTGTGCCAGCACGCCGTGAATATCTGGCGTACCACTGACCAGCATACGGTCGACCTCATTTTCCAAGGCATTTTCCCAAGAACTGGCCACCAGGCTGGGGACGGCTTCGCGCAGTTCGCCGGGCAAATCACCGATTTCGACCTGCTGCCCCGGCGCCATGACGGTGAGCCAGTGACAGAGATTTTCCAGTTGCCGAACGTTGCCCTGAAAGTCGAGACCGCTCAGGTATTTGATAGCGGCTTCAGACAGGCGCTTGGTTTCAACGCCGAGTTCACGGGCGCTTTTTTGCAGAAAATGACGGGTGAGCAGCGGGATGTCTTCCCGCCGTTCGCGCAAGGCCGGCAGGCGGATGCGGATGACATTGAGGCGATGAAACAAGTCTTCGCGGAACAGGCCATCCTTGACCCGCGTTTCGAGGTTCTGATGGGTGGCGGCGATGACCCGGACGTTGGCCTTAATCGGCGAATGCCCTCCCACCCGGTAGAAGTGCCCGTCGGACAAGACGCGCAGCAGACGAGTCTGCAGTTCGGACGGCATATCGCCAATTTCGTCGAGGAAGAGCGTACCACCCTCGGCTTGTTCAAAGCGGCCACGCCGCTGGGCCTGGGCGCCGGTGAAAGCGCCGCGTTCGTGGCCGAACAGTTCGGACTCGAGCAGATCTTTGGGAATTGCTGCAGTGTTGATGGCGATGAAAGGCTTGTCAGCGCGCGGGCTATGGCGATGCAGGGCACGGGCAACCAATTCTTTGCCGGAGCCGGATTCGCCGGTGATCAGCACTGTGGCATGCGACAGCGCCAGGCGGCCGATGGCACGAAACACTTCCTGCATGGCCGGGGCCTGACCGAGGATTTCCGGGACCAGCCCCTCTTCTTCGAGCGCACCACTTTGGTGCATAGATTCGTCAATCGCCCGCCGGATCAATTCAACCGCTTGATCGACATCAAAGGGCTTGGGCAGGTATTCAAAAGCCCCGCCCTGAAACGCCGCCACCGCACTTTCCAGGTCGGAGTAGGCGGTCATGATGATGACCGGCACGCTCGGAAAACGGGTTTTGACTTCCTGCAGCAGATCCAGCCCGGATTGGCCGGGCATGCGGATATCGGAGAGCAGGACTTGCGGTGGCTCGGCGCCTTGTTCCAGTTGCGAAATAGCTTCGCTGGCCGAGGCGTAGCTCTTGAAGGGAATGCCTTCGCGGGTCAGGGTTTTTTCCAGCACCCAGCGAATGGAGCGATCATCATCCACGATCCAGACAGGTTTCATGATTTCGGGACTCTTCATGTCATTAGTATCGCCAGAGCAAAAGCAAGAACGAGGCCTGAACGTTTTCAGCCATGCTCAACCGGCAGGCGCATCGTGAACACGGTATTGCCGGGCCGGCTGGCGCAGTCAATGGTGCCGTGGTGATGCTGGATGAAGTTCTGGGCAATGGTTAGCCCCAGGCCGTTGCCACCATCACGCCCGGAGACCAACGGGTAGAACATGCGTTCACGAATGGCATCGGGAATACCTGGGCCGTTGTCGATAACCTTCAGCTCAATGGCCAGCCGGTAACGTTTCTTGGCCAGAGTCACCTGACGCAAGGAGCGGGTGCGCAGAATGATCTCGCCATCGCCGCCCATGGCCTGCGCGGCGTTGCGCGCCACGTTGAGTACGGCCTGAATCAGCTGTTCGCGGTCACCAATCAACTCCGGCAGGCTGGTGTCGTAGTCGCGGTGGACAGCCAGCGAACCCGGAAACTCAGCCCGCAACAGGCTACGCACGCGTTCAAGGATTTCGTGAATATTGACCGTCGCCGGCAGCATCGCCCGGTGCGGGGTGAGCAGGCGCTGCATCAAGTCCTGTAGCCGGTCAGCTTCCTTGATGATGACCTGGGTGTATTCCTTTTGCGACGGGCTGGCCAACTCGTGTTCCAGCAGTTGCGCGGCACCACGGATGCCACCGAGCGGGTTCTTGATTTCGTGCGCCAGGTTACGAATCAACTCGCGACTAGCCTGTTGCTGTTCAATCAGGCGTTCTTCACGGGTCGCCGCCAGATGGTGCTCGATCGGCTGAAGTTCGAGCAGCAGGCGCATGCCGGCCGCAATATCGGGGCGCAGCGGTGTGACCGTACAGTTCAGATTCAGGATCTCGCCATCTTGCCGGCAGACTTCAATATTCTGGCCGGTGTAGCCCCAATTGTTATTAAGTCCGTTATCGAGCGCCGATTGCAAAGTGGTCGAGCAGGTGCAGATTGCCGCCAACGGCTTGCCTATCGCCGCCCGGCTGCTGACCGCCAGCAAGTTCTCACCAGCGGCGTTGATATAGCGAATCTGCTGCTCAGCATCAATCAGCAGGACGGCGGAGGCCAGCAAATCAAGGCCGGCAAAGTTGGCGTGCGTGACGTTCATCGTCCTATTGTAGCGGCTGGCGAGGCGGCGTCGAATAACGCCTTGCGTTAATGACCAAACGTTCATTATTATCCCCCATTCGTTTGCCACTCTGTGCCTACCATGCCGCCCGCCCAGTCCACTGTCCTTGCTCTTTTCTGCGCCAGTCTGTTTATTGCTGGCTGCTCCCGCCCCCCCGCCAAGGAACCCGCCCCCCCGATCGTCCTGGTCGACGCCGTGATCAGTGCGAACGATGCGGGCACAGTGCACACCGGTGAAATTCGCGCCCGGCACGAATTTGATCTGGCGTTTCGGGTTGGCGGCCGTTTATTGCGCCGCGCCGTCGATGCCGGCGCCAGCATTCAGGCCGGACAGGTGCTGGCCGAACTCGACCCGGCCGACTTACGTCTGGCCGAACAAAATGCCCAAGGCCAACTTGCCGCAGCAGGCAGCGAGTTAAGCACCGCCCGCGCCGACCACGCTCGCCAGGCCGACTTGCTGGCCCGCAAGTTCATCAGTCAGGCTGCCTTCGATACCAAGGAAAATGCCCTCAAGACTGCCCAGGCCCGCTTCGAACAGGCGCGCGCGCAAGCCGCGATCAGTGGCAACCAGGCTACTTACGGGACGCTGCGCAGCGATTTTCCGGCCTTGGTGCTGGGCACGCTGGCCGAACCGGGGCAGATGCTAAGCGCCGGTCAGCCGGTGCTACGCCTGGCCCGCCCTGGCGAATACGAAGTGGCGATTGCCATTCCCGAACAAGGCATCGCCACCGCCCGGCAGGCCCGCGAATGGCAAGTCAGCCTGCCGGCCCTGCCCGGTCTGACGCTGCGTGCCCAATTGCGCGAACTGGCTCCCGCCGCCGATCCACAAACCCGCACCTATGCCGCCCGCCTCAGTCTGCATGCGCCACCCGCCGAGGTGCATCTGGGCATGAGTGCCCGCGCAATCGCCGTGCCGCCAACGACGCAGGCCACCACACCCGTCAAGGTGGCACTGAGCGCCGTGATTGATCACGGCCAGGGGCCCAGGGTCTGGGTCGTCAGTGATGCACGCGCCCATCTTCGTCCAGTGCAGGTTGAACGCTTCACCGAAGAAGGTGCCTTGATCGCCGACGGTCTGCTGGCCGGCGAGCAGGTCGTGGTGGCTGGCACAAGTCGGCTGACTGCTGAGCAGGCGGTTCGCCCGCAGTTGCGCCGCCCCGCCAACGAGCAACGCTGACATGAGCCACCGCTTCAATCTGTCCGATTGGACGCTGCATCACCGGACGCTGGTTGGCTTCTTCTTGCTGGCCATTGCGGTCATGGGGATTTTCGCTTATGGCCGCCTGAGCCAAGCTGAAGACCCGCCTTTTACTTTCAAGGTCATGGTGGTCCGTACCTTGTGGCCAGGCGCCTCGGCCCGCCAGGTCGAGCAGCAGCTGACCGATCGCATTGAACAGAAACTACAGGAAACACCACACCTTGACCGCCTGGCCAGTTATTCCCGCCCCGGCGAGTCGACCGTGATGTTCTTCACTCGCGACAGCACCCCACCACAGGCCATGCCGGATGTTTTTTACCAAGTGCGCAAGAAGATTGGCGACATCCGCCACACCTTGCCAGCTGGCATCCAGGGACCTTACTTCAACGACGAGTTTGGTGACGTTTATGGCAATGTTTATGCGTTGACCGCGGAAGGCTACGACGCGGCACAACTTAAGGATCAGGCCGAGCGCATCCGCGACCGTCTGCTGCACGTCCCGGATGTCGGCAAGGTCGACCTGTTTGGTGTCCAGGAGGAGCGGATTTACATCGACCTGGCCAACCAAAAACTAGCCACCCTGGGTATCGACATCACCACCATCAGCCAGGCCTTGGCCCAGCAAAACGCCGTCGGCAATGCCGGCTTCTTCGAGACGGCAGCCGAGCGAATCCAGTTACGGCCCAGTGGCGCTTTCGATAGCGTCGAGGCGGTGGCCAACACCTGGTTGCGCGTGAATGGCCGCAGCTTGCGATTGGGTGATATCGCCCATATTCATCGCGGCACCGTCGAGCCCCCGAGTACACGCGTGCGCTTTGGTGGCCAAGCCGGACTGGCCATCGGCGTGACCACCGCCCCCGGTGGCGATGTCATTGCCCTTGGCAAAGCCTTGGCGGCGCGTCTTGATGAAATTCGCAGCGATCTGCCGCTCGGCGTCGAGGTCAACGAAGCGGTCAGCCAGCCGGCTGCCGTGGCGCGGTCAATTCAGGCTTTCGTCAAAGCACTGGCCGAGGCGGTCGTCGTCGTGCTAGCCGTCACCTTCATCAGCCTGGGCTTGCGCACTGGCCTGGTCGTCGCCATCTCGATTCCGCTGGTGCTGGCTGCCACCTTTCTGGCGATGGATGCGTTTCATGTGGGTTTGCACAAGGTGTCGCTTGGCGCCTTGGTGCTGGCGCTCGGCCTGCTGGTCGACGATGCGATCATCGCCGTCGAGATGATGTGGGTAAAGATGGAGCAAGGCTGGGAGCGCACACGCGCCGCCTCGTTCGCCTTTAGCAGCACAGCAGGGCCGATGCTGTCTGGCACACTAGTCACGGTAGCCGGCTTCATTCCTATCGCACTGGCCCAGTCGGCAGTGGGCGAATATGCCTTCGCTTTTTTTCAGATCAACGCCATCGCCCTGCTGCTATCCTGGCTGGCTGCGGTCATCGCCATTCCCTGGCTGGGTTACCGACTATTGCCAGACCCCGGCGCGCCACGCACGCCCAGCGTCCTGGAGCGGCGCTGGCCAAGCCTGTCAAAACGCTTGCATCGCCTGGGCTTGGGTGGGCCAGCACACGATGCGACGCAAGACGTCTATCAAACCCGCTTTTACCAGCGCTTTCGCGGCTTGGTTGGCAGCTGTGTTGACCACCGCTGGCTGATTATCGGCCTTACCCTGCTCGCCTTCGTGCTCGCCATCGTCGGCATGAGCAAGGTGCAAAAGCAGTTTTTCCCCAATTCGACCCGCCTTGAACTCAATGTCGAATTGCGTCTCCCCGAAGGCGCATCGCTGACCGCCATCGACCACGAAGTCGCCGAGCTAGAGCAATGGCTCAATGCCGACCGGGCGCAGCACGACGATTTCAGCCATTTCATTGCCTACATCGGCTCGGGCTCGCCACGTTATTTTCTTAGTCTGGATCAGCAACTGCCGGCAAGCAACGTCGGCCAACTGGTCATCGAAACACGCAGCGTCGCAGCCCGCGAGGCTTTGCGCGGTCGACTGATCGAAAAATACGAAAACGCTCCCGGTGCCGTACGGGCCAACGTCGCCCGCATCGAAAACGGCCCGCCTGTCGGCTATCCCGTGCAATACCGAATTTCGGGTGAAGATATCGCCACCTTGCGCCAGACGGCCGATGCCGTTGCCGAATTGCTGCGCAACGACCCGGAACTGAGCAACATCAATTTCGATTGGCACGATTTGTCGAAAGCCATCCGCATCGATATCGACCAGGACAAGGCCCGCCTGCTCGGTGTCTCAACGCAGGACCTGACCGCCTTGCTTGGCATGTCGATGAATGGTTACACCATCAGCCAGCTACGCGAGGGCAGCAAACAGATTGACATCCAGTTGCGTGCCGCCAGTGACGAGCGCGCCCGTTTGAGTACCCTGGCCGATTTGGCCGTGCCGACACGCAGCGGCAAGAGTGTGCCCTTGCGCCAACTAGCCCGTATCGACCATGTCTTCGAACCCGGACTAATCTGGCGCCGCGATCGCCTACCCACCATCACCGTGCGCGCCAATCTCTATGGCAGCACCCAACCCGCCACCGTCGGCCAGCGCCTGCAACCGGCCATGACAGCCCTGCAGGCCAAGTTGCCAAGCGGCTACCTGATCACGCAAGGCGGCTCGGTCGAAGAATCCGGCAAGGGCTCAGGGTCGGTCATGGCCGGGATGCCCATTTTTGCACTGGCCGTCATCACCATCCTGATGGTCCAGTTGCAGAATGTGTCACGCGTCATCATGGTCTTACTCACGGCACCGCTCGGCCTGATCGGCATCGCACTCTTCCTGCTGATCTTCAACCAGCCATTCGGCTTCATGGCCTTGCTTGGCACCATTGCCCTGTTTGGCATGATCATGCGCAATGCCGTCATTCTGGTTGATCAGATCGAACAGGATCTGGCGGCCGGTCGAGCCCGCCGCGAAGCGATCATCGAATCGACCGTGCGTCGCTTCCGCCCGATTGTCCTGACCGCCGCCGCCGCAGTCCTGGCGATGATTCCCTTGTCGCGCAATGATTTTTTTGGGCCGATGGCGGTTGCCATCATGGGCGGCCTGATTGTGGCCACCGCCCTGACCCTGCTCTTCTTGCCCGCACTCTATGCAGCCTGGTATCGGGTGAGGTCTGCGTCAGGATCGAATGGCTAGGAAGCCAAAACCGGGAGCAAAAAACAGAGGGCGCCACGGCGCCCTCTGTTTTTTCTTGATTCCGAATCCTTGACCCTGACAATCGTTATCTGAAACTCCCCAGCTCTTTCTGCAGCGCCTGGATATTGCGCTCGTGCAGGGCGATACGGTCACGATACGGCGCGGTCCGTTCGGCCATATTGCCGCCCCGCTGCGCCTCCTGCTCTACCAAATCACGTCGCGCCTGCTCCAGGCTACGCTGTTCGTTAGCGGCCTCCTGCTCCAGGATATGACGACGGTCGCCATCGCGCGTCTTTTGGGTCTCTTCCTGGACCCGCGGAAAATCGGCTGGGCTAGGCGTGGCGACAGCCTTGGCGCGCCCCCTGGGAGCCGGCATGCTATTTTCCGGACTGCTGACAATGGCCTTGCAGCTTTTATCGACCCGGGCATTGGAAATTAGCGTGCCACCGCGCTCATCGGTGCATTTGTAAATCGTCTGCGCCTGAGCAAGGAGGGGCAGCGCCAGTAGCAGCAGGGCGAGCGGCCGGCGCCCTCTCCGGAAATCACCTGTCATCGTCATTATTCTTTTCCCATGAAACCGATGGTCTGAACTTAAGGACGGGCAAGCATTCCGTCAACAAAAAAAGGGCGGGAAAATCCCGCCCTTTTCGGCACCCAGCGTAATCAGCAGCTGTAGTACAGGTCAAATTCAACCGGGTGGGTCGTCATACGAACCTTATTAACTTCATCCATCTTCAGGGCGATGTAGGCATCAATCCAGTCGTTGGAGAAGACGCCACCCTTGGTCAGGAACTCGTGATCGGCCTGCAGGGAAGCCAGAGCTTCTTCCAGGCTGGCACAAACGGTCGGGATCTGTGCGTCTTCTTCCGGCGGCAGATCGTAGAGGTTCTTGGAAGCCGGATCACCCGGGTGGATCTTGTTCTGGATGCCATCCAGACCCGCCATCAGCAGTGCGGCAAAGCACAGATAGGGGTTAGCAATCGGATCCGGGAAGCGGGTTTCGATACGACGGGCCTTGGTCGACGCGACGAACGGAATGCGGATCGAAGCCGAACGGTTCTTGGCCGAGTAAGCCAGCTTGACCGGCGCTTCGTAGTGCGGGACCAGACGCTTGTAAGAGTTGGTACCCGGATTGGTGATCGCGTTCAGCGCCTTGGCGTGCTTGATGATGCCGCCGATGTAGAACAGGGCCAGTTCGGACAGACCCGCATAGCCGTCGCCGGCAAACAGGTTCTTGCCGTCTTTCCAGATCGACTGGTGAACGTGCATGCCCGAACCGTTGTCGCCAACGATCGGCTTCGGCATGAAAGTGGCGGTTTTGCCGTACTGATGCGCCACGTTGTGAACAACGTACTTGAGCATCTGGGTTTGGTCGGCGCGCTTGACCAAGGTGTTGAACACGGTGCCAATTTCGCATTGGCCGGCATTCGCTACTTCATGGTGATGCACTTCAACCGGGCAGCCAATGGCTTCCAGGGTCAGGACCATGGCGGAACGGATGTCGTGCAGGCTATCAACCGGCGGCACCGGGAAATAGCCACCTTTGACGCCCGGACGATGGCCGGAGTTGCCATTGCCTTCATTGCGCTCGCCCGACGACCAGGCGGCTTCAGCCGAATGGATCTTCAGGTTGCAGCCGGACATGTCGACATTCCATTCGACGCCGTCAAAAATGAAGAACTCCGGTTCCGGACCGAAATAGGCGGTATCGCCGATGCCGGAGGACTTGAGGTAGGCTTCAGCGCGCTTGGCGATGGAACGCGGGTCACGGTCGTAGCCACGGCCGTCGGTCGGATCGACGACATCACAGGACAAAACGACGGTGGTTTCGTCGAAGAACGGGTCAATGTAAGCGGTACCCGGATCCGGCATCAGCAGCATGTCGGAGGCCTGAATGCCCTTCCAGCCAGCGATGGAGGAACCGTCAAAGGCGTGGCCGCTTTCGAACTTGTCTTCGTCAAAGGCGGAGACCGGCACGGTGACGTGCTGTTCCTTGCCACGGGTATCGGTGAAACGGAAATCGACGAACTTAGCGTCGTTTTCCTTGACCATCTTCATCACGTCTTGCGGGGTTGCCATAAGCGGTAGTCTCCTAAGAAAACACGTTGCCGGGAAAGCCGGCCACACTCAAAAAATTGCGGTACCGGGAAATTAGCAGAAACCATGCCATCCGTTTCCAGGCGAGCTTTGTATTCTGCCACAAGCCCTTGCCAGAAACAGCAAGCGCATTTGCGCACTTAAATTGTGCATAAGAAGATCTCGGGCACCACTACGGTGCAAGAACCAGATTAACACTCAGCGCAGCCACCGATTGAAGTTGCGGCAGGACTTCAGCCAAGCGGGCACGAATACGCTCCACCGTCTCGGCATTGCCAAAAACTGATTGCGCAAGATACAGCTCGACTTCGATTCGCCCCCCCAGATAGTGCAGGACGATTTTGCGTGGTTGCGGCAAGTCAGCCAGTAACGGCTGCAATTGGGCCAGCACCTCTTCGCGCCCGGGCAGGCGTGCCACCGCCAGATCCGGCCCCAGATCATCTTCCGGGTCGACATGAACCAGGACATCAAGCACATCGTGATGTTCGCGCAGCACCCGCGCCCGCGCCGCCTCAGCAATGCGATGCCCTTCAGAAACGCTGATCCGCGCATCGACCAGCACATGCGCATCGACCAAGGCCTGGTGGGCCATGCGGCGAGTGCGCAATTCGTGCAACCCATGAACGCCCGGCGTCGCCAGCAAGGTGGCGCGAATGGCTTCAACCTGCGTCTCGTCCAAGCCGGTGTCAATCAGTTCGCGGATCGCCCCCCAGGCCAAACCCAGCCCCATGTGCAAAATCATGAAGCCCATAACGGCGGCAGCCAGCAAATCGAGAAAGGACCAACCGAGCAAGGCGCCACCAATACCGACCACGACCACCAAAGCCGATGCAGCATCCGCCCGCGTATGTAGGGCATTCGCGGTCAACAGCTGTGAACGCAGTTTTTTAGCCACGGCAATCAGGTAGCGATACAAGACCTCTTTGGCCAGCACTGTAGCCACGGCAGCCCAGAATGCGCTCATCTGGACGACCGGCAAGTGATCGACATGCTGCAGGCGCATTCCCGATTCCCACAAAATACCGCCGCCAATCGCTGCCAGCGAAATACCCAAAATCATGGTAGCCGCTGTTTCGACCCGGGCATGGCCATAAGGATGGGCATGATCAGCCGGAATCGCACTTTGACGGCTGGCATAGAGCACCAGGAAATCGGAGAGCAAATCGGAAAAGGAATGCAGACCATGTGCGATCAATGACTGCGAATGGGCCAACCAGCCAATCAGCAACTGGGCAATCGTCAATAATAGATTGACCACGACGCTGACCCAGGTCGCCTTTTGTGCCTCGCTACTGCGGTCGACCGCGCTTGCCGGTGCGTGCGCGTGATGTCCGTGTCCCATCGTCTGTGCCCTATACTATTGGCCTGCCATTTTAACAGCCGACGATGATGGGAAAGTTAAGAGACATCCTGAGCACAGCCGCCGAACGTGGTCAGGCACTGGGCCGCTCCTACCAGGGTGAAGTCACACCCCAGGAAGCACATGACTTGCTACACCTGGCGCCAGGTGCCAAATTGGTCGACGTCCGCACCCGAGCCGAACTGGACTGGGTCGGCCGCGTCCCCGGCGCGGTCGAGATCGAGTGGAACCTCTACCCGGGCGGCGCCCGTAACCCACACTTTCTAGCCGAACTGACTCGACAGGTTGACCGCGAAGCCCTGGTCCTTTTCCTTTGCCGCAGCGGCGCCCGCTCGATTGGCGCCGCCACCTTGGCTAGCGAGGCTGGCTACAACCAGTGCTACAACATTCTTGAAGGCTTCGAGGGCGACAAGGATGCCAGCAGTCACCGCAACACCGTCGGCGGCTGGCGAAAAACCGGCCTACCCTGGACGCAGGGATAAATTCGATTTTTTGGCGCGTTGACCGCGCAATTTACCGGAAACAGCATGCAAACAACGACCATCTCCTTCGATCGTTTCAACAACCTCTCCGACGACAGCTGCCAGGAGCGCATCCGGGCCGCCCGCGCCAAGCTCGGCAAACGCGCCGTCATCCTCGGCCACCACTACCAGCGCGCCGACGTCTATCAACACGCTGACCTGACCGGCGATTCGTTGAAACTGTCCAAGCTGGCCGCGCAGACCGATTCCGAATACGTCATCTTCTGCGGCGTGCATTTCATGGCCGAAGTCGCCGACATCATGACCGCGCCGAACCAAATCGCCATCCTGCCCGATCTTGCGGCCGGCTGTTCGATGGCCGACATGGCCAACCTGGCCAAGGTCGAGCGCTGCTGGCGTGAGCTGAACAGTGTGCTCGACGCCGAGTCCGAAGTCACACCGGTCACCTACATCAACTCGGCAGCCGATCTGAAAGCCTTCTGCGGCGAACACGGCGGCATCGTGTGCACATCATCCAACGCCGGCACGATTGCCCAGTGGGCCTTCGCCCAGCGACCCAAGGTACTTTTCTTCCCCGACCAGCACCTTGGCCGATGGACCGGCCACCAGATGGGTTTCCCGATGGACGAGATGGTCGTCTGGGACCCAGACCTGGAAATGGGCGGTCTCACGGTCGACCAGATCAAAAAGGCAAAAATCCTGCTCTGGAAAGGGCACTGTTCGGTGCACCAGATGTTCCAGAAAGCACACATTGATGCCTTCCGCGCCAAGTATCCGGAAGGCAAAGTAATCGCTCACCCCGAGTGCAATTTCGAAGTCTGCGCCGCGTCCGATTACGTCGGCTCGACCGAGCACATCGTCAAGACGATCAAGGAAGCGCCGGCCGGCACGCGCTGGCTGGTCGGCACCGAACTCAACCTGGTTGACCGCCTGGCGAAAGAGGTTCTGCCGCAGGACAAGATCGTCCAGTTCATGGCGACCACCATCTGCATGTGCTCGACGATGCAGCGCATCGACCCGCAGCACCTGGCCTGGACGCTGGAAAACCTAGTCGACGGCAAGGTCGTCAACCAGATCAAGGTGCCCGAGCACGAAGTGAAGTTTGCCCGCCTGGCGCTCGACCGCATGCTGGCCATTTCCTGACCATTTCCTGACCCCGACGAGCCCACGATGAAATCCACCTTGCCCAGTGTCGATATCCAGGGCGTACGCGTCCACCGCGTCTTTCGCGCCGACCTGCTGTCGCAAATTTGCCAGGCGGCCGAAAGTGGCGAAGGCGGCAATATCCTCAACATCAACATCCATGCTGCCAACCTGGCTTGGGAAGACGACGAGTTTCGCACCATCCTCAACGAAGCCGACCAGGTTTTTGTTGATGGCGCCGGCATTCTGCTTGCTGCCCGATTGATGAATTGGTCACTCGGCGAACGCCTGACTGTTGCCGACTGGATGGACGACATGTTGGCCCTGTGCGTCACCAAGCAGTGGCCGGTATTTTGGCTGGGTGACACCGACGAAGTCGGCGCCGCATTCGAGAAAAAAATCGTTGCCGATCACCCCGGCCTCATGTTTGCCGGCCGGCACCATGGTTTTTTCGACCGCAACGGACCAGAAAATGATCAGGTGATTGAACGAATCAACCAGAGTGGTGCCAAAGTACTCATGGTCGGCATGAGCATGCCGATCCAGGAAAAATGGCTGCACGCCAATCGTCAGCACCTCCAACCCGCAGTTCGCCTGACCTTTGGCGGCGCCGCCCGTATTGCCACCGGCCATATCCGGCGCGGTCCACGCTGGATGACCGACAACGGTCTCGAATGGCTCTATCGTCTGACCGTACAGCCGCGTTACACCTGGCGACGCTACATCATTGGCAACCCGCTCTTTTTTATCCGCCTGCTTCGCTGGCATTTACTCAAGAAAAACCGCGCCCGACCGATAATATAGACAGGCCAATAATCAATGTGATAACTTGCCCTCCTAATGGATTTTCACAAGTCACATCAAGCAGTTATTACATATAAATAAATCAAGATCAGATACCAGGGAAATCGCGTGAACGAGCCGGATTCGCTTCAGGCCCATCAAGGCCAAAAATTCAGCCGCTGGACCCGTGCCCTGATAGGCTGCGGTCTCGCCGCCTTGCTCAGCGCGTGCGTCGGCTACGTGGCACACCCACCGGCCGACATTCCGAATGGCAAGCAAACCTACAAGGATGAGGTCAATTACCTCGGTCGTGACTATCTGCTCTCGCCCGGTGACGAACTCGAAATCATCTATCACACGGCGGTCGAACTGCAGAATGACTACCGTCTGGCCATTGGCGACCAAATCCGCGTTGAGTTTTTCGATGCCCCGCAATTCGACCGTACGCTGGATGTACGCCCCGACGGCCGCGTCACCGTCCCATTCATTGGCGACCTTGATGCGTTCGGCCTGACCCCGACTGAACTCGCCAAGCGGGTAGATGGTGCGTATAGCCAATTACTGCGCAATCCCAAGTCGACCGTCACCCTGATTCGCTACGGCCAGCGCATCCGCGACCTCAAGGATGCCATCAAGACGGCGGCTCGCGGCCAAAGCCGTTTGTCGCTCGTTGGCCCCGACGGCCGCATCACGCTCCCCTTAATCAAACCGATTTTAGTCGCCGGCAAAACGATCGATCAGGCCGAACGTGAAATCGAAGCCGCCTACGGCCGCGTCGTCCCCGGCATTCAGACATCCAGCGTCCTTCTCAACGCCAAGGGCAATATTGTTTACGTTTATGGTGCCGTATTGCGCCCAGGCTTCTTTGAGTTGCGTGGCCCGACAACCGTTACTCAGGCCATCGCCATGGCGGGGGGCTTCACGCCGGCCAGTCAAGCAGCCAGCACGCTGCTGATTACCCGCAATGAAGAACATCAGGCAGTTGGACGCCTGATCGACATTGCCAACATCATGGACACCGGAAATATCGGCAAGGACACCCTGTTACGTCAGTCAGATGTTGTTTTCGTCCCCAATACGCGGCTTAGCGAAGCGGCACTGGTCGGCAACTTCATTCGCTCGATGATTCCCGTCAATCTGGGTTTCACCTATGGCCTGCAGCAGAACGTTTTGCCAGACATTCGCCTTTACTAACCAATACAAAACTACAAAAAAAGGGGAATTTTGTGAACGTGAGCGAAAATCGGCCAACACAGCAACAGACCGCGCGGGATCTGGCGAGCATCTTCTTCATCAAGAAGCAGGTCTTCCTATTTACTTTTTTCGGCATCTTGGTTGGCGCTCTTTTGCTCAGTTTCCTGAGCCCCCCGGTTTACGAAGCAGACATGCAACTTCTGGTTAAACCTTTTAATGCCAAGCCGCTGGTGTTTGACGAAGACAGTTCACGCATGAACGTTCTCAACGAAGTGTCTGAAAAGACGCTGAACACCGCCATCTTCATGCTCACCGCTCCTGAGGTTCTACGCGATGTGGTCCTCACGCACAAATTGGCAGATGCCAACGACGAAGACGCCATTCTTAGAGAAATTGCCATCCTGAAAGGCAGCATCAAGGCAGAACCGCTAACCCTCTCTAGCTTGATCAACATCACCATGCGCGGACGCAATCCAGAAGGCATTGCTGCCCAGCTTCATACCCTTGCGGCCGCCTACATCCGCCATCACATCCGGATCAACCAAGCCACTGCTGGCCGCTTGCAATTTTTTACCCAGCAGACCGAATTTTTCCGGCAGCAATATGATGACGCGACGGGGCAACTGGTTGAAGCGGGACGGGCCATGGATATTGTCGACTCCGGCATCCAGAAGGATACCGGCCTGACCTTGGTTCGGGACCTCGAACTCAACAAACTGCAAGTCGCCGCACAGGTTTCTGCCATTTTGGCGCGCATTAATAGCTTCAAAAATGCCATGGAGCGTGCTCAGTCTAGCCCCAACTCTCCCTTATCGGGTCTGCCCTCAGAAACCATCGCCAGCTACCCGGCCCTAATCGAGATGGAAAAGAGCTTGGCCCAATTGCATATCAACCGCCAACGTGCCCACAACGATTTTCAGCCCAATTCAAAACAAGTCAAGGATGCCGAGACCCAGTTTTCATCGATGAAAGCTCAAATCCAGCGCAGCATGATCCAGATCATTCAGGACCTGGATGTTCAGGCAGCTTCGCTAAAACGAGCCATTACTGATGCCGACAACAAGATTCTAGAAATTCAGCGGGCAGGTCTAAACCTCAGCGGCAACACAACACTGCTGGAAAAACTGTCCCTGCAGCAAAAAATCGCCAAGGACAATTTCTTGCTTTACAGCGCAAAGATGGAAGAGGCGCGAATCAATGATGCCAAAGACAAGGCTGAATTCGCCAATATAGTGGTTTCAAAACAACCGCAGGTTCCACAGTCCCCCTGGTTCCCAAAAAAGGGCGTCATCATGGTTGTCGCTCTCGTCGTCGGCCTGATGCTGGCCCTGGCCCTGACTGCGATTTCCTATGCCATGGAGCAGCGTCTATGGACTCCCACTGACATTGCGATACACAGCAATTTACGAGTACTGGGAACATTTGATGCCATTCAGCCGCAAGAATCGACCAATTTGCGTACCCGATTCCGGCGCCGCACCACCGAGGCTACCCCATCATGAGTCAATGGTTCGACGTCCTTTATCGCCGTCCAGCGTCAGATACGCCGCCGTCTGATAGCTCATTTGAGCAGAGCGCCGAAGAAGGCAGTCCAGAAGCGAAAGGCGTTCATCCTAACCCGCACCGGCCACTGAAACGAGCGCCGCCGTTGACCGGCATTCCCAATCGCTGGTCGCTTGAAGTACAAAAAATCGTTTTTCACCTCAGGCCACTGGTTGGTGATGCCGAAGCGCCCCATCATATTGTTTTTTCCGGGGTTCAGCATGGCCCTGGCGTGAGCACCATCTGCTATCTAGTAGCCCACCACCTAGCCACCGAGGGCTATCAGCAACGGGTTTTGTACGTCAATTTCAATCCTGATCTTACTGCCGCCCAGATGGCTAACGCTGACTCTACCCTCTATATTGGTCAAGAGATCAGCGCAGACAGCACCTATTACCAAGGTGATTCGACGTTAACCACGGTCGCCATTCGGAGCAAGGACAAACACGCGGTTTCAATCGCTTCGGGCTGGCTCTACGAATTCATGACCGACGCCCAGACCCACTTTGACTGGATCCTGGTTGATGCACCGCCATTCTTCACCACGCCAGAAACTTATTCGATTGCCAAGGCCTGCGATGGTGCAGTACTCGTCCTAAAAAGTGGTGCTACGCGCTACCCCGCACTAAAAGCCCTGGTTGCCGACTTGGACTCGCTGGGCATTCCAATTATCGGCACAGTGCTTAATTTCCGCCAATACCCACTGCCCAAGTGGTTATTGCGGTATGTCTGAAATAGACGTGCGCCAGGACGGTCGCACTATTGGCGACTATCTGGCCAATACGCTGCTGCCTCGCCTGGAAGGCTTCCTGCCGCTGATCATTGGTTTGGGTATCGGTGTATTTCTGGTACTCATGTTTGGTCGCTTACCGACCAAATGGGTCACTTTCATCCTTTTCGCGGGATTTGCCGGTTCGGTGCTGATTTTAGTCATGCTTCTGACTAACAAGACCCGGGAATCGATCTTGTTCGCAGCAATCCCGACCTTGCCACTTTATTACAGTATCACACCGGGATTCCGTGAAAACACCCTCTATTCGGTAATGTCCAATGGCTTCCCGATTGACCTATTCGACATTGGCATATCTTTCTTAGCCATTGGCTGGCTTTACCAGTTGTGGATCAAAACCAACCCGATCAGTCTGCGCTTTCCTCGCGCCTGGCTCATCCCCATGGGCTTGTTACTGTTCATCAATATTTATTCTTCTTTATTCATCGCCCGCGATAACTTCTACAGTTTCAGCATGATTTACAGCCAGCTGAAGTGTTATCTGATTGCTTTTTTCATTGCCAACTATATCCGCGACCCGCACAGCCTGCGCCTGACTGGCTACGCCTTTGCCGCCATTCTGTTGACTCAAGGATTAATTGTCATGGAGCAGCTATTCCTCGGCGTCATTTTTACGGAAGCAAATCTGGGGCGATCCACTTCTCTGAAAAGTGTGGCCGACCTAGGCACCATCTACCGAGTCGCCGGTACGCTCGGCCACCCAAACAACATGGCCATGTACCTGGACCTGATCATTCCCTGGGTGGGTTTCCAGTTGGTTATTGAGAAACATGCGACTCGCCGTGTTTATCTCGGCATTGCTTTTTTCCTGGCCATTTTTGCTGTGGTCAGCAGTGGCTCGCGCGGGGCCTGGATGGGACTTCTGATTGGTGGCTTCATCAGTATCATGTTGTGGTATCGCAAACAGAAAAAAAGCCCCATCGTCGTACTTTTCTCGCTGGTCATCGTCGTCTCCATCCTGTTCGCGACCTTGTTTGCCGCCTCCAACACCTTCCGTACCCGGCTAACTGCAGGTGATGCAGGCGCGGCGCTGGTTCGGGTTCCATTGATGGAAGTGGCTCTGGAGACAATCAATGCGCATCCATTGCAAGGGGTTGGCCTCGCTAACTACACCGGTGAAATGCGTCGCTTCGATCGCACTGACCTGCGCATTTCTTCTTATTACGACCAACCGGTACACAACACCTTCCTGCTGATGGCGGCCGAAACCGGCATCCCCTCCAGCGCACTATTCCTGCTGATTCTGGTGCTAGCCCTGCTGCTGGCGTATCGCGTCGCGATGCGTGGTCAGGACGAGGTGGCCGCGTTGGGTTTCGGGCTGTTCGCCAGCCTGATTGGCTGGACCATTCACAACCAGGTGAACCACACCGCGCCATTCACGGAAACCACACTCTGGGTGCTGCTTGGTCTGTTGCTGGCGGCCTACCACCTGTTGCAGCGCCAAGACAATTTGAGCCAACGTCAGCACATCGCCGCGCAGCAATCTCCGAAAAACCGGCCCCTTCGGGCCGCATTGAAACGCGAAACCTGATCTTGTCAGGACGATTGCTCAACTTTTTCCGGAATCGGCTTCTCTCCCGTCCCTGCGTCCTGTTTTTTTCCAATCAGGTCAAACCAGCGCTCGCAACACGCAGCGATCTGAGCATAGAGCAACCAAACCTCGATCGCTTGCTCGAATTGCTTGCTACCTCAGCAGAGGCTCCGCATCAAATTTCACTCTATCAGGAGCGCTACCAGGCGGGAGACCAAGTGTGCGCGGCACTTCGCCACAACACGCTGGTCCACCTCTCATGGACTGGCACCAGAACGCAGGAACTCACTGCCGACTACGAGTTAGGTCACTGTGGGCACTGGCCGCTGCGTCAGCACAGCACCCTGATCTACGACTGCTGGACAGCACCAACGGCACGCGGCCTGGGTATCTACCCGCACATCCTGGCCTTACTCCAGCAACAATTGCTAAACAAGGCCCCGGAAGTCTGGATCTATTGCCTGCAGCAGAATAAAGCGTCGCGCCGCGGCATCGAGAAGGCGGGTTTTACCTTGCGTGGCCAGCGCCAAGCCTGGCGCATCCTGGGGTATTTCATGGGCTGTCGCCAATGATCAGCAAATATTTTTATTATCTGCGGGGCTGGCTAACCAGCCTGCGCTACTTCGCACGACCCGCACTAATCGCCCAACGGGGGCCGCTCGCGGTCTACCGCCGTTACGGGACAATATCCATCGGTCAGCGCAGCCTCTTCTGGCCGCACGCCAAGCTGAGCTGTGAAGGTACGGCACAGCAAGCCGCCCACCTTCATATCGGCGAGCGGGTGCAAATTGGCGACCATGCGCAAATCCACTGCGGTGTGTCACTCACCATCGAGGACGACGTGATGATTTCCTGGGGATGCAGCATCATGGATCGCGATTTTCACCCCAACGGTTTGGGAGAAGAACAGCGCCGCCCGACCCGGATCGGCCGCAGCGCCTGGATCGCCTGCAATGTCGTCATCCTGAAAGGGGTGAACATCGGCGAAGAGGCCATCATTGGCGCCGGCGCCGTCGTCACCCGTGACATCCCGGCGCGCGCCATTGCCGCCGGCAACCCGGCACGCGTCATTGGCCAGCGCCCGGTGTCCGCATGACCCCCTCAACCCTACGCGCCACACTTGTCACCGATCAGCAGGCGCTTGCCGCATTGCAAGCTGACTGGGAAGGCTTGCTTGCCAAGACACCTCGCCGCAGCATATTTCTCGAGTGGGAATGGGCAACTCACTGGCTGACGAACTTCAATCTCCACCCCTGGATAGTCACCATCCGTGATGCGCAAGGGCAGTTGTGCGGCCTGGCGCCTTGGGTACGAGACCGCCGCGGACCCTTGTGGCAGATCCGCTTCATTGGCAGCGGGCTGACCCAGGCTGATCACCTCGACATCATCGCCCACGACACAGAACAAGCCGCCATCAGTGCCTGCCTGGCCGACTTCCTCAGCAGCACGCAGGCCGCTTGGGACATCTTGGTGCTTGATGGACTGGACGGCGACTCGGCATTGCCTGACGCCTTGCACCGACGCTTTGGCCCCGGTTTGCAACGCGCCAGCACCCCCTGCCCTTATATCCCGTTCGCCGGCATTAACGACTGGGCACACTTTCAGAAAACGCGCCTGAGCAGTCACATGCGCAGCAAGGGCCTGCGTTATTTGCAGAACGTATTGAATCGCGAGAACCCTGGACAGGTTTTCTATGAACGCATCACTGAAGCCAGCCAACTAGGCGCCGCGCTGGAGTGCCTAATCGAACAACACCAGCAACGCTGGTCGGACAAACAAACGTACACCCCATTTGAAGATGCGCAATTTCTCGCCTTCCATCGCGCCTTTGCTCAACGCGCACTCGATCGGGGCTGGCTGGGGCTGTACCGCCTCCGGGTAGGTGAGCAGACGATTGCCACGGTCTACGGCTTTCATCACGGCAATAAGTTTTTCGATTATCAGCATGCCCTCAATAACGACTGGTCGAAATTCAGTCCGGGACGGCAACTGATCGCCTACATCGTTGAGCACTGCATTACCGGCGGTGAAAGCGAATATGACTTCCTGTGCGGTACTGAAAAGTACAAGTACTCGTGGACTACCAGCGAGCGTCATGACCAGAACCCTGTCTGGGCCCGAGGCTGGCGCGGCAAGCTCTGGCTGCAAGCATTGACCCTGCGTGATGCGCTAAAACGCTGGCGGGCCAGCCGCCAAACCAGCGCCGACGCTTAGTAGCCGCCTTGCCGTGACCGACGCCAGCGGGCTAATAAGCTTTCAGCCCCCGAAAGCTTGAGCGCAAAACGGGCCGGCGACATGCCACGGCCAATGCCAAAACGCGGGATTCGATAGCGATTCGCTGTCGGCGACCACAACCCCTCTTGCGTTGATACGCAGGCACCAATCCCAGCTTGCTGCAGCAAGGCAATCTGGCGATCCTGATAATCCCCATTGGGGGCAGCAAACAAGTCGGTACGACAACCCCAAGCCTGCAAATCACGACTGGCCTGAGCCAGCGTACCCAGCAAATCGGCATCAGAAAGGTGCTCAATAATTTCATGCCCGGCCGTATGCGAGCCAAAGTCAACCAAACCGCTATTTTTCATGGTTTGGAGCTCGTCGACCGTGAGACAACGATAGGCGCCTGGCGCGGCATCGCCTGGCAGCGGATCGATGCTCTGCTCCCGCAACATCAGGTCCACTGCTGCATCGATTGATGCCGCCGGCAATCGTTTGAGAGATGCCGCCCAGGCGGCAGGCACACATCGTCCGCCTGCCTGCATCGATAAGCGCAAGCGGTCCCACCAGAAGAAACGATCGGTGCCGATATGAGAGGTGGTCAGAAATATCGTGGCCGGAATGCCGTAGTGCTGCAGAATCGGCAAGGCATGATGAAAATTATTGGCGTAGCCATCATCAAAGGTAATCACCACGGCCGGCTTGCTCAAAGGCAGACGAGTGGCGGGATTCAGTACATCACGCAAGGGCAGTGGCGTGTAATGTCGCTGCAAAAAAGCCATTTGTGCGGCGAATTCATCACAGGTCACCTGCAGCCAATCATCTTTGGCCAGCGCCTCGTCGGCGGGCAAGACCCCGTGGTACATCAGTACCCCAACCCGTTGCCGATTGACCCAGCGAAAGAGGCTGGCGACTGCAGGCAAAATCGGAGCGAGCTTGGCGAGCAGGCGCGACATCAAGCGGCCTCATTCGCCGCAGCGCGACGCTTCAGGATTTTGGCAACAATCAACTGCTTAGCCCCAAAGACCCAACGATCAGGAACAAGCCAGAGCGCCGCCAGATAGAAAACCACTGAAAAGGCGATGAGAATCGCCAGTTGTGCCGATCTTGCCCCACCCCAACCGGCCAGCCAGGGAAGAATGAGAGCAGTCACGGCAGCCATGACCAACGCGATGACCACACCCAGCAGTTGCGCCAAAAAGAAATCAGCCCAGCGCGCCTTCAGGATCCTCAGCGCCAGGTGGCCCATCGCAAGATAAAGAAACAAGGCGCCGGTCACCACGACCCAGGCCACCGCAAGCAAACTGTATTGCACTGCGATGGAGAAACCGACGAGCAGAATAACGAAGTACATCGCCTGACACTTGATTTCCGACAGAACGTTATCTGTCGCCTCAACCAGCGCACCGGCCAAATGCAAAATGCACACCAGCATCCCGGCAAGGCAGAGCACCGAGAAAATTGGTGCAGCCGGCAGCCACTTGCTACCGTACAAACCACCCACCACCAACTCGGAAGCCATTGCCGTCACGGCTAGTGGTGGAATGGTCAGCAGACTCACCGCAGCGACCGTTTTAAGATAAGCCTCGGTAAGGCGACGGTGATCATTCTGAACACTGGCATAAATCGGAAACATCACTGACGAGAACACCGATGCAATCTTTTGCAACGGCAAATAGGCCAATTGATGCGCCCTTGAGTACAACCCCAAACCCATCGCCCCCAGGAACTTGCCAATCATGAAATCACTGGAGGAAACCGCCAGATAATTGATGACGCTTTTGGCCGTAATCAAAACGCCAAAATTCAGCAACTCCCTGGCCTCGCTGGCAAACCAGGCCAGCCGCAAACCCGCCTTGGCTGCCCGAAATAAAAGCACACAGGATAGAAAAAACCACAGTACCGTGGCCAACACCATGCTCCACACGCCAAAACCGAGCGTCGCCAAAATCACACTGGTCAGCGCGTAACCCAGGAAATAAGCACTGATTTCAATTTTTGACAGCAGCTTGTAATCAAAACGTCGTCGCAAGATCGCGCGTGGCACCATCCCAGCCGTCGCAAAGCACTGCCCCAGGCCGAGGACTGGCAGCATCCAGGCCAACTCGGGCTGGTTGAAGAACTTGGCCAGCGGCCAACCCAGCAGGGCAAAAAAGATAAACAGTACCGCCGCCATGATCAAGGACATCGAGAAGGCGACGGACAAGTGGCGCGAGGACAAGACTTGACGCTGGATCAGCGATGCTTCCACGCCCAAGCCAGAGATCAGTTCGGACAAACCAATCAGGCTCATTGCAATCGCCATCAAGCCGAAATCCTGGATCTCCAGGGTTCGGGCCAAATAAATACCCACCCCGAAACCAATCCCGGTTTGTCCCAGCACACGCAACAAGGTCCAGGCCACACCATGAATGGAAGTACGAGCTAGATTCCCTTGCACACGGTGTCCTTATTCAGCACTGGCGATGGCGAAACGTTCTTGTGCAACAGCGAGCACAGCAAGAAACCAGCGGAACCAGATTGCCTCGTCATCGCTATAACTCAGTTGTCGCAAGCTGAACGTCTGCCCGCCGATATAGGCCAGGAAACGATCCCGGTCGAAATAATTCCACAGCATAAAATCAGCCGACAAAGCCTGTTCAACGTACCGCCCCAAACCTTTTGAATCATGCAACCAAGAAGCAATGGGCAAGCTGAATCCACATTTTGTGCGGTAGGCAAACTCATCTCCCAAACGCCGGGCCAACATGCGCTTCAGCGGCTTTTTCAGCATTTTGTGATCGAACAAGCAGTGGCTCGGCAGAGGGGAGATGGCTTTAACCAGATCATAATCAAGAAAGGGCAAACGGGCCTCCATGGCCATGCCCATCGAGGCTTTATCCTGGCGCTCGAGCAGGAAATTCAGATAGGTCAATTGGTCGACCACCTGCAACTGCTTGGCAAAGGGCAGGGCATGCAGGGCATCCATATCCATACCCTGCAGCGGGTCACGCCAGCGTGCGCCCAACAGCCGCGCCACGGATTCATGGGAAATAAAACTATTCAAATCTCGCAACAAGCGATCCGGCTGGCCGGCGTAATTTTTGTTGAGATAGAGGCTTCGCACACGATGCTGCACAGCCAGTGGCAGCGGTAGCTTTTCAAAAAAACCATGGGGTACAAAACGCGCCCAACCAGGCTGACGCGCCGCCAGCCTGGGCGCCCAGGTAAACTTGTTGTAACCCCCAAACAGTTCATCCGCCCCTTCCCCGGTCAACAGGACTGAAACGTCTTTTTTGGCGGCCTTGGCCAGCAGATAAATAGGAATGGCATTCGGAATATCGAGCATGCCATCAAACAGCCAGACCACATCGGCAAAGGCCTCGCTGATTGAAGCGTTATTGACCGGCAACTCATGATGCCGGAAGCCACAATACTGCGCGACCTGCCGCGCCCCCGCCGATTCATCAAAGTCCCGATCGGCCGCATCGGGAAAAACCACGGTATAGGCATCCAATGCCTTACCCTGCTGTTCTTTCGCCAGCACCGCAACCAGCGATGAATCGACACCACCGCTCAGCTGTATCCCCACGGGCACATCGGATAGGAAGCGCTTGCCAATCGCAGCCCCCAGCAGGGATTCGACTTGCGCATCCAGCGCTTCTTCCGAGGTGACCGCCGCAGGATACGCGGAATGAACCATCTTCTCGAACTGGAAATAACGCAACTGCTGGCAACGCCCATCACTGGACAGTGATAAAGCAGCCCCCTGAGGGACTCGATTAATTCCCTTGAATATCGTATCGGCCTGTAAAGAGCCGCGGTAACACAACCAGTGCTGAATGGCCGACAGATCGAAAACCCGGCATGCCGGGAGATAACTCAGGATGGCCTTGGCTTCCGACGCAAAAACCCAAGTCCCTTCGTGATGAGCGTAGTAAAGCGGTTTTTTACCGAAGCGATCTTTGACCAGATGCAAAGTGTCACTGCGTGGATCATGAATGGCCGCCGCGAAAAAGCCATCCAGTCGTTCGAGCAAGCCAGCCAATCCCCAGGTCAGATAGCCGTGCAAGAACACTTCGCAATCGGAATGACCGCGAAAGCGTGCCTCGCCCAACTCACGACGCAAGGCCGCATCATTCCAGATTTCGCCGTTGACAATGACCGCCACGCC
Organism: Dechloromonas sp.; assembly: GCA_028689015.1. GTDB lineage: Bacteria > Pseudomonadota > Gammaproteobacteria > Burkholderiales > Rhodocyclaceae > Azonexus. Next base: position 31,346 of record JAQTXC010000012.1, on the reverse strand, counting down.
GCTCGCCGCATCGACAAACGGCTGCCGACCGGCCTCCGAGAGATCCCGGATGCTGAGGCGGCGATGACCAAGATAAACCCCATCGGCCACATGCTCACCCCACTGATCGGGGCCACGATGAGTGAGGGTGTGCAGCGCGACACGCGCTACCTCAAGCCGGTCTCCACCAAAACCCTTGACCCCAAAAATGCCGCACATACTATCCCTTGCAATCCAACAAGCTCGCTAGTCAGGCGAAAAACCCCTTAGTTCAGGGATGGCAAATGTTTGAACCACAAGGAATCAAGGGCAGCCACCGCCTCCGCCCGACTGGAAAATCCTCCGACAAAAACCCGATAAATCGACGTCGACCGTGACTTTTCCTGCGTCATCTGGCTGGCGGCCCACAGGCGCTTGACTGCATCAAGCTCCATTTTCGCCTCTTCCTGCCCAGGGAATGCACCGTAATAAATGTAATAAGCGCCATTGGCTGCCTGGACGATCAAACCTTCGCGTTTGATCGCCGGCACCTTGATCAGACTACCTCCCGCCAGGTCGTCGATACGGCCCTTCAAATCGGGGTTGGCTGCCCCGATCAAGTCACGGGCGCTTTCATTCCACAAACCAAACAACTCCGAACCCAGTCGCGCGACGCCCCCCTCCCTTGGTATCGTCACCACCCGAACATTCGCGATCTCCGGCAGTTTAATATCACCCGGCGGCGCCACATTTGCAGCTGACATCGTTACAGGAGGTGCGACTGACGGCGGCGCCTGAACAACACCGGCGGGTGCTGTCATGCCACCCAATGAAGTGGCCATCGACAAGCCCAGTGAAAAACGATCCCCCGACGGCGGCATCTGACTTGACGATGACACAGGAGGAGGATTCGTCGCAGCCGCCTTGCTCGTCGCCGAGCCAGCTTGAGTAAAATACCAAGCCAGACCCGCACCCAGCAGCACGGCACCAAGCAGCAGCATCGGCGTTTTATAGCGCATCGCCCCTGCCCCTCTGGCCTCTAGGCCTGCGAGCGGATTGGGCCGTGCCTGCGCTGGCGGAGCAGCAACTGGCGAAATTGGCAAGGCAAACGGCAAGCCCTCAGTAACAGGCGTTGCAGACTTGGCCACACTTTGCACCATCTTCGGTGGCAAATCAAAAGGCAAGGATTGAGCGGCTGGATCTGCGCCAAGCAGACTATCTTCATCCGGCATTGTCCCGCGCGCTGCCGCGTAGCGAACCTCATTGGGCGCAGGTGACCTTGGGGCGGCCAATGGCCGGCCCTCAGGTTGCCGCCAGCGACGCAGTGCATTGACCGCTTCACGCATATCAGCCAAGCCAACGCGGTGGCTATCGCGCCCCATGGCGAACAACAGCGCGCTCTCGCAGAGTTGATTGATCACGCGCGGGGTGCCCTGACTTTCACGATGTAGCAATTGCAAGGCCGCCGCATCAAACAAATCCGGCGCGCCGCCCACCACACCAACCCGGTGACGAACATAACCAATGGTATTTTCGAGATCGAACGCCTCTAGGTGGTGGCTCAAATAAAGACGTTGCTGAATCTGGCGCATCGAGTAGCGGCCCAGCATGTCAGCCAACTCGTTTTGCCCGATGAAGATGATCTGCAACAGCTTCTCAGTCGTCGTTTCGACGTTCGACAACAAACGGATGCCTTCGATCATCCGTTCTGACATCTGATGTGCCTCATCGATGATCAACACCACCCGTTTACCCTGCTGCGTAACGCTGAGCAAACGCTCGCGCAAACCATCGAACAAGGCATTGTTTTCTGCGCCCGGCACGTTGACGCACATGCGAATGGCACTCAGCACTTCTTCCGGGGAACTCCAGGGATTTTCAATTTCGATAACGACACAGCTATCGCCCAGCTCTTTCTTCAACGTCTGGCGCAACAAGGTCTTACCCATGCCAACTTCGCCAGTCAGCATGACGAATCCCTTGCCCTGCTCCACGCCATATACCATGGTCGCCAGCGCTTGACGATGACTCGGACTAGCGAAAAAGAAGGCAGGGTCGGGGGTATTGTTGAACGGTGCCCGCTCAAAACCGAAGAATTCGTTGTACACCGCTCACTCCATCGTTAAAAACGCCACCAGATAGCGTCAAACATCCACAGATTCCATGACCGCCATCCGCAGCCCTGCCGGAAATTAACATTTTCCCCGAACAAACGGTTAGCGAATGCCACCAAATTCAATCGGATGATAGGCCATGCGCGGCCTGACCCCGAGAATGAAGGCTGAAAATATATCACCTGCGTAGTTGTGGATATTGACCGGAATCCGGGTCAAACCGCTCTGAATCGGGATGTCCTTAATCAGCACGGTGTTGGCAATGACAAAATTGCGATTCCTGTCCGCCTGTCCAATCCGCACTTGCAGATCAATCATCGAATGGCTGGTCTGGTACGGGGTGTCGTCCTTGACATAGACGACGACCTGACTGGGTGGAAAAACCTCCCAGTGCGAGATATGCACCGTCCACGCCCGGCGCTCAGTCGTATCGTTATGCACACTCGGCTGCTGCGACAGGAAAGTCATGTTGTCACCCTCCTGATAGACGTTGCGTCGATACATCAGGCCGGTACGCGAATGATCAAACAACTGCCCTTCTTCTTGCACCTCAAAATCCTCAGCCTCGTAGGAGGACTGATCGACTTCACCCGCAGCCCTGGCTGGCGACACCGCCAGCCAGAATAGCGCACTGACAAGCAGCAGGCGTTGCCAAATCATGCCTTGCGGCCCGCTTTCAGCAAGTGGTCGAAATACGCGATGGTTTTCATCAAGCCCTCACGCAATTGAATGGTGGGCTGCCAGTTCAGCGCCTGGCGAGCCAGGGTGATATCGGGACAGCGCTGCACAGGATCATCACTGGGCAGCGGCCGGAAGACCAATTCAGAACGCGAACCGGTCAGAGCAATCACCTCTTCCGCCAATTGACGAATGGTAAATTCTCCCGGGTTACCCAGGTTCACCGGGCCAACAAAGCTATCCGGCGTCTCCATCAAAGACAGAAAACCTTGGATCAAATCACTGACATAACAGAAGGAGCGCGTCTGCTGCCCTTCGCCATAAATGGTAATCGGCTCGTTGTTAAGCGCCTGAACGATGAAATTGGACACCACCCGCCCATCATTGGGATGCATGTTCGGACCATAGGTATTGAAGATACGCGCCACCTTGATGCGTACTTTGCTTTGACGGTGGTAGTCAAAAAACAGCGTTTCAGCGCAGCGCTTGCCTTCATCGTAACAGGAGCGCAAGCCTATTGGATTGACATGACCCCAATAGGCTTCATTCTGCGGATGCTGCTTCGGATCACCGTAAACTTCGCTGGTCGATGCCTGCATGATCTTGGCGCCAACGCGCTTGGCCAGGCCGAGCAAGTTGATTGCACCCTGAACGCTGGTTTTGACTGTCTGCACAGAATCGTGCTGGTAGTGCACCGGCGATGCAGGGCAGGCGAGATTGTAAATTTCATCCACCTCGACAAACAGGGGAAAAGTGACATCATGGCGTAGAAACTCAAAGCGCCGATAATCGTACAGAGACAGGATATTGTCCTTGGCGCCGGTGAAGAGATTATCAGCACAAATAACGTCATGCCCTTGCTCCAGCAAGGCCTTACACAGGTGCGAACCAAGAAAGCCAGCGCCGCCCGTCACCAAAATCCGCTTTGCCAGCAAATCTCTCATTGCCACTCCCTACCGTAATTTGTTAAAAATGGTAGTAGACCCTATGCAGCGTTTTGACGTCAAGGGAAGATTGTGACCTCATCGTGGCAATTTTCGCCGTTAAAATGCTTTCGTCACTCATTCGCAGTAAAAAGCCCAAATCAAGCAAAAATGCTGCCGCTCATTAAACACCTGCGCCGTCTTGTCGCATTGCTCTGTCTGGTTTCGCCACTATCCAGCCAGGCAGCCCCCGCCTTGTTCATCAGCCCCGTCGCTGCCGATGTACTCGCCATCCGGGTGCAATTGGGACAACGCATCGCCGCAGAACAACAAACTTATGTACCACTCGCCCAGCGAGACCGGATTGACCTTAAATCCGAGCCACATCGCTGGGTGGTGCGCGACCGCACGGTGATCGGCGCACTAGTCGGTCGCAACGAGAATCTGCTATATCCCTTCGACCGCTTTCAGACCGCCTCCTTTGACCTGACGGCCGCCAGTCGGGCGGCAGACTACAGCATCAGTTCAACCGACGATCCAGTTTACCAAACGCCCCGCCAACCCCGCGCCGTCCATCGCAAAAGCCGCCCAACGGATATGGCGCACACAGGCCCTTGGTCTTTCGCTTGGCCGATGGAACACAATCTTTACCTGCAACTTCCCTTCCCCCTCAAGGAAGGCGCCCATTATCAAGTAGCACACCGCCAATCGATTTTCCCAAACCAGGCCTTCGAACATCAACCCAACCGCCAGATCAGCGAAGCCGTTCACGTCTCGCAAATAGGCTTTCGCCCTGACGATCCGATCAAGGTTGGCTTTTTATCTACCTGGAAGGGTGATGGTGCGGGACAGGCCTATCCCGGCCACCCGACCTTCCAATTAATTGACCAGGAACGCAACACGGCGGCTTTTCGTGGCACCGGGCGATTAAGCCGCAACGCGCGCGAAGCGGAGGACAATGCGGGGCGCAACTACAATCTGAGTGATGTGCTGATGCTGGACTTCAGCAGCTTTCGGCAGCCAGGTCGTTATCGGCTGTGCGTCGAGCAGATTGGCTGCTCAGCTGATTTCAGGATTGCGCCCAATGTCTGGCAAGAAGCGTTCTATACCTCAGTGCGCGGCTTGTTGCACCAACGCAGTGGCATAGCTCTCGGGCCACCCTATACGCGCTATCAACGCCCCCGCAACATGCACCCGGATGACGGACTACGGGTCTATCACTCCAACACCCCTCTGCTCGACAGCATGAACGGTCTGAATGCGCGCGGCGAGGACAAGGATAATTTTTATCTTCTAACCAGGGGACGAACCGAGCAATTGGTTCCAGATGCCTGGGGCGGCTATGCCGATGCCGGTGACTGGGACCGGCGCGCGCCCCATTTGCGCATCAGCCTGCTACTGCTCGAACTATTCGAGATGTTTCCCAAGCATTTCAAGACCATCAAGCTGGATCTGCCGCCCACCCAACCCGGTTTGCCAGACATCCTGCAAGAAGCGCTATGGGGCATCGACCTGTTCAGTCGGCTGCAAGGACCAGACGGCAGCGTGCGCGGCGGTATCGAATCGGCCGCACATACTCGGCACGGCGAAGCTAGCTGGCAGGAGTCGCAACTTGTCATGGCCTACGCCCCAGACATGTGGTCTTCCTTCCTCTATGCCGGCACCGCCGCCCGGGCCGCCTACGTCTTGAACGACCTCGACCGCCCTTTGGCTGCACGTTACCGGGGCAGTGCCGAAGCGGCCATGCGCTGGGCCGAGAAAGCTTTTGCCCAACACACCTACCGCAAACTTCCCCACCCGGTCCTGGATGCGCGCAATCTCGCCGCCCTGGAGTTATATCGACTGACCGGCCAACCCCGCTGGCACGAACTCTTTATCGCCACCACGGCTTTTCGTGACGCCAACCAACGCCTGGCCAAATGGCAACAACATGACCAGGCTGACGCCAGTTTCCTTTATCTGCGACTGAACAAAGGGGCAGATACAACGATCCGTCGCAACATGGAAGCGGCTTGGCGCGCCACCATCGCCGACATGATTCGACAGGGCGAACGAACCGCCTTCCGCTGGACCAAGGAAAATCCCGACGCCTGGGTGGGCTGGGGATCGTTGAGCGTGCCACAAGCGGTCAACCTCGTGCGGCAACATTTTTTGCAGGGTGACGAACAGAGCCTGAGCAGCGCACTCCACGCCGCCCAATTTGGCGCTGGCGCCAATCCGCTCAACCTGTCGATGACCACGGGCGTGGGCCACCATTACCCTAAAAATCCATTACTGCGTGACAATCGCGTTAGCAATCAGACAGCCCCGCCGGGTATTACGGTCAACGGCCCGCATGATGTAAAACACATGAGCGATTCGTGGACACTGAAGGTGCTGGGAGATCAACTTTACCCACCACTTGCCGCCTGGCCCACCACTGAGTTTTACCTGGACATTTACTCTTTCGAACCCATCACCGAGTTCGCCACCCACACGACGATCGCCCCCAACGCCTATGTCTGGGGCTATTTCTCGGCGCGTAGCCGGACCCCTTGACCGCGCTGGCCCACAAAAACCCATCGGCACCGACATGAAACGCATCCTCTACGTCCATTATCAAAAAAATGCCAGCGAAGGCTCCATCGTCCACGTGACCCGCTTTTCACACGCTTTCCGCACCCTTTGCCAAGCGGCCGGCATTGATTTTCAGGTCATCGCCCCACCCACGGTATTTATCCCACCCGGTGAAGAACGCCCCCGGCTGGGCGGCCGCCTGCGGCGAATACTCGGCAAGTACTATCTACGGGAACTGAAAGTCATCCTGCAGCAAATCCGCAAGGCCTGGCAGGAGCGCGCCCTGCTGAAAGCCTGGCAACCCGATATCGTACTCACCCGCTACGATGCCGAAACCTTGTCGATCCATTGGGCGGGTCGCTCGCTTGGCCTGCCTGTCGTCACTGAATTCAATGGCAAAGACCGCGGCGAGCTGGCAGGCACCTATCTTGACCACAAGCAGATTCCGCTGCTCAACCGACTGTTCAGCAACTGCAACGCCCTTAAATGGTCGGCCGGCGCCATGGCTGTCAGCGATGACATCGCCGACGACATGCGGGCCTGCAACCCGCAAAACAAGCCCGTCATCGTCAATCACAATGGTGTCGACCTGGCCGAATTCGATCCACAACTTGATTGCAGCGCCTTGCGTCAATCGCTCGACATTCCGGCAGGTGCCGTGGTCGTCGGTTATATCGGCAGCTTTATCATCTGGCACGCGCCCGATCGGCTTTTCCGGGCCTTCGCCAGTTTGCTCGACCAAGGGGTCGACGCCTATTTGCTGCTAGTCGGCCGCAAGCTGCCAGAAACAGCGGCGATGATCGACGCAGCGGGTCCGCGCGTCGCCGCGCGCGTGCGCCACGCTGGCTTCGTGCCGCATGCGCATATCCCACAACATCTGGCCTTGATGGACATTGCCGTCTTGCCCAAAACCCAGGCCTATTGCTCACCGCTCAAGCTGTTCGAATACATGGCCATGGCCAAGGCCTGCCTGGTCCCCGCCACCAGCACCATCGCCTCCATCCTCGACCATGATCGGGAAGGCCTGTTGTTTGACCCTGAATCGGAAGCAGATTTCACCGCTGACTTGCTACGCCTGGCCAGCGACCGTGAACTACGGCAAAGGCTGGGGCACGCCGCCCGACAACGGGTCGAAGCTGAATATACCTGGGATCACAATGCCGAACGGGTGATGCAATTGCTGATCAACGCCCAGTCCTGGCACGCCAACAATCAGTAACCACGCTGCGCCAGCCAGAGTTTCAGCGTCAGGACACGCAGGAAGAGGCTGGTGTCGCGCGCCCAGTCCTGCCGACTCCGACGGGTCGGCAGATAACCCAGCAAGGGCTCGAAAATTTCAGGGTTGGCCGAACCGTATTCCGCCCACAATTCACCCAACACCCGGCTATGGGCGGTGTAATAGGTAAAATCAGGCCACGAACACCAGGTGGCCAATTCCGCTGCCGCGGGAGGTTGCAGACGGCGACGGACGGCACTCCCGGCCAGTTCTTGCACACCAGCCAACCACTGCCGCCACAAAGGCCAACCCAAAGCACACTGCCCCGCATTGTTGTTGGGAATGCCATGTGCCGCCGCCGGTAGCAAGCGCAATACCGCCTGGGCAAATGCCCGGGAATTGATTTTCAACTGGGGGGGCAGTCGACCGTAAAAGGCCAACAAATCGGTGTCGACCAGAACTGGGTCCCAGCGCTGCGTAGCCAGCAAATAAAGCCGCCCCACCGCATCGGCCTCGCGAACCAGGGGCCGCACCCGTAAATCTTCGATTGCAGCAGGCGAGCGCTCATAGCGCTGGACAGCATCCGCTCCGAAATACGTGGTCTGCCGCGCCTGCACGGCGGCCTGCCAGGGTTCCGCCAGCAAAAACCTGGGCTGATAAAAATCGGGATCGTAAGATGCCGGTCGGTCGATGGGCAGCTCCCGACCAAAGAAGCGATAAGGTTGGCGATTGAGCGCCAGCCCCTTGAGCAGGTAATCGGCATAACATCCAGTAACTAGACTGCTGTGCTCATGATGAGCCAGATCGCTGGCAAAGCCATGAAAATGCGCATCCTTGATACTGCCCATGCCGCCGCTGATGCGCACTGTCGCCCGCGCGCCTAAACCGTAGTGCTCAGGGTCACGGTAGAGAATGTGGTGCTCGGCACCGGCAACCCGCGCCACCGCCCGTGCCCGCGACACCTCAAGATTTTCACGGTCGCAAAAAGTCAGGCAATTCACCGCCGACGGTTCGGGCTGGGCGAATAGCAAACCGCGAGAATCGGCCCCTCCGCTCAACAGCAAAAGCGTCTTGCCCGGCGGTCGCCGGGCACAAGCATGGCGCATGGCATCGGCCAGTTCGTCCGCTGCCCGATCAACCGACAACGCCGGTTCGCTGGCAGGCGGCTGCCAATAGATTTCGGCGTGTCGCTTCTGCACTGTGGCCGAATCCGCTGCCAGTTGCCAGATATAGTGTGTTGCCGGGGGCAGCAGGGCGATTTCCCGATAAAAACTGTGCGGGGGGCTGACCGCGCCAATCGACAACTGTTCAGCCAAACTCGCCAGATCAAGTGTCGGCCGTTGACCGCGAGCCATCAGGGCATCGGCCAGCACATCCGGATGGGAGGCCAGCAGCAGCGGGGCACGCGCATCCGTGGGCTGATAGACCGATACCACCCCCGCGCGATCCGTCAGCAGATGCAATCGGCGGCTCGTCGCTTCCCACAACAGCACTGCCACCGCTCCGTTGGTCGCCTCAACCAAGCCTGCCGTACCGCCAACACGCCAGGCTGCGAGGAGATGACGGGCGGCCAGCCCACCCTCCCCTGGCAAACCGGTCGCACGTTGCCAATCTGCGGTCGACAGGCGCGGACGGCCGAAAAAAGCCACGGCGCACTGACTTTGTGCATCCCAGGCTGGCGCCCACAAAGGCGGCTCGTCCGGACGAACCAACTGCAGAGCGAGCGGCGCCCAGTCAAGACGCCAAGACACAGCCTGCTCGGCAAAAGACAAACCGGCGACGGCAGAAAAACCATCGCCCGTAGGCGCAAGAAGGAAACCGCTCAACTGGGCCAGTCCAAGTGGCGTTTAGCAGCCACGCTGCCGACAAGCATCGGCAGCAGGTGCCGGCGCACAGGCACTCCCGCGGTCAACTTTTTTGTCACCACACATAATCCGCATTTCAACCCGACGATTGGCTGCTTCCCGGACGCCATCCGCTGTAGCCACTGCCGGCCGCTTCTCACCGTAGTAACGCGCCATAACAATACGCTCGCTGCCAACGCCTTCGTTCTGGAACGCAGCCATCACCCGCTCCAGACGACGTTTCGACAACTGGTCGTTATAGGCATCCGCCCCGGAACGATCGGCATGTGCGGTCAACTCGATGTAGCTCGACGAATCGGCCTGCAAGTCTTTGGCGGCCCGCTGAATGACAGACGCTGCCTCAGCAGTAATCTCATCGCGATCAAGATTAAAGAAAATGGTATGTCGCTGCGTACCGCATGCAGGTGCAGCGGGCGCTGGCGATGGTGCCGGGGCACAGTCGCGGACAGGCGCCGCCGGGGCCTTCGGCAGCGGTGCAGGCAAGCGGACAGGCGGCGACTCAAGACGAACAATGAAACCTTCAAATGCTTTGCGGCAACGCGATACATCATGGGGCTGGATATTTTCTTCCTGCTGCTCCATCCAGCAGTCAAATGCCACCTGGGCGTTGGCTGCAATCTTTGGCAGTCGGTCGGCGGCCCCCAGATCGAGGGCGCGCGTCATACGCTGGCGGGCATAGACCAGATCATCAACCGACCACAAGGGCAGAATCCGCATCGACAGTTGTTCTGGGGCAATTCGTTCGCCGCGCTCGACCGCGCCAGCGCGCTGCAAAAACTTGGCAGCATCCTCGAAATCATGTTCGTTATCTTCATGCTTGGCATAACGCCGATAGCCCTGCGCCAAATAGTAGGCAAATCCACGGCCTTCCGGACCATCAAACAACCAGTCCGAATAATCGGTCGTGATGCTGGTGCTCGGCGGCGGCGGCAGCAACTCGGCTCGTTGGCCGGTCGGTGCAATGGCGCTACCATTCCAGCTGCCACCGGGCATCTGAACGGCCGGCGGTGCCACCCGATAATCCATCACCGGCGCTTCTTGAGTAGCCACGGTCGATCGCGGTGTCTGGCAAGCCCCCAGCAACAAACTCGTCGCCAAAAAGAAGGCGCCTTGCCAGGCAATCGTTGTCTTTTTACTAGAAAAACCGCTCATCGCCATCCTGCCCCCTTGTACGGCCAACAAAAAAATTCAATTTATCATAAAGCGCTGGTTATAAAGCGCTTCAGTTATGGGAATCCGTGTCTTTGTGGGCGTGACGGTCTGTCCGCATCCACGGCAACTGTCGCTCGGTCAACATCGATGACAGCACGACCCATGTTTTCCACACCACATACCACGGCACATAGCCTATCAATATCACGAACCAGCGGAAGTTACCGTAGCGCACTGCTGCTATCAGGTAATGCGCCCCCATGACGAGCAAGCCCGCAACCCCCAGCATTTGCTGCACAGCCCCTCCAAAGAGGGCCGGCAACAAAAGCGCCAAGAAAATGAGACTCACAGGGGGCATCAGTACGTCGATCAACCCATCAATCGCCCGCCGCTGTCCGGCAAACAAAGCACGCAGCAATTGCGGCGCGTATTGTCGTATGGTCAGAATGCGGCCGCGCTCCCAGCGAACGCGCTGGACGGTCGCCCCGCGGCCACCAATCGGCATCTGCGCTTTAACCCACACATGATCCAGGAAGTCGACCTTAATCCCGGCCGCCAACAAGTGCATGTGATATTCAATATCTTCCACAATGGAATGCGCCAGATACGGCACCTGCACAGCGGTCTCGCGGGTAATGCAAAATCCATTGCCATTGATCCCGGCCGAAATATTGAGAACCGATTTGCCTAGCGGGCGAAGCGCGTTGTAAGACGCGGTCGACAACTCCATGGCCCGGGTTCGCAAGGACTGCTCGGGATTGAGGACACCGTAGCGCATCTGAATAGCCCGACTGCCCGCCGCTAGCGCCTGATTGATTTCCGCCAGCGCCTCCGGGTGCAGGTGCGAGTCGGCATCGACAATCAGGAAAGCATCCCAGTCCTCTTGCAACAGTAGATTCAAGGCATCGAACAGCCCCTGCCCCTTGCCTGGATTCCCCTGCCGCTCAATGACCCGTGCCCCACTGGCAGCCGCAATCGCCGCCGTCTCATCGGTGCAATTATCGGCAATCACCACCACCTGCATCGCCTCGGCAGTATAGCGTTGCTGCTGCAAATTCCCCACGGTATCGGCAATCAGCAGTGCTTCGTCATGGGCGGGCACCAAAATAGCGATACGTCTTGGCGGCGTAGTAGAGGGCGGCCGGGAACGCTGGACAAGCGGCGCGATGACCGTCGCCAACAGATACAATACCGGCAAGCCGGCCAGCGCCAGCAACACCCCCATCAGCATCTCCATCATCAACTCTCCCTGGCCATCGCCCATCTACCGCACTGTCTTTTTCGAGGAAATCCGCGTGGACCGCGACATCGTTTTCATCAATTCGCTTTTCCCCTGCCTGAGCGAGACCTTTGTCTATGATCAGTACATGGCTTTACGCGATGCGGGTCTGCATTTTCACATTGTTTCGAATCACCGACCAGCACCCGATCAAATTCATCCACGGATGCGCGCCATCGTAAACGAAGTGATCTATCTCGCCGAAAGTCCCTGGCGCGATGTCCTTGCCGCACATATGCATGCCCTGCGTCGCCACCCCTGGCGCTACCTGCGCAGCCTGCTGCAGATTCCTTTCGCCGGCGAACGCTTGCGCACCAACCTTGCCCAGTTTTCCGGTGCCGCCCTGCTGTTACACCGTTACGGCCAGGAACGCCCACTGCACCTGCACGCCCACTTCACCTACGGCGCCGCCGCCGTCGCCTTGTGGGCGCACCGCCTGAGCGCCACCCCGTACAGCCTCACCGTACACGGCTCCGACCTAATTTTTGACAACCCGCCCGACCTCCGCATCCGCCTGAACCAGGCCAGCAGCATCGTCAGCATTTCGGAGTTCAACCGCGCCTTTCTGGCCAAACACCACCCCGACATCCCGGCTGCACGCATTGAACTCATTCGCATGGGCATCCCGCCCGGAACAGGACCGCAGACCCGACCGGCGCCTGCAAATCAGCTCCGCATCCTCAGCGTCGGCCGCCTGTCGGTACACAAAGCACAACATGACCTGATCACAGCCTGCGCCCAACTCCGCGATCAAGGCACGGCATTCACCTGCACCATCGTCGGCGAAGGTGAGTTGCGATCCGAACTGGAGCAACAGATTTCCGACCTGGGACTCCAGACGCACGTCACCCTTGCTGGCGCCCGCTTCCACGACGAAGTCCTCGCGCTGTACAGCCAATTCGATGTCTTCGTCTTATGCAGCATTACCGAAGGCCAACCCATCGTCCTAATGGAAGCCATGCGCGCTGGCATACCGATTATCGCCACCAGCATCTCAGCCATTCCCGAACTGATCGGCGATTGTGGCACCCTGATTTCACCTAACGCCCCCGAGGAGCTCAGCGCGGCACTCACCGCCTTCCAGGCCGCACCGGCGCAGCATGAGGAACGAGCAAAAAAAGCAGACGACAGACTCCGGCGCGATTACGACCTACAGCGCAACCATGTTCGGTTCAAAAAACATCTAGAAAACCTTTCTCGCCGCTAACAAATCCATGCATTCAGCCAATTCATAAAACTCTGTCACATGCGTTTAAAACAAATTTCAAACAAACTCACACGACATCATGCCGTCAACTCGATTTGTCAACTAAAAACCAATCAGGCCCAGAATTTAACCTGAAGCGGTCCTCCAGCACCCACCGACCAACCTCTTCTTGGAAAAATCCACTGTTTGAAAAAAGGTCGGCTGCAGGTCCATTTCGCTCTGAAGAAACAAAATTACCCTGCCAAATAACTTCAGGATTCGAGATGGAGATCAATTCCCCCACGAATTTTTGTTCCAGACCAAACCCCATCGCACGACAGCTCATTACAAAATTTTCGATCACATAACCATCTGATGAAAAACAAATAACGGCCATTACCACTACGCCCAAGTCGCCAAATTTATCCGACAACTCCCCAACGTAAATTTTTCTAGTGCCACCACCAGCCATAATATTAACAATGGTGTCTTTTGAATATCGAATCGTAGTTGTATTGAACTGGTTAGTTCGCTGCGCAAGTTCACAACACCGAGGAATATCCTTTGCATTTGCCTGCCGGAATACCAACCTCAACTCCAGCGATCGCATAATCATCTCGTTGTCCGCGACCAATTCATTCAAAACAACATTGCGCTTAGCCTGGCTGCGATACATCTCTGTTCTTTTTTTGGATTCATCAGTTTCCGAGGTGCATGGAAAATCAAACATCCAACGAAGCCACTCCCAGGTTTTGATGTCATTTGGATCAAGACATAAAACATCCGGATAACCTAAACGGACAACCTCTCTTTCAACCGGGTTGTCATCTAAAAAAACAAAAGAACCAACGCCTAAATTCAGCGTTTCCGCCACCTCTGCCACGGACTGAACCTTTGAATTCCAGTTTATCCTCAAGAGAGCAAAGTCATCTTCTTTCAGCAGCATCTCACTCCAGCGTATATTACTAGCAGTATTTTTGCTAACAGCCACCAGCACAATACCCTGTTCTTTGAGGTCTTTAAGAACCTGTTGCCGCTCATGGTAATGATCAACCTCACCATCTCCCATAACGCCGCGCCACAGGGTATTATCAAAATCAACCAATATTAATTTTCTTTTTGCCAATCCACTTAATGCAGCAATCAAATCAATATAAACCTGACTTAAATAATAACCAAAACGCTTCCTATGAAAAAACGCCTTTTCCCTAATACTTTTTGGAACAATCGTTTGCTCACAAGCACTTCCTCCATGCTTTCGTACAACAGCACTCTCATCTACAACAATAACGTTAGGCAACTGATCAACCAACTCCGCTATACCAGCATTAATTTTGTCAATTATTTTCTGTAAAGAATGATCAAAACCAAGCCAATTTAGAGCACGAATTTCCCGCGACAGAGGTAGCCCGCTAACGTTATGTAAAAATATGGGCATATCTGAAGCTGAACGAATATTTCTAATAAAATCCCTCACAATGGCGATAGCACCGCTAATATATAAATCGACATCTGCAGATGACAGCTTGCGATGACCGCTCTTTAGAAGCCGGTACACCGGCAAGCCATCATAACTAAAAAATGACAATGCCAAAAAATCTGCTTTCTGCTCACGCATGATTTTGAGAACACTGTCAGTGGGGAGCGCGCCCCCTTGCGCTGCACCAAAATATAAACAGTGTAATTCACACGGAACCCCTTCCCTTATTGACAGCGGCCTCAAAAAAGTTCGCAAATCGGTCATAAGACAATCGCCTACAGCGACTCCAACGATGGGCTTCTTCTGAACCATGCCAGACGAAAAAATCTCGGACCGAATATCCGAAACCACTGATGCTAAATCATTCGTATGAGAAAAGTTCGATTTATACGTTTCAAACAAAAAGTCCAACAAGGCCAGAATTTTTATATTTTGCTCGGACTGCGGAAGAAAACGATCAACATAGCGATACAACTCTTCCACAAACAACGCACGCAACTCTGCCTTTTCATCTCCTATTCCAAGCTGTTCAAATAACAAAACCATTGGAACATAATAACCATCCAGCAACTCCTGAGCTTTATAGGTTCCCCAATCCGAACTAGCACCGATCTGCCCTTGGTATCGACACAACTCGTTCGCCATCGACTGAACTGACTTTGAATTTATTTTTCTATTTTTCTTAGCAATTTTTTTAAGCATAATTCACCATATTAAAATTTAAAGTAAAACTTGAAATAAACCAAGGCCAAAACAAGACGCGGCTTCTCTAAATTATCGCACAAAATCAAAACAATATTTATTTGGCATTCAAATTACTGATACAAAAAACTCCTCCTCTCGTCATTTTTGCGCAAGGCAAAAGATGACGAGAGGAACGGCCTTGATAGAGATCCAGAGCGTTGTAAACAATGGTGGGAGGAATGACTTCCGGAGGTCTTTATGATGACAATTTCGACGAAAACCTCAGATTTTTACACGATCAAAGACATGGCGGCCCCATCAAGCGCTCAGCCACTGCGAGAAATTTTCAATGTCAAAAGAGTTGGGGAAATGGGTATGCGTGAAGCCCCAGCGCTCGCGGACTTGCACCGGGATTGCCGTGTCTATCGAAAACATCAGATCGGCATCAATCTGTGTCAGCAGAGGCAGGATCACGTAGCCAGAAAGCATCATGACGGCACGAAAAAGTCATGAAACCCAGCCCGCCAGGATAGCGAAATACGCCATCCGCTGCGACAAAAAGACAAGTAGGGGGGCATAGACTGAACTGACAATGCGCCCGAGGATTAAACCTTGCCGGTTATTTTGAGCCCCGAGCAAGGAGCACAGTCGGCACGGTCATCAGGATGATTTTGATATCCGTCATCAAGCGCCAGTTATCGATGTAATCCAGATCCATCTGCATCCATTCCTCAAACGAGATCTGGTCGCGGCCGGAAATTTGCCAAGGGCCGGTAATCCCCGGCAGAACACTCAAACGACGGCGGTGCGACGTCTTATTCATTCGCCGGTAGTCAGCCAGCGGCAGCGGGCGCGGCCCAACCAGACTCATTTGCCCCTTGAGGACATTGAACAATTGCGGCAACTCATCAATGCTTGTTTTTCGCAAAAAACGACCAAGCGGTGTGACGCGCGGGTCGTTTTTCATCTTGAAGGCGGCTCCATCACGCTCATTTTTGGCTCGCAACTGATCCTGCAAGGCATCCGCATTCTTGACCATGGTGCGGAATTTGTAGAGATGGAAGATTCTTCCGTTATAACCGTAGCGCTCTTGAACAAAAATCACGGGGCGGCCGGAAGAGAAATAAATAGCCAAGCCTGCCAGCAGCAAAATGGGCGATACCGCAAGCAGCATCGCCGTCGACAAGAGCACATCCATGGAGCGCTTCATGAAATAGCGCGCCCCCAGTTCATGACCAGAGTAGACGACCAGGTCATTGGCAAAATAACCATCGGACCCTAAGGTCGCCTCCTGGCGAGTTCGCCAGATTTCATTCGTCGTCAGTCCGCTAAAAATCTGCGCCATTGGAAAGCGGACAGCAATTCCGCGCTCATGCGCTTGGTCGATCACTGACTGAATCGACCCCGAGCAGGAGCGAATCGGCATGGCCACAATCAACTCGTCAATCACATGAGAATCAAGTAGCCGGCCAAAATCATCCAGCGTCCCGAGATGCTCATCCTGTGACTCGGAAATCACCACCAGGTCATCAACGAATCCGAGAACCCGATAGGCGCCATGTACCAGCCTGATTTGCCGAGCGTATTCCCAAGCTGTCTGGTTGGTACCGATGATGACCACATTTTTAATATTGTTATCCCCAAGGTGCATGCTCTGCAGAAAGCGGACCAGCAGCGAGCGGAATAGCCAAGTCAAAACGATTAGACTACCGATGAAAACCACGAAAAACTTTGGGGTAAATAAACGAATCCCAAAAAAGGCAGCCAGTGCTGCATAGACCACGGTGATCACCGCCGCACAAATCGCGATTTCCTTCAGTTCCAGCGTGGGAGTCTGGATAAAGGGGTGTGGCTTATACAAATTACGCGCCCGCAACGTCTGCACCCACAGCAGCAGCAAGCCGGCAAGGCCAATCAAATTGCCAACCGATACCCGCATCTGCAGTAAATCAAGGAGCCCATAGCCGGTTTCATCAAATCCCGCAATTTGCGTCGCCAACAACAGCGCCCCTAGCATTGCCAAGACGTCAGCAACAATCTTGGATCGACAGATAAAAAAGTTACGTGCGGTTTGCATGGCCTTCGAATTCATGGTTTTAGAACGATCAGGGTAAGATAGTACAGCGAGACTCGACGCTTGCGGAATTTCTGAACGGCCATCATGACTCCCTCTGCCCGCATCAACCACCTCGACCTGCCCCGGCCCCCGCGCCCGCTGCACATCGCGACCTATAACATTCATAAAGGCTTCTCCCAGTTCAATCGGCGCATGATGGTGCATGAGCTTCGCGAGCGGCTACACGACCTTGATCCAGACATCCTTTTTCTGCAGGAAGTTCAGGGCTTGCACTTGCGACATGCGGCACACCATCAAAACTGGCCAGTACAACCACAACATCAGTTTCTGGCTGAGCAAAATTGGCCGGCCTGCGCCTATGGCGAAAACATGATTTATGACCACGGACATCATGGCAACGCCATTTTGTCACATTTTCCAATTATGAACATTCATAATCAAGATGTGACCCACCTTAAATTTGAGCGCCGCGGTTTGCTGCATTGCCAGATTGCCCTTGGCCCGGAACACCGGGTGCATTGCGTCTGCGTCCATCTCTCGCTCTTCGGCCGTTCCCGTCTACGCCAGATGGATGCCTTGGCCGACTACATCGGCCACTTGGAGGGACCGCTGATTGTGGCTGGCGATTTCAATGACTGGCGCAATCATTTGAGCAGTCATCTCGCCCATCGCCTGAACCTGCAGGAAGTTTTTAGCGGCGACGATGGGCGCCCGGTGCGCAGCTTCCCGGCGGCCCTGCCGATGTTTCGCCTCGACCGCATTTACACCCGGGGATTCACCATCAACCAGCGAGAAGTTCACCACGGCCAGCCTTGGTCAGCCCTGTCCGACCATGCTGCCCTCTCTGCCCATATGTCGCTGACGTGAGCCCTGGCTTCGTTCCTGGCAATCGCTTGACCCTGCTGCAAGGCAGCGACAACTACTTCCCGGCACTGCTCAGCGCGATTGCCCTGGCTGATCGGGAAATTTACCTCGAGACCTATATTTTTTCCGACGATGCGGTCGGTCACGCCGTGGCGGATGCCTTGGCTGCGGCAGCCCGCCGCGGCGTCCAGGTCAATCTGACGGTCGACGGCTTCGGCGGGCGGAATTTCCCGTCCACCTTTCGTAACAGGCTGGATGCAGCCGGCGTGCGCTGCCTGCTCTATCGGCCGGAAATCGGCACCTTCCACCTGCGCCGCCATCGCCTGCGTCGCCTGCATCGCAAACTGGTGGTTGTCGATGCCTGCATTGCATTTGTCGGCGGCATTAATATCGCGGATGACCTCGGCGCTGGAAAAGGCCAGCCGCACCTCGACTACGCCGTCCGAGTCGACGGCCCGCTGGTTTCCGACATCCTGCAGGCAATGCGCCGAATGTGGGAAATTGTCGCCTGGGCCAATCTAAAGCGGCGCTTTCGCAGCCCGCCGCTGGCCCAAGCTAACATTCGGCCCGTTGGCGAGCAGAGCGCCGCCTTCGTCATTCGCGACAATATTCGCCATCGCAACGCCATTTTGCATGCCTACATTGCCGCCATCAATGCCGCAAAAGACGAAATCCTGCTAGCCAACGCCTATTTCTTCCCCGGCGTCCGTTTCGGCCGCGCCCTCTATGCGGCGGCGCGGCGCGGTGTGCGGATCAGCATCCTGCTGCAAGGCAAAACCGATCACCCTTTGCTGCGGTATGCCACGCAAGCGCTCTACAGCGCCAGCATCCAGGCCGGCATCCGCATTTTCGAATACGAACATAGCCTGATGCACGCCAAGGTTGCGGTCATTGATGGCCACTGGGCAACCATCGGCTCGTCCAATATCGACCCCTTCAGCCTGCTACTCGCCAAGGAAGCCAATATTGTGGTCCAGGATGCCACGCTGGCCAAAGAACTGCACGCCAGCCTGCATGACGCCCTGCGCAACGGCGCCCTGGAGATTTCTCCGACGGCACTGACTCGCCAACCCTGGCCCTCCCGCCTGCTGCGCTGGCTCAGTTATGGCGCCGTCCGCGCCTTGCTCGGCCTGGCAGGCTACAGCCGGCGCCACTGGCAGGCCAGTGATGACGCCCCATCTAAAGCACCGTAGGCAGCCCCCCACGGGGCACGGCCGCCAGCCGCCAGTGGACCAGCGCCCAGCGCCAGACTTCCGCCAGACTCCCCTCGACCAGCTCCGGCGGCACCGCCTGCCCAAGAAAACGCAAGGCAGCCACCATCGTCGGCACCGCCCGTGTGACATCCAGCGCCGGCGCCTGTGTCTGCTTGGACCATTTTTCACCCGCTGGATTGAGCACGAGGGGCAAATGCGCATAGCGGGGCAACGGCCAGCCGAGGATTCGCAAAAGGGCGATCTGCCGCGGTGTCGATGCCAGCAAGTCAGCACCCCGCACCACCTCGGAAATCCCCTGAAAATGATCGTCGACCGTGACCGCCAGTTGATAAGCATATAAACCATCAGCCCGTTGCAGGACCACATCGCCCACCGCCTCGGGCAAACACTGACAAACTGCGCCCTGAATGGCGTCGACAAAACTGACCGTACCGTCCAGACGCAGGCGCCAGGCGCGCGCCCGCTGGCCCGCCGGTAAACCACTACGGCAGGTTCCGGGGTACAGCAAACCGCCATCGACGGCTGGCCGAGACGACTGCCTGGCAATTTCACTACGCGTGCACAGACAGCCATAAACCAGCCCCGCCACCTTCAATTCCGCCAACACTTCAGCATAAGCGGCCAGTCGCTGACTCTGATAGAGCACCGGACCATCCCAGGCAAAACCAAAAGCATCCAAGGTGCGCAAGATGCCATCTGCCGCCCCCGACACCGTGCGCGGCAGATCAACATCCTCGATTCGCAGCAACCACTCGCCTCCCTGTTGACGGGCCGACAGACAGCTACCCAAGGCCGCAACCAAAGAACCGAAATGCAACGGCCCCGTCGGCGAGGGGGCAAAGCGCCCACGACAAGGCGGCGAAGAAGAAATGGAAGAAACGCGCACTAAAATCACGTCGGCCCGGGCAGTTGAATGCGCCATTCTGCCACGCCGCCTTTCCTTGAAAAAAGACACCGCAGCGAACTTTACCGGCACTTAGCACTCTCAGTCATCGAGTGCTAAAATAGATCCGTAGTTCGTCTTAGAAGGAGAAAATACGCCATGACTCATGCCCTGACGATTGCCATGCCCTCTGCCGTCGGCAACATCGACGCCTATATTCAGGCCGCCAATCGTTATCCGATGCTGTCCGAAACAGAGGAAATCCGGCTGGCGCAACGTTTTCACGACGATGGCGATGTCGACGCGGCGCGTCAGCTTGTGCTCTCCCATCTGCGCTTGGTCATCTCGATTGCCCGCGGTTATCTCGGCTACGGCCTGCCGCACGCTGATCTGATTCAGGAAGGCAATATCGGCCTGATGAAAGCCGTCAAGCGCTTTGACCCGGCGCGCGGCGTCCGTCTGGTGTCCTTCGCAATGCACTGGATCAAGGCTGAAATTCACGAATACGTCCTGAAAAACTGGCGCCTGGTCAAGGTGGCAACGACCAAGGCGCAGCGTAAGCTGTTCTTCAATCTGCGCAGCCTGAAAGCCGACTACGAAGGCATCGACACCCTATCCGGCACGCAAGCGGCCGAAGTCGCCGCCCGACTGGGCGTCAAGCAGGAAGAAGTTATCGAAATGGAAACCCGGCTGAGCGGACGCGACATGGCGCTTGAAGGCCATCCGGACGACGGGGATGAGGGTTTTGCGCCGATCGATTATCTGGCGGATTCCCGCTATGAGCCGACCCGCATGCTGGAAAACAAGGCGGCCGCCTATCTGCAGCAGGACGGCCTGCAGGCAGCGCTCGACGCCCTCGACCCGCGCAGCCGGCGCATTGTCGAGGCACGCTGGTTGCACGATGGCGAAGCAGTCACCCTGCACGAACTGGCCGCCGAGTTTGCCGTATCGGCCGAACGCATCCGGCAAATCGAAGTAAAGGCATTGCAGAAAATGCGTGGCCTGCTCGCCGCTGACTGAGTCAGCCAAGCCCAACACGGCGGCCCGGGTGGCCGCCTTTTTTACGCCCCGTTTTTTGCCATGGGCTCGTCGTTGACCGCGAACGCCAGATTCGGAATAGCCAGCACCGCCCGGACATTCGCCGAAGTCATCGCCAGCACCTCTGGCAGCGACTGCTGACGTAACTCGGCCAACACGGCGGCGATGCGCGGCAATTCAGCCGGCGTATTGCGGCCACGACTCAACCAGGCCGGCGCCATATCCGGTGCATCGGTTTCGAGGACGATCGCCTCATCGGGCAGTGTGGCGGCCAACTGGCGGATGCGACGCGACCCGGGATGCGTCATGGCCCCGCCGTAACCCAGCTTGAAACCCTGTTTCAGAAATCGGTCAGCCTGCTGGCGACTGCCGTTGAAGGCATGGGCGATACCACCACGCACAGGCGTTCGACGCAATTCGGCGAGGACGGCATCGATGGCCGAGCGAACATGCAGAATGACCGGCAAATCAAAATCACGTGCCACCTGAAGTTGTTGACGAAAAAAATCCAATTGTCGGGAACGGTCGAGACCAGGAAGGTAAAAATCCAGCCCAATTTCACCGACCGCCACCGCAGGTACCTGGGTCAGCCAGGCGCTCAGACGCGCCGGCTCGTCATCGGCTGCCGCTGCCACATAGAGCGGATGAATGCCATAGGCGGCCACCGCCCCCGGGCAATCGGCCACCACCTTTTTTTGTTTGGCGAAGGCGTCGACCGCAACCCCCGGCACCACAATATGCCGAACGTCAGCACGCGCCGCAGCCTGCTGCACCCACAGCCGATCGTCGTCGAACTCAGGCGCATCAAGATGACAATGGCTATCGATCATCAGCCAATGATCGGAAACTCGACGGCCGCTTGCTTGCCGTCCAGTAAATCTGCCAAGACGGCGGCCGAGCCACAGGACAAGGTCCAGCCCAGGGTGCCGTGCCCAGTATTGAGCCATAAGCGCTCGATCGGCGAACGGCCGATCAGCGGCACATTCGACGGCGTCGCCGGGCGCAGCCCACACCAGAAAGTCGGCTCGCCCGCGACTTCCAATTGCGGAAACAAGGCCTGCGTTCGCCTGAGCACCGCCGCGCAACGCGCCGCATCAAGATCCAGGTTATAGCCGTTGAACTCGGCAGTACCCGCCACCCGCAGCCGATCGCCGAGACGGGAAAAAACCAGTTTGTGCTGGTCATCGGTCAGGCTGACCGTCGGCGCACTGTCGGGATTCGCCAAGGCGAAGGTTGCCGAGTATCCCTTGGCTGGATAAACCGGCAAACGCACGCCGAGCGGCCGCAGCAACAGGGGCGAGTAACTTCCCAGAGCCAGGACGTAAGCATCGGCCTGCCAGAGATCGTCGGCACCATCGTGCCGCACCACCACGCCAGCCACCCGCCCCCCCGCCAATTGCAAGCGGTCAACCGTCGTTTGCAGACAAAACTCAACGCCCGCCTGCCGGGCATGCTCAGCCAGCGCACGGGTAAAACGATGCGCATCGCCCGACTCGTCCGACGGCGTGTAATCGCCCCCGACCAGCAAGGGGCGGGCAGTTGTCAGCGCCGGCTCGATTTCCAGACACTGATCGGCGTCGACCGTGGACCGGTCAAGCCCAAAACGCCGCATCAGGTGCGCCGCCGCGATGGCGCGCTGCCATTCCCCGTGATTGGTATAGAGATGCAGGATGCCACGCTCAAGATGATCATAAGCCAGCGGCACATCGCGCCGCAGCGCCTGCAGCGTACGGCGACTGTACAAGGCCAGACGGACAATTGCCGCCATGTTGCGCTCGCTGCGCCCCGGCAGACATTCGCGCAAAAAACGCAGGCCCCAGGCCCATTGCGCAGCATCAGCCCGCCAGCGCCACAACAGTGGGGCATCGGCCCGCCCCAACCATTGCAGCAAGCGCGGCAGAACGTGCGGATTGGCCCAAGGCTCGGCATGCGACACCGAAATCTGTCCACCGTTGGCAAAACTTGTTTCATTGCCCGGCACCGCCTGGCGATCAACAACCCTGACCTGATGCCCAGCGCGGGCCAGGTACCAGGCGCTGGTCGTACCGACCACTCCCGCCCCCAGCACGAGGATCCTCAAGCCTCGCTTCCCCTTTCGCGGACGATACGGGTGACTTCGGGAATATGACGCATGCCGCGCATGACCCCGGCCAGATGATTGCGATGGGCCACCTGGATGGTGAAACGGAGCAAAGTAAACAAGCGTTCCGGATCGGCATCCATCGCCACATGCTCGATGTTCGAGCCCGCCTCAGCAATCGCCGCGGCCACCTGGGCCAGCACGCCCCGCGTATTCTTGACCTCGACTTTGATCCGGATATCAAACAGCTTGCCCTCTTCCGGCTCCCATTCGACATCGATCCACTTTTGCGGCTCGCTCGACCGTGACTTGCGGATCGCCGGGCAATCATGGGTATGGATCACCATGCCGCTCCCCTTACGGATCGAACCGATGATCGGATCGCCGGGAATCGGCTGACAACAGTGGGCCAATTGAATGGCCATGCCTTCGGTGCCATGGATAGCCAGCGCCATGTTGCCCCGTCCGGGCCCACCGGATAAATCCTCCCGCGCCAGCAAGCGACGGGCGACCACCGATGGCAGACGCTTGCCCAGGCCGATTTCGGCATACACCTCGTCCATGTTGCGTTGACCGCTGGACTTGACCAACGAATCCCAGGCATCCGCCGGAATCGAAATGGGCACCACACCCAGCGACAACAACTCCTGACGCAACAAGCGCTCGCCCAGCCGTGCCGACGCCTCGTTCTGCGTCGTACGCAGAAAATGACGAATCTTGCTGCGCGCGCGCCCGGTTTTGACGTAGCTCAACCACACCGGCGTTGGCGAGGTTTGCGGCGAGGTGATGATCTCGACCAGATCACCATTCCTCAACTCGCTGCGCAGCGGCGCCAGTTCGTGATTGATCCGGGCCGCCGAACAATGATTGCCGACATCGGTATGCACCGCGTAGGCAAAATCAACCGCCGTCGCCCCACGCGGCAGGGCCATGATTTTGCCTTTGGGAGTGAAGACATAGACCTCGTCGGGAAAGAGATCAATCTTGACGTTCTCGAAGAACTCCGCCGAATCGCTAGTCTGCATTTCCAGCAGGGACTGCAGCCACTTATGCGTCTTGATCTGCAAGTCGGCACTACTTTCGTTGTCATCCTTGTACAGCCAGTGTGCCGCCACGCCCTCCTGAGCGACGTTGTGCATGTCGCGGGTACGAATCTGCACTTCAACCGGCGTGCCGTAGGGACCAATCAAGGTGGTATGCAGCGACTGATAACCATTGGCCTTCGGAATGGCGATGTAATCCTTGATCTTGCCCGGCACGGGCTTAAACAGACCATGCAGCGCACCAAGCGCCAGATAACAGGCCGGCACATTGTCGACCACCACCCGAAAACCGTAAATATCGAGCACCTGCGAGAAGGACAGCCGCTTCTCGCGCATTTTGTGAAAAATCGAGTACAGGCTTTTTTCGCGGCCAAACACTTCAGCCAGCAATCCGGCGTGGGCCAGCTTGTTCTTGATCCCATCCAGGATGCGGGTCAGCAGTTCTTCACGATTGCCGCGCGCCGTGCGCAGGGCACGGGCCAACACCGCCGCCCGGTGTGGATAAATAAGACGAAACGAGGTGTCCTGCAATTCACGGTAGAGCTTGTTCAGGCCCAGGCGCAAGGCAATCGGGGCATAGATTTCCAAGGTCTCGCGGGCAATTCGAATGCGCTTGTCGGCCCGCATCGCCGACATGGTCTGGATATTGTGCTGGCGATCAGCCAGTTTGATCAGCACGACACGCAAATCGCGCGCCATCGCCATCAGCATCTTGCGAAAATTCTCAGCCTGCGCCTCCTGATAGGAAGCGAATTCCATCTTGTCGAGCTTGGACAGGCCATCGACCAATTCGGCCACTTCCTTGCCGAATTTTTCTGCCAGCTCATGCTTGCTGGCCCCGGCATCCTCCATCACATCATGGAGCAAGGCAGCGCAGATGGCATCGACATCCATACGCCATTCAACCACGGCGCCAGCTACGGCTAGCGGGTGGGTGATATAGGGCTCACCGGACATCCGGCGTTGGTGGGCATGCGCCTTGGCTGCGTAGACAAAGGCGGCCTTGATACGGTCAACCTCGACCGGCGACAGATAATCAAGGCTATCGAGGAAAACCTGGTAGGCAGGCTCCTCGTAGCAAGCAGGCAGCGAAGACGGGGTCGATTCCATCACGCTTCACCGCCTACGGCGTCAGGACTGACCGCGATTCAGCACTTCCAGGCCGATCTTGCCAAGCGCCATTTCACGCAGTGCAACCACGGTTGGTTTGTGTTTCTCGGCATCCACCAGCGGCGTCGCGCCGTTGGCAAGCTGGCGGGCACGGTGCGCGGCAGCCAGGGTCATTTGGAAGCGGTTGGGGATTCTTTTCAGGCAATCATCGACGGTCACGCGGGCCATGGGGGCAAACCTCTAGTTCAAATCAGCTTGGCAAACAGCGTGCCGTGTCGGCTGCGCTGCGCTTTGAAACCAAGGCGAGAAGCGCGCACAACGGCTCGCAAATCCTCCAACGCCTGGTCCAGTTGGTCGTTAATAATAACATAGTCGAATTCGCCAACATGCCGCATTTCCGCCTGGGCGGCAGCCAGGCGGCGCTCGATCACGTCGTGACTATCCGTACCGCGTCCAACCAGCCGGCGCTCCAATTCCGTCATCGACGGCGGGAGAATGAACACGCTCACCATTTCAGGGAAAAGCTTGCGTACCTGCTGCGCCCCCTGCCAATCGATTTCCAGCAGCACGTCGCGCCCGGCGGCCAGCTGATCGGCAATCCATTTCTGCGAAGTCCCGTAGAAATTGCCATGCACCTCGGCCCACTCCAGAAACTCCTCGCGCGAAATGCGCTGCAAAAAATCGTCGACCGCGACAAAGTGATACTCCCGGCCATCCACCTCGCCGGCGCGCGGCGAGCGGGTGGTGCACGAAATCGACAAAGCAATGCTCGGCTCGCATTCGAGCAAGCGGCCAACCAGCGTGCTCTTGCCCGCACCGGAGGGCGCGGCGACAACATACAGGGTTCCAAACATCGTATTCCTTTCCGACGGTGCGACTTATTCCAGGTTTTGGATCTGCTCGCGCATTTGCTCGATCAACAGCTTCAACTCCATGGCCGCCTGCGACACTTCAGTGACTGCCGACTTGGCGGCCAGGGTATTGGCTTCGCGATTCAGCTCCTGCATCAGGAAATCCAGCCGCTTGCCGCTGGCACCACCGGCTTTGAGAATGCGTTCAACCTCGTCCAGATGGGTATTGAGCCGAGTCAATTCCTCGGCAACATCGATGCGCGTGGCAAAGACGGCAACTTCTTGCAGGATGCGGTCATCGCTCGGCCCGGCCAGGGCTTCCTGCAGGCGCTGCCGCAACTTGTCGAGAAAGGCGGCCTGCGCCTCGGGAATGCGCGGCGCCACGGCAGCAACAATGGCGCGCATAGCGTTCACGCGGTCGACGATGGTCTGCGCCAGTTTTTCACCTTCCCGGCCCCGCGTCGCGGTGAAATCAGCCAGCGCCGCGCGGGCCAGCGCCAGGACCTGCGGCGCCAAGGCCGCGAAATCGACCCCCTGCTCACCCAGCATGCCCGGCCAGCGCAGGACTTCATTGACCGTCAGGGGTTTGGCCTCCGGCATCTGCTGGCGCACCTGCTGATTCAGGGCGGTCAAGCCATCGAGCAAGGCAGGGTTTAATTGCAGTTGTTCGCCGCGCAGTGAGGCGGCGTTAAACGCCAGCCGGCACTCGACCTTGCCGCGTGACAAACTGGCCGCCAGCAACTCACGCAAAGGCATTTCCATAAAACGCAATTCTTCGCCAATCCGGAAGTGAAAATCGAGATAACGGGAATTGACGCTTTTTAATTCCAATTGCAGGCTGCCGCTCTCAAGATCGCGGGTTTTCACTGCATAACCGGTCATACTGCAAATCATTCGGGGGCTCTCCAGCTTTACAGGTCGGACAACACGCCCGAGAATGCCTGGGCTTGGATCATAACCGCGAGATCAATGGCGCTACAAGCCAACCACCCTCTACCCGGCGGGCACCAGCTCGAAGAGTACACAATAGACCGCCAACTATCGCTGGGGGGGTTTTCGATCGTCTATCTGGCCAAAGATGCCAGCGGCAAACAGGTGGCCATCAAGGAATACCTGCCCAACAGTTTGGCTCTGCGCGGCGAAGGATCAATCAAGCCACTGATCGAAGAAAGTCACCTCGGCGCTTTTCGTTACGGCATGAAATGCTTTTTCGAAGAAGGCCGCGCCCTGGCCCGCCTCTCGCACCCCAATGTCATTCGCGTGTTGAATTTCTTCCGCGCCAACGACACGGTCTATATGGTGATGGAGTACGAACACGGGCGGACGCTGCAGGAAGTCATCCACAAGCACAAAGGCAATATCTCCGAACGTTTCATCCGTGGCCTGTTTTCGCGCATGCTCAACGGCCTGCGCGAGGTACACGCGCACAAGTTGCTGCATCTCGACCTCAAGCCGGCCAATATCTACCTGCGCGCCGACAACACGCCGGTCCTGATCGATTTCGGGGCGGCCCGACAAACCCTGGTCACCGACCAGCCGGTGCTCAAGCCGATGTACACCCCGGGCTATGCCTCGCCGGAACACTACAACTCGCGCAAGGATCTCGGGCCGTGGAGCGATATTTACAGCGTTGGAGCGGCGATGTACGCCTGCCTGGCCGGTAACGCCCCGCCGCCCGCCGATGAGCGCTTGAAGAAGGACAACCTGCAACCCGCCACGCAGCGCTGGGCCGGCCAATTTTCGGTCAGCTTGCTACAAACCATCGACTGGTGTCTGAAGCTCGACCACATGGAAAGACCGCAAAGTGTCTTTTCGCTGCAAAAAGCCCTCGTCAACAATGCCCCGAAACCGCCCAGCCCACCGCCAGCCAGTTGGCTGGGCCGTTTCGTCAATCAATTCAAAAGTCCGAAACGATGAGATTCACGATCTATCAGGAAAGCCGTCAGGGCGGTCGCCTGAACAACGAAGACCGCACCACCTACTGCTATTCGCGAGACGCCCTGCTGATGGTCATTGCCGATGGCATGGGCGGCCACCACCACGGCGAAATCGCCGCGCAACTAGCCGTCCAGACACTGGCCGAGGCTTTCCAGCGCGAAGCCCGCCCCACCGTGCTCGATCCCTTCCGCTTTCTGCAGAAGGCCATCGCCAATGCCCATCACGCCATTCTCGATTACACCGCCCGCCACGGCCTGGACGACTCGCCGCGCACCACCTGCGTCGCCTGCCTGATCCAGGACAACATTGCTTACTGGGCGCACTGCGGCGACTCCCGACTCTATTTGATGCGCGGCGGTCGGATCATCGCCCAGACGCGCGACCACTCCCGGGTTCGCCTGTTGCTTGAACAAGGCCTGATCAGCGAAAGCCAGATCAGCACCCACCCTGACCGGAACAAGGTGTACAGCTGCCTGGGTAGCCCGAGCAGCCCGGAGCTTGAGTTCTCGCGCAAGACGCCGCTCGAACACGGCGACGTCATCCTGCTGTGCACCGACGGCCTGTGGAGCATGACACCCGGCGACATGATGGCCATCTCGCTTAAAGGCACCAATCTGCTGCAAGCCGCCCCCATGCTGCTCCAGCAAGCCGAAATCAAAGGCGGCACGCATTGCGACAATCTCTCCCTGGTCGCCGTGAGCTGGGAAGACACCTACCTCGACGACTCATCGAGTGCGATCTCGACCCAGAGCATGTCGATCGAAGAAGTGGCCACGCAACTCGACGAATTCGGCCGCAACCCCGCTTACAAGAGCGAACTCTCAGACGACGAAATCGAGGCAGCGATCGAAGAAATTCGCGCCACCATCGAAAAATTCAACCCGAAAAAATAAGGACACCCCATGCGCCCCAGCCAACGCCAGCCGGACCAGCTCCGTGCTGTAAAGATCACCCGCAACTTCACCCGCCACGCCGAAGGCTCGGTGTTGATCGAAATGGGTGACACCCGCGTGCTGTGCACCGCCTCGGTCGAAGAAAGCCTGCCGCCCTTCCTGCGCGGCAAGGGCCAGGGCTGGGTGACCGCTGAATACGGCATGCTGCCGCGCGCCACGCACACACGCAGCGCCCGCGAAGCCGCCAAGGGCAAGCAGACCGGCCGCACCCAGGAAATCCAGCGCCTGATCGGCCGCAGCCTGCGCGCCGTCACCGACCTCAAGGCGTTGGGCGAACGCCAGATCACGCTCGACTGCGACGTGCTGCAAGCCGACGGCGGCACCCGCTGCGCCTCAATTACCGGCGCGTGGATTGCGCTCTACGAAGCCTGCGAGAAATTGGTGCAATCCTGCAAGTTGACCGTAAACCCGGTCCGCGACCACGTCGCCGCGATTTCGGTCGGCATCTACCAGGGCAGCCCGGTGCTCGACCTCGACTATCCGGAAGATTCCAACTGCGACACCGACATGAACGTCATCATGACCGGCCAGGGCGGCATCGTCGAAGTCCAGGGCACCGCCGAAGGCGAACCCTTCACCCGCGAACAGATGAACGTACTGATGGACCTCGCCCAGATGGGCATCCGCCAACTGGTTGCCGAACAGCAAAGCGCACTGGCCAGCTAAGACCTCCAACCGCACCATTTTTCACCCTGTTCTGCGGTCGACCGCAAAACGCCGCTTATTTTGCTGATTGCGCCCGATGAAAAAACTCGTCCTCGCCTCCAATAACGCCAAAAAGATGAAAGAGCTGAACGCGCTACTGGCGCCGCTCGGCTTCGAAGTCATCCCGCAAGGCCAGCTCG
>JAQTXC010000012.1:0-1259 GCA_028689015.1 Dechloromonas sp. | reverse complement strand
TACCGTGGCGACGGCGGCTTCGGCTACGACCCGCTGTTCTTCGTCCCCGAATTCGCTCAGACCGCCGCCGAACTCGACGCCGAAACCAAGAACCGCGTTTCGCACCGTGGCCGGGCCATGCAAAAGCTGATCGAGCGCCTGCCGGAACTCTGAGCGCCAAAGCAATATCGCAACGAGGCAAGGCAGAATGCATAATCCGCCTTGCCTCGGTTCATTTATGACCGGAAATTACGGTCGACCGCGAAATCACGACAAAAACCAGGAATTCACAGTCCAGACGCCATGAACGCCGTAGAAATCGAACAGGCCATATCCGACCTCGCCCTTGCGCCCTTCGACCCGGCAGAATTCCCCTACGCCCTCCTCGCCGCCTTCGGCCACAAGGAAACCACCCTCAAACGCCTGCGCACCGGTAACAGCAACGCCTCCGATCTACCCGGCGCCCTCCTGCTGCGCAACCATATTCACCTCGCCGTCTGCCCCGCCGGCCAGGTTGGGGAAACGCTCAAGGCCCTGCGCGCCAGCCCGGCCACCGCCAAGGCCAAAGCCCGTTTCATCCTCGCCACCGACGGCCAGACGCTGGAAGCCGAGGAACTCGTCAGTGGCAGCAATGCAGGCGACACCATCGCCTCCGTCTACATCGATTTCCCCAACCACCTCGGTTTCTTCCTGCCGCTGGCCGGCATCACCACCATCAAGGAAATCAAGGACAACCCGGTCGACGTGCGCGCCACCGGGCGGCTGAACAAGCTCTACGTCGAACTGCTGCGCGAAAACCCGGACTGGGCGACGGAAGAACGCCGCGTGGACATGAACCACTTCATGGCCCGCCTGATCTTCTGTTTCTTCGCCGAAGATACCGACATCTTCAACGGCGAAGGCCTGTTCACCCAGAGCATCGAACAATGGAGCGAGCGCGACGGTAGCAACACGCACCTGGTGCTGGCCGAAATCTTCCGGGCGATGAATATTGCCAGCCGAGAGCGGTCGACCGCAGAACCGCGCCTACCCAACTGGGCCAACGGCTTTCCCTACGTCAATGGCGGCCTGTTCTCCGGCAGCACCGACGCGCCGCGTTTCACCCGCATCGCCCGCACTTACCTGATCCACGCCGGCCACCTCAACTGGAAGGAAATCAACCCCGACATCTTCGGCAGCATGATCCAGGCCGTGGCCGACGACGAAGAACGCGGCGCGCTCGGCATGCACTACACCAGCGTGCCCAACATCCTCAAGGTGCTCAACCCGCTGTTTCTCGA
>JAQTXC010000011.1:56666-63301 GCA_028689015.1 Dechloromonas sp. | reverse complement strand
TTCCACGACGAGACCCTGCCCAAGGAATCGGCCAAGGTCGCCCACTTCTGCTCGATGTGCGGCCCGCACTTCTGCTCGATGAAAATCACCCAGGACGTGCGTGACTTCGCGGCAAAACAAGGGCTGAACGACGAAGATGCCCTGCAGAAGGGGATGGAAACCAAAGCGGTTGAGTTCGTCAAAACCGGCGCGGAGATTTATCACAAGGTATGATGCGCGAGCTGCCGTCATGGCGGCATTTGCCATGACGCCTGATTTTTCATCCCTTCGCCCTGTTCTCGACGCCTTTGTCGCCCGCCTCGAAGCGCGCTTGCAGCGTGCCCGAGCCTATGTGCGAGGCAATCAGGCTTATTTGCTGGCGCAAAGCCGGATCTGGCTCGGTCGCCTGGTTTTCTGGTCGTGCGGTATTGCCGTTGGCCTGGCGGCGGTCGCTTTTGCGCTGCTCAGTGACCTGGCGGCAGAAACCTTTGCCCATGCCACCGGCCGTTATCCCTGGCTGCCCTTCATCCTGACACCGCTCGCCGGGGTTGGCTTGCTGTGGCTGACGCGAGAGTTTTTTCCTGGTGCGCAGGGTAGCGGCATCCCGCAGGTGATTGCCGAAATGAAAAGGCCGGATGAGGGGCCATGGCGACCCTTGGTGTCGCTGCGCATCGCATTCGGTAAGATCGTGATCGGAGTGGCTGCGGTTGGGGCCGGGTTTTCCTTTGGTCGCGAAGGGCCGACCGTGCAAGTCGGCGCCAGTTTGATGGCGGCAGTTGGCCGCTTCATGCCGGCGACGCTGCGGATTCATCGGGCGCATTTGCTGGTTGCCGGTGGGGCCGCCGGCATCGCAGCGGCTTTCAATGCACCACTGGCCGGGATCGTCTTTGCCATCGAGGAATTGTCGCGCAGCATTGAGTCACGGATGAGTGGCGTGGTGATTACCGCCATCGTGCTGGCGGGGGTGATTGCCCAGCACTTTCTGGGCAATGACAATTATTTTGGCCGGGTGGTTGTTTTTGGGGTCAGTGCTGACCTCGCTTACGCCATTTTGTTGTGTTCGCTGGTGACTGGGGTGGCGGGTGGCATCTTCGCCCGTTTGTTGCTGACCTCGGCCATCGGCTGGCAGGGTCGATTGGCTGATTTTCGGGCCAATCAACCGTATGCTTTCGTACTGGCTTGCGGCCTGTTGCTGGCCGCGCTGGGTAGCGCCAGTGGCGGCATGACCTGGGGGAGCGGTTTCGCCGAAACCCGTGCTTTGCTGGTCGGGCAGGCTGACTTGCCGTGGTATTACGGACCCGCCAAATTCGTGGCCACCGTACTTTCCTATTTGTCCGGTTTGCCCGGCGGTATTTTTGCGCCATCGCTAGCCATCGGTGCCGGCATTGGTCAGGATATGCAGCCCTTATTGTCCGGCCATGCGTTTCCAACGACCATCGTCGTGCTGTGCATGGTTGGTTTTCTGGCAGCGGCGACTCAGGCACCGATCACTGCCTTCATCATCGTCATGGAGATGGTCGATGGCTATTCGCTGGTGATCGGGCTGATGGCTACGGCTCTGGTCGCCTCGGCGGTGTCTCGCCTGATCTCTCGGCCCTTGTATTCGACTTTGGCCGAACATATGGTTCGGCAGCAGAGCCCTCCCGGTAAGGAATAGGCTGATCACCACGGCAAGTTCTTGTTTGTCCGCGGTCGACGCGGGCTAAAATAATAAAACTGCGAATCGAATAACAAAGAGGACAAAATGCTCAAATTGCTGGTGGTCGAAGATCATGCCTTGGTCCGCGAGGGGTTGGTTCGCCTGCTTGATCAGGTTGAGGACGAGACGAGCGTACTGGAGTGTTCTGATTTCGAGTCGGCCATTGCGCTGCTCGATCACGAAAGTGATATTGATTTGTTACTACTTGACTTGGCCTTGCCAGGTATTGATGGCTTTGCCGGGCTCGACATCCTGCGTCGCCGCTATCCGGCGATGCCGGTGGCCGTGGTTTCGGCGTATGACGATACGCCAACCATTACCCGGGTGTTGAATCTGGGGGCTTCCGGTTTTATCCCCAAGGCCTATTCCGGCGAGGCCTTGCTGAATGCCGTGCGTGCTGTGCTGGCCGGGCAGATTGTCCGACCCAAAGGCCAGGGCGAAGCCAAAATGGATGACGAGGTGCCGGTGCCGCCGCGCAAGGTTAGCGTTCGTCCTGAGGAAATCGGTCTGACCGAGCGTCAGGCCCAGGTTCTCTGCCTGATGGTGCGTGGTTTGTCGAATCGCGATATTGCCGAGCAACTCGACCTGTCGGAAGGCACGGTCAAGATTCACGTCACTGCGGTCTTCAAGGCGCTTGGGGTGAGCAGCCGGACCCAAGCGCTGGTCTCGGTGGCCCGTTACGGGATCGATTTCGGTAACGTATTTTAGACGGCGAGGTTTTCTGCCGGCCGCTGGCTGGCAGCGCGCAGCAGGGCGCGCAGGCGGGCCGGTCTGACCGGCAGCAGCAGGCGCAAGCCGTGGTGTGGGATATCAGTCTCTTTGTCCGGCTGCAGGACAATCAAGGGGGCGTGTGTGGTCAGTTGATCGACGAGCACCGCATCGCACAGTACGATGATGTCGCTGCGCAAGTGGGCTGCGCTGCTCGGTGGGCCATCGCTGATCTCGTAACCCCAGGTTTCGGCCAGGGCCCGGCATTCGGCCAGGGCCACACTGTCGCCAATCAAATGTAAGCGTTCAGCGATGTTGACCGCAGGTGCGGGTGACTCCGTGGGATTGTTGGCCGTGGGTAGGTGACGTCGCACCGTCAATAGAAAACGTGTCCCGGCATTGATCGCTGAGTGGAGTTCAAGCTTGATTTGCAGGGCACGGGTCAGCCTTTCGACGATGGATAACCCGAGGCCCAGTCCGCCACCTTGTTCGCGGGCGCTGTTGGCGACCTGGTAGAACTCGGTGAAGATCGCCGCCTGGTGTTGTGGGGCGATGCCGATGCCGCTGTCCCTGACTTCAATACGGATACCCTGCTGACTGAGTCGGGCGCCGAGTAATACTCGACCGCCGCTGGGGGTGTAGCGCAGCGCATTTGACAGCAGATTGCTGAGGATTTGTTCAAGTAAAACCGGATCGCTATGAATCAGCAGGCGACTGCCGTGGATGCGCAAGCGAATGTTGCGTTCTTCGGCCAGCGGCTGGAAGGCGAGGTTCAGCCGCTCGAACAACGGGCTCAGGGCGATGGGGCGGATATTGGGTTTGACCCCACTGATGTCGAGACGGGAAATGTCGAGCAGGGCATCGAGCATTTCGCTGAGGATGCTGGCTGAAGAGGCGATGCGTTCGGCAAGTTGTCCCACTTCCCTGGTTTTGCCGTGTTTGACCTGGCGTTGGAGATCCGCTGAAAACAAGCCCAGGGCATGGAGGGGTTGGCGCAAATCGTGGCTGGCGGCGGCCAGAAATCGACTTTTTGCGGCATTGGCTTGCTCGGCATTATTTTTCTTGTCGGCGAGTTCGGCGGTGGCTTCCTGAATGCGCGTTTCGAGTCGGGCTCGGTTTTCTGCCAGTCGTTCGGTCAAGGCAGCCATTTCGCGAATCTGCCGGCGGACCACCAAGGCGCCGATCAGCGATACCACCGCGACCAGCAGGCCAAGAGTGGCTAGCTCAAAGCGCCGGTCGTACCAGTTACTCAACATCGTTTGTTGAGGCTGAATGCCGATCAGGCGCAAGTCGGGAAAGCCGGGGACCTGTGACACCGAGATGGCCATGCCGCGCTCGCGAGCCAGGCCGGACGCAGGGATCATGTCACGTAACTGACTGGCATACAGGGCCTCACCTACGGCTTGGCCGACCACCTTGGCGTTGGGGGTTAGATCACTGGGTCGGCAGGAGGCAATGATGACCCCCTGGGCATTGGTGAGTACCGCCTCGAAATCGTCACTCAGCCGGTTGGCCCAGCAAAAATCTTGCATGTAGCTCGGTTCGATGGCGGCAAAGGCGGCGCCGGCAAAGCGATTCCTGTCGTCGTTCAACCGGTGGGCGATGGCATAGGTATAGCGCCCGGAGTTGCGGCCAACGTAGGGGCCAAAAGTGGTGGACGGCGCGCCGTTCTCGAGCGTCAGAAAGTAAGGTCGATCGCGAACATTGATCCGTGGCGGTGGAAAGTAGGTCGAAATGAAGCGCTGGTTGCCGGCGGCATCGAAAATGATCAGGTCGCGCAGTTGGGGCATGGCACGCGAATGGCGCTGGGCAATATATTCCCAACCGCGCACGGCTTCCCAGTTTTGCCAGTCCTGGCGGCTGGCGGACAGGTCGATGGCAATTTCACGAACCAGCACGTCCACCGCTTCAAAAGCGCGCGCAGTGTGCTCGGCCATCATGACGGTGAACTGCTGCAGGCGCTGCTCGCCTTCAGCAAGATCGCGCTCCCGCGAAACAATCAGGTCAGCCAGGAAGACGAGCAGAACAGCGGCCGTGCTGATCAGTGCAACGATCAGGGCCAAAGTTTCTGGCTTGCGCTTTGCGGGCATAAGTTTCAGCGGTGATAGCAGTAGAGCGGGCGGGCGGGGGTGCAGTCGACGTCGATGATCTGGGTCGGGGTTTGGCCGGGCACCGGAAAGCTATTACTGATGAACAGGCTGCCGGGCGGCATTTCCGCGACTACTTTCTCCCATAGTTTTTCCATCGGCGCCGGTGACAGGAAAGCATAGACCACGTCATAGTCGCCCAGGTGGGCTTGCCACAGGTCGTCCCAGCGCCAGCGGATATTGTTCCGGCCGATGCTGAACAGCAGGCCAGCCAGCCAGGTGAGTGGGGCATTTTCGTAGCCGGTGAAGTGGCTGGCTGGCAGGTGGTCGGCCAGCGGCACCGTGGTGCTGCCAATGCCGGCTCCCAGGTCGAGAAAGCGGCAGGGGTCCCGTTCAGCCAGGAGGTCGGCGAGCGCTTGCACGGTTTGCCGATTGGATAGATAAAGCGGCACCTGACCGGACAGGGCGCCGCGATAAATGAGTAGCAAGAGGACAAAGGCCAGCAGGAACCAGCCAGGGTCGATGGCCAGGCCCTGGGTGAGCCAGATCAGGGGCATGAACAGGGCGTGCATGACCCGCCACCACCAGGGCTGACGAGAGAAGGTGGCCAGCGCCAGCGCGGTGGCGCCAATGGCCAGACTGGTTTGCAGCCAGGGCATGGCCTCGGCCTGCCAGCCGTAATAGGGCCAGGCCAGGGAGAGTACGGCAATGACGGCGGCCCCTTGCAGGGCCAACTGACGAATGGGGGTCGCAGACATCGTGCGATTATGCCATCAAGGCGTCTCGCCACCTTGGGCGGGGGCAGCTTTCCGGCATAAAGGGCTGATTCTTTATTGACGTGTGCTGGATGCATGCGGAGAATCAGCGGACATTGCCCAACCCCGATGAACACAGGAGAAATTGATGCACGCCAAGCTTTCCGTAGTTGCCCTCTCTGTCCTTGCTGCCTTTGCTCTGAGCGCCTGCGGCCAGAAGGAAGAGCCCAAACCGATGGCCGCCCCGGTGGCGCCGGCGGCCTTGCCGGTCAAGCCGGAAATTGTCGTCAAGCTGGGCCATGTGGCGCCGATGACCGGCCCGCAGGCGCACTTGGGCAAGGACAACGAAAACGGTGCGGTGCTGGCGATTGAGGAACTCAACGCCCAAGGGCTGGAAATTGGTGGAGCCAAGATCAAGTTTGAATTGCTGGCCGAGGATGATCAGGCTGATCCCAAGCAAGGCACCATCGTGGCCCAGAAGCTGGTTGATGCCAAGGTCAATGGCGTGATCGGTCACCTCAACTCAGGTAGCACCATTCCGGCCTCCAAGCTTTATTTTGACGCGGGTATTCCGCAGGTTTCCGGTTCGGCAACCAATCCGAAATACACCCAGCAGGGTTTCAATACGGCTTTCCGGGTGATGGCCAACGACGTCCAGCAGGGCAAAATCCTGGGCGAATTCGCCGTCAAGCAAGGGGTCAAGAGCGTGGCGGTGGTCGATGACCGGACTGCATACGGCCAGGGGTTGGCGGACGAGTTCCGCAAGGCGGCGGAAGCGGCAGGTCTCAAGGTGGTGGCGAATGAATACACCAACGACAAAGCGACCGATTTCAAGGCCATCCTGACCAAGATCAAGTCCAAGAAGCCGGATCTCGTTTTCTTCGGCGGCATGGATGCCCAGGGTGGGCCGATGGTCAAGCAGATGAAGGAACTGGGCCTCAAGGCCAAATTTCTCGGCGGTGATGGGGTCTGTACACCGGAATTCATGAAGCTGGGGGGGGCGGCGACCGAAGGCCAGTACTGCTCATTGCCCGGCATGCCGCTTGACAAGCTGGCCAAGGGGCCAGAGTTCAAGGATAAATTCACCAAGAAGTTTGGCGCTGAAATCCAGCTTTATGCCCCGTATGTCTACGATGCTGTGATGGTGATGGCCGATGCCATGAAGCGGGCGGACTCGGTGCAGCCGGGGAGTTACCTGCCGCAAATTGGCAAGACCAGCCTGGATGGCGTGACCGCCAAGATCGAGTTTGACGAACTAGGCGACCTCAAGGGCGGCGCGATTTCGATTTATCAATATCAGGGCGGTAGCTTGTCCTACGTTGAAACCCTGGGCGGTAGCCCGGCTGAGGTCGCGGTGAAGGAAGCTGTTGCTGAAGTCAAGGGCGCAGCGCAGGCGGTGGCGGGTGC
>JAQTXC010000011.1:0-56566 GCA_028689015.1 Dechloromonas sp. | reverse complement strand
TTTCGATTTATCAATATCAGGGCGGTAGCTTGTCCTACGTTGAAACCCTGGGCGGTAGCCCGGCTGAGGTCGCGGTGAAGGAAGCTGTTGCTGAAGTCAAGGGCGCAGCGCAGGCGGTGGCGGGTGCGGCGACGGCGGTGGGTGCCGAAGCGGTCAAGTCGGGTGCCGAAGCGGTCAAGGCCGGTGCCGAGGTTGTCAAGGGTGCGGCCGAGGCCGGCAAGGCCATGGTCGAGAAGAAGTAAGCAGGACGCAGCATGAACGAAACGGCACCGCAGGGTGCCGTTTCCATTTGTTGCGGTCGACGGATTCAATATGGATATTTTTCTGCAGCAGTTGGTCAATGGCCTGGTCCAGGGCAGTATCTATGCCCTGGTGGCACTGGGCTACACCATGGTCTACGGCATCATGGGTTTGATCAATTTTGCCCACGGTGAAGTGGTGATGATTGGCACCCTGGTCAGCATCACGGTGGCGGGTACCTTGATCGATGCCGGCATGCCGGTGGCGCTGGCCGGACTGGTCGGGCTGGTCACTGCGGTGCTCAGTTGCATGGCGTTGGGCTGGAGTCTGGAGCGGGTAGCCTACCGGCCTTTGCGCGATGCGCCGCGTCTGACCCCGCTGATTACGGCGATTGGCATGTCCATCGTCTTGCAAAATCTGGCGATGATCGTTTGGGGACGCAATTACCTGACGTTCCCTGCTTTCTTGCCCAAACTGAGCTTTGAGTGGGCGGGGGCTTATTTCACGCTGGTCCAGGTGCTCATTGTCCTGGTTTCGGCGCTGACCATGGCCGCACTGCTTTTTCTTGTCTATCGCACCAAGCTGGGCATGGCGATGCGGGCAACTGCACAAAACCCGGCCGTGGCCAGCCTGATGGGGGTCAATATCAACCGCGTTATCGCTGCCGCTTTCGTTATTGGTTCGGCACTGGGGGCGGTGGCTGGCGTCATGGTGGGGAGCTATTACGAAATTGCCCATTACCAGATGGGTTTCATGCTTGGCCTGAAGGCCTTTACCGCCGCAGTGCTCGGCGGTATTGGCAATTTGGCCGGGGCGATGGCCGGCGGCGTGCTGCTCGGTATCATCGAGGCCTTGGGGGCGGGCTATATCGGGGATCTGACCGGTGGTTTTCTGGGTAGTCATTATCAAGACATCTTTGCCTTTGTCGTGCTGATCGGCGTCTTGATGTTCAAGCCGTCCGGCCTGTTCGGTGAGAAGACAGGAGAGCGGGCGTGAAAAAATGGCTCAATCTGAAGTCGACCGCGGGGATTGTGCTGATTACCGTCGCCTTGATCGCCCTGCCTTTTGTCGCCGCCATGGGCGGCCAAGCCTGGGTGCGCATTGTCAACTTTGCCATTCTTTATGTTTTTTTGGCACTGGGTTTGAATATCGTGGTCGGCTTTGCCGGCCTGCTCGATTTGGGCTATATCGCCTTCTATGCCGTGGGGGCCTATACCTGGGCCTTGCTGGCCAGCCCGCATTTTGGCCTGCACTGGCCGATCTGGGCCATTTTGCCCATTGGGGCGCTGGTGGCCTGCGTATTCGGCGTGCTGCTCGGTTCACCGACGCTCAAGTTGCGGGGTGATTATCTTGCCATTGTCACACTCGGTTTTGGCGAGATTGTCCGTATTTTTCTGAACAACCTGAACGCGCCGTTCAATATCACCAACGGCCCGCAGGGGATCACCTTGATTGATCCGGTGATGTTCGGCGATTTCAAATTCTCGGGCACGACGCAGATTTTTGGCCTGGCGATCAGTGGACCGCAAAAATATTACTTTCTGCTGGTGGCGCTGGCCATCCTCGTCATCCTCATTAACCTGCGGTTGCAGCATTCGCGGATCGGCCGGGCCTGGCAGGCCATCCGCGAGGATGAAATCGCCGCCAAGGCGGTGGGCATCAACACCCGCAACGTCAAACTGCTAGCCTTCGCCATGGGGGCCTCGTTCGGTGGTGTGGCCGGCGGAATTTTCTCGGCCATGCAGGGTTTCGTCTCGCCGGAGAGCTTTTCGTTGATTGAGTCGATCATGGTGCTGGCCATGGTGGTGCTGGGCGGCATGGGACATATTCCGGGCGTTATTCTTGGCGCAGTTTTGCTCACCATCCTGCCTGAAGTGCTGCGCTACGGGATCGGACCCTTGCAAATGTTCGTTTTCGGCAACGTGCTGATTGATCCGGAGAGCCTGCGGATGTTGATTTTTGGTTTGTCGCTGGTTCTGGTCATGCGTTACAAACCAACGGGACTATGGCCGTCGCCGGGGCGTCGACACGGAGTCGACGCGGTGGGAGGTGCGTCATGACAGCCTTGCTCGAAGCGCGCGGTGTTGCCAAGCATTTTGGCGGTGTCAAAGCCTTGCAGGCGGTCTCGTTGACCATCCGCCGGGGTGAGGTCTATGGTCTGATCGGCCCGAATGGGGCCGGCAAGACCACCTTCTTCAATTGCATGACCGGCCTGTATGTGCCGGATGGCGGGGGGTTTGTTTTTGATGGTCAGCCGCTTCAGGTCAATGCACCCGAACAGGCCGCGGCACGAGGTATCGCCCGGACTTTCCAGAACATTCGCTTGTTTGGCCAGATGACGGCGCTCGAGAACGTCATGGTCGGTCGTCATGTGCGGACGCGGGCCGGTATTTTCGGTGCCATCCTGCAAACCTCGGCTACGCGGGCTGAAGAAGCGGCCATCCGTCAAAAGGCGATCGACCTGCTGCATTACGTGCAGATTGAGGATCGTGCTGACGATCTGGCGCAGAATCTGTCCTACGGCGACCAGCGCCGGCTGGAAATTGCCCGGGCGCTGGCGACCGAGCCCAAACTGCTCTGCCTGGATGAGCCCGCCGCCGGGATGAATGGCACCGAAACCGCCGAGTTGCGGCAATTGATCGAAGGGATCCGCCAGGATGGAACGACGGTGTTACTGATCGAACACGACGTTAAGCTGGTCATGGGCCTGTGTGACCGGGTGGCGGTGCTCGATTACGGGGCGCTGGTCATCGAGGATGTGCCCGCCGTGGTGCAGAAGGATCAACGTGTCATAGAGGCGTATTTAGGTGCTTGAAGTAACCGGACTCCACGTCGCCTATGGCGGCATCCAAGCGGTGCGCAGCATCACCTTTCACGTCAACCAGGGCGAAACGGTCGCCCTGATCGGCGCCAATGGTGCGGGCAAGAGCAGCACGCTGAAAGCCATTGCCCGGGTGATTAGCGCGGTCGGGGGCGATGTGCACTTTTGCGGCCAGAAAATTGGTCACCTGGCCCCGCACGACATCATTCGCCAGGGCATTGCTCTGGTTCCAGAGGGGCGCGGTGTTTTTCCGCGTCTGACGGTGGCCGACAACCTGGGGATGGGCGCCTATATTCGCGATGACACGGTCAACATCGCAGTTGATCTGGAAAAGGTGTACAGCTATTTTCCCCGCCTCAAGGAGCGGGCCGGACAATTGGCCGGCACCCTTTCGGGGGGTGAGCAGCAAATGCTGGCCATTGGTCGTGCGCTGATGAGTCGACCGAAGTTGCTGTTGCTCGATGAGCCTTCAATGGGTCTGGCACCCATCATGGTGCAGAAGATTTTTGAGGTCGTTCGTGCGGTGGCTGCCGATGGCATGACTACGCTGCTGATCGAACAGAATGCCCGACTGGCACTGGAAAGTAGTCAGCGGGCTTATGTGATGGAAAGCGGCGAAATTAGCCTCAATGGCGAGTCGACCGCGTTACTGCATGATCCCAAGGTCAGGGCCGCTTATCTGGGGGAGTAGTGCTTCCGCTGCGAGCGCGACGGATGTGGGGTTTGCCAGCTGGATTGTGTACAGGAGCGTGACATGCCAGTGAAGGGATTGGGTTTGCGGACCAAGTCAATGTTGGCGTTGTTGCTCGCCTGCGTATTGGCCTTGCTTCCGGCAGGCTTGCTGGGCTGGAAGATACTTGAAGGTATACGTCAGCATTTTGGCGAGGCCTACGCCAGCAATCTGACCGAACTCAAGCGCCAGACGATTCTGGCGCCGGTGTTGCGCGACCTGGCACTTTCGCGACGGCTGGCCGGTTCCTTGCTGACTCGGCAGTGGCTCATTGATGAAGATGACCTCGATAAAAAGCGCCTGTTTTTTTCCGAAGCGGAAGCTTATCGCCAGGATCTGGGGGACCACGCTTATTTCGTTGCCAACGCGCAGAGTCAATATTTCTACGCCAATGATGACGCGCAGGCTGTGTCCGATCAGGTTCGTTATGTTCTGGAGCGCGCCAAGGCGGATGACTCCTGGTTTTTCAGCACCTTGGCTCGTCACGAGGATTACAACATCAATGTCAATTATGACGCTCATCTCAAAGTGACTCGGGTGTGGCTGAATGTCCTGGTTCGCGATAGTGGCGGGCTCGCCATCGGCGTCGCAGGCGCCGGCATTGATCTGACCCGGTTTCTGGCTGATTTTTTGGGCAGTGAGGAGGTCGGTGTCACGCCGATGATCATTAATCGCAGTGGTGCCATTCAGGCGCACCGTGACCAGTCGCTGATTGCGACCAATCAGGCCGGAAGCGAGGCGCGGCCAGAGCAGTTGATAAATAATCAACTGGATGACGATGGTCGAGCGCGCTTGAAAACAGCCATGTTGGCTGCGGAGGCGACACCGGGTCGGGTTCAGGTGTTTTATGCCCAACTGGGTGAGCTGCGCCAGTTACTGGCGCTGGCTTATATCCCGGAGCTGAAGTGGCATGTGCTGACTGCCGTGGATCTGCAGGCCGCGCAAGTGCTTGATGAAAACTGGCTTCAAGCAGCCATGATTGCCTTGGTCGTATTGGTCGGCGTGCTGTTACTGGCATTTGGCTATGCAGTAGAAAAACTGCTGTTGCAACCAGTTCGAAAGCTGCAGTTGTCTGCTTTGGCGATGGGGCGAGGGGAATACGATATCAGTCTGCCTCCGGCCGGTCATGATGAGCTGGGCGATTTGAGCCGGGTCTTCGGTAGCATGGTCAGGCAAATTCGCGACAACACGGCAAATCTTGAAGAGAAGGTCCAGTTGCGAACTCAGGCACTAGAGGCAGCTAATCGTGACATGCAGCGTGCCCACCGGCAGATCAACGACTCGATCGATTATGCCAGTTTGATTCAGCGGGCTATCCTGCCGGATCAGCAGTTGAAGACTTACCTTGGCAAGCACCATTTCGTTTTGTGGCGTCCTCGCGATGTGGTGGGGGGCGATTTTTACGTCTTCCGTCAGGAAGAAGCGTGTTATCTCCTGGGGGTCATCGATTGCGCTGGCCACGGCGTCCCCGGGGCGTTGATGACGATGCTGGCCCGCTCGGCACTTGACCATGCCATGAGCGCTGTTGGGATCAACCGTCCTGCGGCCATCCTGTCGCACACTGATCAGGCAGTCCGCGGCATGCTGCAGCATTGCGATTTGCCGCGTGCCATTGCCACCAATATGGATGCTGGCCTGGTGGTTGTTGATCGTTTGCGTGGGACACTGCGCTATGCCGGCGCCAAAATCACCTTGTACTGGAGCGATGGGCAGACGGTGGGCGAAATCAAGGGGGGCCGGCGGGCACTGGGTGACCGGCGGCCTGGTGAGTACGTCGACAGTGAACTCACCTTGCGTCCGGGGGTCACTTATTATCTGGCCACCGATGGTTTTCTCGATCAGGCTGGCGGCGAGCTTGGCTATGGTTTTGGCAACACGCGTTTTGCTCAGGTGTTGTTGCAGCAAGCCTGCTTGCCCATGGCTGAACAGGCCGTTGCTTTCGATCAGGTCCTGGCTGCGTATCAAGGGACTTATCCGCAACGTGACGACATTACGATTTTGTCATTCCGCTTTGATTAAATGGGAGAAGCGATGGAAAGTATGGATTTTGTTGCGCTCAGGGCGCTTTTTAACCGCAGCCGTATCCTGCTTTGTTTCAATGGCCCGATTTCCCGCAGCTTGATCGAGGAAATCGGCAATGCGCTGAAGAATTATTTGCAGGCCGATAATGCGTTGCCATCGGCAGCAATGGATGTTTTTGGCATTTACGTTGAAATGACTCAAAATATTCGGCATTACGCACAGGCGCATGGATACGATGAACTGGGTAGTTCGGCGACCGTCGTGGTGGCGCGTGATCAGGCGGGGCGCTATATGGTGCAGGCGGGTAATGTGGTTGAAATGGTCGATGGCGAGGCCTTGATGCAGCGGGTGGGCGAGTTGGCGGTCATGGATGCTGCCGCGCTCAAGGCCTGTTATAAGGCCCAGTTGCGGCAGCCGCGGCTTGAGGGCGTGGCCAGCGGTGCTGGGTTGGGGCTGATCGACATGGCCCGCAAGTCGGCAGAACCGTTAGCGGCCAGCGTGTCACCCGCCGAAGGTGGACGTGTATTTTTTAGCCTGCGGGCAACCATCTGAAAGTAAATAATGAATGCCTTGACTATTGAGGGTAGCCAGTCAACGCCCTACATCGTGGCCGACTGGGACAAAGGGTGCTTGCTGATGAAAGGGGACTCCTACCCGGAGAACTCTTTTGATTTCTTTGGGCCGGTGATCGACTGGATAGAGCGCTATCTCGCCGATACCTCTGCGCCATTACGTCTGGAGTTGCGGCTGGTTTACATGAATACCAGTTCAGTAAAGGCCATGATGGATATTTTTGACCTGCTCGAAGCGGTTCATGCCCAGGGCCGGGCCGTGCGGGTGGATTGGTTTTACGATCCACGCAATGAACGTGTGCTGGGCTTGGCGGATGAGTTCCGAGAGGATTGCAGTTTCCCGTTCGCGATCGGTATTGATGCCTGAGGCTAAAGCCATGAACGCCGTCGACCCGGATTTTCTTGAAAAAATCACTTCCTTGCTGGCTGATCCGGCGTATCAATCCAATCCCCTGTGCCAGCCATTGGCCGATTTGTTGGAATACAGCGAGCAGCAGCGTTTGCGTCTGGAGCGGGTACTCAG
Source organism: Dechloromonas sp. (assembly GCA_028689015.1). Taxonomy (GTDB): domain Bacteria; phylum Pseudomonadota; class Gammaproteobacteria; order Burkholderiales; family Rhodocyclaceae; genus Azonexus. The sequence goes on along the minus strand of JAQTXC010000011.1, from coordinate 49,658 downwards.
AATTTCAGATGGTTATCAGCACCTGGCGCGACACGATAAACACAATTTGTTGGAGCAGTACGACCGGCAGGTCAGGCGACTGGAAAAGCTGGCGCGCATTTCTGATCGCTATCAGAACAGCCTGCGGGAAGTGAGCGAGGCGCTCAAAGAGGCGGCCTTGCATGATCCGTTGACCCATTTGGGCAATCGACGTTTTTTGATGGAGCGCTTGCGGGAAGAAAGCGAGCGCGCGACTCGCCAAGGCTTGCCGTATGCGGTCGGTATTTTGGACGTTGACCATTTCAAGCGGGTCAACGATCAATTTGGCCATGAGCTGGGTGATGAGGTCTTGTGCAAAATTGCCGGGGCCATTGAGGGCGCTTTGCGCGAGTACGACCTTTGTGGGCGCTGGGGTGGGGAGGAGTTTCTGATCATCCTGCCGGATACGACGATCAGTTTTGCGGTGCCGGTGGTCGAGCGTGTGCTGGCGGAAATCCGCAGCATCCGCATTGCGTTACCGGGCCAGGCTTTCGGCGGTGTCACGGCGAGTATCGGGATTACTGCTTATTTGTCGGGTGAGTCGTATGCCCAGAGTATTAACCGGGCAGACGCCGCCTTGCTGGCGGCCAAAGCCGCCGGCCGTAATCGTATCGAATTGGCTGTTGCCGGCGAGCCGTTGAGTTGCGATGATGGCGCTGTCAGGACGTCGCGAAAGTGAAGGCGTCGGCAAAGAAAGCTTCTTCGGGCAGGCCTTGTGCCAGGAAATCCCGTTTGGCGGCATCGATCATCACCGGCGAACCGCAGGCATAGACTTCGTGACCCGACAAGTCGGGGAAGTCGGCAAGCACGGCTTGGTGGACAAAACCGGTGCGACCGGTCCAGGTGTCGCCGGCGACCGGTTCGGACAAAACCGGGATATACCGGATGTGGGGATGTTCGCTTGCCCATTGCTTGGGCAGGGTGTCCTGATAGAGATCAACCTGTGCCTTGGCTCCCCAATAAATGCGCATGGGTCGTGCACATTTTTCGGCGATGGCGTGCTCGACAATGGCTTTGATCGGGGCAAAACCGGTGCCGCCGGCCAGCAGGATGATCGGGCGGGTGCTGTCTTCGCGCAGGAAAAAGCTGCCGTGCGGCCCGTTAAAGCGCAGGATGTCGCGCACTTTCATCGTACTGAACACCTGCTCGGTAAATAAGCCACCCGGTACGTACCGGATGTGCAGTTGCAGCACTGCATCGTCGTGCGGTGCATTGGCCAGTGAGAAACTCCGTTTTTTACCCTCCTTGAGCAGGATGTCGATGTACTGACCGGCAAGGAACTGCAGACGCTCGCTGGCCGGCAGGCGCAGATGCATCTCGATGACATCCGGGGCCAGGCGTTCCATTTTTTCGATTCGTGATGGCAGGGTTTTGACCGGAATGTCGTTGGCCGAGCTCAGCTGTCGGCATTCGATTTCCAGGTTGCCGCGCGCCGTGGCGCAGCAATAGAGGGTCAGGCCGGCGGCTTTTTCCTGCTCGGTCAGGGCATGAGCCTGGGCCGGGCCGTGGTCGATCTCGCCACACAGTACCTTGCCCTTGCAGGCGCCACAGGCGCCATCCTTGCAGCCATACGGGATGAGCAAGCCTTGGCGCAAGGCGGCATCAAGGATGGTTTCATCGGTTTCGGCGGCAAACTGGCGGCCACTCGGCTGGACAGTAATCTGGTAGCTCATCGGTTCCCCTTCTGTGGCTCGGCTACAATGCCGGCGTGCAAAAAATCCTGATTGTCGGCAGCGGGGACGTCGCCCGCCGCATTCTCTCCCGCCTGATGCTGCATGCCCGGTGCTGCCGCGTGTTCGCCTTGTTGCGCGATGCCGGTCGTCGTGCCGGCTGGCGCGCTGCGGGGGCTGTGCCGCTGCTGGCTGATCTGGATGAACGTGCCAGCTTGTCGCGACTGGCCGGGGTGGCGGATGTCCTTGTTCATCTCGCACCACCGCCCGGCCAGGGCGAAAGCGATACCCGAACTCGCCATTTGCTAGCTGCCCTGAGCAAGGCAGCGAGTCTACCACGCTGCCTGATATACGTAAGTACGACAGGGGTTTACGGTGATTGTGCCGGGGCGGTGATTGATGAAACCCGGCGCCTGAATCCGGAAAGTCCGCGTGCTGGACGGCGCGTCGATGCCGAACGCCGCGTGCGGGACTGGGGGGCGCGTCAGGGGGTGCGGGTGTGCATCATCCGGGCGCCGGGTATCTATGCGGCAGATCGCCTGCCGCTGGATCGCCTGCAAAATGCCCTGCCGGCGCTGGTTGACCGTGATGACGTATTCACCAACCACATCCATGCCGATGATCTGGCGGCCGCCTGTCTGGCCGCCATCCGTCACGGTCGGGCCAATCGCACCTACAATGCGGTGGATGATTCGGTGCTGAAGATGGGCGATTACTTCGACCAGGTGGCCGATGCCTTTGCCTTGCCGCGGCCGCCTCGCCTGGCGCGTGACGCATTGCGGGCGGTGGTGTCGCCGATGCAGTGGTCCTTCATGCGCGAGTCGCGGCGCATTGGCAACCAGCGATTGAAGAATGAACTCAAACTGAGGCTGGCCTACCCGACCATTGCGGCGGGACTGGCCGATGCCCGCTCAAGGAGAAACGTATGTTGATCGTTAAGTCCCTGCATATCTGGATGGTCGTATCGTGGTTTGCCGGCCTGTTCTACCTGCCGCGCATTTTCGTCAATCTGGCCATGGTGCCAGCCGAGAGTGTGGCCGAGCGCGAGCGCTTGCTGCTGATGGCCGGCAAGCTCTACAAATTCATGACACCGCTCGCTGTGCTGGCCATTGTTCTGGGGTTGTGGTTGTGGTTCGGCTATGGGTTTTCCGGCGGCTGGCTGCATGCCAAGACAACCCTGGTCGGCTTGCTGGCGGTCTATCACTGGCACTGCGGTCGACTGCTGACCGAGTTTAAAAATGGACGTTGCAGCAAGAGCCACGTCTGGTTCCGTTTTTACAATGAACTGCCGGTGTTGGTCTTGCTGGCCGTTGTTTTCCTTGTTGTCCTCAAACCCTTCTGATCATGAATCGATATTTCGCCATTTGCCCGCGTGGGCTTGAAGAACTGCTCCTTGAAGAACTGCGTGTCGTGGGCGGTGAAGACTTGCGGTCGACGCACGGCGGCGTGCATTTTTCCGGGGACTGGGGCGTCTGCTACCGGGCCAATCTGGAATCCCGTCTGGCCACCCGCATCCTGTGGCACATCGTCACCGGGCCGTATGCGTCGGAAGAGGATATCTACCATCTGGCCGTGCGTCAGTTGTGGCCGAACCACTTTGCCGTGTCGCGCACCATGCGGGTGGTGACGACGGCGATCAAGTGTCCGCTGAAGTCGCTCGATTACGTCACGCTGCGCGTCAAGGACGCTGTGTGCGATCGTTTCCGCGATGATCTGGGCGAACGTCCGAACATTGATACCCGTCGCCCGGATGTCAGCGTCCATGTCTTCCTGACCGAAAACACCTGCACCCTGTATCTCGATACGTCCGGTCAACCGCTGTGGCAGCGCGGTTTCCGCAAGGCCAGCGTGGATGCGCCGCTGAAGGAAAACCTGGCCGCCGGCATTCTCAAGTTGGCGGGTTGGCAGCCGGGTATGGCGTTGATCGATCCGATGTGCGGGAGCGGCACTTTTGTGCTCGAAGCGATTCAGATGGCGCTTGACCGGGCACCCGGCCTGGACCGCGGCTTTGCCTTCGAAATGCTGAAGAAATTTGATGCCCTGACCTGGGCGAGCATTCGGGCGGCTGCTGAGGCGCGGGTGAAACCGGGTGAGCGTCTGGATATTCGTGCCTACGATATCGATGACAAGGCGGTGCGGGCTACCCGACGCAATCTGCAGGAAGCTGGTTTTGACGATCTGGTTACGGTCGACCGTGCTGATGTGCTGGAAACCCAGCCCTTGACGGCACAGGGCATCCTGATTGCCAATCCGCCTTATGGCGAGCGCATTGGTGAGCAGGATGAGCTGGCGGCTTTCTATCCGCAACTGGGTAGCGCACTTAAACGCCACTGGGCCGGCTGGAATTGTTTCTTCTTTACGGCAGATTTGCGTTTGCCCAAGTTGCTTGGTCTTCGCCCCAGTCGCAAGACGCCGCTGTACAACGGTCCGCTTGAATGCCGGCTATTTGAAATCCGCATGGTGGCGGGCAGCAATCGCAAGCCCTGAGCCCGGGTATTGCAATAATTCGTTGCATTTGATCTGGTGAATTTTTCGACCGACAATCAACGACTGTCATCATTTTTCAAATAAAAAGAGGAGCGCAGTATGTCCGTGCAGTCGATTTACGCCAGCAAACGCATGTCCGCCAGCGATGCCGTCCAGGTGGTGCGCGATGGCGATGCCATTATCGTGCCGACCGGCGTCGGTGAACCCCCAGCCCTGCTGACGGCCTTGTCCGATGCCCGGCGCAATTATCACGACGTGCGGATCTCGCAAATTCTGCCGCTGCGCAAATACGGCTACATCGATCCGGAAACCGTCGCCCATGTCCGCCACGATGCCTACTTCTTTGGCGGGGCGACCCGGCCAGGTGGTCAGGAGGGCTGGGTCGATTTCGTGCCGGCGTACTTCTCCGAGTTGCCGATGCTGATCAAGCGTGGCCTGACGCCTGCCGACGTGGTGTTTTCGATGGCCTCGCCGATGGATGAGCATGGCTATTTCTCGCTATCGCTGGCACCGGATTACACCATGGCCGCTGTTGCCAAGGCGCGGGCCGTGGTGCTCGAGGTGAATCCCAACGTGCCGTTTGCCAATGGCGACTGTCACATTCATGTGTCGCAGGTGGCGGCGCTGACCGAGTCGAGCGAAGCGCTGCTGGAAGTTGGCTTGCCCAAGATTGGCCCGGTACAGGAGGCTATTGGTGCCTATGTCGCCGAGATGATTCCTGACGGCGCGACCTTGCAGATCGGGTATGGTGGCATTCCCGATGCCGTGGTGATGCAACTGACCAACAAGCACGATCTTGGCATCCATACCGAGATGGTTGGCGATGGCATCATGAGCCTGGTGGAGGCTGGGGTGGTCAATAATCGTCGCAAGAACATGCACCAAGGCAAGATGCTGGCCACCTTCGCCCTCGGCTCGAAGAAGCTCTACGACTTTATGCACCGCAACCCGGCGTTGGAAATGCACCCCGTCGATTACACCAATGATCCGTATCTGGCGGGTCAAAACGACAACCTGCATTGCATCAACGCCACCATGCAGATCGATTTTCTTGGCCAGTGTGGTTCCGAGAGCCTGGGTCCCAAGCCGTATTCTGGCACCGGCGGCCAGGTGGATTTCGTGCGGGCGGCCAATCGCTCCAACGGGGGTAAGGCCTTCATCGTGTTGCCGTCAACAGCCAAGGACGACACGATTTCCCGCATTGTCCCCACCTTGTCGGCAGGGACGCACGTGACGACCAGCAAGAACGACATTAATTATGTGGTGACTGAGTTCGGCGTCGCCCAGTTGCGGGGCAAGACGGCCAAGCAGCGTTGTGAAGCCCTGATTGCCATTGCGCACCCCGATTTCCGGGGTGAGTTGCGGGAAGCAGCACGGAAATTGAATTTGTTGTGAGGTGAATATGATCCTGCAGCAGCGATTTACCGACGGGGAATTGGAGCAACTCATCGAGGAAGCGACGATCTATATGTGTGCCTGTCCGGGCCAGGTGGCTGTGCAGTTGCGCTCTCTGCGTGAATTGTTCCGTTACCAGAATCGCTGCGAGGCTTCTCCCGAACACGACCCGCGGGTTCATCGCGCGATTGCCGAATCGACCCAGCAGGCCCATGCAATGATGGAAGATTGCATGGATCGAGTACTCGAGATCGAAGGCTGGGATCGTCGTACCCATCAAAATGCCTGAGGGTCTGCGCCAACGGCGTGATCAGTTGCTGGCTGAGGACTGAAACACTTACAACCTGTAGCAATTGCCCGGCCCGCGCCGGGCTTTTTTTCGCTATCGTGAGATGGTTTATGGCGGTGGAGGAACCGATGCGGCATCTGTTGGGGAAAGTCTTGCTGGCGGTGAGCTTGCTGGCGCTGGGTGTGGGCACCGCCTTGGCGCACGGGCGCAGCCAGGTCGGCGTTTATGTCGGTCCCGTGTTGGGCCCTTGGGGCTACCCTTCGCCGTGGTTCTATCCCCCGCCGGTGATTGTCGTACCGCCCGTCGCGCCGCCGCCGGTGTACATCGAGCGGGTACCCGTGGAGGCAGCGCCCGCGCCGGCCCCTGAGCCCACTTGGTATTACTGTGCCAGTGCAGAGGCGTATTACCCCGAAGTCAAATCCTGTCCGGAGCCGTGGCAGCCGGTGCTGCCACATCCAGAAAAATGAAGGTGAACGCGATGAATCAATGGCAACTTGCGACGGCTGCGCTGGCGCTGTCGACACTGGCAGCGTGCGCGGTTCAGCCAACCGGGCCGTCCGTCATGGTTTTGCCGGGTGGCGGGCAGAGTATTGAGCGCTTTCGGGCCGATGAATTGTATTGCCGGCGTGATGCCCAGATGATGATAGGCGGCAAAACGGCGACTGAGGCTGCACGCGAGTCCGCCATCAGTTCGGCGGCCGTGGGTACTGCCGTGGGTGCGCTGGCGGGTGCCGCCATCGGGGGCAATAGCCAGGGCGCAGCGGTGGGTGCGGGGGCGGGTTTGTTGCTGGGCAGTGCGATGGGGGCGGATGCCGCGCAAGGCGCTGGTTATGGCACGCAGCGTCAATATGACAATGCCTATATCCAGTGCATGTATGCCAAGGGGCATCGGGTGCCGGTGCCCGCTAACATGGGTTATGCCCGGACTCCGGTCAGGGCGGCGGATGCTGGCATCCCCCCGCCGCCGAGCGGAATGCCGCCACCGCCGCCGCCCGGCGTGCGTTAGTCGGTCGTCAGACTGTCGCTCTCACTCACGCCGGCGCTGTGCGCCTGCTGGTCTGCCCAGTAGCTGGAGCGGACCATGGGGGCGCAGGCGGCGCCGGAAAAGCCCATTTTTTTAGCTTCTTCTTCGTACATCTTGAAAACGTCCGGGTGAACGTAGCGGCTGACCGGCAGGTGATGGCCTGAGGGGGCGAGATACTGGCCGATGGTCAGCATGTCGACATCGTGGGCCCGCAGGTCGCGCATGACGTCGAGAATTTCTTCATCGGTTTCGCCCAGGCCGACCATCAGGCCGGACTTGGTGTTGACCTGTGGATAACGGGCCTTGAACTGCTTGAGGAATTGCAGCGAGTGCGCGTAGTCGGCACCAGGGCGGGCCTGCTTGTACAGGCGGGGCACGGTTTCCATGTTGTGGTTGAGCACGTCGGGCAGCGCGCCGCCAAGGACATCGAGGGCCACATCCATGCGCCCGCGGAAGTCCGGGACCAGCGTTTCGATGGTGGTGGTCGGCGACAGCTCGCGGGTATTGCGGATGACGTCGACGAAATGTTGGGCTCCGCCGTCGCGCAGATCATCGCGGTCGACGCTGGTAATCACCACATAACGCAGCTTGAGCAGGGCGACCGACTCGGCCAGTTCGCGCGGCTCGTCAGGGTTGGGCGGCAACGGCTGGCCATGGCCGACATCGCAGAATGGGCAGCGGCGGGTGCAGATGTCGCCGAGGATCATGAAGGTCGCCGTGCCGCGACCGAAGCATTCACCGATGTTCGGGCAGGTGGCTTCCTCGCAGACGGTGTGCAGTTTCTTCTCGCGCAACATGGCCTTGATCTCGCCAAATCGTCCGGCGCTGTTGCCGGCCTTGACGCGAATCCAGTCGGGTTTGCGCAGGGGTTCGTCGACTGGGACGATCTTGATCGGGATGCGCGCGGTCTTCAGTTCGCCTTTTTGTTTGACGCCTTTTTCAGCCATTTTTGATTTCCAGTTGCTGTAGCAAGTGTTGCGTGAGTTGCTCACCGGCCTCATGAGCGGTGAACGGAATGTCGAGGTCGCGGGTCTGGATGACTTTCAGCCCGGCATAACCACAGGGATTGATGGCCTCGAAGGGCGTGAGGTCCATGTCCACGTTGAGGGAAACGCCGTGATACGAACAGCCCCCGCGGATGCGCAGGCCGAGGGCGGCGATCTTGGCCTCGCCGACATAGACACCAGGGGCGCCATCGCGCCGTTCGGCGGTCACGCCATGCGCGGCCAGCAAGTTGATGACGGCCTGTTCAATGGTGGTAACCAGTTCGCGGACCTTGATTTTCCGGCGTGACAGGTCGAGCAGCAGATAGATCACCACCTGGCCGGGGCCGTGGTAGGTGACCTGGCCGCCGCGGTCGATCTTGATCGTCGGAATGCCGATGTCGCGCAGAATGTGTTCGGGCTTGCCGGCCTGCCCTAGGGTGTAGACCGGTGGATGTTCGACGATCCACAGTTCGTCTGGGGTTTCCTGAGTGCGGGTGGCGGTGAAATCCTGCATGGCCTGGAAGGTCGGCGCGTAGTCGACCCGCCCCAGATATTTGACGAGCGGCTTCACGTCAGAGCACGACTTTAACTAGTGGGTGGGCGGTCAGGTCCATGTACAGCGCATCAAGTTGAGGCTTGGATGTGGCGATGACGGTGCAGGTCAGGCTGAGGTAATTGCCGCCCGAACTGGCGCGCATTTCCATCGTCGCGCCGTCGAAATCGGGCGCATGCTTGGTGACGATGGTGAGCACCGTCTGGGCGAGTTCATCGTGCGCTTTACCCATGATTTTCAGGGGAAAGTCGCAGGGGAATTCGAGCAGGGTGTCCTTGTACGAAGCCATGTCAGCCTTTGCGCATGATCGAGTTTTTGAAGTCTTGATACCAGTGCCACATCTGTTCAGCCAGTGGGCCAGGTTGGCCGCTGCCTACCGGAATGCCATCGAGTTGGGTGATGGCCAGTATTTCCTTGGTCGATGAGGTCATCCAGACCTCGTCGGCGGCGCGAAGTTCCGTTTCGTGAATTTCGCGGATGTCCAGCGGTTGACCGTGGGCGGCTGCCAGTTCAAGGATGACGTCGTAAGTGATGCCGGGCAGCATCAGCTGCGTTTTGGGCGGCGCCAGCAATCGCCCGTTCTTGACGAGGAAAACATTGGAGGCCGCCCCTTCCTTGACGAAGCCATCACGGATCAGCAGCGCTTCGGCGCAGCCACGGGCTACCGCTTGCTGGCGCGCCAGTACGTTGGCCAGCAGCGACAGCACCTTGAGGTCGCAGCGCGCCCAGCGCTGGTCGGGGACGGTGATCGCTGCAACGCCCCGGGCCCGCAAATCGGCATCGGGTGTGATCAGCGGTCCGGCAAAGGCGAACACCGTGGGCGCCACGCTGGCCGGTGGAAAGGCATGGTCGCGCTTGTCATCGGCGCCACGTGTCACCTGCAGGTAGATCGACTGATCCGGCCACGGCGCGTTTTCGATCAAGGTGAAAATGGCGCTTTTCCAGGCGTCGACCGTGAGAGGGTTGGCGAGTTGGATACCGTCCAGGGTGGCTTGCAGTCGCTGCAGGTGCTGGTCGAGGCGAAAGGCTTGCCGCGAATAGACCGGGATCATTTCGTAGACCCCGTCGCCGTACAGGAAACCGCGGTCGAGTGGCGAAACCCTGGCGTCGGCCAGGGGCAGAAACTGACCGTTGAGAAAAACCGGCTCGGCGACTTGGGTGCCCATGTTAGTTAAACCACATTTTGACGGTGTCGATGGTTCGGCCGAGCAGTCCTGCGACCGGCACGGTTTCCAGGGCGTTGACCGGGTAGTCGCCATAAGGTTTGCCATCCAGACTCAGTTTCAGCGTGCCGACTACCTGGCCCGCTTGAACCGGGGCGAGTAGCGGTTGCTGCGAGATCAACTGTGCCTGGATTTTGTCAGCGTAGCCTTTGGGAACGGCGACAATGAATTCGCGACCGAAGCCGGCCTTGACCGTATTGGCGGCGCCCTTCCAGACACGCAGCGTCGAGACGGTCTGGTCGCGGGCGTAAACCTGGACAGCGTCGTAGGACAGGAAGCCCCAGTTGAGCAATTTGAGCGATTCGCCGGCCCGTGCGTTGTCCGACTCTGTGCCGAGAACCACCGCCAGCAAGCGGCGCGGTCCGCGTTGGGCCGAGGAAATCAGGCAGTAGCCAGCGGCCTCGGTATGACCCGTCTTGACGCCATCAACGGCCGGGTCGAGCCACAGCAGGCGGTTGCGGTTGGGTTGGGTAATCTTGTTATAGGTGTAGGACTTCATCGAGTAGTACTTTTTGTACTCTTCGGGAAAGTCGCGAATCAGGGCTGCGGCGAGTAGGGAAAGATCGCGGGCAGTGGTGTAGTGCTGCGGGTCGGGCATGCCCGTCGAATTGACAAAATGGCTGCTCTTCATGCCCAGGCGGAGGGCTTCGCGATTCATCATTTGTGCGAAATTTTCTTCGCTGCCGGCGATGGCTTCGGCGAGAACAACGCAGGCATCATTGCCGGACTGGACGATCATCCCCTTGATCAATTCCTCGACCGTGACCTGGGTGTCGACCTTGACGAACATTTTCGATCCACCCATGCGCCAAGCTTTTTCGGAGACTGGCAGCGGCTGGTCGAGGCCTAGACTTTTCTGGCGCAAGGCTGAAAAACTCAGGTAAGCCGTCATTAGTTTGGTCAGCGAGGCGGGCTCCAGGCGCTCATCCGGTTTTTCCGCGGTCAATACCTGTCCTGAGCCCATTTCCAGCAGCAGCCAGGATTTGGCGGCCAGGGTGGGCGGCACCGGCCGTTGTTGGGCAAAGGCCTGGGAGGAAAGGAAAAGAGCAAGCAGCAGCAGGAAAAACTGGCGAACCGGCATGGGGAGCGACCTTTGTTTTATGTTGGGGGGTCGAAAATTATACTCCCCCGTCGTCTACCATCCCGTTGGCCGGTGCGCACAGTAGCTCAACCGCCGGGTGACGGATCCGTCTTTCGTTGGAAATGGCATAGATTTGTTCGCTGACTCCGGCCATGGTGCCGAGTGGCTGGGCGGCCAGTTGCTCGGCGACCTGGCTGGCCAGTTGCATCGGCGCCGGGAAGAGGCCCAGGCCGCCGCGACCGAAGGTGGTCAGCAAGGCGCTGTCTTCAAATTCGCCAACGATGCGCGGACGTAGGTGGTTGATTTCCAGCCAGCGGTCGATGCGGCCACGCAATGCATTGTGCCGGGTCGGCAGTAATAGCGGCGCGCCGTTGAGGCTGGCCGGAAAATCGGGTCCGTAACGTTTGGCTAACTCGGCGGTGGCGAACAGGCCGGTGGCGAACTCGCCCAGGCGGGTGCTGAACAGCTTCAGATTGCCGCTGAAGGGGGCGGCGCGGTCAGTCAACACCACATCGAGGCGGTGCAGGGCGAGGTCGGCGAGCAAGGTTTCGAACTCGCCTTCGTCGCAGATCAGACGCAGGTCAGCCGGCATGGTGGTGACGGTATTGAGCAACTGGTAGGCAAGCAGTTTGGGAATGCCGTCTGAGATGCCGGCGCGTAGGCGCAGGGTGGTTTCGCCGTCACCATGTTCTAACGCCTGAACCAAGGCATCGCCCAGCTGAAAAATCTGGTCGGCATAACCGAGGGCGGTGCGCCCGGCTTCACTGAGCACCAGGCCGCGTCCCTGGCTGTTGAACAATGCCTTGCCCAATTGCTTTTCGAGCAGGGACAATTGGCCGCTGATCGTCTGGATGGCGACGCCTAGCCGTTCGGCGGCGCGGGTGATGCTGCCTTCCTGGGCGACGACCCAGAAATAATGGAGGTGCTTGAAATTGAGCGAGGTCATGACCATTTCGGGATAATCGAAGATTGCTTCAATTTTGCTCCGATTATTCCGGTTTGTACAAAGCAATACACTCACGTCCTGTTTTTGATTTTCTGGAGTGCATCATGAAACGTATTCTGCTTTTTCTGGCAACCAACCTGGCAGTCATGCTGGTTCTCAGCCTGGTGACCAGCATGCTGGGTGTCAATCGCTTCTTGACGGCGAATGGCTTGAATCTTGGCATGTTGTTGGTGTTTGCTGCGGTCATCGGTTTTGGCGGGGCTTTCATTTCCCTGTTAATGTCGAAAACCATGGCCAAGTGGAGCACCGGGGCCCGGGTCATCGAGGCGCCGGGTTCGTCCACCGAGGTGTGGCTGGTCGATACCGTGGCCCGTTTGGCCAAGCGGGCCAATTTGCCGATGCCGGAAGTGGCAATCTACGACGGTGAGCCCAACGCCTTCGCTACCGGCGCCAGCAAAAGCAGTTCGCTGGTTGCCGTGTCCACCGGTTTGTTGCAATCAATGACCCGGGAAGAGGCCGAGGCCGTCCTGGCACACGAGGTGGCGCACATCGCCAATGGCGACATGGTGACGCTGACCTTGATTCAGGGGGTGGTGAATACTTTTGTAATCTTCCTGTCGCGGGTGGTGGGTTATCTGGTGGACTCTTTCCTGCGCCGCAACGACGAGGAGAGCACGGGTCCGGGGATCGGCTACCTGGTGACCAGCATCGTCTGTGAAATCGTTTTCGGTGTTCTGGCCAGCATCATCGTCGCCTGGTTCTCGCGCCAGCGTGAATTCCGGGCTGATGCCGGGGCTGCGCAGTTGATGGGGTCGCCGACCCCGATGCAGAATGCCTTGCGACGCCTGGGCAGCCTGCATACCGAACCGTTGCCGCAAAACATGGCCGCATCCGGTATTGCCGGTGGCCCGGCGTGGATGGCATTGTTCTCGTCGCACCCCCCCCTTGAGGCGCGGATTGCAGCTTTGGCGACGCGTCGCTGATTGGGTCTTTGTGGAGAAAAAAATCAATGGGGTGGCTACCGCCACCCCATTGGCTTTGAAAATCGGCTGGTTTAACCGTCGACCGCGCGCAAGGTTTGTTCGATCAGATCCAGTTGATGGGCGATCGACTCGGCGGCTTGATCCTGGCTGTCGGTGCTGGCATCGCTCAGTTGCAAGATGAAATTGTGTAATTCGCGGCCTTGGTGATAAATGCCCCACATCTCGATTTGTTCGGCATGCGCGATCAATTCGGCGCTATCTAGTTCGAGTGCGTAGATGTCGATCGGCAGGACCAGTAGCGCTTCACGCATGTGGTCAAGATGCTCGAAGGTGTCGTCGACGAACAGGGCATCGACCACGTCCGAGCGCTCACCCGGTTTGTGGCTGGGTTGCAGGGCGTCGTTGAGGCGGCTGGCAAAATGCTGCGCCCGGCTGGCCAACTGCGGATTTTCCAGGCCGTTACCATCCAGCAAGGCCTCGCAGGTGGCGCTCAAGGCGGCAATCAGGCGGGCGCTAGCCGGCTGCTGTTCGAGATGGTCGGCGACGGTGGCCAGTGCTTCAGCCAGGTAAAGGCAGTCTGTGTCGGCGCTTTCGATGGCGAGATTGAGCAGGCTGAAAATGGCCGGCCGCAACGGGGGAGCGTCGGCGGCAGCGCGGCTTGTCCAGGCCGCCTCGAGTGCTTTGCAGCCCGCTTGCCAGCGTTGGTTCAGTTCGAGGGGGAAACGGCGCGGTGTGCGCTTGCCGACCCAGGGCAGGATGGACGCCATGGCATCCAGGGTTGGCGCGAGGGCGGCCCGGGTGTCGTCGAGATTCTGGTCTGGCATCTCGTCCATCGTGCCCTGCTGCCTTAAGCTGCCAGACGGTTGAAGGCGTCGACCACCGCCGGTGGTGCCTGGACCAGTTCGATCAGTACGCCTTCGCCACCGATCGGGAATTCCTCATTGCCTTTGGGGTGGAGGAAAGTGATATCGAAGCCGGCGGCGCCTTTGCGGATGCCGCCTGGGGCGAAACGCACGCCGTTGGCCGAGAGCCATTCGACAGCCTTTGGCAGGTCGTCGATCCACAGGCCGACGTGGTTGAGTGGCGTGGTATGGACGGCCGGTTTCTTTTCGGGATCGAGCGGCTGCATGAGGTCGACTTCAACCTTGAACGGGCCGGCGCCCATGGCGCAGATGTCTTCATCGACGTTTTCGCGCTCGGAAACGAAGGTGCTGGTGATTTCCAGGCCGAATTTTTCGACCCACAATGTGCGCAGCTTTTCCTTGGAGGGGCCGCCGATGGCGATTTGCTGGATGCCGAGAACCTTGAACGGACGGGTCATGAGTCGATTCCTGTAGGGTAAATGAGGTAATCCATAATTATAGGGATTTTCGGCGATATGCCATCCCCAGCAGGATGATGCCGGCCAGAATCATCGGCAATGACAGCCACTGTCCCATGCTGATGCTGTAGGACTGACCAAAAATACCGTGGTCTGGTTCGCGGAAATATTCGGTGATGAAGCGGAAAAAACCGTAGCCGATCAGGAAGGCACCGGAGGCGGCGCCGGTCGGTCGCGGTTTTGCGGTCCACGTCCAGAGCACGGCAAAAAACAGCAGGCCCTCAAGGCCGACGTGATAGAGCTGCGATGGGTGGCGAGGTTCCAAACTGCCTGATTGCGGGAAAATCATCGCCCACGGCAGGCTGGCGTCGACTACCCGGCCCCATAGCTCGCCGTTGATGAAGTTGCCCAGGCGTCCCGCAGCCAACCCGAGTGGGACCAGCGGCGCGATGAAGTCGGTCACGATGAGCCAGCGGACCTGGCATTTTTTCGCCCACAGCGCCATGGCCATCAGAACGCCGAGAAAACCACCATGAAAACTCATGCCGCCTTTCCAGACGGCGATGATGTCCAGAGGATGGGCGAAATAATACGCCGGGTCATAAAACAGCACCTGGCCCAATCGGCCACCAATAATGACACCGAGAACGCCGTAAAAAAGCAGGTCATCCAGGTGGTCGACCGTGAACGGGGCGAATCGCCGGTGCAGGCGGTAGCGGCCGAGCACGATGAACTGTGCAAAGGCGAGCAGATACATGAGGCCATACCAACGAATGCTGACGGGGCCGAGCGCCAGGGCAACGGGGTCGAACTGTGGGTGAACGAGCATTGAACGGGGCAGAGTGGGCTAGAATTAGTCGATTATAGTTCGCGACCGTGACAACACGATTCCGGCGCCCCATTCGACACGGAGAGTCATCATGCCCCACTATCGTTCCCGCACCTCGACCCATGGCCGCAACATGGCTGGCGCCCGCTCGCTGTGGCGTGCTACTGGTATGAAGGACGGTGACTTCGGCAAGCCGATTATTGCGGTGGTCAACAGCTTTACCCAGTTCGTGCCGGGGCACGTGCACTTGAAGGATCTGGGGCAACTGGTGGCGCGAGAAATCGAAGCGGCGGGCGGGGTTGCCAAGGAATTCAACACCATCGCCATTGACGACGGCATTGCGATGGGCCATAGCGGCATGTTGTATTCGTTACCCAGTCGCGACCTGATCGCCGATTCGGTTGAATACATGGTTAATGCCCATTGCGCTGATGCCATGGTCTGCATCTCCAATTGCGACAAGATTACCCCGGGCATGTTGATGGCGGCCATGCGGCTCAATATTCCGGTGATTTTCGTTTCCGGTGGCCCGATGGAGGCCGGCAAGGTCCAGTTGCAGGGCCAGGTTGTCCATCTCGATCTGGTCGATGCCATGGTGAAGGCGGCGGATGACTCGGTGTCGCAGGCCGATCTCGACGAGATTGAACGTTCGGCCTGTCCAACCTGTGGCTCCTGTTCCGGCATGTTCACCGCCAATTCGATGAACTGTCTGACCGAAGCTTTCGGTCTCAGCCTGCCGGGTAACGGGACCGTGGTGGCCACGCATGCCGACCGCAAGCAATTGTTCCTGCGCGCCGGTCGGCAGATCGTCGAGTTGTGCAAGCGCTATTACGAGCAAGACGATGCTTCGGTTCTGCCGCGTTCGATCGCCACCAAGGCGGCGTTTGAGAACGCCATGACCCTTGACGTGGCAATGGGTGGATCGACCAATACAGTGCTGCACATTCTCGCGGCGGCGCAGGAAGCCGGTGTCGACTTCACCATGGCCGACATCGACCGCATCTCGCGTTCGGTGCCGTGTCTGTGCAAAGTAGCGCCGATGACCGATAAATACCATATCGAAGATGTGCACCGCGCCGGCGGCATCATGGGTATTCTTGGCGAGCTCGACCGGGCGGGACTGTTGCATCGTGAGGTCTCTTGTGTGCACGCCAAAACTCTCGGCGAAGCCATTGATCGTTGGGATGTGGTGCGCGAACACGACGTGAAGGTGCACGAGTTTTTCAAGGCAGCCCCTGGTGGTGTGCCTACCCAGGTGGCCTTCTCGCAGGATCGTCGCTTTAATGAACTGGATCTTGACCGTACCCATGGCTGCATTCGCAACAAGACCAATGCCTTCTCGCAGGAAGGGGGGCTGGCGGTTCTCTTCGGCAACATCGCCGTCGATGGTTGCATTGTGAAAACGGCCGGGGTCGATGAGTCGATCTGGAAATTCACCGGCCGCGCCCGAGTATTCGAAAGCCAGGATGCCGCGGTCGACGCCATTCTGGGCGATCAAATTGTTGCCGGTGATGTGGTGGTGATTCGCTATGAGGGCCCCAAGGGGGGGCCTGGCATGCAGGAAATGCTCTATCCGACCTCCTATCTCAAATCCAAGGGACTGGGCAAAGCCTGTGCCTTATTGACCGACGGTCGTTTCTCCGGTGGTACCTCGGGGTTGTCGATCGGTCATGCCTCGCCGGAAGCGGCGGATGGCGGGGCGATTGGCTTGGTGGAGGAGGGCGATACCATCGAAATCGATATTCCTGGTCGGCGTATTCAACTGGTCGTCAGCGACGAGCAACTGGCGGCCCGTCGTGCGGCGATGCTGGCACGTGGCGAGCAGGCCTGGCAGCCGGTTGATCGCGAACGGACAGTCTCGGCTGCTTTGCAGGCTTATGCGCTGATGGCCACCTCCGCCGACAAGGGCGCTGTACGTGACGTGCGACAGATTCAGCGCCGGCCATGAGCCTGCATTTGTGGTTCCCCTTTCTGTTGGCCGCCCTGCTGATTTCATTGACCCCCGGTCCGGGCGCAGTGGTCAGCATGAGTACGGGGTTGCGCTATGGTTACCGGGCGGCATTGGCGGCCATTTTGGGCCTGCAGGCCGCTATCTTGCTGCAACTGCTGCTGGTTGCCTTTGGCTTGGGGGCCTTGTTGGCCACCTCCGAGGTGGCATTTGAGTGGGTCAAATTGTGTGGTGCGGCTTATCTGATCTGGCTGGGGATTCAGAAATGGCGCGCTCCCGGGCTGGGGGGGGAGTCGACGCTGCTTGCTGCGCCGGTCCGGCGCGGTTTATTTGTGCAAGGCTTGCTGGTTAATCTGACTAATCCGAAAGCCATTATTTTTATCGGCGCGCTGGTGCCGCAATTCATTGAACCGGCCGTCGATCCGTGGCCGCAGTTTGCGGTGATTGCATTGACGCTTTGTCTGACGGACGTGGCTGTCATGTCGATTTATGCCTTGCTGGCCAGTCGCATGCGACGCTGGCTCGGCCACCCATCGGTTATCCGTGCGCAAAACCGGGTTTTTGGCACACTCTACATCGGCGCAGGCGTGGCTTTGGCGGTGGCAAGAAGACCTGTATAAGTAAATGCTGTAAACTTTTTGCGCTGATTGTCGTTAAATAGAGATTGGCGCGAGCAACGCGCTTTTCCCTCTAGATGCATGGCAACCCGAGTTTGCCATGGCGCCGAAAGGGTCTTATTATCCGACGCTGTCTTACCCACCAACCCGAAATACGGAGCGAGAGAATGAAATCTGTTTACGTTGCCCTGATGGCTGCCGCCGGAATCGTCGCGGCTGGCCAGGCCCACGCCGACGAAGCACTGGCCAAGGCCAAGAACTGCATGTCCTGCCACGCCATTGACAAGAAGCTGGTTGGCCCGTCGTATCATGATGTTGCTGCCAAATACAAGGGCGACAAAGCTGCCGTGGCGACGCTGGCGGCCAAGGTCAAAGCCGGTGGCAAGGGCGTTTGGGGTCCGATCCCGATGCCGCCGAACAATGTGACTGACGACGAAGCCAAAAAGTTGGTGACCTGGGTTCTCTCCCAGAAGTAATCAGCGGGGTTTTAAAGAAGGCCGACAAATGTCGGCTTTTTTTCTTTTGGGTCTTGACACGCTGTGCTGACCTCTGGATAATCCCGGCTTCTCCCGGAGGGGTACCCAAGCGGTCAACGGGAACAGACTGTAAATCTGTCGGCTCTGCCTTCGAAGGTTCGAATCCTTCCCCCTCCACCAGATTGAATGCTGTAGCGGCTAGTGCTGCGGGTGGGGTTAAGCGGGTGTAGCTCAATGGTAGAGCTGAAGCCTTCCAAGCTTAAGACGAGGGTTCGATTCCCTTCACCCGCTCCATGATGCGGTACGGCTGGAGTTTTAAGGTAGGCCCATGTGGCTCAGTGGTAGAGCACTCCCTTGGTAAGGGAGAGGTCGGCAGTTCGATCCTGCCCATGGGCACCACCGATTAGCTTGGATTCTGGATTTTTATTTATCTGATTTTTGAGGAACTGGAATGGCTAAGGAAAAATTCGAGCGTACCAAGCCGCACGTGAACGTCGGCACGATTGGTCACGTTGACCATGGCAAGACGACGCTGACGGCTGCGATCACGACGGTTCTGGCGGCCAAGTTTGGTGGTGCTGCCAAGGCATACGACCAGATTGATGCGGCACCGGAAGAAAAGGCCCGCGGTATCACGATCAACACCGCCCACGTTGAGTACGAGACGGCTAACCGTCACTATGCCCACGTGGATTGCCCGGGTCACGCTGACTACGTCAAGAACATGATTACCGGTGCGGCCCAGATGGATGGCGCAATCCTGGTGTGTTCGGCTGCTGACGGCCCGATGCCGCAGACCCGCGAACACATTCTGCTGGCCCGTCAGGTCGGTGTGCCGTACGTTCTGGTGTATATGAACAAGTGCGACATGGTTGATGATGCCGAGTTGCTCGAGCTGGTTGAAATGGAACTGCGCGAGCTGCTGTCCAAGTACGATTTTCCGGGTGATGACACTCCGATCATCCACGGCTCTGCACTGAAGGCGCTGGAAGGCGACCAGTCCGAAATCGGCGAGCCGTCGATCTTCCGCCTGGCTGATGCGCTGGATACGTACATCCCGACGCCGGAACGTGCTGTCGATATGCCGTTCCTGATGCCGGTTGAGGATGTGTTCTCGATCTCTGGTCGCGGTACTGTTGTGACCGGTCGTGTTGAGCGCGGTATCGTCAAGGTTGGCGAAGAAATCGAGATTGTCGGTATCCGTCCGACCGTCAAGACCATCTGCACCGGTGTTGAAATGTTCCGCAAGCTGCTCGACCAAGGTCAGGCTGGCGACAACATTGGCGCGCTGCTGCGTGGCACCAAGCGTGAAGATGTGGAACGTGGTCAGATTCTGTGCAAGCCGGGTTCGGTCAAGCCGCACACCCACTTCACGGGCGAAGTTTACGTTCTGTCGAAGGATGAGGGTGGTCGTCACACCCCGTTCTTCAACAACTACCGTCCGCAGTTCTACTTCCGCACGACGGACGTGACTGGTGCGATCTCGCTGCCGGAAGGCGTTGAGATGGTCATGCCGGGCGACAACATCCAGATGACGGTCAAACTGATTGCACCGATCGCCATGGAAGAAGGTCTGCGTTTCGCCATTCGCGAAGGCGGTCGTACTGTTGGCGCCGGCGTCGTCGCCAAGATCATCGAGTAATCGATCGTCGTTCAAAAATTAAGGCGCCTCGGGAAACCGAGGCGCTTTGATGTCTCTGCCGCAGGGGTGTAGCTCAATTGGTAGAGCGCCGGTTTCCAAAACCGAAGGTCGGGGGTTCGATTCCCTCCGCCCCTGCCACTCTCTTTAAAGATCGCGAAAGTCATGGCTGACAAGATCAAGTTTGCGCTAGCGCTGGTTATTCTGGCAGCTGGCGTGGCTGGCTTCTACCTGCTTGCCGAGCAGGCAATGATTCTGCGCGTCCTGACGGTCCTTGTCGGGGTGGCGCTGGCTGCTGCCCTGGCCTGGAAAACGTCCCCGGGTCAGCGTTTTTTTGTTTTTGCCAACGAATCCGTTGTTGAGGCGCGCAAGGTCGTCTGGCCGTCGCGCAAAGAAACCATGCAGACAACCGCGGCAGTTTTTGCTTTTGTGGTTGTGATGGCGGTCTTTCTCTATCTGACGGACAAGAGCCTTGAATGGGTTCTTTATGATCTCGTGCTGGGCTGGAAGAAATCATGAGCAAACGCTGGTACGTCGTACATGCCTATTCCGGTTTTGAAAAAAGCGTCATGCGCGCCATTCAGGAGCGCATTAACCGTTTAGGTATGCAGGACAAGTTTGGCCGCATCCTGGTGCCGGTTGAGGAAGTTGTTGAGATGAAGAGTGGGCAGAAATCCATCTCCGAACGCAAATTCTTCCCGGGCTATGTGCTGGTCGAAATGGATATGGATGATGATTCTTGGCACCTGGTGAAGAACACGCCAAAGGTGACAGGTTTCGTCGGTGGTACGGCCAATAAGCCAACGCCGATTTCCCAGAAGGAAGTCGACAAAATCATGCAGCAGATGCAAGAGGGTGTGGAAAAGCCGCGACCCAAGGTGCTGTTTGAGGTGGGTGAAATGGTTCGCGTGAAGGAAGGTCCATTCACCGATTTCCATGGTTTGGTCGAAGATGTGAATTACGAAAAGAATCGTCTGCGGGTTTCGGTGACCATTTTTGGTCGGGCGACACCAGTGGAATTGGAATTCGGTCAGGTCGAAAAGAGCTGATCGTTCGGGGAAGTTGAACCCCGCTAATTTTCAACAAGAGGAGCGTTAGTCGTCGCAGTGATTGCGGTCGACGCGCGTTAAGACTCAATTGATAGGAGTGATCATGGCCAAGAAAATTACTGGCTACATCAAGCTTCAAGTTCCGGCCGGCAAGGCCAATCCTTCGCCCCCGATCGGTCCGGCGCTGGGTCAGCGTGGCTTGAATATTATGGAATTCTGTAAGTCGTTCAATGCCCAAACTCAGGGTGTTGAGCCGGGTTTGCCGATTCCGGTTGTTATTACCGCCTACGCTGACAAGTCCTTCACCTTCGTGATGAAGACGCCGCCGGCCACCATCCTGATCAAAAAGGCTGCAGGCGTTAAATCCGGTTCGGCCAAGCCGCATACCGACAAGGTTGGCAAGATCACGCGCGCTCAGTGCGAAGAAATCGCCAAGACCAAGACCCCCGATCTGACGGCTGCTGATATGGAAGCCGCCATTCGCACCATCGCCGGCTCTGCCCGCTCGATGGGTATTACGGTAGAGGGCCTGTAATCATGGCAAAACTAACCAAGAAACAACAAGCCCTGCAGGGCAAGATCGATTCGCAAAAGCTTTATGCGTTGCAAGATGCCTTGGCGCTGGCTAAGGAAACCGCAACTGCAAAGTTCGATGAGTCGATTGATGTGGCCGTTAATCTCGGCGTCGATGCACGTAAATCCGACCAAGTGGTGCGTGGCTCGGTCGTCTTGCCGGCTGGGACGGGTAAGACTGTTCGTGTTGCTGTGTTCGCCCAGGGCGACAAGGCTGAGGCCGCCAAGGCGGCAGGCGCCGATATCGTCGGTTTTGACGATCTGGCAGCCGAAGTTAAGGCGGGTAATCTCAATTTCGATATCGTGATCGCCACGCCGGATGCTATGCGCATTGTCGGCCAGTTGGGCCAGATCCTCGGTCCACGTGGCTTGATGCCGAATCCGAAGGTGGGCACCGTGACGATGGATGTTGCCACGGCGGTGAAAAATGCGCGTGCGGGTCAGGTGCAGTATCGTACCGATAAGGCTGGCATCATTCACGCCACCATTGGTCGTGCTTCTTTCTCGGTTGAGAGCCTCGAGACCAATCTCAAGGCATTGATCGAAGCGCTGCAGAAATCGAAGCCAGCATCTTCCAAGGGTCAGTACCTGCGTAAGATCGCTGTTGCAGCAACAATGGGCCCCGGCGTTCGCGTCGACCAGGCCTCGCTGCTGGGCTAAACCGTACTTTGGGTCGCTGATTGCTGCTTTTGGGTAGTGATCAGCGGATCGTCAAAGACCGCAGGCGTGCCGCAAGGTGCTTAATCGTTGAAAAACAACCTGCGCAGATGGTGTCCCCGAACAAGATTTTCTGTTGCTGGCCTGGCCCGCAACAAAGCTTCTGGTTCAGGTCGCCGTAGGGGCGGCAGAAATTTCTCTGTCGCATTATGACTTGAAAGGAGGAAAGACCCGTGGGTCTCAATCTGAATGACAAAAAAGCTGTCGTAGCTGAGGTGTCGGCACAAGTAGCCAACGCCCAGACGATCGCGATCGCCGAATACCGCGGTATCGAGGTGGGAGATCTCACCGTGCTGCGTAAAAAGGCTCGCGAGTCTGGTGTGTATCTGCGCGTGCTTAAAAATACCTTGGTGCGCCGCGCCGTGGCTGGTACTGAATTTGCCGGCCTGGCTGACCAAATGGTCGGTCCGCTGATTTACAGCATCTCTGCTGATCCCGTTGCTGCGGCCAAAGTGCTTAACGACTTTGCCAAAACCAACGACAAGCTGGTTCTGAAGGCTGGTTCCTACGCGGGCAATGTGCTCGACAAGGCTGGTTTGCAGGCCCTCGCCTCGATCCCGAGCCGCGAAGAGTTGCTGTCCAAGCTGTTGTACGTGATGAAGGCACCGGTCACCGGTCTTGCCGTTTGTCTGGGCGCACTCGCCAAACAGCGCGAAGAAGCTGCCGCTTAATCCGCACCGCATACGATTTGATTTAGGAGTTTATTGAAATGGCAATTAGCAAAGAAGACATCCTGGAAGCCGTTGGCGCCATGACCGTGATGGACCTGAATGACCTGGTCAAGGCATTCGAAGAAAAATTTGGCGTCTCCGCTGCTGCCATGGCTGTTGCTGGCCCGGCAGCTGCTGCTGCAGTTGAAGAGCAGACTGAATTCAACGTCATCCTGACCGCCGCTGGCGACAAGAAGGTTGAAGTCATCAAGGTCGTTCGTGCAGTGACCGGCCTCGGTCTCAAGGAAGCCAAGGACATGGTTGATGGCGCACCGAAGGCGATTAAGGAAGGCGTCTCGAAGGCTGATGCAGAAGCCCTCAAGAAGCAGTTGGAAGATGCCGGCGCCAAGGTCGAAGTCAAGTAATCGACCGGTGTATCGGGGCTGGCGCTTTCGCCAGCCCTTTTGTGCTTTGTAAAACGGGCTTTA
Source organism: Dechloromonas sp. (assembly GCA_028689015.1). Classification (GTDB taxonomy): domain Bacteria; phylum Pseudomonadota; class Gammaproteobacteria; order Burkholderiales; family Rhodocyclaceae; genus Azonexus. The sequence continues at coordinate 26,696 of JAQTXC010000011.1, read as the reverse complement.
CACCTATCTCCGAACTTGATTATCGCCAAGCGGCAAACGCAAACCATGCTTTCCTCATCCCCGCCGGGGAGGGAAGCTTGTTTGCGTTTGCCTGTTTCGACAGGTTCTACGTCTGACCTTATCCTCACGGAGTTACCATGACTTACTCCTTCACCGAGAAGAAACGCATCCGCAAGAGCTTCGCCAAGCGCGCTAGTGTGCTTGATGTGCCGTTCTTGCTGGCGACCCAGTTGCAGTCCTTCGCTGATTTCCTACAGGCTGAAGTGCCTGTTGAGCAGCGCAAAAATGAGGGCCTGCAGGCCGCCTTTACATCGATTTTTCCGATCGTTTCTCACTCGGGTAATGCGCGTCTCGAATTCGTTAGTTTTGCCCTCGGCGAACCGGCTTTTGATGTAGTCGAGTGCCATCAGCGCGGCTTGACCTACGCCGCTTCCTTGCGGGCCCGGGTTCGCTTGGTCATCATGGATCGTGAAGCGCCGGATACCGTCAAGGAAGTGAAGGAGCAAGAAGTCTACATGGGTGAAATTCCCCTGATGACCACCAATGGCTCCTTCGTGATCAACGGAACCGAGCGTGTGATCGTTTCCCAGTTGCATCGGTCGCCGGGTGTGTTTTTCGAACACGACCGGGGGAAAACCCACAGCTCCGGCAAATTGCTGTTTTCGGCCCGCGTCATTCCTTACCGCGGTTCGTGGCTGGACTTCGAGTTCGATCCGAAAGATATTCTTTTCTTCCGCGTTGACCGTCGCCGCAAGATGCCGGTGACAACGTTGCTGCGGGCGATTGGCATGTCGTCTGAAGAGATTCTGGCTGGTTTCTTCGAGTTCGACACCTTCCTGCTGACGCAAGACCGTGTCGAGTTTACTTTGGTGCCTGAGCGCCTGCGTGGCGAAGTGGCTCGTTTTGAATTCGTGGCTCCGGATGGTAAGCAGATTGTCGCCAAGGACAAACGGATTACCGCCAAACATATCCGCGAGATGGCTGCGGCATCGATGCAGCAGATTGCGGTGCCGGAAGAGTTTCTGATCGGTCGCGTGGTGGCACGCAACATCATCAACACCGAAACAGGTGAAGTGGTGGCCAATGCCAACGACGAAATCACCGAAACCCTGTTGGCCAACTTGCGTGAAGCCGGGATTCACACGATCGAGACGCTGTACACCAACGAACTTGACCGTGGCGCCTTCATTTCCAATACGTTGCGTGCTGATGATACGGCGTCGCGTCAGGCGGCGAGAATCGCGATCTACCGCATGATGCGCCCGGGTGAGCCGCCAAAGGAAGAAGCGGTTGAGATCCTGTTCAATGGCCTGTTCTATTCAGACGAGCGTTACGATCTCTCTGGCGTGGGTCGTATGAAGTTCAATCGTCGTCTGGCCCGTCCGGACGTCATCGAGTATAAAGTTTCAATCAAGAGCCTGGCCTCGCGCGCCGAGGCTGCGTTGAAGAATCTGGCCGAAGCGACTGGCTTTGAATTGTCCGCCATCCAGGATCTGGTCGCCGGTCTGCCGTATGGCTCACGCGCCTTAAGCGAAAATTTGACCAAGGAAGTGGCGACTGAACTGGCAGGGAAGATCAAGCCGCTTGGCGCTAATGTTGAAGTGCGTGAGCAGTTGACCCTGTCGCCGCGCGACATCGTTGAAGTCATCAAGATTCTGGTTGAATTGCGTAACGGTCGTGGCGAAATCGACGATATCGATCACCTCGGTAACCGCCGCGTCCGTTCGGTGGGCGAACTGGCGGAAAACCAGTTCCGCGCTGGTCTGGTGCGGGTCGAGCGCGCTGTCAAGGAGCGTTTGAGCCAGGCCGAGTCCGACAATTTGATGCCGCATGACTTGATCAATGCCAAGCCAATCAGCGCTGCCATCAAGGAATTTTTCGGTTCCAGCCAGTTGTCGCAGTTTATGGACCAGACCAATCCGTTATCGGAAATCACCCACAAACGCCGCGTATCGGCGCTTGGTCCGGGCGGTCTGACGCGCGAGCGCGCTGGCTTCGAAGTGCGTGACGTGCATCCGACGCATTACGGTCGGGTCTGCCCGATCGAAACGCCGGAAGGCCCGAACATCGGCCTGATCAACTCGCTGGCCCTGTTTGCCCGGGTCAATAGTTACGGTTTCATCGAAACGGCCTACCGCAAGGTCAACGACGCTCAGGTGACCAACGACATCGAGTATCTGTCGGCCATTGAAGAGGGCAACTATGTGGTTGCTCAGGCCAATGCTGCACTCGACGAGAATGGCTGTCTGGCCGATGATCTGGTGACTTGCCGCGAAAAGGGCGAAACCATCCTCGCCGAGCCGGCTCGCGTCCAGTACATGGACGTGGCACCCGGTCAGATTGTTTCAGTGGCGGCGTCGCTGATTCCCTTCCTTGAGCATGACGATGCAAACCGCGCCTTGATGGGGGCCAACATGCAACGGCAGGCCGTGCCTTGCCTGCGTCCGGAAAAGCCGTTGGTCGGGACGGGTATTGAGCGCACGGTGGCAGTCGACTCGGGAACGGCCGTGGTCGCCCTGCGCGGTGGTTTGGTCGATTACGTCGATGCCGGCCGTGTCGTGGTGAGAGTGAATGATGATGAAACGGTGGCCGGTGAAGTCGGTGTCGATATTTACAATCTGACCAAGTACACCCGCTCCAACCAGAACACCAATATCAATCAGCGACCAATGGTGCGCGTTGGTGACCGAATTGCCCGTGGTGATGTGGTGGCAGACGGTGCGTCGACTGACAAGGGTGAGTTGGCGCTGGGTCAGAACATGTTGATCGCCTTCATGCCGTGGAACGGTTACAACTTTGAAGACTCGATTCTCATCTCCGAGCGAGTGGTCTCGGAAGATCGTTATACCTCGATTCATATCGAGGAACTGACAGTTGTTGCCCGTGACACCAAGCTGGGTGCAGAAGAAATTACCCGCGATATCGCCTCGCTGGGCGAGGTCCAGCTGTCTCGCCTGGACGATTCCGGCATTGTTTACATCGGCGCAGAAGTGGTGGCTGGTGACGTGTTGGTCGGCAAAGTCACACCCAAGGGTGAGACCCAGCTGACACCGGAAGAAAAGTTGCTGCGTGCCATCTTTGGCGAGAAAGCTTCCGATGTGAAGGACACCTCGTTGCGCGTGCCCTCCGGCATCGCCGGGACTGTCATTGACGTTCAAGTGTTTACCCGCGAAGGGATCGAGCGTGATAAGCGCGCTCAATCGATCATTGACGAGCACCTGCGTCATTACAAGCTCGACTTGGCTGACCAGATGCGTATTGTCGAGCGAGATGCTTTCGAGCGTATCGGTCGGTTGATTCTGGGTAAAAAAGCCAATGGTGGCCCGAAGAAGCTGGCCAAGGGTTCGGTGATCGAGCAGTCCTATCTGGATGGCATGGATCCGCACCACTGGTTTGATATTCGGGTGGCCGATGACGATGTCGCTCAGCAGCTTGAGCAAGTCAAGGATGGCTTGGAGCAAGCCCGTAAGGATTTCGATATCGCATTCGAAGCCAAGCGCAAGAAGCTCACCCAGGGTGACGAACTGCCGCCGGGTGTGCAGAAGATGGTCAAGGTTTATGTGGCCGTCAAGCGCCGTCTGCAGCCGGGTGACAAGATGGCCGGTCGTCACGGGAACAAGGGTGTCGTTTCGCGCATTCTGCCGGTCGAAGACATGCCGTACATGGCTGATGGCCGTCCGGTCGATATCGTCTTGAACCCGCTCGGTGTGCCATCGCGGATGAACGTTGGGCAGATTCTTGAAGTCCACCTTGGCCTGGCGGCCAAGGGGCTGGGTTACAAGATTGGCGATATGCTGCGCCGTCAGGCGGCTACCACCGAAGTGCGTGGTTTCCTGGATCAGATTTACAACTCCAGTGGCAAATCGGAAAACCTCGACGAACTGAACGATGCCGAAATCATCGAGATGGCCGGCAATCTGACCAGCGGTGTGCCGTTCGCCACGCCGGTGTTCGACGGTGCAAAGGAAGAGGAAATCAAGGGGATGCTGGCGTTGGCCGGGATGCCGTCTTCGGGACAAATGACGCTGTTTGATGGTCGCACCGGCGACGCCTTCGAGCGTCAGGTGACGGTCGGCTACATGCACTATCTGAAACTGCATCACCTGGTCGATGACAAGATGCACGCCCGTTCGACCGGCCCGTATTCGCTGGTCACCCAGCAGCCGCTGGGCGGCAAGGCGCAGTTCGGTGGTCAGCGTTTCGGTGAAATGGAAGTGTGGGCACTGGAAGCTTATGGCGCCTCTTATGTGTTGCAGGAAATGTTGACCGTGAAGTCCGATGACGTGAATGGCCGTACCAAGGTTTACGAAAACATCGTCAAGGGCGAGCACCGTATTGATGCCGGCATGCCGGAATCCTTCAACGTGCTGGTCAAGGAAATCCGTTCGCTGGCGATCGATATCGATCTGGAACGCTACTGATTCAGGGCTTAGGAGTTAAACGATGAAAGCATTGCTCGATCTGTTCAAGCAGGTAACCGCCGAGGAAGAATTCGACGCGATTACCATTGGCCTCGCTTCGCCCGAGAAGATCCGTTCCTGGTCCTATGGTGAAGTTAAGAAGCCGGAAACCATCAACTACCGTACCTTCAAGCCGGAGCGTGATGGCCTGTTCTGCGCCAAGATCTTTGGCCCGATCAAGGACTACGAGTGCCTGTGCGGCAAGTACAAGCGTCTGAAGCATCGTGGCGTGATCTGTGAAAAGTGTGGCGTCGAAGTGACGCTGGCAAAGGTTCGTCGCGACCGCATGGGTCACATCGAACTGGCCTCGCCGACCGCGCACATCTGGTTCCTCAAGTCCTTGCCGTCGCGTCTGGGCATGGTCCTCGACATGACGCTGCGCGACATCGAGCGCGTGCTGTATTTCGAAGCCTATGTCGTGACCGATCCGGGCATGGTGAGCAACCTCCAGCGCGCTCAGTTGCTCACGGAAGAGCAGTATCTGGAAATGGTCGAAGAGCACGGCGACGAATTTGTTGCCCTGATGGGGGCTGAAGGTATCCGCGAGCTGCTGCGTAATCTCGACCTCAACAGCGTGGTCGAGTCGCTGCACGCTGAACTGGATGTGACCAGCTCCGAAGCCAAAAACAAGAAGTTGGCGAAGCGTCTGAAGATTCTTGAAGGTTTCCAGAAATCTGGTATCAAGCCGGACTGGATGATTCTCGAAGTGCTGCCGGTACTGCCGCCGGATCTGCGTCCGCTGGTGCCGCTGGATGGTGGTCGTTTCGCGACCTCCGATCTGAACGATCTTTATCGCCGCGTCATCAACCGGAACAACCGTCTGAAGCGTCTGCTCGAGTTGAAGGCACCGGAAATCATCGTGCGCAACGAAAAGCGCATGCTGCAGGAGTCGGTTGACTCGCTGCTCGACAACGGTCGCCGCGGCAAGGCGATGACCGGCGCGAACAAGCGCCCGCTGAAGTCCCTGGCAGACATGATCAAGGGCAAGGGCGGTCGTTTCCGTCAGAACTTGCTCGGTAAGCGCGTCGACTATTCCGGCCGTTCCGTTATCGTGGTCGGTCCGCAGCTCAAGCTGCATCAGTGTGGCCTGCCCAAGCTGATGGCGCTGGAACTGTTCAAGCCCTTCATCTTCCACAAGCTCGAAGTGTTGGGTTATGCCACGACCATCAAGCAAGCCAAAAAGATGGTGGAGAGTCAGGAACCGGTGGTGTGGGACATCCTCGAAGATGTTATCCGCGAACATCCGGTCATGCTCAACCGGGCGCCGACCCTGCACCGGCTCGGCATCCAGGCCTTCGAACCGACCTTGATCGAAGGTAAGGCCATTCAGTTGCACCCGCTTGTTTGTGCGGCCTTCAATGCCGACTTTGACGGTGACCAGATGGCTGTCCACGTGCCGCTGTCGCTGGAAGCGCAGATGGAAGCCCGCACGCTGATGCTGGCCTCGAACAATGTGCTGTCGCCGGCTAACGGTCAGCCAATCATCGTGCCGTCGCAGGATATCGTTCTCGGTCTGTACTACGCCACCCGTGAAAAGATTAACGCCAAGGGCGAAGGTATGTATTTTGCCGACGTCCAGGAAATCGATCGTGCTATGGCGGCCGGGCAACTGGATATCCATGCCCGGATTTCGATTCGCTTGAAGCAATACGAAGCGGCTGCGGTCGACGGCGAATGGACCGAAAAAATGGTTCGCGTCGAAACCACGGCCGGGCGTGCGTTGTTGTCGCGCATCCTGCCCAAGGGGTTGCCATTCAAGGCGATTGACCGCGCGCTGAAGAAGAAGGAAATCTCCAAGCTGATCGACGAATCTTTCCGTCGCTGTGGCCTCAAGGAAACGGTGGTCTTCGCCGACAAGCTGATGCAGAACGGCTATGCCTTGGCGACGCGGGCAGGTATTTCCTTCTGTTCGGACGACATGCGTGTTCCGGCCAAGAAGTATGAAATCATCGCTGCTTCCGAAGCGGAGGTGAAAGAAATCGAGATCCAGTACACCAACGGTCTGGTGACCAACGGCGAGCGTTACAACAAGGTCGTTGATATCTGGGGTCGCACCGGTGACCAGGTGGCCAAGGTGATGATGGATGAACTCGGTCACGAGGAAGTCATCGATCGCCACGGCAAGAAGGTCAAGCAGGATTCGTTCAACTCCATCTACATGATGGCCGACTCCGGCGCTCGCGGTTCCGCCGCCCAGATTCGTCAGTTGGCCGGTATGCGTGGCCTGATGGCGAAACCGGATGGCTCGATTATCGAAACGCCGATCACCACCAACTTCCGTGAAGGTCTGAACGTGCTTCAGTACTTCATCTCGACTCACGGTGCGCGTAAGGGTCTGGCGGATACCGCGTTGAAGACCGCCAACTCGGGTTACCTGACCCGTCGTTTGGTCGATGTGACACAGGATCTGGTCATCACCGAAGATGATTGCGGTACCAAGAACGGCTTTGTCGTTAAGGCGCTGGTCGAGGGCGGTGAAGTGATCGAGGCGCTGCGTGAGCGGATTCTCGGTCGTGTGACGGTCGACGACCTGGTTGACCCGGAAACGCAGGAAACGGTGATTTTTGCGGGCACCATGCTCGACGAGGACTTGGTCGACCTGATCGATAAGTTGGGCATCGACGAGGTCAAGGTTCGCACGCCGCTGACCTGCGATACGCGCTACGGCTTGTGTGCCCAGTGTTACGGACGCGACCTCGGTCGTGGCACGATGGTTAACGCCGGCGAATCGGTAGGCGTTATTGCCGCCCAATCGATTGGCGAGCCGGGCACGCAGTTGACCATGCGGACCTTCCACGTGGGTGGTGCCGCATCGCGGGCAGCTGTGGCCGACAAGATCGAAGGCAAGTCCGCCGGTACGGTTCGCTATACCTCGAACATGCGCTACGTCACCAGCGCCAAGGGCGAGAAGGTGGTGATCTCGCGTTCAGGTGAAGTTTTGATCACCGATGATCATGGCCGTGAGCGCGAACGTCACAAGGTGCCTTATGGTGCCATGCTGTTGGTGGATGAAGGAAAAGTTGTCAAGGCAGGGACCAAGCTGGCCTCCTGGGATCCGCATACCCGGCCGATCATTACCGAATATGCGGGGACGGTTCGCTTTGATAACGTCGAAGAAGGGGTGACTGTCGCCAAGCAGGTCGATGATGTCACGGGCCTCTCGACTCTGGTCGTGATCGACAACAAGCGTGGTGGCAAGGCGGCGACCAAAGGCTTGCGCCCAGTCGTCAAACTGCTCGACGAAACGGGTCAGGAAGTGCGTGTGCATGGCAGCGACCATACGGTGTCGATCGCCTTCCAGGTGGGCTCCATCATTTCCGTCGTCGATGGTCAGCAGGTCGGTGTGGGCGATGTTCTCGCCCGCATGCCGCAAGAATCGGCCAAGACGCGGGATATCACCGGCGGTTTGCCGCGGGTGGCTGAGCTGTTCGAAGCCCGTACGCCGAAGGACGCTTCCGTGCTGGCCGAATTCACGGGCACCATCAGTTTCGGTAAGGATACCAAGGGTAAGCAGCGTTTGATCATTACCGACCTTGACGGGATTGCACACGAATACCTGATTTCGAAGGACAAGCATGTCCTGGTTCACGACGGTCAGGTGGTCAACAAGGGTGAAAAGATCGTTGAAGGTGAACCGGATCCGCATGACATTCTGCGTTTGCAGGGTGTTGAAGCGCTGGCCCGTTACATTACCGACGAAGTCCAGGACGTTTATCGCCTGCAGGGCGTGAAGATCAACGACAAGCACATTGAAGTGATTGTTCGTCAGATGCTGCGGCGAATCACCATTACCGAACCGGGTGATACCAAGTTCATCAAGTCGGAACAGGTTGAGCGTGCCGAATTGCTGGCGGAAAACGACCGGATCATTGCCGACGGCAAGATTCCGGCGAATTTCGATCACATGCTGCTAGGTATTACCAAGGCCTCGCTGTCGACTGATTCCTTCATCTCGGCCGCCTCCTTCCAGGAGACGACCCGTGTTCTGACCGAGGCGGCCATTATGGGCAAACGGGATGAGCTGCGCGGTTTGAAGGAAAATGTCATTGTGGGTCGCCTGATTCCGGCCGGTACGGGGCTTGCATATCATCGCAGCAGGAAAGCTCAGGCTGCTGGTGAGGATATTGCAAGTGCGCGCCCCATCGAGGCTGTAGTAGAAAATGCAACACAAGGGGCCGAATAGGCCTCCTGAGTGGCACCCAGCCCCCTTGTCCTCGTTGACAAGGGGGTTGATCAACCATAGAATTTATGGTCTTTGTCGGCAGGGGCTAATCATTGTCTCTGCTTTGGATAACAAATTAGCCGTCGTGCCCTGTTTTTAGGGGCCCGGCCGTTGAAGGAAGTTCGATATGCCGACCATCAACCAGCTCGTACGCAAACCGCGTGTCGCCGAAAAGGTGAAGAGCAAGGTTCCTGCTCTGGAAAAATGCCCGCAAAAGCGCGGCGTTTGTACTCGTGTTTACACCACTACGCCGAAAAAGCCGAACTCAGCACTCCGTAAGGTTTGCAAGGTTCGTCTGACCAATGGTTTCGAAGTCATTTCGTACATCGGCGGTGAAGGTCACAACCTTCAGGAGCACTCTGTGGTCCTGATTCGCGGTGGCCGTGTTAAAGACTTGCCGGGTGTGCGTTACCACACCGTTCGTGGCTCGCTGGATACCCAGGGTGTCAAGGACCGGAAGCAGTCCCGTTCCAAGTATGGCGCCAAGCGTCCGAAGGCTGCCTGATTTTTCCCGCAGCTTGAGTAAGTGGCCGCTCTGCTGGGCGGCCGAGAGGGCCGGGTGGGTGAAAACCCCTTCCCGGCTTTTCAACTGAATCGTGTTTTATTGAGGTTAATATGCCCCGTCGTCGCGAAGTACCCAAGCGTGACATTCTGCCGGATCCGAAGTTCGGTAATGTCGAAGTGTCCAAGTTCATTAATGCGGTTATGCAAAGTGGCAAGAAGTCTGTTGCTGAGCGTATCGTCTATGGTGCGTTTGAAATCATCAGTACCAAGTCTGGCAAAGATCCGCTGGAAGTTTTCAGTTCGGCAATGTCGAATGTCAAGCCGATGGTTGAAGTGAAGTCCCGTCGCGTGGGTGGTGCAAACTATCAGGTGCCGGTGGAAGTCCGTCCGGCGCGTCGCGCTGCCTTGGCCATGCGTTGGTTGCGTGAGTTTGCCCGCAAGCGCTCTGAAAAATCCATGGGTCAGCGTTTGGCTGCCGAGATGCTGGAAGCGGCTGAAAACCGTGGTGGCGCAGTCAAGAAGCGTGACGAAGTTCACCGCATGGCTGATGCCAACAAGGCCTTCGCTCACTTCCGCTTCTAATTCTCAAAGGGCACTAACGTGGCACGTAAAACTCCCATCGAGCGCTACCGCAATATCGGTATCAGCGCCCACATCGACGCCGGCAAAACGACGACGACTGAACGTATCCTTTACTACACCGGTGTTAATCACAAGATCGGTGAAGTGCATGATGGCGCTGCCACCATGGACTGGATGGAGCAGGAGCAGGAGCGCGGCATTACCATTACCTCTGCGGCAACGACCTGTTTCTGGAAGGGTATGGATAGTTCCTTTCCTGAGCACCGCTTCAACATCATCGATACCCCGGGGCACGTTGACTTCACGATCGAAGTCGAGCGCTCGATGCGCGTGCTTGATGGTGCCTGCATGGTCTACTGCGCGGTTGGTGGTGTTCAGCCGCAGTCAGAAACCGTCTGGCGTCAGGCCACCAAATACAAGGTGCCGCGCTTGGCCTTCGTGAATAAGATGGACCGTTCCGGTGCCAACTTCTTCAAGGTGGTTGAGCAGATGAAGACCCGCCTGAAGGCGAGTCCAGTGCCGATCGTCATCCCCATTGGTGCTGAAGATACTTTCGAAGGCGTCGTTGATCTGCTGAAGATGAAGGCCATTTACTGGGACGAAGCTTCCCAGGGGATGAAGTTCGACTACCGTGATATTCCGGCTGATCTGGTTGAGTTGGCTCAAAACTGGCGTGAGCAGATGGTCGAAGCAGCCGCTGAGGCCACTGAAGAGCTGATGAACGAATATCTTGAAAACGGCGAACTGTCGGAAGAGAAAATCCGGGAAGGGTTGCGACTGCGCACCTTGGCCTGCGAAATTCAGCCGATGTTGTGTGGTACTGCCTTCAAGAACAAGGGTGTGCAGCGCATGCTGGATGCCGTGATCGAATTGCTGCCGTCGCCGGTTGATATTCCGCCTGTGACGGGCGTTGATGAGCGCGAAAAGGAAGTCTCCCGTAAGGCGGATGATTCCGAGAAGTTCTCGGCCCTGGCTTTCAAGCTGATGACCGATCCCTTTGTGGGGCAATTGACCTTTATCCGCGTTTATTCTGGCGTGATGAATTCGGGTGCCACGGTCTACAACTCGGTTAAGGGTAAAAAGGAGCGCATCGGTCGTATTCTGCAGATGCACGCCAATAACCGTGAAGAAATCAAGGAAGTTCTCGCGGGTGATATCGCGGCTTGCGTTGGTTTGAAAGACGTGACGACTGGCGAAACGCTGTGTGATCCGGAATCGCCGATCATTCTTGAGCGAATGATCTTCCCTGAGCCGGTGATTCACGTCGCTGTCGAGCCGAAAACCAAGGCTGACCAGGAAAAGATGGGTATCGCCCTGGGCCGTCTGGCAGCAGAAGATCCGTCTTTCCGTGTGCGTACCGACGAAGAATCCGGTCAGACGATTATTTCCGGTATGGGCGAATTGCACCTCGACATCATCGTTGACCGTATGCGTCGCGAATTCAATGTTGAAGCAGCTGTGGGTGCGCCGCAAGTTGCTTACCGCGAGTGCATCAAGAAGGCTGTCGAACAGGAAGGCAAGTTCGTCAAGCAGTCGGGTGGTCGCGGCCAGTTCGGTCACGTCTGGCTCAAAATCGAGCCGAACGAAGCCGGCAAGGGTTACGAGTTCGTCGATGCCATCAAGGGTGGCGTGGTGCCGCGCGAATACATTCCAGCGGTCGACAAGGGCTTGCAGGATGCCGTTAGTAGCGGCGTGCTGGCGGGCTTTCCGGTGGTTGATGTCAAGTTCACGTTGTTTGACGGTTCCTACCACGATGTTGACTCCAACGAAAATGCTTTCCGTATGGCTGCATCAATGGCCTTTAAGGAAGGTATGAAAAAGGCGAGTCCAACCCTGCTCGAGCCGATGATGGCGGTCGTGGTTGAAACGCCAGAGGACTATATGGGCAACGTGATGGGCGATCTGTCATCGCGTCGCGGCATTGTTCAGGGTATGGAAGACATGCCCGGAGGTGCCAAGGAGGTTCGTGCAGAAGTGCCGCTGTCCGAAATGTTCGGCTATGCCACTTCGTTGCGCTCCTTGTCGCAAGGCCGTGCAACCTACTCGATGGAATTCAAGCACTACAACGAAGCGCCGAAGAATGTTGCGGACGCAGTTATCAACAAAAAGTAATACCTTATTGGAGAACCGATAATGGCAAAAGAGAAATTCGAGCGTACCAAGCCGCACGTGAACGTCGGCACGATTGGTCACGTTGACCATGGCAAGACGACGCTGACGGCTGCGATCACGACGGTTCTGGCGGCCAAGTTTGGTGGTGCTGCCAAGGCATACGACCAGATTGATGCGGCACCGGAAGAAAAGGCCCGCGGTATCACGATCAACACCGCCCACGTTGAGTACGAGACGGCTAACCGTCACTATGCCCACGTGGATTGCCCGGGTCACGCTGACTACGTCAAGAACATGATTACCGGTGCGGCCCAGATGGATGGCGCAATCCTGGTGTGTTCGGCTGCTGACGGCCCGATGCCGCAGACCCGCGAACACATTCTGCTGGCCCGTCAGGTCGGTGTGCCGTACGTTCTGGTGTATATGAACAAGTGCGACATGGTTGATGATGCCGAGTTGCTCGAGCTGGTTGAAATGGAACTGCGCGAGCTGCTGTCCAAGTACGATTTTCCGGGTGATGACACTCCGATCATCCACGGCTCTGCACTGAAGGCGCTGGAAGGCGACCAGTCCGAAATCGGCGAGCCGTCGATCTTCCGCCTGGCTGATGCGCTGGATACGTACATCCCGACGCCGGAACGTGCTGTCGATATGCCGTTCCTGATGCCGGTTGAGGATGTGTTCTCGATCTCTGGTCGCGGTACTGTTGTGACCGGTCGTGTTGAGCGCGGTATCGTCAAGGTTGGCGAAGAAATCGAGATTGTCGGTATCCGTCCGACCGTCAAGACCATCTGCACCGGTGTTGAAATGTTCCGCAAGCTGCTCGACCAAGGTCAGGCTGGCGACAACATTGGCGCGCTGCTGCGTGGCACCAAGCGTGAAGATGTGGAACGTGGTCAGATTCTGTGCAAGCCGGGTTCGGTCAAGCCGCACACCCACTTCACGGGCGAAGTTTACGTTCTGTCGAAGGATGAGGGTGGTCGTCACACCCCGTTCTTCAACAACTACCGTCCGCAGTTCTACTTCCGCACGACGGACGTGACTGGTGCGATCTCGCTGCCGGAAGGCGTTGAGATGGTCATGCCGGGCGACAACATCCAGATGACGGTCAAACTGATTGCACCGATCGCCATGGAAGAAGGTCTGCGTTTCGCCATTCGCGAAGGCGGTCGTACTGTTGGCGCCGGCGTCGTCGCCAAGATCATCGAGTAATTTTCGTTCTTTAATCATCAGGGGTTGGGCAAAATGCCCGCCCCAGTGCTCTTTGGAAGTTCATCATGCAAAGCCAGAAAATTCGTATCCGTCTCAAGGCCTTTGACTATCGCTTGATCGATCAGTCGGCTCAGGAAATCGTTGAGACCGCGAAGCGTACCGGTGCAGTGGTTCGTGGTCCGGTTCCGTTGCCGACCCGCAAGCAGCGGTTCGATATCCTCCGTTCGCCGCACGTGAACAAGGCATCCCGTGATCAGTTAGAGATTCGCACGCACCTTCGTTTGATGGACATCGTTGATCCGACTGACAAAACGGTTGATGCGCTGATGAAGCTTGATCTGCCGGCTGGCGTTGACGTCGAGATCAAGTTGCAGTAATTGCAGTAAGCGGATATAATCCGCGCCTTTCGGGGGTGGCCGGCTATCGGCTGCCCATTTGTTGTTTTACATCGACCGGCCAATCGCAGCCGGCGATGAGGAGAATAACCATGAGTCTAGGCCTTGTTGGTCGCAAGGTGGGCATGACTCGCATTTTTGCTGAGGATGGCGCGTCCATTCCGGTAACTGTGCTTGATGTGTCCAACAATCGCGTGACCCAAGTCAAAACGCCGGAGATCGATGGCTACGCAGCCATTCAGGTCACTTTCGGTCAGCGCCGTGCCTCGCGTGTTTCCAAGCCCCTGGCTGGTCATATGGCTAAGGCGGGCGTGGAAGCTGGGCATGTGCTCAAGGAATTCCGTATCGATGCTGAGCAACTCGCCAATTTCAAGGCGGGTGATCAAGTGGCTGTCACGCTGTTTGCCGAAGGGCAAAAGGTCGATGTGACTGGCAATTCGATCGGTAAGGGTTTCCAGGGCGGTATCAAGCGTCACAATTTCAGTTCCAACCGTGCTACTCACGGTAATTCGCTGTCGCACAATGCGCCTGGCTCTATCGGTATGGCGCAAGATCCGGGTCGTGTTTTCCCGGGTAAGCGGATGGCGGGTCACCTCGGTGATGTGCAGACCACGATGCAGGGCTTGACGATTGTTCGCGTCGATGCCGAGCGCCAGTTGCTGCTGGTCAAGGGTGCCGTTCCGGGTGCCAAGGGTGCTGACGTCGTCGTGCGTCCGGCGGTCAAGGCTTAAGGGGGCATTATGGAACTTAAGGTTATTAACGCACAGGGTCAGGAAGCTGCGACGTTGGAAGCATCTGATCTCCTGTTCGGTCGCGATTTCAACGAAGCGCTAGTGCATCAGATCGTGGTTGCTTATCAGGCCAATGCGCGTTCGGGTGATAGCAAGCAGAAGGATCGCTCCGAAGTTCGTCACACCACCACCAAGCCGTGGCGTCAAAAGGGCACGGGTCGTGCTCGTTCCGGCTCCAATGGCTCGCCGTTGTGGCGCGGAGGCGGTCGGATTTTCCCGAATTCGCCCGATCAAAACTACACTCAGAAGGTTAACAAGAAGATGTTCCGCGCCGGTATGGCTGCGATCCTCTCCGAGTTGGCTCGTCAGGAGCGGTTGGTCGTCATTGACGATATCGCGGTCGACGCACCAAAAACCAAGCTTTTTGCACAGAAGTTGAAAGACATGGGTCTTGAGGGCAACCTCTTGGTCGTGACCGATACGCTGAACGAAAATCTTTATCTGTCGTCGCGCAACCTGCCAAATGTGCTGGTGCTCGAGGCTCAGGAAGCCGACCCGGTTTCTCTCGTGCGTTTCGCTAAGGTGTTGGTGACCAAGAATGCGATCGCCAAGTTCGAGGAGATGTGGGGATGAACCAAGAACGTTTGTTGCAAATCCTTCTGGCGCCGCAAATCTCCGAGAAGGCCACCTATATTGCCGAGAAAAACGAGCAGGTGGTTTTTCGCGTGGCAACTGATGCCACTAAGCCTGAAATCAAGGCTGCGGTAGAGCTGCTGTTCAAGGTTGAGGTGGAGTCTGTTCAGGTGGCCAATGTCAAGGGCAAGGTCAAGCGCTTCAAAGGCGCAACGGGTCGCCGCAAGGGCTGGAAAAAAGCCTTTGTCTGCCTTAAAGCGGGTCAGGAAATCAATTTTGTTGAAGGGGGCAATGCATAATGGCTCTCGTTAAAGTCAAACCGACCTCCCCCGGCCGTCGTGCCGTGGTTCAAGTGGTCAATGCCGACCTGCACAAAGGTAAGCCGTTTGCTGGACTGGTTGAGTCTAAGTCGAAAAATGCGGGTCGTAACAATAACGGTCGCATTACTGTCCGCCATCAAGGTGGTGGTCACAAACAGGCTTATCGCCTGATCGACTTTAAGCGGACCAAAGACGGCATTCCGGGCAAGGTTGAGCGTCTGGAATATGACCCAAATCGGACAGCCAATATCGCATTGGTTTGTTATGCCGACGGTGAGCGCCGTTACATCATTGCCAATAAAGGCATGGTGGTTGGTCAGCAAGTGATGAGTGGTTCGGAGGCGCCGATCAAGTCGGGCAACGCATTGCCGATCCGCAATATCCCGGTGGGTACAACCATTTGCTGCATCGAAATGATGCCCGGCAAGGGTGCGCAGATTGCTCGTTCGGCGGGCACGTCTGCCCAGTTGCTGGCGCGTGAGGGTGTTTATGCTCAGGTTCGTCTCCGCTCCGGTGAAGTCCGTCGTGTGCACGTTGAGTGTCGCGCAACCATCGGTGAAGTAGGTAACGAAGAGAACAACCTGCGCAAGTTCGGTAAAGCTGGTGCCATGCGCTGGCGTGGTATTCGCCCGACTGTTCGTGGTACTGCCATGAATCCGGTCGATCACCCGCACGGTGGTGGTGAAGGTCGTACCGGCGAAGGCCGTGTGCCGGTCAACCCATGGGGTCAGCCGACCAAGGGCTATCGTACTCGCAGCAACAAGCGCACGAACAGCATGATCGTTCAGCGCCGTCATAAGCGTTAAGGGGTAGGAAATGGGACGTTCTCTCAAAAAGGGCCCGTTTGTTGATGCATACCTGATCGACAAAGTCGAGGCAGTGCGTGCAAACAACGACAAGCGCCCGATCAAGACCTGGTCGCGTCGGTCCACAATCCTCCCCGAGTTTATCGGTCTGACGATTGCGGTCCACAATGGCAAGCAGCATATTCCGGTTTTTGTGACCGAGAATATGGTGGGACACAAGCTCGGCGAGTTTTCGCTGACCCGGACGTTCAAGGGTCACACCGCCGGCAAAAAGGCCAAGAAGTAAGGAGCTGACATGGAAACTCGTGCAAGTCTGCGGGGCGTACGCCTCTCTGCGCAAAAAGGTCGTCTAGTAGCCGACCTGGTGCGCGGCAAGCCGGTTGGTCAGGCTCTCAACATCCTGGCTTTCTGCCCGAAAAAGGGCGCCGGTATCGTCAAAAAAGTGCTGGAGTCGGCTATTGCCAATGCCGAGCACAATGACGGCGCCGATATCGACGAATTGATGGTAACGACCATCTACGTCGAAAAAGGCATGGTGCTCAAGCGCTTTACTGCGCGCGCCAAGGGCCGTGGCAATCGGATCATCAAGCCGACCTGTCATATCTATCTGACCGTTGGTAACTAAGGAAGAGCCATGGGACAGAAAATTCATCCGACTGGCTTCCGTCTGGCCGTCACCAAAAACTGGAGTTCACGCTGGTATGCAAACAGCAAAGACTTTCCAGGTATGTTGCAGGAAGACATTAAGGTTCGCGAATACCTGAAGCGTAAGCTTGCGCACGCTTCGGTGGGTCGTGTTCTGATTGAGCGTCCTGCCAAGAACGCCCGTGTTACGATTTACTCGGCTCGTCCGGGGGTTGTGATCGGCAAGAAGGGCGAAGACATCGAACAGCTGCGTACGGATCTGCAGCGCATCATGGGCGTTCCGGTCCATGTGTCGATCGAAGAAATTCGTAAGCCGGAAATCGACGCGCAACTGATCGCCGATTCGATTGCTCAGCAACTCGAAAAGCGCATCATGTTCCGTCGTGCCATGAAGCGTGCCATGCAGAATGCGATGCGCCTGGGTGCTCAGGGCATCAAGGTCATGAGTGCTGGCCGTCTCAATGGTGCCGAGATCGCTCGTAGCGAGTGGTATCGCGAAGGTCGCGTGCCGCTTCATACCCTGCGTGCTGATATTGATTACGCAACCTCGGAAGCGCAAACCACGTACGGCATTATCGGTATCAAGGTTTGGGTTTACAAGGGCGACTTGCTGGACCGCAACGAGCAGCCAGAAGTGGTTGAGCCGTCAGCTGATGACCGTCGTGGTCGTCGTGGTCCGGGCAAACCGGACGGCGACAAGCCGCGCACCCGTGCTGTCCGAAAAGACGGTGAGGGTGATGCCAAGTCGCCGGCCAAGCGTGTAAGAAAGGCAGGTGCTTAACATGCTGCAACCAAATCGTCGCAAGTTCCGCAAGGAGCACAAGGGGCGTAACGAGGGTCTGGCGACCCGCGGCACCAAGGTGTCGTTCGGTGAGTGGGGTCTCAAGGCCATTGGCCGTGGCCGTTTGACCGCTCGCCAGATCGAAGCAGCCCGTCGTGCGATGACCCGCCATATCAAGCGCGGTGGTCGCATCTGGATTCGCATTTTCCCGGACAAGCCGATTTCCAAGAAACCGGCAGAGGTTCGTATGGGTAACGGTAAGGGTAATCCCGAGTATTGGGTTGCCGAGATCCAGCCGGGCAAAGTGCTGTATGAAATGGATGGTGTCAATGAAGCGTTGGCGCGCGAGGCTTTTGCCTTGGCTGCGGCCAAGTTGCCGATTGCCACTACGTTCGTCACTCGTCACCTGGGGTAATCATGAAAGCAAGTGAATTGAGAACCAAGAGCGTGGACGAGCTCAACAAGGAATTGCTGGACCTGTTGAAGGCCCAGTTTGGTCTGCGTATGCAACTTGCGACCCAGCAGTTGTCGAATACCAGCCAAATGTCCAAGGTGCGTCGCGACATCGCTCGCGTTCGTACGCTTATCCGTGAAAAGGCGGTGCAGCAATGAGCGAAACCACCAGTATCAAGCGCACTCTGATCGGTCGCGTTGTCAGCGACAAGATGGAAAAAACCGTGACCGTCCTGGTCGAACGCAAGGTTAAGCACCCGGTGTACGGCAAGGTCATGGTTCGTTCGAAGAAATACCATGCACACAACGAAGATAACTCGGCCAAGGCGGGTGACCTCGTTGAGATCATGGAAACCCGGCCGGTCTCTAAGACCAAGGCCTGGGCCGTGACCTCGGTGTTGGAAAAGGCGGTTATTGTTTAATCGTTTCTAAAACGCTTGCGTCACCTAGAAAGAAGCCGGTATAATCCGGCTTCTTTTTTGCGGACGCCCGTTCTGGGCTTCGTGAAGTTGTTCGACCCCTACGGGTTCCAAGACTGACTGCAAGCGCAGATTAAGTTGGAGTTAATATAAATGATTCAGATGCAGACAAGTCTGGATGTGGCCGATAACACCGGCGCACGTTCAGTAATGTGTATCAAAGTACTCGGTGGTTCCAAGCGCCGCTATGCTGGCATTGGTGACATCATCAAGGTCAGCATCAAGGATGCTGCCCCGCGTGGCCGTGTCAAAAAAGGTGATGTCTACAATGCCGTGGTGGTTCGTACCGCCAAAGGTGTGCGTCGCCCGGACGGTTCGCTGGTTCGCTTCGATGGTAATGCTGCCGTTCTTCTCAATAACAAGCTCGAGCCCATTGGCACGCGCATCTTTGGCCCGGTAACGCGTGAACTGCGCACCGAGCGCTTTATGAAGATCGTGTCCTTGGCGCCAGAAGTTCTTTAAGGGGCCCCTTATGGACAAGATTCGCAAGGGCGACGAAGTGATCGTCATTACCGGCAAGGACAAGGGCAAGCGCGGCACAGTCGCGTTGCGCGTTGATGCCGAGCATGTCGTGGTTGAGGGCGTTAATCGTGCAAAAAAGCACGTCAAGCCCAACCCGATGAAGGGTGTGGCTGGTGGCATTGTCGACAAAGATATGCCGATCCATATTTCCAATATTGCGCTGTTCAATTCCGCAACAAAGAAAGCCGATCGTGTCGGCGTCAAGGTTCTGGAAGATGGTCGCAAGGTTCGCGTGTTCAAGTCGAACGGCGAACTTGTGAGCGCTTAAGGGGTAGACATGGCTCGTTTGCAGCAGTTTTACAAGGAAACCGTTGTTGCTGATCTGGTTAAGCAGTTCAGCTACAAGTCGGTCATGGAAGTGCCGCGCATCACCAAAATCACCCTGAATATGGGTGTGGGCGAAGCGGTTGCTGACAAAAAGGTGCTGGAAAATGCACTGTCGGATATGCAGAAGATTGCCGGTCAGAAGCCGGTGTCTACGAAGGCTCGTAAGTCGATCGCCGGCTTCAAGATTCGTGATGGCTATCCGATTGGCTGTATGGTGACACTGCGCGGTCCGCGCATGTTTGAATTCCTTGATCGCTTGGTGACCATTGCGTTGCCGCGCGTTCGTGACTTCCGTGGTATTTCCGGCAAGGGCTTTGATGGCCAGGGGAATTACAACATGGGTGTCAAAGAGCAGATTATTTTTCCGGAAATCGAATACGACAAGATCGATGCCTTGCGCGGTATGAATATCAGTATTACTACCACCGCCAAGACCGATGCAGAAGCCAAAGCGCTGCTGTCCGCATTCAAGTTCCCGTTCAAGAATTGAGGCAATCATGGCAAAACTTGCTCTGATCAACCGTGAAGAGAAGCGCCGCAAGATGGTGGCGCAGTACGCCAAAAAGCGTGCCGCCCTTGAAGCGATTATCAATGACGAGAGCCGTTCTGACGAGGAGCGCTACGAAGCGCGTCTGAAGATTCAGGCTCTCCCCCGCAATTCGAGCCCGTCTCGTTTGCGTAACCGTTGCCAGCTGACCGGTCGTCCGCGTGGTGTTTTCCGTAAATTCGGGTTGTGTCGTAACAAGATCCGTGAGCTGGCCTTCAGTGGCGAGATCCCGGGTATTGTTAAGGCCAGCTGGTAAGAGGAGATACAGAAATGGCTATGAGCGATCCGATCGCGGACATGCTGACCCGCATCCGTAATGCCCAGCTCGCCGAAAAGGCGTCTGTCTCCATGCCGTCCTCCAAGGTCAAGGTAGCTATTGCTGCCGTGCTGAAGGACGAGGGTTATGTAGAAGATTTCGCTGTACGCGATAACGATGGCAAGGCAACGCTTGAGATTGGTCTCAAGTATTACGCCGGCCGTCCGGTTATTGAACGTATTGAGCGTGTCTCCAAGCCTGGCCTGCGTATTTACAAGGGCTGTAACGATATTCCTCGCGTCATGAATGGCCTGGGTGTGGCAATTGTTTCCACTCCCAAAGGCGTCATGACCGACCGCAAGGCACGTGCTACCAAAGTTGGCGGCGAAGTGCTCTGCATCGTGGCCTAAGGAGAGACCAGATGTCACGTGTAGGTAAAAATCCGATTGTTGTTCCGGCTGGTGTCGAAGTGGCGCTGGGTCAGAACATCACCGTCAAGGGGCCGTTGGGTTCGCTGCAGATTGCAGCTAACCCGGCTGTCACGGTTAGCGTCGAAGAGACGGGTATTGTTGTCAAGCCGGTGGCGGGTGCTGAAAATGCATCGGCCATGTGGGGGACGATGCGTGCCAATCTCAGCAACATGGTTATTGGTGTTTCGAAGGGCTTTGAGCGCAAGTTGCAACTCGTTGGTGTGGGCTATCGTGCCCAGGCGCAAGGCGATGTTCTGAACTTGTCGCTGGGCTTCTCGCACCCGGTTGCTCACAAGATGCCAGCTGGTATCAAGGTAGAGTGCCCGACGCAAACCGAAGTCCTGGTCAAGGGCTCCGACAAGCAACGCGTCGGTCAGGTCGCCGCCGAAATTCGTGCCTATCGCAAGCCGGAGCCCTATAAGGGCAAGGGTGTGCGTTACGCCGATGAAGTGGTGGTTATCAAGGAAACCAAGAAGAAGTAAGGGTGGCATATGCTTAACAAGAAACAAGCGCGTCTGCGCCGTGCCCGCAAAACCCGGGCCAAAATCGCCGAGCTCAAGGCTGTGCGCTTGTGCGTTAATCGCACGAACTGCCACATTTACGCCCAGGTCATCTCGTCGTGTGGCGGCAAGGTGCTGGCTTCGGCTTCCACGCTGGATAAAGAGGTTCGGGCTACGGTTCCGAACGGCGGCAACAAGAATGCCGCTGCTGCAATTGGCAAGTTGATTGCCGAACGCGCCAAGGCTGCAGGGATTGAAGAAGTTGCATTCGATCGTTCCGGTCTCCAGTATCACGGTCGTGTTCAGGTGCTGGCGGAAGCCGCGCGTGAAGGCGGCCTGAAGTTCTAACCGACGGCAAAAGGACGAGGTTAAGAAATGGCTAAACCAGAAAGAAACAAGAAGCCGCAGCAGGCTGAAGAGCGCGACGACGGTATGCGCGAAAAGATGGTCGCAGTCAATCGCGTGACCAAGGTGGTTAAGGGTGGCCGGATTCTCGGTTTTGCTGCCCTCACCGTGGTTGGCGATGGTGACGGTGCCATCGGTATGGGCAAGGGCAAGTCCCGTGAAGTGCCGGTTGCTGCCCAGAAGGCAATGGAAGAGGCGCGTCGCAAGATGGCCAAAGTCAACTTGAAGAACGGTACGGTGCATCACACCGTGATGGGCCGTCATGGTGCAACCACCGTGATGATCCAGCCTGCTCCCGAAGGCACTGGCATCATCGCTGGCGGCGCCATGCGTGCCGTCTTCGAGGTGGTTGGCGTGACCAACGTCGTTGCCAAGGCCCATGGTTCCACCAATCCCTACAACATTGTGCGTGCGACGATCGACGGTTTGTCGAAAGTGAACACGCCGGCCGAGATCGCCGCCAAGCGCGGTTTGACGGTCGAGCAGATTCAGGGGTAAGTCATGAGCGACAAGAAAATCAAAGTGACGCTCGTTAAGAGCATCATCGGCACCAAGCAGGACCACCGCGCCACCGTGCGTGGCTTGGGTCTGCGCAAGCTGAATAGTTCTGCCGAACTGCTGGACACGCCGTGCGTTCGCGGCATGATTCAGAAGGTTCAGTATCTCGTTAAGGTTGAGGGCTAAGCCATGCGTTTGAATAATATCAAGCCAGCTGAAGGTTCCAAGAAGGCGGCAAAGCGCGTTGGTCGTGGTATCGGCTCTGGTCTGGGCAAGACTTGTGGTCGCGGTCACAAGGGTCAGAAATCTCGTTCCGGCGGTTTTCACAAGGTGGGCTTTGAGGGCGGTCAGATGCCTTTGCAGCGTCGTCTGCCGAAGCGTGGCTTCAATTCACTGACTCGTGCACGCAATTACGAAATTCGCCTCACCGATCTCGAGCGCCTGCCGGTTGATGAAATCGACCTGCTGGTTCTCCAGGCCGCTGGTGTGGTGCCGGGTAATGCCTTGTCCGCCAAAGTCATTTTGGCTGGTGAAATCACCCGCAAGGTGACTTTGAAGGGTGTTGGCGCAACCAAGGGCGCCAAGGCTGCAATCGAAGCCGCTGGCGGCAGTGTCGCCGAGTAAGACTGAAAGGTAAGAACGTTGGCTGCAAATCCAAATACCGTAGGCAAAGGTGGAAAGTTCGGCGATCTGAAGCGCCGACTTTGGTTCCTGCTGGGTGCGCTGGTGGTTTATCGCATTGGTGCTCACATTCCGGTGCCTGGCATTGATCCCAACGTTCTTGCTGATCTGTTCAATAGCCAGCAGGGTGGCATCCTGGGCATGTTTAACATGTTCTCGGGGGGCGCCCTGTCTCGCTTTACGATTTTTGCATTGGGGATCATGCCGTATATCTCGGCGTCGATCATCATGCAGTTGATGAGTGTGGCTAGTCCGCAACTTGAAGCCCTCAAAAAGGAGGGTGAAGCCGGCCGTCGTAAAATCACACAATACACGCGCTATGGCACTGTTTTTCTGGCCTTGTTCCAGGGGATCGGCATTGCTGTTGCGTTGGAAGCACAAGCAGGTCTGGTTAATGACCCCGGTTTCCTTTTTCGTTTGACGACGGTGTCCACCCTGTTGACCGGGACCATGTTCCTGATGTGGCTGGGTGAGCAAATTACCGAGCGTGGTTTGGGTAACGGCATCTCCATCATTATTTTTGCAGGTATTGCTGCTGGTTTGCCGACGGCCATTGGCGGTCTTCTGGAGCTGGTTCGTACCGGTTCGATGCATCCGCTCACCGCTATCGTTATTTGTGCACTAGTTGCCCTGGTGACTGCATTCGTGGTGTTCGTTGAACGCGGTCAACGCAAGATTCTGGTCAATTATGCCAAGCGCCAGGTTGGCAACAAAATTTACGGTGGCCAGAGTTCGCACCTGCCGCTCAAATTGAATATGTCTGGGGTGATTCCTCCGATCTTCGCATCTTCGATCATCCTTTTTCCGGCTACGCTGGCGGGTTGGTTCGGCAGTGGTGAATCGATGCGCTGGTTGAAGGATCTAGCTGCGGGTCTGTCACCCGGTCAACCGGTCTACGTCATGCTTTACGCTGCTGCGATCATTTTCTTCTGTTTTTTCTACACCGCCTTGGTGTTCAACTCGAAGGAAACTGCGGATAACCTGAAGAAAAGTGGCGCTTTTGTACCGGGTATCCGCCCAGGTGAGCAAACTGCACGTTACATTGACAAAATTCTGATGCGTCTGACCTTGGTTGGTGCTGCGTATATCACGCTGGTCTGCCTGCTGCCTGAATTTTTGATTTTGAAATGGAACGTTCCCTTCTATTTTGGCGGTACCTCGTTGCTGATTATCGTGGTGGTGACCATGGACTTCATGTCCCAGGTCCAGGCTTACGTGATGTCCCATCAGTACGAGAGCCTGCTCAAGAAGGCGAATTTCAAAGGCGCACCGCTTATCAAGTAATCCGTCATGGCGAAAGAAGATTACATCGAGATGCAAGGAGAGGTTGTCGAGAACCTCCCGAATGCGACCTTCAAGGTCAAGTTGGAAAATGGGCACATTGTGCACGGTTTTATTTCCGGAAAGATGCGGATGCACTACATCCGTATCCTCCCTGGCGACAAAGTCACCGTGCAATTGACGCCTTATGATTTAAGCAAGGCCCGGATTGTTTTCCGGACCAAGTAAATAAGTTCTCTACGCAATAAACCGCAGGGCAAGGAATCACGGCTGCTTCCGAGCCCTCGCAGACGAGGAGTGAAACATGAAAGTACAACCTTCAGTGAAGCGCGTGTGCCGCAATTGCAAGGTGATCCGTCGCAAAGGTGTCGTTCGCGTCATTTGCAAGGATCCGCGTCACAAACAGCGTCAGGGTTAATCCCTGGCGTGTTCGGCATTCGCTAATTTTCGAAATATTGGAGTGAATCGATGGCCCGTATTGCAGGGGTAAACATCCCGAACCATCAGCATGCTTCGATCGCCTTGACGGCAATCTATGGCATCGGCCGTACCCGCGCCCAGAAGATCTGTGACGCGGCCGGCGTTGGTCGTACCACCAAAATGAAGGACCTGTCCGATTCGGATATGGACCGTTTGCGTGACGAAGTCGCTAAGTTCACCGTCGAAGGTGATCTGCGCCGCGAAGTTACGATGAATATCAAGCGCCTGATGGATCTCGGTTGCTACCGTGGCCTGCGCCATCGCAAGGGCTTGCCCTGCCGTGGTCAGCGCACCAAAACGAACGCACGTACTCGCAAGGGTCCGCGTAAGTCCATCGCTGGCAAGAAGTAATAGGGACTGAACATGGCTAAAACTGCTACCAAAGTTCGCAAAAAGGTTAAAAAGAACGTCGCTGAGGGCATTGCCCATATCCACGCTTCGTTCAACAACACCATCATTACCATTACCGACCGTCAGGGCAACGCATTGTCCTGGGCAACGTCTGGTGGTGCTGGCTTCCGCGGTTCGCGTAAGTCCACCCCGTTCGCCGCTCAGGTCGCTGCCGAAGCCGCTGGCAAGGCTGCTCAGGAATGTGGCGTCAAGAATCTGGAGGTTCGTATCAAGGGCCCAGGTCCTGGTCGCGAATCTTCTGTCCGTGCGTTGAACGCCCTGGGCATGAAGATCACCGCTATTTCCGACGTGACGCCGGTGCCGCACAACGGTTGCCGTCCGCCCAAAAAGCGCCGCATCTAAGGAGAAAGACAAGTGGCTCGTAATCTCGATCCGAAATGCCGTCAGTGCCGCCGCGAAGGCGAAAAGCTGTTTCTGAAGGGCGAAAAGTGCTTTACCGACAAGTGTGCCATCGAGCGTCGCTCGTATGCACCTGGTCAGCATGGCCAGAAGTCTGGTGCCCGTCTGTCTGACTACGGCGTCCACCTGCGCGCCAAGCAGAAAATCCGTCGCGTCTATGGCGTGCTGGAAGGCCAGTTCCGTAAGACCTTTGCCGAAGCTGAGCGCCGCAAGGGCCAGACCGGTGAAAACCTGCTGCAATTGTTGGAAGCCCGCCTGGATTCCGTCGCCTATCGCATGGGCTTTGGTGCCTCGCGCGCCGAGTCCCGCCAGGTTGTCCGTCATAACGGCGTGCTGGTCAATGGCAAGCGCGTCAATATTCCTTCTTATATCGTCAAGCCGGGTGATGTTGTCCAGCTGACCGATCGTTCCCGCGCCTCCCTGCGCTGTAAAGCGGCTCTTGAAGCTGCTGAAGCCCGTGGATTCCCGGAATGGATCGCTGTCGATGTCAAAGAAGGCAAGGGCACGTTCAAGGCCATGCCGCAGCGCTCCGAACTGCCGGCCACGCTGAATGAAGGCCTGGTCATCGAACTGTACTCGAAGTAAACGCAAGCAGAGGAAATAGCCCATGCAAAGCAGTGGACTTCTTAAGCCCCGCATCATTGATGTGCAGAGTGTCTCGCCGGTGGAGGCCAAGGTGGTCATGGAGCCGTTTGAACGCGGCTACGGACATACCCTGGGCAACGCACTGCGTCGCATTCTGCTGTCTTCGATGCCGGGCTTCGCTCCCACCGAAGTGTCGATCGATGGCGTCTTGCACGAATATTCGACGATCGATGGCGTGCAGGAAGATGTCGTTGACATCCTGCTGAATCTGAAGGGCATCGTCTTCAAGCTGCATAACCGTGAAGTCGTCACCCTGAAGCTGGCCAAGGAAGGTGAAGGCATTGTTCGTGCAGCCGATATCGAACTGCCGCACGATGTCGAAATCATCAATCCGGAACACGTCATCGCCCACTTGTCGCCTGGCGGCAAGCTGTCGATGGAAATCAAGGTCGAAAAGGGCCGTGGTTATGTGCCGGGCAACGTTCGCAATCTGGGCGATGCCAAGACGATCGGTCAGCTGGTGCTCGACGCTTCGTTCAGCCCTGTGCGCCGGGTTGCTTACTCGGTTGAAAATGCACGGGTCGAGCAGCGTACCGACCTCGATAAACTGGTTGTCGATATTGAGACAAACGGTGTGGTCGAGCCGGAAGAGGCGATTCGCTATGCCGCACGTGTTTTGATCGAACAGTTGTCGGTATTTGCCGAATTGGAAGGTACTGAGCCGGTGGCTGAAGCTTCCAAGCCGGCCCAGGTTGACCCGGTGTTGTTGCGTCCGGTCGATGACCTGGAACTGACGGTTCGTTCCGCCAACTGCCTGAAAGCCGAAAATATTTACTACATCGGCGATTTGATCCAGCGGACGGAAAACGAACTGCTCAAGACGCCGAATCTCGGTCGCAAGTCGTTGAATGAAATCAAGGAAGTTCTTGCCGCACGTGGACTCACGCTCGGCATGAAACTGGAAAACTGGCCGCCCGCCGGTCTGGAAAAGGCGTAAGC
>JAQTXC010000010.1:20535-67383 GCA_028689015.1 Dechloromonas sp. | reverse complement strand
CCGACTGCTCAAGTTGGGACGCACCCATCCGGATCTTGAGGCCAGCCTGCTTTTTAGCGAGGCGGAATGGAAAGGCGCTTACATTCTGGCGAAGAAGGCGGTTCCCAAAACGGTGCCGACGATGCGCGACGTAGTTCGCCAAATCGCCATGCTTGGCGGCTTCCTTGGCAGAAAGTGCGACGGCGAACCAGGCGTCAAAACCCTCTGGCTGGGCATTCAACGTTTGCGGGATTTCGTCGTGGGCATGGAACATGGGCAGAAAATTTATGATGTCAAATGAGTTGTGTAGAACGGCATGCTCAAGGGGTTGAAGTGCCGAAATATCTTCGGCAGAAGGGATACTAAAATCAATCGCGAGTAATTGATTAATGTGGTCACGAACACTTGAGTAGGTTAGCAAGGGTGCGTCAATTGCAGACACCAGAGGTATTTGCTCAACGCTGCCGCTAGATACTTCCAGCAACATATCGCCACGCCCCCCCGTCTGATCATTTGAAGCAGCCACATCTGCCTGCGTTATCGCCGCCAGCGAATCAATGAACAGCTTGCCGGTATCGCCCTGCGCCACGTTGCAGCCATAGAGCAGCAGGTCGCCGGTATCGGTCAGCGACGACCCGATGGTTTGAAGCTGGCCAGAATAACTTTCCAGATTACTTGCGCTTAGGACTGTCGACCCTAGGTACAGGGTGCCCACACTGCCGTGCGAGATGATCTGAATCGAATCCAGGTTGCTGTACCCCGAGAGCGCCGACTGCATTTGCTCGACACCGTCCCGACTTGCATCGAGCAGCACCCATTGGGTGTCAGCGCCCAAGCCAGCAATCAAAGTCTGATAATCAGCAACGCGGCTATCGATGAAGACGACATTCTTGGTGGTCATGGCTAATCCCTGAGCGCGACATAACACCGCCGGCGATGCCGGCGGCTGAGGTGGTTTTTCTGGATGGGTGTCGAACGCCCTGCTCATGGCAGGGTCTTTGATTACGCGTGATTATCAGCGATTCATAATTTCCAAACAATGCTGACCAAAGTCATAGATTCATCTGCTTAAGCCAAGTGCCTCATTCGCTTTTCATTCTCCTGACCCCGACTGTCTGCGGACGCCCGAGGTTTTTCATTTCTGAACAGGAGAAATTCGATGTCTGCTCTACCCCCAATCCGTGCCATGCCGACGGCCGACCTCCTTGCCTTGCTGCTGGGTGAAGAGGCTGCTGTGGTCCTGGCCGGCTGTTCCCTAGTCGATATCTTCGCCTTGCGTGCCGGGTCCGTTCTTCGCGACTTGCCTACCGACCATGGTCCCAGCCGCCTCATCGAGGCAGCCAAGGAGTTGATGACCCGCGCCCTGGCCGAGTCCCTGCAACTCGGTGACTGCCTGGCCGACCCGGCCACGGTCAAGAACTACTTACGCCTGCGCCTCTCCGACTTGCCCTACGAAGTCTTTGCAGTCCTGCTGCTCGATACCCAGAATCGGCTGATCGACTGCGTCGAACTTTTCCGGGGCACGCTCAGCCAGACTTCGGTCTATCCCCGCGAGGTGATCAAGCTGGCCCTGGCCAACAATGCTGCAGCGGTCGTGTTCGCGCACAACCATCCGTCCGGGGTGGCCGATCAGATGGCGAGTGGCTTCGAGAGCAAAACGATCCAGGTTGAAATGCACCGATCGGGCTTGGAAGGCGGAAAAACTGGCGCGGCTGTAACCGGGAGCATTTCTGCTGTCAGCGGGCTGCTTCGCCTCGCACGAGGGGATGCCGACACAGGAGAGGTCGTTGCTCAAGTCGTCGTTGATACTGCCAAGGGATATGCAAGCAGTTATGTCACGACTGCCGTGAGCAAGGGGGTACGGCAGGCGCAGGCCAAGCCGATACTCGATGAATTTCATGACTGGCTGACACGACACCGAATACAGGTGCCTAACGGCTCCAGTACCGCCAAAGCAATTGATTACAGCCTCAAACGCTGGAATGCGCTCGTCCATTACCTGGACGACGGTCAGGTGCCGATCGACAACAATTGGATTGAGAACCGTAGCCGCTACGCGGCCTGCGGTTGAGCAAGGCTATCACTTATCCAACTGTCCGAATTTCCGGGACCGGCTCTGACCTGAAAGGCTTGTTGGCAGAGGATGACGGACTTACAGCACAATCGCCCGACAATGAAACTTGAATCCAAAATGGTTGACAAATCATATATAATCTATAGGTTTGTCAACCAAGGAGGATGAGTCATGCTACATGATCGCATTCGACGGGCGAGGGTACTCAAAGGCCTGACGCTTGAGTTTGTTGCTCAAGGCTTGGGCGATATCTCAAAGCAGGCGCTCAGCAAGTTCGAGAAGGGTGAAAGCACCCCTAACTCTGCTCGCCTGTTGCAGTTGGCGCGCATCCTTGGTGTAAGTCCCGAGTACTTTTTCCGGTCTGAGCAAGTTGAACTCGCACCGCTGGAGTTTCGCAAGCTGGCCAAAATGCCGAAGCGTCAGCTTGAGCAGGTTACCGAACGGATTACCGAACATCTGGAACGCTACATCGCGCTGGAAAACTGCTTTGACGCGGCAGATATTCGCGCTGCCAAGGCGCCCGCTCAACAGTTTCTCGTCTCGTCTTTTGCCGAAGCAGAAGCTGCTGCACTAGAACTGCGCAAGCAATGGATGATTGGCGAGGCGCCGATCGCGAATCTGACCGAACTGCTGGAAGAGCAAGGGATCAAGGTCGCTTTGCTGGATGGCCCGGCAGATTTTGATGGCGCCTGTGCCTCGACGCGCGACGGCGAGCATGTACTGATCGTTCTGAATGCCGCGAAGGCTGGGGAGCGCATGCGCTTTACCGCAGCACATGAGTTGGGGCATTGGGTCATGAAGTTTCCCGCCGAAATGAGCGAACGTGACACTGAGCGCTGTTGCCACCGCTTCGCCGGTTCCTTCCTGTACCCGGCGTCAGCTGTCACCACCGATTTTGGTGGTCATCAACGCTCGCGTGTCCATCCCCGGGAACTCCAGATTGCCAAGCAACACTACGGCTTGTCGATGCAAGCCGTACTGCATCGTCTAAAAGACCTGGACCTGCTCAGTGACGCTGGCCATCGTTCCAGCTCGATTCAGTTTCGGATGAACGGCTGGCACAAAACTGAGCCGGGCCAACTCCCTGCTGAGAAGCCTCAGCGCTTCGAGTCCCTTGTTTTCTGGGGGCTGGCGGAAGACTTGTTCAGCAAGTCCAGGGCAGCCGAGTTCTTGCAAAAGCCGATCAGCGTCCTCGACACCTCTCTCAATGAGGTGTTGGTGGCCGCATGAAAACGATCTACATCAGCGACACCAACATCTGGATCGACATCCGCAATGCTGGTTTGCTGGATGAGATGTTCAGGCTTCCGTTCTCGCTTTGCTGCACTGACTTTGTTTTCGATGAGCTGAAGGACTTGCCGCAAGCCCATCTTCTGGCGATGGGCTTGGTTGTTGAGGGATTAGATGAACAGGCGGTCACCAAGCTACTTACATTGTCCGCCCTGCATAGAAACAGCTCTCTGGCTGATGTCTCTTGCTACTACCTTGCCCAAAACACGGGCTACCCGTTGCTGACTGGTGATGGTCGCCTGCGTAAGCAGGCCGCCAAAGACGGAATCGAAGTGTTTGGTGTTCTATGGCTTCTCGATCAACTCGTCGCACATACCGTCATAACATCGACACGCGCAGCACATGCTCTAGAAGAAATGTTGCGCCGGGGCGCCCGATTGCCCCATGCTGAGTGCCAGCATCGGATGCAACTATGGCGCTGAATGTCCGGCCCGCTCCGGTCCTTCTCCGGTTCATGCAACTTGTCTGGTGCACATCTGGTCGACGATTTTTCACTAAGACCCGTTGACGAAGCGCCCCTAAGCCTTGATAATGCTGGTCTTCCTTTCGAGGGGTGGCTTTAAAAGTTAGCCGTTCAGTTAACTTTTAATTCGTTGGTCCCGAGTTCGAATCTCGGCCGACCCACCAATCTTATGGGAACGGGGGCGTTAGCTCAGTTGGTAGAGCAGCGGACTCTTAATCCGTAGGTCCACAGTTCGAATCTGTGACGCCCCACCAAATACTATCTATTAAGTTCCTAGCCCCAATCTTTGCTTGGGGCTTTTTGCTTTCTGGCGTTCGTTCAGTTTTTCAGTCGTCGAAGAAAGCTCCTCTACGCCGTTTGTCGTATTTCGCATTTTGATAAAGTTCAATACAATGACATTGTAATTTTATGCAAATGGGGAAATAACATGTCGCGTGGTAGAAAAAAACAGCCGCCAACTTCTCCGGAGAGGCGTGATGATCGACCTATTTATACCGCTGCGGTGCGCTATCGAGATGGCACCTACGAGCTGATTCGGGTTAAGTATGCCAATGATCTGGAAGATGCGCGTGCGGTTCTCTTTGATCAGTTGATGAATGTCCAGACAGTGGTGATCGCCGCACTTTGAGTATTGTGTTCAAGTAGGA
Source organism: Dechloromonas sp. (assembly GCA_028689015.1). Classification (GTDB taxonomy): domain Bacteria; phylum Pseudomonadota; class Gammaproteobacteria; order Burkholderiales; family Rhodocyclaceae; genus Azonexus. The sequence continues at coordinate 62,930 of JAQTXC010000010.1, read as the reverse complement.
CACAGGGTGTTCTGCTTGAGCGATCCCCGTTTCGGAGATGAATGCGCCATTCCGCCTGAGAGAAAACTCAAGCGGCTTTGGCGGCTTTCTGGTCCATTTTAACCAAGGCTTCGCGACCAGAGAGCAGGTGGTCGTGCATCAGGCGTTCGGCTTCTTGTGTGTTGCGCGCCTCGAGCGCGGCCATGATCAGGCGGTGTTCATCGAGTGACTGCTGCAGGCGACCTTCAAGTGATAGGGAGTGCAGGCGAGATAGTTTGAGAACCTTGCGCAGGTCTTGTATCACTGAGAGTAACCAGCGGTTACCCGATAGCTCCTGGATTTTTTTGTGGAATTCCTGGTTCGCCTCGAAAAAACCATCAATTCGTCCTTCGCGAGCCGCTGCTTCCAGTGTGTCGTGAGTTTTCTTCAGTTCGGCAATATCGGTTGGGCGAGCCCGTTCCACAGCTTCTGCGGCACAGCGACCTTCGAGCATGGCCATCAACGGGAAAATATCGTCCAGATCCTGGCGTGAAATCTCTGTGACATAGCAGCCGCGACGCGGCTTCAGTTCAACCAGCCCTTCCGAGGCTAAAACCTTCAATGCTTCCCGTAGCGGGGTACGTGAAATGCCGTACTGCTCGGCTAATTTTTGCTCATCGATCCAGTTGCCGGGCTGAAGTTCGTGGGCAAAGATGCGTTGGCGCAGACGCTCGGCAACTTCCTGGTAGAGCGCAGTCGGGGCAATACGGTTCATGTCTCGATCGTTGGTAGGGTGAGCGGATAAGCAGCTTGGCTTGCATCCATAATTATGGATACAGTATTATGTGGGGCTAGGTATGTCAAGCAAGGCTCAAACGCGTAGAATTTTGAATTCTGCATCATCGGCCTGAAAAAATCGAATCGGCGAGGGGTGTCTCATGTCAGAAAAGTTCTTTGATTCCAATAACCTGGATGTTTGGGAAAAGGCTGCGGCCAAGCAGTCGCCGGGCGGTGATGTCAATAACCTGGTTTGGACGACGCCTGAAGGGCTGGCCGTCAAGGCCCTTTACACCCGAAAAGATGTCGCAGATCTTCAATTTGCTGACACCCTACCGGGTGTCGCGCCCTACCTGCGTGGTCCGCAGCCGACAATGTACGCGGTCAAGCCGTGGACGATCCGCCAGTACGCCGGCTTCTCGACTGCTGAAGCTTCCAATGCCTTTTACCGCAAGGCGCTTGCCGCCGGCGGCCAGGGGGTTTCCGTGGCTTTCGACTTGGCGACACACCGTGGCTATGACTCCGACAATGCCCGCGTTACGGGCGACGTCGGCAAGGCTGGCGTGGCGATCGATTCGGTCGAGGACATGAAGATCCTGTTCGACAGCATTCCGCTCGACAAGGTCTCGGTGTCGATGACGATGAACGGTGCCGTGCTGCCCATTCTCGCCGGCTACATCGTCGCCGCCGAAGAGCAGGGTGTCTCCCAGGAAAAATTGTCTGGCACTATCCAGAACGACATCCTCAAAGAATTCATGGTGCGGAACACCTACATCTATCCGCCCAAGCCGTCGATGAAGATCATCGCCGATATCTTCGGTTACACGGCGCAGCACATGCCGAAGTTCAACTCGATCTCGATTTCCGGCTATCACATCCAGGAAGCCGGCGCCAACCAGGCGATCGAGCTGGCCTTCACGCTGGCCGACGGCATGGAATACGTGCGCACCGGCATCGCTTCCGGCATGGATGTCGACACCTTTGCCGGCCGTCTGTCCTTCTTCTGGGCCGTCGGCATGAACTTCTACCTGGAAATCGCCAAGATGCGCGCCGCGCGCCTGCTGTGGCACCGCATCATGACCCAGTTCGAGGCCAAGAGCCCGAAGTCGATGATGCTGCGCACGCACTCGCAGACTTCCGGCTGGTCGCTGACCGAACAGGACCCGTACAACAACGTCGTCCGGACCACCATCGAAGCGATGGCCGCCGTCTTCGGTGGCACCCAGTCGCTGCACACCAACGCGCTCGACGAAGCGATCGCGCTGCCGACCGAGTTTTCGTCGCGCATCGCCCGCAACACGCAGTTGATCATCCAGGAAGAAACCCACATCACCAATGTCGTTGATCCGTGGGCCGGTTCCTACATGATGGAAAAGCTGACCCAGGACATGGCCGACAAGGCCTGGGGCATCATCGAAGAAATCGAAGCCATGGGTGGCATGACCAAGGCCGTCGAATCCGGCTGGGCGAAGATGCAGGTCGAGACCTGTGCGGCCGACAAGCAGGCGCGGATCGACTCCGGCAAGGACGTCATCGTTGGCGTTAATAAGTACAAGCTGGCCAAGGAAGACGCGATCGACATCCTCGATATCGACAACCATGCCGTTCGTGATTCGCAGATTGCCCGCCTCAAGCAGATCCGCGCGACGCGCGACAGTGCTGCGGTCAACGCCGCGCTGGAGGCGTTAACCAAAGCTGCCGAAACCGGCGAAGGCAATCTGCTCGACCTGACCGTCAAGGCCATCCGCCTGCGCGCCACGGTCGGCGAAGTGTCGGATGCGCTGGAAAAGGTCTTCGGTCGTTTCCGCGCCAACAACCAGACCATTTCCGGTGTTTACGGTGGCGTTGTCGAAGGTATGGAAAGCTGGGAACAGATCAAGGCCGATGTCGCCAAGTTCGCCGAAGAAGAAGGCCGTCGCCCGCGCATCATGATCGCCAAGCTCGGTCAGGATGGTCATGACCGTGGTGCCAAGGTTGTTGCTACTGCCTACGCCGACCTCGGCTTCGATATCGACATGGGCCCCTTGTTCCAGACGCCGGAAGAAGCTGCTCGTCAGGCCATCGAAAACGATGTTCACGCCGTCGGTGTGTCGTCGCTGGCGGCCGGCCACAAGACCTTGCTGCCGCAACTGGTGCAGGCGCTGAAGGACCAGGGCGGTGACGACATCATCGTTTTCGCCGGTGGCGTGATTCCGGCGCAGGATTACGATTATCTGTTCAATGCCGGCGCCAAGGCGGTTTTCGGCCCGGGAACCCGGATCGAAGATTCCGCTGTCAAGGTGCTGGAAGAAATCCGCAAGGCCCGCGGCTAAGCCCGGATGAAACTGGACGAGGCGCCCGTGCGAGCCGATCTCCTGTCCACTGCCGACCAGGTGCTGGTCGACGGCGTGCTGGCCGGCCAGCGGCGTTCGCTGGCCAAGGCGATCACGCTGATCGAGTCGACCCGTGGCGATCACCAGCAGCGCGCGCAACAGGTGTTGAACGCGTTGTTGCCGAGCACTGGCAAGGCGATTCGCATCGGCATCTCTGGTGTGCCCGGCGCCGGCAAGTCGACTTTCATCGAGGCGCTGGGTGTCTGGCTGATTGAGCAGGGGAAAAAGCTGGCGGTTTTGGCGGTCGATCCGTCGTCGACCGTGAGTGGGGGTTCCATCCTCGGTGACAAGACGCGCATGGAGTTGCTGAGCCAGCGAGAGGAAGCCTTCATCCGCCCGAGTCCGTCGTCCGGTTCGCTTGGCGGCGTTGCAGAGAAGTCGCGGGAAGCGATGCTCCTGTGCGAGGCGGCCGGCTACGATGTGATCATCATCGAAACTGTTGGTGTTGGCCAGTCTGAAACAACGGTGGCTGGCATGGTCGATCTGTTTTGCCTGCTGCAGTTGCCGAATGCCGGTGACGACTTGCAGGCGATCAAGAAAGGTATCGTCGAGATTGCCGACATGGTGGTCATCAACAAGGCCGATATCGACAAGCAGGCGACTGCTGTCGTACGTGCCCAGTGGCGTAACGCGCTGCACATGCTGCGCCCGGCCTCGCCCAATTGGTCTCCGCCAGTGATTGCGCTGTCGGCCTTGCACAAGCAGGGCATTGTCGAGTTCTGGGCCGAGATCGAAAAATACCAGGCGGCTTTGAAACCGACCGGCGAGTTCGCTGCCAAGCGCCAGCATCAGGCTTTGAGCTGGATGTGGCAACTGATCGATTCCGGCTTGCGCCAGCATTTCCGTCATCACCCGCGTGTGCAGGCCAGTCTGCCATCGCTGATCCAATCTGTTGAAGCGGGGCAAACGACGCCGGCGACTGCCGCCTATGCCTTGCTCGATGCGCTGAAACACTGATTTTTGAATTACCCGATCCACTTAGGGAGTTTTTTATGCATGACATTATTCGCCAGCTGGAAGTAAAGCGTGAAGCGGCCCGCCTCGGCGGGGGGCAGAAGCGCATCGACAGCCAGCACGCCAAAGGCAAGCTGACTGCCCGCGAACGTATTGAACTGTTGCTTGATCCGGGCTCTTTCGAAGAGTGGGATCTGTTCAAGGAACACCGCTGCGTCGATTTCGGCATGGACCAGGCCGAGAAGATTCCAGGTGACGGCGTCGTGATTGGCTACGGCACGATCAACGGCCGCCTGGTCTTCGTCTTCTCGCAGGATTTCACGGTGTTTGGCGGTTCGCTGTCCGAAACGCACGCTGAAAAAATCTGCAAGGTGATGGATCACGCCATGAAGGTCGGCGCGCCGGTCATCGGCTTGAACGACTCGGGCGGTGCCCGCATTCAGGAGGGCGTCGCCTCGCTTGGGGGTTATGCCGATGTTTTCCAGCGTAATGTCATGGCTTCCGGTGTGGTGCCGCAGATTTCGATGATCATGGGCCCTTGTGCCGGTGGTGCGGTCTACTCGCCGTCGATGACCGATTTCATCTTCATGGTCAAGGATTCGTCCTACATGTTTGTGACCGGTCCGGAAGTCGTCAAGACCGTGACCCACGAAGATGTGACCGCCGAAGAGTTGGGTGGGGCGGTGACGCACACCAGCAAGTCCGGTGTGGCCGATCTGGCCTTCGAAAACGACGTTGAAGCCCTTTCCATGCTGCGCCGCTTCATGAACTTCCTGCCGGCCAATAACCGCGAGAAGCCACCGGTTACGCCGACCAACGATCCGGCGGACCGCATGGACTATTCGCTCGACACCCTGGTACCGGATAACGCCAACAAGCCGTACGATATGAAGGAGCTGATCGCCAAGATTTCCGATGACAGCGATTTCTTCGAATTGCAGGCCGACTACGCCAAGAACATCATTATTGGTTTCTCGCGTATCGACGGCCATCCGGTCGGTATTGTCGCCAACCAGCCGCTGGTGCTGGCCGGTTGTCTGGACATCAAGTCGTCGATCAAGGCCGCCCGTTTTGTCCGCTTCTGCGACGCCTTCAATATTCCGGTCGTTACGTTTGTCGATGTGCCGGGCTTTATGCCGGGGACCTCGCAGGAATACGGCGGCATCATCAAGCATGGTGCCAAGCTGCTTTATGCCTACGCCGAATGCACCGTGCCGAAGGTGACCGTGATTACCCGTAAGGCCTACGGCGGTGCCTACGACGTGATGTCGTCCAAGCACCTGCGTGGCGACGTCAATCTGGCCTGGCCTTCGGCCGAAATTGCCGTCATGGGGCCGAAAGGTGCCGTGGAAATCATTTTCCGCGAAGAAAAGAACGATCCGGAAAAGCTCGCCCAGCGCGAAGCCGAGTACAAGGCCAAGTTTGCCAATCCGTTCGTCGCCGGCGCCCGTGGCTTCATTGACGACGTGATCATGCCGCACGCCACCCGCAAGCGGATTGCCCGCTCGCTGGCCATGCTGCGCGACAAAAAACTCGAAAACCCGTGGCGCAAGCACGGCAATATTCCGCTGTGATTCTAGGATTGAGGATCGCGCTGTCAGGATCGAGTAGGTGGGCGCTTGCTAACAGCGCCAGCCTCTCGATTCTCGATCCTAAAGAAAAGGACGAACACTAATGTTCAAGAAAATTCTCATTGCCAACCGCGGTGAAATCGCCTGCCGCGTCATCAAGACCGCCCGCAAGATGGGCATTGCCACGGTTGCTGTCTACTCCGAGGCCGACAAGGATGCGCTGCACGTCGATCTGGCTGACGAAGCTGTTTGTATCGGGCCAGCTGCCTCCAAGGAATCCTACTTGGTCATGGACAAACTCATCGCCGCCTGCAAGCAGACTGGCGCTGAAGCTGTTCATCCAGGCTACGGCTTTCTGTCCGAGAACGCCGAGTTCTCGCGCCGTCTGGAAGAGGAAGGCATCAAGTTCATCGGCCCGAAGCATTACTCGGTGGCCAAGATGGGCGACAAGATCGAGTCCAAGAAGCTGGCCATCGCCGCCAATGTGAACACCATTCCCGGCTACAACGATGCGATTGCCGGTCCGGACGAAGCCGTCAAGATCGCGCAGGGCATCGGCTACCCGGTGATGATCAAGGCCTCCGCCGGCGGCGGCGGCAAGGGCCTGCGTGTTGCCTACAATGATGCCGAAGCGCACGAGGGCTTCTCGTCCTGCGTCAACGAAGCCCGCAACTCCTTCGGTGACGACCGCGTCTTCATCGAAAAGTACGTGCTCGAACCGCGCCACATCGAAATCCAGGTGCTGGGCGATTCGCACGGCAACTACGTTTACCTGAACGAGCGTGATTGCTCGATCCAGCGCCGGCACCAGAAGGTCATCGAAGAGGCGCCGAGCCCCTTTGTTGATCCCGAAATGCGCAAGGCGATGGGCGAACAGGCTGTGGCCCTGGCCCGTGCGGTTAACTACGAATCGGCGGGTACCGTCGAATTTGTCGTTTCCGGGGCGACCAAGGAGTTCTACTTCCTGGAAATGAACACCCGCCTGCAGGTGGAACACCCGGTCACCGAACTGATCACCGGCCTCGACCTGGTCGAGCAGATGATCCGTGTCGCCTACGGCGAAAAGCTGCCGCTGAGCCAGGCCGATGTCAAGATCGACGGCTGGTCGATGGAATGCCGGATCAACGCCGAAGATCCGTTCCGCGGCTTCTTGCCGTCGACCGGTCGTCTGGTTAAATTTCAGCCGCCGGCCGAGTCGACCGATGCACAGGGTACGACTCGCGTCGATACTGGGGTGTACGATGGTGGCGAGATCTCGATGTTCTACGATTCGATGATCGCCAAGCTGATCGTGCATGCCGCTACCCGTGACCAGGCGATTGCCCGCATGCGTGATGCACTGAACGCTTTCGTGATCCGTGGCATTTCCTCGAATATTCCGTTCCAGTCGGCGCTGATGCAGCATGCCCGCTTCCAGTCCGGGATTTTCGACACCAGCTTCATTGCCAAGGAATATCCGCAAGGCTTCGACGCGTCGATGGTGCCGCACGACGATCCGGCCTTGTTGGTTTCGGTCGCAGCCTATGTCTATCGGGCGTATACCGACCGTGGCGCGTCCGTCAGCGGTCAATTGCAGGGGCATGAGCGCCTGGTGGGTGATGACTGGATGGTGGTTCGCCTGAAGCCGGAAGGTAACGAGCACCACGCGGTGACGGCGCGGCCGATTGCCGGGGGTTACCACATTGAGTACCAGGGCAAGGCTTTTGAGATCCTTTCCAACTGGCAGCTTGGTCAGTCCTTGTTTGTCGGCACCTGCAATGGCGAAGAATTCACGCTGCAGGTTGAGCGGCACAAGACCAAGTACAGCCTCTTCCACTGGGGTACCCGCGCTGATTTCATGATCATGAGCGCCCGTGCCGCCGAGTTGCTGGCGCTGATGCCGGAAAAACCGGCGCCTGATCTGTCCAAATTCCTGTTGTCGCCGATGCCTGGCTTGCTGCGTGATGTAGCGGTCAGTGTCGGTCAGGAAGTGAAAGCGGGTGAAAAACTGGCGGTCATCGAAGCGATGAAGATGGAAAATATCCTCAAGGCAGAACAGGACTGTACGGTGAAGAAGATTTCAGCAGCGGTCGGTGAAAGCTTGTCGGTCGACCAGATCATCATCGAGTTCGAATGAAATTTGCCGCATCTTCGCGGTAGACCGTGACAAGGAGCCTGTTTTCGGACAGGCTCTTTTTTATTGACGATTCGAAAGTGAAGGCCATGAGCGGTTTTGAGCACTACCACCAGGAACTCACGGATCTCGATCACGAGATTCATCGCTATGCGGCCATTTGTGGCATCGATCTGGCGCAGCGTCACCAGCTGGATGCCTGCCTGCAAGAGCATCATGCAAGCTGGGCGGACGACAAGGCACGCGCCTCGCTACAGGGCTTGCTGATCTTGCGCATCAAACTTGAGGCTGAAATGCTCGAACAAGGGATGTCTCCGCCGCCGCTGCTGGCGAGTCTGCCGACTGGGGCTGCCGACTGATTTTTCCGCAGTCTGCCCTTGCCGGTGAGTTGCTCGCTCACCGGGTTGGGATTTATTTCTGTTCGCTCTTGAGCTTGCTCAGGCCGTCGCGCAGCATCTGGTCGAGTTCGGAAGCCGGTTCTACTTGCGGCAGCAGGGCTTCCCAGTAGCGAATGGCCTGTGCCTTGTCGCCGGCCTCAATGGCGGCGGCGCCGGCCAGGAAGAGGCTGTGACCGTGATTCGGGTCGAGTTTGAGCGCCTTATTCACCAGGAGGCGTGGTTTGCCGGCTAGGCCCTTGCCCGCCGCCATGGCCAGGGTTTCGGCATACATGGCCAGCAAGTCGGGGTCTTGCTCGATGACTTTCTCGACTTTGCCATAGGCGGTGACCGCTTCATCGTAACGACCGAGCATCTTGTACGAACGGGCCAGCATTAACCAGCCCTGGCTGTCGTCCGGATTGTCCTTGAGGCGGGCCGCTAGGCTATCGACCATGGCATTGATTTTTTCCGGGGTCATTTGCTGCTGCGGGGCCTGGGCGGCTGTCTGGGCTGGATCAAGAGCCCGCGGGCTGCCAATCAGCAGATAGAGGGTCAGGGCGACCAGCGGCAGCAGCACTGCGATTGCCAGCGCGGTCTTGCGGCTGCTGCCTTGCGCGGTGTCGGCGGTGGCCGCATCGTCAGGATTCACCTCTTCAAGCAAGCGACGCTGTAATTCGCGTTGCGCCAACTCGAAGTCGGCAACTGCCAAGGTGCCCTCGGCCCGCTCGCGTTCCAGTTCGGTCAGTTGATCGCGGAAAATGCTCAGGTTGGCCTGGCGCCGATCCGGTGGGGCGGTTCGGATACGCTGTTTCAGCCACAGAGGTGGCAAGAGCAGGGCCAGGATGGCTGCCATCAACAGGGCAGCAAACAGGGCAAAGGTGGTCATTGCGGGGTATTTTCCTTGAGCAGCGAATCCGCCTGACGGGCTTCTTCGGCGGACAGCGGGCGTTCGCTGTCATCGAGACGGGTGGCGCGGCGACGCAGATAACGGTGCAGGGCAAAGAGGCCAATCAGCAACATGGCGATTGGGCCGGCCCAAAGCAGCAGCGTGATGCCCTTGACGGGGGGGCGGTAGAGGACGAAATCACCATAGCGGTTGACCATGAAATCGACGATCTGACCGTCCGTCTGGCCGGCAGCGATCATGCCGCGGATTTCACGACGTAAATCGACTGCCAGTTCGGCATTCGAGTCGGCAATCGTCTGATTTTGACAAACCAGGCAGCGTAATTCGGCCGACAGAGCTTGCAAGCGCTTTTCGGCGACCGGGTCGGCTGCCAATGCGGCCTCCTTAACCTCCGAGGCAATGCTTGCGGTCGACGTCAGGAACAGGGCAAAAAGCAGGAGGAAGAGACGTTTCATTGGCTCAGCTCCGCGACCAGCGGCAGAATTTTCTGGCTCAACACGTCCGGCGTGATCGGGCCAGTATGCTTCATGCGGATGACCCCTGCTTTATCGACGACATAAGTTTCCGGCACGCCGTAGACGCCGTAATCGATACCGACCCGGCCATCGAGGTCCATCACCGTCAGGCGGTAAGGGTTGCCATGCTGGGCCAGCCAGCCATTGGCCCGTTCAAAAGCCAGTGTTTTTTCTTGCTCGGGAGCGATGCGGCGCATGTCGAGATTGCCATCGCCGCGCACTTCCTTGTAATTGAGGCCGATGACCGGTACCTGATGGCTGCGCGCGAATTGCACGAGAACCGGGTGTTCCTGGCGGCAGGAGACGCACCACGAGGCCCAGACGTTGAACAGCCAGACCTGGCCTTTCAGGTCGGCGGGACTGAGTGTTTTTTCCGGTGTGGCCAGAATGGGCAGCTTGAAGTCGGGGGCCGGTTTGCCGACCAATGGCGAGGGGACGTCGCGCGGGTTCAGGCCTAAACCAACGGCCAGCAGGGCAACGAGGAGCGCAAAGGCGCCGAGTATCCAGTAATAGCGGTTCATGCAGCGATTTTTCCGGCAGGAGAGGTCGACGGGGCTGGGCGGGTCCGGCTGCGGTAGCGACGGTCAAGCAGGGCGAGCAGGCCACCGAGCGCCATCAAGGCGCAGCCGCCCCAGATCCAGTCCACGAAAGGCTTGTAATAAACGCGAACGGCCCATTCGCCTTCCGGTTGGTCGGGGTTGATCGGCTCGCCGAGTGAGACATAGACGTCGCGCCACAGGCTAGCATCGATGGCCGCTTCGGTCATTGGCATTGACGACGAGTTGTAATTGCGTTTTTCCGGGGCCATTTTGCGCAGGAAACGGCCGTTGACCGCGAGATCGAAATCGCCTTGTGCGGCGACGTAATTCGGCCCCTGGACCGCTTTCACGCCATTGAACGTGAAGTGGTAGCCGGCTACGTCGACGGTGTCGCCCGGTGCCAGTTTGATGTCCTTTTCCTGCTCGTAGCTGGACACCATGGTGACGCCGACGACGAAGACGGCGACGCCGATGTGGGCCAGGTGCATGCCAAAGAAGCTGCGTGGCTGGCTGAGGGCGGCGCTGAGAAAATTGCGCTCGCCCCGGGTGCGGCGGACGCGGTCGACAAAGTTAGTCACGGCGCTGGCCACGACCCAGGCAGCGAGCAGTAGGCCGAGCGCGGTCAACGCCTTCCATTCGCCATAAATGAGCGGTATGGCAATGGCGACGACGACGGCAACGGCAAAAGCCCAGCGTAGCAGGCGCAGGATGTCAGGGATTGAGGCGTCTTTCCAGCGGGCAAAGGGGCCGATCCCGACCAGGAACAGGATGGGTGACATGACTGGCACGAAGACCGCATTGAAGTAGGGCGGGCCGACCGAAATTTTGCCAACACCCAGAGCATCGACGATCAGCGGATAGAGTGTGCCGAGCAGGACGGTTCCGGTGGCCACAACCAGCAGAACATTGTTGGTCAGCAACATCGACTCACGCGAAATCAGCCCGAATCGGCCGCCCAGGCCGACCTTGGGGGCTCGCCAGGCAAAAAGGACCAACGAAGAGCCGATGACGGCGACGAGGAAGGCGAGAATGAAGACGCCACGAGCCGGGTCGGTGGCAAAGGCATGGACCGAGGTCAGTACGCCGGAGCGGACCAGGAAGGTGCCGAGCAAGGAGAGCGAGAAGGCGGAAATGGCCAGCAGGACGGTCCAATTCTTGAAACTGCCGCGTTTTTCGGTGACCGCCAGCGAATGTAGCAGGGCGGTGCCGACCAGCCAGGGCATGAACGAGGCGTTCTCGACCGGGTCCCAGAACCACCAGCCGCCCCAGCCCAACTCGTAATACGCCCACCACGAGCCCATGGCGATGCCCAGGGTCAGGAAGACCCAGGCGGCCGAGGTCCAGGGGCGTGACCAGCGGGCCCAGGCGGCGTCGAGCTTGCCGGACAGCAAGGCGGCGATGGCGAAGGCGAAGGCGACGGAGAAGCCGACGTAGCCCATGTACAGCAGCGGCGGGTGAATGATCAGCCCCGGGTCTTGCAACAGTGGATTGAGATCGCGACCTTCGGCGGCGCCAGGCAGCAAGCGGGCGAAAGGATTGGAGGTAAACAGGATGAACAGCATGAAGCCGAAGGCGACCAGACCGAGCGTGCCTAGTACGCGGGCCACCATGGCGTCGGGCAGGTTGGCTGATAGCAGGCGGACGGCGAAGGCCCACCAGGTCAGCATCAGCATCCATAGCAGCAGGGAGCCTTCATGGCCACCCCAGACCGCCGCCATCCGGTATTCCACCGGCAATTGCGAATTGGAGTGCTGGGCGACATAGACCACAGAAAAATCATTAACCACGAAGGCCCAGGTCAGGCAGGCAAAGGCGATGGTGACGAGTAAAGCCAGGGCCGAGGCGGCCGGTCGCGCAAAAGCAATCCAGGCGGCGTGGCCGCGATGGGCGCCCCACATGGGCAAGGTGCCGAGCAGCAGGGCGACAAGGGCAGCGAGTATCAGGGCCAGATGGCCAATTTCCGGAATCATGCTCAGTATCCTGCTTTCGGCTTGGCGGCGGCGGCCTCTTCGGCGGCTTGTTTCTCAACCCCACGGGCGTGGGCGTCGTTCAGTGCCTTGGCGGCTTCTGGCGGCATGTAATTTTCATCGTGCTTGGCCAGGACTTCCTGCGCTGTGAAGGTGCCGCTGGTCGTCAAACGGCCTTGCGCGACGGCGCCTTTGCCCTCTTTGAACAGGTCAGGGAGGATGCCTTTGTAGTCCACGGTGATGTCGTTCTCGGTATCGGTGACGATGAAGCGAATGGTCACGCCATCCGCCTGGCGCTGGATGCTGCCTTCCTTGACCAGCCCGCCGATGCGGAACAACTGGTTTTGCGGCGCCTTGCCTTGGGCAACATCGGTTGGCGAGATGTAGAGGGCAATATTGCTGTTCAGGGCGTTGAGGACAAGAGCGGCGATCAGGCCAAGCAGGGCCAGACCGCCCGCGATCAGGGCAAGTTTCTTGTGACGGGATTTCATTCAGCAGTATTCCTGGATTCGGCGCGCAACTGGCGCTTGAGGCGGGCAAGGGTGTTCTTTTGATGGCGTAGGACCAGAATCGGTTCCATGACCATGATCAGGGCGGTGACCCCGAACGAACCCCAGACGTACAGGCCATAGCCCCCCATGGCCAGAAAATCGGACAGACTGTTCCAGTAAATCATTCGTGCGCTCCGGCAATCACGGCGCGTGCCCAGTCGGTATGGCGTTCGCGTTCGAGCATGATGGTCCGCGCCCGGATCAGGGCGATGGCAATCGAATACATCCAGAAGCACATGGCCATCAGCAGCATGCCCCAGAGCATGGTTTCGGCCATTGACGATTTGGTCAGATTGACACTCGACCCTTGGTGCAGGGTGTTCCACCATTTCACTGAAAAATAAATGATCGGCACATTGACCACACCAACCAGCAGTAGCAAGCCCCCCGCCTTGTCGGCCCGGCGCGTGTCATCGATCGCCGCGGTCAACGCCATGTAACCGATATAAAGGAAGAGCAGGATGAGTTCCGAGGTCAGCCGGGCATCCCAGACCCACCAAGCGCCCCACATCGGCTTGCCCCACAGGGCGCCGGTCCAGAGTGACAGGAAAGCCATCAGCGCGCCGGTGGGGGCCAGGGCCTGCGCCATCATCCCCGACAAGCGGGTATTGAAGGCCAGACCGATGGCTGCCCAGAAGGCCATTACCAGGTAGATGAACATCGACATCCACGACGCCGGGACGTGAATGAAAATGATCCGGTAACCCTCGCCTTGCTGAAAATCAGTGGGCGCAACCAGCATGCCGAGATAGAGCCCGGCCAGGCCGAACACGACCGAGACTGCGACGAAGTAGGGAATCAGGCTGCCGGCCAGCGGATAAAACGTGGCCGGGGAAGCAAAACGGTAGAGATTGAAACGGTCTTTCATTCGAGGGCGATCTTGAGGGCCGCAGCCGACGCCCAGGGGGCAAAGCCGACTGCAGCGATTGTCATGGCAGCGAGCAAGGAAAGGTGTCCTTCCCCCCCGAGACCGGACACGGTCGCATCCACTGCGCCAGCGCCGAATATTAGCACCGGAATATACAGCGGGAGAACCAGTAGCGAGAGAAGAACACCGCCGCCACGCAAGCCGAGGGTGAGGGCGGCGCCAATGGCACCAATGCCGGAGAGGGCTGGCGTGCCCAGCAGGATGGCGCCGGTGAGCACCAGCAGGGCATCGGCCGAGAGGTCGAACTGGATGCCGAGCACTGGTGCGATCAGGGCCAGCGGCAAGCCGGACACCAGCCAGTGGGCGATGACCTTGCCGGTGACGACGAGGCCGAGTGGATGGGGGGCGAGCGCCAGTTGTTCCAGCGTGCCATCGCGATGGTCATCGGCGAACAGGCGGGGTAGTGAGAGCATCGTGGCGAGCAGGGCGGCGACCCACAGCACGCCCGGGGCCAGTTTGCGCAGCAGTTCGGGCTCGGGGCCGATGCCGAGTGGAAATAGGCTGACCACGATGATGAAGAAAAAGACTGCCGAGACAATGTCGGCTTGGCGGCGCATGGCCAGTTTCAGGTCGCGGGCGATAACGGCGCCGATGATATTCAGCATGCCGGCTCCTTAGTGCCCGATGCGCAGTTCGCGCACGGTGCCGGCTGGAATGGCCACCGTCTGGTGGGTGGTCATGACCGCCAGTCCACCTCGTTGCAGATGGCCGGAAATCAGCGTCGCCAGCCAGTCGACCGCAGCGATGTCGAGTGCGACGAAGGGTTCATCCAGAATCCACAGGGGGCGTCGTTCCTTGACCAGGCGGGCCAGCGCAACGCGCCGTTTTTGACCTTGTGACAGGTGCTTGCAGGCCAGATCCTCGCGCCCTGCCAGGCCGACCTGTTCCAGCGCATCGAGGGCGTCATCCTCAGCGAGGGGTTCTTCAGCCAGGCGGGCGGCAGCCAGCAGGTTTTCCAGGGGGGTCAGTTCTTCCTTGATGGCATTGAGATGGCCGAGGTAACAGAGGTCGGCGCGAAAGTGCTCACCCGCCGTCTTGATTGGCATGCCCTGCCAGCGAATTTCACCGCTTTCGGGCGGTAGCAGGCCGATCAGCATACGCAGCAGACTGGTTTTGCCGGCCCCGTTGCGGCCTTGCAAATAAAGCAGCTCCCCGGCTTCCAGCCGAAAGCCAAGGCCTGCGAACAGGCGGCGCTCGCCGCGCACGCATTCCAGATTGTCTGCTTCCAGCATCAGGGGAAAACCGAATTGAATCAGGCACGAATTATGGACGCGCCAGTGTACCGACAGATTGAGGTGAATCAAACAACAAAAAAAGGGGGCTGATGCCCCGGGGGTGTTTGCGCTGCTTCCTGCTGGCCAGGTGAATATTTACCCGGCGTTTAGTTCCGTTCGGCGATCAGCAGGCTGCGGACGTCGCCGACTTCGAGCAACACCAGTTCGCGGGCATCCGCCAGGTCGTTGGCATTGACGATGTGAAACAGGTCGCGGCGACCATCCGGATAGCGGACGGCGGCAATGTATTCAGGGCGCCGGGTGGTGCGGGCGGCGGGCGGTTGCGGCTGGCGTTGGGCGGCGGACATGGCGGCAAATTCCGTAAGTGGACGATTGCATCCTAGTCAAAGCCGGTGACGCACAAAATAGGGCGAAGGTCATAGCGTCGGGCGCTGGTTTATGGCGGTGCAGCAAAAGCCTTGTCCGAGCAGGGGCTATGTTGTTGTTCTGGCCCGAAAATACCCGGGCGGAATGGCCCGGATATTGATTTGGAAAGGCCTATCCAGTCACGGTCGACCGTGACGGAACCAGTGCAATAGCTTGCAGTACAACTCTTCCGGACTGACTGGCTTGGGAATGAAGTCATCCATTCCTGCAGCCAGGCAGGCCTGTTTGTCTTCGTGGAAGGCATTCGCAGTCATGGCCAGGATGGGGATGCGTTCGCCGCCGTTGAGTTGCCGGATGTGTTGGGTCGCTTCCAGACCATTCATGCGCGGCATTTGCATGTCCATGAGAATGGCTTGATAGTGGGCCTGCCCGACTGCATGGCAGGCTTGCTGACCGTCTTCAGCCAGATCCGTCAATAGCCCGACATCGCTGAGCAGCATGTGGGCAATTTCGCGGTTGATCGGTTCATCTTCGACCAGCAGGACGCGCCATCCGCTGAAGTCACGGCGCAGTGTTTGCTCGAATGATTCATGCTGATTTTGGGGCAGGCTGGTGGGTTGTGTGCATCGCTGCAGGCGGGCGCTGAACCAGAAGGTGCTACCCACGCCCAGTACGCTATCTACGCCAGCGCTGCCGCCCATCATTTGTGCCAGTTTTCGGGTGATGGTGAGGCCTAAGCCGGTGCCCCCATAACGTCGGGTGGTTGAGTTGTCGGCTTGTTCGAAGGCAGAAAATAGTCGGGGGAGGGCGTCAGCCGCGATGCCGATGCCCGTATCGCTCACCGAGAAACGGAGCAGGAGGTCGCGCGGATGTTTTTCGAGGGCTTCGACGCGCAGGGTAATCTGCCCTTGTTCGGTAAATTTGACGGCGTTGGCCAAGTAATTGAGCAAGGCTTGCTGCAGTCGTGGGCCATCGCCGCGAAGCAATGGCAGGTCGGCGGGGCAGTCGATATGCAAGCTCAGCCCTTTGGCCTGAATGCCGGCATGGACGATGGAGGAGAGATTGTTCAGCAGTTCATCGATCCGGAGTGATCCTTCATCCAGCGAGAACTTCCCTGCCTCAATTTTCGACAGGTCAAGAATGGCGTTGAGGATGTCCAGTAGGTGTTGGCTGGAGGCCTCCAATTGATCCATGCGTTTGCATTGCTGTTCGTTCAGCCCGTTGTGGCGGATCAGGTAGGCCATGCCGGCGATAGCGTTCAGCGGGGTACGGATTTCGTGCGACATGTTGGCCAGGAACGCACTCTTGGCGACATTGGCTGCCTCGGCGGCTTCCTTGGCCAGACGTAATTCACGCGTTTGTTGCTCGACGGCGGCGGCAAGGTCTTCGCGGTGACGGGAGAGTTCGGCGTTAACCGCCTTCTCTCGCGTGACGTCGTAGCAAAAACCAATGAAACCGATAAAGTGGCCCTGGCTGTCGAAGCGCGGTGAACCGTCATCGCGTATCCAGCGATAGCTGGCATCGGCCCGGCGCAGCCGATATTCCATCGAGAAAGCTTGGCGTTGCTCGAAATGGCGGCGATAGATGGCGACACATTCGGCCAGGTCATCAGGATGTACGCCTTCCACCCAGCCGTCGCCCTGTTCCTGTTCCAGGCTGCGACCCGTGAATCCGAGCCAGGTATCGTTGAAATACGTGCAGGCGCCGCTGATGTCTGACGTCCAGATGAGTGCTGTACCGCTGTTGGCTAGCGTGCGGAAGTGTTGTTCGCTTTCGCGCAAGGCGGCTTCAGCTTTTTTTTGCTCATTGATGTCGGCGATGACGCCGACCAGGCCAATGGTTTCTCCCCGGGTTGAGCGCAGGCGGCAACCGGTTAGTAATCCCCAGAAGCGTTGGCCGTCCGGCCGCTGGTACTGGCGCTCAAGGTTCATGGCTTCGAGAGTGCTGGCGAGAATGTCGCGCATTCGGGCGAGGGCGCTTGCCCGGTCATCGGGCGGAATGAGTGCGATGTAGTCGAGTTTGAGTAATTCGCTCAAGGGCAGGTGAAACATGTCCGCCATGCGCTGGTTGGCGTGCATGATTCGCCCGCTGGGGTTGACCAGAAAGATGGCGGCACTGGATGCCTGGAAAATTTGATTGAGCAACAGTTCGCGTGCTTGCAGCAAGGCGGTATCGTGCTCGTGCTGTTGCCAGAAGCGCCAGATCAGCCAGGCGCCACTGCTACTGCACAAGGCGAACAGCAGCATCGATAGAATGAATTTATGCAGTTCATGTGACCAGGCGGCAAAGTGGTCATCCGGAGAAAGACCAATGGCGAGGACAAAAGGCAGGTCGGCCAGGCGACGGAAGGCGACGGTGCGTTCAATGCCGTCCATCATGCGGGTGGCGTTGAATAGCCCAACCGATGCACCACCCGACATGGCATCGCGGTATTCGGTGGCCACTTGCCGGCTGCCGGGTGCGCCGCCCGGGCCGGGGAAACTGGGGTAACGGGCGAGCAGTGCATGATCAAGGCCGCGAATGGTGGACATGCCGTGTGCGCCCAGTTTGAGACGCGCCATTTCTTCGGTCAGTCGGGTGACCGTGATGGCGCCAGTAATGACCCCGGCAAAGCGGCCGTCGGCATGCCGATAAGAGCGCGTAAAGGCGAGCAGCGCCTGTTTTACAATCCGGCCTTGCAGCGGGCCGCTGATTATCAGAGCTTGCCCCGGATGGGCGCGGTGCTGGATGAAATAATCACGGTCAACATAACTGGTGGACGAATTTTCCTCAACGCCGGCGCCCCAGCGGACCTGGCCGCTGGCATCGGTAACCCGAAAAGCTTCGATTTCAGGTACCCGGCTAGCCTGCCGGTTGAGAATTTGATTGATTTGTTGATCGCTTAACCGATGGCCTGCTGTCTGTTCTTCCAGTTGATCGACAATGACTAACAGGGCCAGGTCGATGCGCCGGGCAAGGTTGGAGAGATTGCTCTCCAGTAAGAGAGCCAGATTTTCCGTCGTGTTCTCGACTCCTTGCCGGGTTTTTTCCCGACTGAAGTGCAGGCTGCTGATACCGCTGACCAGCATGATCAGATTGATCAGCAAGACTCCGGCCAAAAGCCAGTGCGGCAAGCGCGGCCCCGCCATGATGCGGCGAAGGCACCTGGAAATATTGGGCATCAGTGCGGACAGAAGCAACGACCTACTCCGAATGGTGCAACGATGACAATAGATTACACGCTTTTGTCGAGATGAATTAGTGGCGGAATTTGCTGGCCTTGCCCAATGCGTTACCAAGCACAATCTCGGTTTGGATGTCTTGTAACAGCAGGGTCATTTCCTGGCTGGCGGTTTCTAGTTCTGCCCGTAGCGATGCGGTATCCGTGCCGGGTTGTTTGAATAGGGCATGCAAGTGATGCGCGATTTGATGCAAACGCTCATGGGCGGTGGACAGGGGCGGGTAAGCGGTTAAATGCTGATAGCGCTGGGTGGCCTGCCCGTCGTACCACTGGCCGAAACGACACTGATGCGGGTCGAGCGGTGGCAGTGCGGGAACGATTCCGTTGATCGTGCGCTGCTCAAGATGATCAATCAGTTGGTGTAGCCAGCGTTTGTGATCCACTTCGGCGATCAGCAAGGGCAGGTCGTCGCGCGACCACTCAAAGCTGGTGGCCGTACTCCACAGGCTGTCAGGCTGGAAAGTCTGAATCCAGCCGGGCAAGTCTGCGGCGGGCATGGGCCGGGCAATACCGTAGCCTTGAGCCAGATCACAGCCTAGTAACAAGAGAATCAGGCCATGTTCGACGGTTTCCACGCCTTCGGCGATGACTTGGCGTTGAAAGGCCTGGGTCAGGCCGATGACGCCTTCGACAATTGCCAGGTCCTCGCTGTTGTCGAGCATGTGGCAGACAAAGGACTGGTCGATCTTGAGCATGTCGGCCGGCAGGCGGCGGAAATAGGTGAGTGAGGAATAGCCTGTCCCAAAATCGTCGAGCGCAAAATGGACGCCCAGGTTACGGCATTCGTCAAACAGTTTGGTTGCTAGCGCCATGTCGTCAAGCGCCGCCGTTTCAAGGATTTCCAGTTCCACGCGGTCTGGCGATATGCTGGGAAAATCCTTGAGCAAGTCGCGCAGGCGCTGAGTAAACATCGGGTGTAGCAGATGCTCGCCAGCAATATTGACGCTGACCTGGAGATCTAGTCCTTGCTTTTGCCATTCGGCCATCTGGCGTAGGGCCTCGCGCAATACCCAGTTGCCGACGTCGATGGCTAGGGCGCTGCCTTCGATAATGGGTAAAAATTCGCCCGGCGACAGCAGGCCGCGTTCGGGATGTCGCCAGCGGATCAGGGCTTCGGCTCCCACGACGTGGCCTTGGCGCATATTGACCTTGGGTTGGTAGTGCAGTTCGAACTCTTGCTGTTGGAGCGCCAGCTGGATGCGCTCGACTTCATCACGTCGGGCTCGGGCTCGACGGTCACTTTCCGGGTCGAACAGATGTGAGCGGTTGCGACCGGCCTGTTTGGCGGTGTACATCGCCTGGTCGGCATGGCGCAGCAAGGTGTCAGCGTCGGCCCCATCGGTGGGGTAGAGGGTGACACCGATGCTGGCTGAGATCGACAGATGCCGACCGCCGATCAGGAAGGGTTGGTTGAGGGCAATCAGCACCCGGGCGACCGCTTGGTCACATTCATGCTCGTTGCCCAGACCGGAGAAGAGCAGGACGAATTCGTCTCCCCCCAGGCGGGCTACCGTATCACCACCGCGAACACAGGACTTGAGCCGCTGGCCGACTTCAATCAACAGGCAGTCGCCGGTGGCGTGCCCGAACTGGTCGTTCACAGGTTTGAAGCCGTCGAGATCCAGGTAGCCGATCGCCAGCAATTTATGGCTGCGTTCGCATTGGGCCATGGCCAGTTGCATGCGGTCACCGAGCAGCATGCGGTTGGGCAATTGGGTCAGCGCATCGTAATGGGCCAGGTGTTCGAGACGTTGCTGGCTTTCCTTCTGCAAGGTGATGTCGGAGAAAATGCCGACATAGTGCGTGATCTCGTTACGTTCATTGCGGACGGTTGAAATCGTCAGCAACTCGACGAAAATCTCGCCATTTTTCTTGCGATTCCATACTTCACCCCGCCAAAACGATTTTTCGCGGATGGTTTGCCACATGTCGCGGTAGAAAGCGCTGTCGTGGTGTCCAGAGTTGAGCAAATCGGCGTTGTGGCCCAGGGCTTCGTCTCGACGGTAGCCGGTCAGTTCGCTGAAGGTGTCGTTGACCTCGACGATGCAGCCTGCCGCATCGGTGATCATGATCCCTTCGTGGGCGTTGTCGAAGACACTGGTTGCCAGACGTTGCTTTTCCTCGGCCTGCAGACGGGCGGTGATGTCCTGAGAAATGCCAAAAAATGCCGGTTGACCGTTCCACTGCCCTTGCACGCAATGGGTTTCAACCGGAATCAGGCTGCCGTCGGCGCATTGCAGGGGTTCGGGGCAGCTATTGGTCGTTCCTTCCCGCATGGCCAGCAGGGTCGATTCGACGGCTGGCTGGCGGTCGGCGGGGTGCAGGCAGCTGATTGACTGGCCGAGCAGTTGCTGTGTTTCATAGCCCAGCTTGCTAAGCACGGCCTGGTTATGGGCAATGATCTGGCCGTTTTGGTTGACGATGACGATGAAGTCGTTGAGTGAGTCGAACAGGCCGCTGAGGTTTTGCTGTGTTTGCCGGATGCTGACGCGAGCCAGGAGATCTCCCAGACTGCTGGCCAGATGCTGGGCCAGTGTTTTCATCACGGTGACTGTGCTGTGGGAAAGCTGGGTGTTGAGCCGGCTGCCCAGCATCAGGCAGGCGGTCGTTTGCTCATTTATTTTTAAGGGCAGAATGAGCAGGCTGCGTAATTTTTCATCGCGATAGGGTGCTTGATCGGTGAGTGAATCGGCTGAGCAAAGGGGGCTTTGGCTGCTGCAACTGCAAAATGGCTGGCCCTCGCGAATGATTTTTGCGTGCTCGGTATCGGGCGCGATACGACTGATTTGTGCCACAAAAGTTGCCGATAGTCCGCTGTGGGTCAGGAGGGTGTAGCTGCCATCGGCGTGTGGCCAGTGAATGGCGCCGGCGCTGAGCTCCGGGTAGCTCAGCAGGTCGTGCAGCGTACTGTCGAGCAGCGTGACCAGCGGGGTTTCGGCGAGCAGGTGCTGGGCCAGGCGGTGTTCGACATCGCGGCGCAATTCGGTCAGTTTTCGTTCGCTGATGTTCTGAACTGAGGCAATCAGTGCTTGTCGGCCGAAATAGCGACTGGCTTGCAGGTGGACGTCGAGCGGGAAAAGGTGACCGTGGGTATTTTGGATCCACAGCTCAAGCAGTTGCGGCTGGCCGGCTCGCGCGGCCTGAAATTTGCGGTCAACGGCATCGAGGTCGCACATTTCCGGTGAACTGAGCAAGTGATAATGGCGCCCCAGCAGTTCCTCGCGCCGGTAGGCGCTCAGACGCTCGGCTTCGCTGTTGACATCAATGATGAGGCCTTGCTCATCGAGAATGATGAAGGCTTGGCTGGCGCTGTCGAAAATGCCGTGAAAGGTTTTCTGGCTGGCTTGTAGTTGTTCCAGGCTGCGGGCGTGGGAGATGATCAGGGCCGCTAACTGGCAGCCCTGCAGCAGCAGGCTCAGTTGTTCGGCGGAGGGACTGGCCGGTTGCGGGTGATAGGCGGCCAGCGTGCCAAGCAATTGCTCTTCAGGGCCAAGAATGGGTTCTGAGAAGCAGGCGGAGAATCCGCCTAGGCGGGCCAGGTCATGGTATTTGTCCCACAAGGGGCTGTTGAAGACATCCGGCGTGATGATACGTTGTCGGCGAAAGGCGGCTGTTCCGCAACTGCCGTTGCCATCGGCAATGAGGAGGCCGTTGATGGCGTTGGTATAGGCTTCGGGCAAGCGGGGGGCTGCGGCGCTTTGCAGGGTTGTTCCCGATGCGTCGCTGAGCAGAATGGCACACGACCAGCCGCGCAATTCGGTTTCAACCGACAAGACAATCAGTTCCAAAATGCCTGCAATGGGCTCCCCTCGAATCAGTCCGGCGAGGGCGGCATTGCGTAGGACGGTCGCTTCCTCGGCATTTTTGCGTTCGGAGACGTCGCGGGCGAAACCGACGGTGCCCATCAGTTGACCGTGATCGTCGATCACCGGGGCCTTGTAGGTTTCAAACCAGCACAATTGACCCTGGTTACTGCCTTGTTCTACGACAGTTTTAGGTAGTCTTTGGCGCATCACCTCTTGATCGTCTGCCCGATAACGCTCGGCGAGATGGGGGGGCCAGACGTCGAGGTCGGATTTGCCGATCAGCGTTTGGCTGTGGGGGATGGCGGCCATGCTGGCAAAAGGTTGATTGACCGCCAGAAAACGCGATTCCGTGTCTTTGAGCCAGACCAGGAAGGGGAAATTGTCGAGCAGGGCGCGCTGGTAGTGCTCATTGCGCAAGGTCTGGGCCAGTCGGCTGTCTTGCGGGTTGATCAGGGCAATCCGTTCGAGCAGGGCGTCGTCGATCAGGTCCAGTTCGAGGGGGCGCATCAGGGCATGTTCAGAGAGCAGGCCGACGGCATGACCCTCAGGGTCGACGGCGATCAGATGGCGAATATTGCGCGTGTTCATTTCCTCGGCAGCCTGGGCCAGCGAGCGGTCCTGGGCGATCGTGATGGCCGGCGCGGTCATGACCTGGCCGACAGTTGAATCGCCAGAGGTGTGGTTGAACAGGCGAACGATGTCGCGCTCAGTCAGGATACCCACCGGACGACGTTTGTCGACGATGACGATGCAACTGGCCCGGGCGGCCTCCATCGCTGTCAGGGCGGCAGCGAGCGGAGCATCCGGCCCCAGACGGGGGAACATGCGATCCATTAACGCGTCAACGTCATTCAGGTGACGGAAAAAATCGGCGCCAAGGTATTTTCGAAAATCTGATTCGCTGACCACGCCACAGGGCTGGCCGGCTTCATCGATGACGACAATGTGACGAATGCCATGCCGCGCTGCCGTGCGATAGGCGGTGCGGAAGGGCGTGTCGGCCGGGACGCTATGCACCGGAGAGGTCATGATCTCCGTCACCGGCAAGGCTTTGTCACGCAGCTGGCGCATGGCGTGCAGGATGTCGCCTTCGGTGACGATGCCGGCGATCTGCCCATCGGCGATGACGATCAGCGACGACTCGCCGCGCTCAGCCATCCAGCGCGCCGCTTGCGCCAGGGAAGTTTCCGGCGTAATGCGGCTACTGGGCGATGAAATGAGATTGATGATATTTGGCACTACAACCCTCCATCGCGCCCATTGTAGGCAGGAGGAGGGTCAATAAGCTAGCACCGGTTCAGTCGCTATAAATTGCAGCCAGTATCACGGGCCTGCCCACCCACGCTGCGTCCAGCGGCGTCGTTCTGGCTAATAGATTGCGGCATGGTAACCTGGAAACCCTGGCCGGCTGGCACCAAGGTCGGTGGATTGTCATTGTTGCGCGCAAAAGCGAATTGCCCGCTGCCCACCGACTGTCGGCCACCGCGATTACGAACCTCGACTTCACCGGACGCGACATCGACATGCAAGCCATCCGCCGGGGGCTCACCGCTGGCGGTCTGAATATCGGCGCAATCGCTATCGCATAGCAGCATGCCGTGGTTGGTACCGCGAATGCCAATGGTGGCGACAGTGGTGCGATATTCCACCTTCTCCCGCGAGCGCTGGCCGAGCAGGCCGCTAACGGCCCGCAGCCCCCCCTTCAGTAGCCGGGTGATGAAATTATCCTTGGCGGGCGCTTCGGCTTCGAATTGATACTGCTCAACCACAAAGCGGGTGTTGGGACGGAGCACGACTTCGCTGCCATCTCTAAACTTGATGCGCGCATAGGTATCGGCCTCGGTCGACAACTGATCACCTGCTCGAATCACCGATTGAATACCCAGCACACGAACACTGCCATCGGTGCGTTTGGCGATGAAGGTGCCGGACAGATGAGTGACCAGACCGGCGGCAATTTCGTCCGCCAGTGTGCTTAGTGGCACAAGCAGAGCCAGCGCCAGAAACAGGATGCGCATCAGATCAAGCTGTGCACTGGGCAAATTTGCGGTTGGTATGGTCATTGTCGCGCTCTTCTTCCTGGGTTGTTTCGCTGTCAGTGCTGCTGCCGAAGCTGCCACGTCCTTCCTCTCCCACGGTGCCTCCCGCCAAGGTTGGGGTTGGTTGTTCATCAGGAAGGGTAAGGAGGGGGAGCGGTGCCTGTGCGGAAGGTGTTAACGTTGCCGCTTCGCTGGCTGAGGCGTGCTGGGTAGGGCCTTGTTGCAGCGTGCTGGCAACGGTGGTGGGCGAGAGCACCTCTCCGGTTGAGCCACCCGTTAAATTAACGCTGGCGCCATTGGGAATCGTACCGCTGGTACTACCGGCAGTCAGGCTGATGCTGCCACCATTGGTCGTCACCGGGCCATTCAGGGTCAGCAGACCATTACTGCTGGCGGTCAGATTGATTGTGCCCCCCGTTCCTGTGGAGGCGATACCCGCCGTGCCAACCGTCAGGGGACTATTGGCGGTCAGCGTAATGTCCTGGCTCGCCCTGACTCCGCTCGAAGTGGCACCATCCGGTGTGATCAAATGACCATAATTAACGAGCGTGAGACTCCCCCCGATTGACTGCACGCCACTTGTACACAGCGTGCTGCTGCAATTGAGAAGTGCAAGATTCAGGGTGCCCGGTGCAGTTGCCGTGTTATTGGTGATGTAGATATTGCCGTCGGCCAGGGCACTGAGCGTGCTGGCCGCGGTTTTCAGCGGTGTGGCGCTGCTGCCGATACTACCGGCTTGCAGCGTGACTGTAGGCGCCTTGACAACATAATTGCCGGTGATGCTGCTGGTTGAACCGTATGCAACCAAGGTGATACTGCCGCCGGCCGTCACACCACTTTCGGTTGTGCCATCCCCGGTGAGCACACTATCGATGGTATAGGCTGTGTGGGCGGTAGCGCTGAAGCTGTGGTTGCTATCTGCCAAGCCAATCAATTTTGAAAAACTGTTATTGCTGTTTGTTAAGGTGACGTTGCCGCCGTTGGACGCCGCGCCGAGCAATTCGGTCGTGATTGCTGCGGATTGCGTGATATCTCCTGCGGAAAGAAGAATCAACCTGTCGCCGTTATTGTTACGCGCTAATTCTGTATTGATGACAAGAGATGCTGTGGCGGGAATTTTTGTGCCGGAGGTGATTTCGCTGCTATCCAAGCCAAGTTGTAGTTCGCTGGTTGAAATCCAGTTCAACAGATTTGTGACACTCAGACACAACATGTTGGTAGCACAGGTTGAGTCATTGACCTCCAATCCATGTCCGCTGGTTTTGGGGGCTAGCATGACTGACCGGGCGGTGATGTTGGTACTCGTACTTGAAAGCGTATTGCTGTCGCTAATCAACGCGATCTGCCCGCCGTCGGCTGATAGCGCGGCACCGTAGCCGTCTAGGGTCGGCGCATAGAGCGTAATTCCGCCGGGAGCAGTGATGTTTGCGCCATTAAGGCTGAGCGCCCCGGCGTCTAGGTAGACCTCGAAATGTTTTCCGGTATTTAGAGTGATGGGTTGGCCAATGCTCAGAGCCTGATCATTGTGAAACCGTATGTCACCGACACTGCCCGGGTCAATATCCAGGGTGCTGACCTGATGCGCGTTGCGCAGATTAATGCTGCCCGGCGCGTTGAGGCTCAGGGTTGAGCCGGAGATTTTCGCGGTCGACTCGCTGGTGTCATCAAAAATGCTGCCGCTGGTAGCCGTTGTAATCAAACTGATGGCGCCGGGAACGGGGGCTGCTGAACCTTTGGAAACGCTAATACCCGCCTCGCCGGCACTGCCCAGCCGAGTCAAGTAAATACTGTTGTTGCTCTTGTAGGTGAAGCCGGTGCTCGCTGTACCAGCAATTGCCCCAGTGGGGTTGGCTTCGTTCAGGTTGACCTTGCCGTTATCGCTCTTGGCAATCACGGCCCGGCCAGCCAGCAGGGCGCCCGAACTTTGGGTCAGATCCCCCGTGGTGCGCAACTGAATCAGGCCGTTGTCGCTACCGGCGGTGTAATTTCCGGCGCCGATCTGGATATTGATGCCGTTAATGCTGTCGACCGTGCCGATCTGCAACGCCTGATCATTGGCAAATTCGAGGTTCTTTTCCAGATTGCTGGCATCACCAATGGCGGCCGCCAGGGTGCTGACATGATTCGCGGTGCCATTACTCAGGTCGACCGAACCCTTGGCGTGAATCGCCAGGTTTTCAACAGCCAGAACGGCCGCATCTGCCTTGGTGATCCCGCCGCTACCTGCTTTCAGAATCAAGGTGGCGCCAGTGCCACTGGCGTCGACACCGGCATCAAACTGGATCTTGTTGGCCGCATCCAGCGTCAAACTGTTGCCGGTCGACCAGAAAATACCCTGTTGCACCCGAATGTCACCTGACGACGCACCGGTCGAGCCCGTGGTGATCTGCACGTTTCCTGAACCGAGGCCCGCCTCGATATCGCTGGCCAGAATGGAAGAATCCGCCCCCGGGTCAAAGGAACTGAATGGGCTTAGATAAGAGGTGCCCGACGGCACGCTGGCCACGATGTCCACATTGAGCGGGTCAAGCAGCCACAACCCGGCCGTGCCCTCGGCCGCCGAGGTATCGACGCGCAAGCCGCGAATATTCAGCCCTTGCTTCCCCGACGTTTCCACCAGACCGCCGTGACCGCCCAAACTGGCGCCACGGGCACTGATCTGCCCGTAGGCCTGCGTCAGTTCATCGGCCCACAAAACGACCTTGCCCCCATGGCCATGACGCAGAGCATCGGCACGGATGACTGCTTGCGGACCGAAAAATGTCATGGTGGCGTGGTCGACCGCGGGATTTTGTCCCTGATAGTCCCCGCCCACCAGCACTTGCCCGCCACCCTGCTGCCCGGACACATCCACCTGCGCCTGGTCGGTCACCGCCACCCGCTGGCCGAGCAGACTGATCGAGCCACCAGTCGTGCCGGTGGCTGTCGTCTGGCTTTGCTGATCGACCCAGGTGTCGCCCGTCGCTCGCAAATAAATCTGCCCCCCTTCGCGCACCGCACTGTTGGCCGAGATGCGGCCAGATTGGCGAACCAGCGCACCGGTCAGGCCGACCCGGCCCGCTTCAGCAACGATTTCGCCCAGATTGGTGGCCTGTTCGGTCGTAGCGGAAAACTCCACCCGCACGCCAGGTGTTGCCGAATCGGCCAGTTGCACCCGCTGCCCGGCAGCGAGCAGCACCTCACCGCCCGGCGCATGGATCAAGCCACTGTTGTCCACGGTCGACCCGACCAGATAGACAAAACCGCCCTCGGGCGTGGTGATCTGCCCAGCATTGCTGACTGCGCCGGCATCGGCGGTTGGCGTGAAACTGAAGCGCCCCGCCAGAAAATCGCTATCGGACAGATTGAGCGTCGAGGCGACAAAGCCGGCGGTATCGATACGAGCCTGCGATCCGACCAGAATGCCCGCCGGGTTGATGACAAAAACCCGACCATTTGAACTCAACTGACCGAGCAGTTGCGAGGGATCGCGACCGATGACCCGGTTGAGGACGCTGCTACTGGCTGAGGCTTGATTGAAACGGGTCACTTCGTTGGCGGCAATCGAAAACTGCTGCCAGTTGATTATGGTGCCCGGCGTGTTGTTGACCGTGAGCGTGTTGCCCTGCTGGGCAAACTGGGCCTGACCCGCCACCACGACGGGCTGCTGTGGATTGGCCCAGCCAGCCAATGGCCAGTAACAACTGACGACAGCCAGCGCCAGCACCTTGAGCGGAAAAGAGGGGACCAGAGAGGATTTCATCATGCAACTCCTGTGTAGGTCAGCCGGTCAGAAACCGTAGGTCAGGCCGGCATGGCCCGACCAGTCACCCGCCTGGGCGCTGCCGACGGGCCCACCCGAGACGACTCGGGCCAGGTCAAAACGCAGGCTGGTCTGCTTGGCCATGGTGTAACGCAAACCCAAACCGATGCTGGCAATGTGTGCGCTGCCATGCAGGCCCGGCGGCGTCTTGTTAAAGGCACCGAGGCCGTAGTCGGCAAAGGCCAGGGCGCGCAAGCTGCCGGACAGGAAAGACAGCGGCAGTTCCGGCGTATAGAGTTCGGTTGTTGCCAACAAGCCATGGTCGACGGCAACCGCCCGTTCAGCGAATCCTCGCACCGCGTTGCTGCCGGCCAGGCTGAACTGCTCACCCGCCACCAGCGCATCGCGCGTGTATTGGCCACTCAAGGCAATACGGGCCTGCCAGTGACCCGGCAGATTGCGACTATGGGCAAAGCTGCCTTTCAGCAACTGATAGCGCGCCGTGGCATCCAGACGCGCCGCCGTGAAATCAGCCTGCTCCCCTTTGGCCTGCCCCGGCAGGTTGGCAAAAATACCGAGGGCGAATTGCGTGGCCTGCCCCGGCGGCGACCATTGGCCAGAATAGCTGACGCCCAGCGGCCGAACGCTGATGTCGGCGCCGCCGGCACCACACACCGCTGCCCCGCCCAGGGTGCAGGTATTGTCGTAATTGCGCTGGTCGACCGCAAAAATCAGGCGATGACTGTAATGCCCTTGCCGCGCCAGAATATGGTTGTAGCGCAAGCCGAACACCTCGCCCGTCCCGGAGAATTGCAACGGCCCGGCCACCGTATGCGCACTGCCGGCGCTGACATCGGAGTAGCCCAGGATAAAGTCCAGGCTATCGCCCCAGCGATACAGCGGCAGGCGATAACTCAAGCTGTAGATCGACGTCCGGTCCGGGCGTTCCAGCGAGGTCGTATAGGCCGCAGTCGCTACATGATCGGCATCGAACAGATTGGCATGCTGCACCGCGACGCCGACCCGGTCATGACCCGTGCTGGCGTTCCCGGTATTGTCGGCAGTCACGTAAACGCGCCAGGGTTTTTCATCCTGCACTTCAAGCCGAGCCTCCAACTCGCCCGGCTGATTCCCAACCCCCAGAACCAAATCAACCGTCTTGGCCGGGTTTTCATTGGTCAACTGAATGCTTTCCGACAGCACCCGGATATTGACCGGCGCCCCCACCTGCAAAGTCGGCAGGCTGGCCAGAATATTTTGATTCGTGAAGTGCGTGTTTCCGGTCAGCTTGATACGGCTCAGCGATGACTCGATGATCGTCATTCGAACCTTGCCGCTATCCAGCGCCTGCTCTGGCAAGCCTACCTGAATGCCGGCATAACCGAGTTGCCGATAACGCCCTTCGATGGCTTCCAGCGCTTTTTGGATGTCACCAAAAACCCGGTTGGAGCCAGTAAAGGGCGTGAGTAGCTGGGTAATTTCTTGAGTGTTCAGAAGATGGTTGCCGGAAACCTCGTAAGCATTGATTTGGAAGTGCTCGTCGGCCGCCTGAGCATGCCCAATTGAGTTGATCATCAGAATGATTGCCCAAGGCCAAAAGACAGGATGATGACGGATCATGGTTCTTCCTTGCTGCTCATGTGTGCCAGTAGATAACTATATCCAATATATATGGAAGCGTAGGCTGTTAATAGTGTTTGCCTGCGTTGTCATCCAGCGGTACGCAGTGTGGCCAGTAGTTTGGGTAAGCAGACAGTTTTTAGATCATATCGCTCGACAATGTGTCTTCGAGCATTTTTGCGTAAGTAATCAAATTGACTTGGCGTGGCAAGTGCATTGGCCACATTACTGGCCAATGCATCATGATTAAAGAAGTCAACCAGCAACCCATTTTCCCCCCCTTCGATAACTTCACGAACGGGGGCTGTGTCCGAGGCGATAAGCAGGCAGCCTGCGGCCATCGCTTCAAGCATGGACCATGATAAAACGAATGGGAATGTCAGATAGATGTGGGCGGCAGAAACCTGCAGGACTGTCAGATAATCAAGGTAGGGGAGCTTGCCGACGAAGAGTACTTTGCGCCAATCGACTCGCTCCTGAACTTCTGCGCAGTAGCGTTGGCGGTAGGTTTGACCTTCGGGTAGTCGCTTGCCGTAACTGACTTCATCGCCACCGACAATGATCACAATTGCATTTGGTCTCAATGCCTGCAGTCTCGGCAGGCTGCGAATGAATGTGTGGAAGCCGCGGTAAGGTTCGAGGTTGCGAGCGACGTAAGTGACGATCTCATCACCGGCCTCTAGGCGCTGATTATTAATCTGTATCCAGGCATCCGGATTGGGTTTAACAAGTTCTGTGTCCACGCCTTCGTGGATGACATCGATTTTATTTCGGAATTCTGGCGGATAGCGTGAGCGTTGCCATGCGGTTGGTGATATCCCGTGATCGCAATTGAGCAGACTTTGCTGCTGTGTGCTGTTTTTGACTCGAACTCTGAGTTGATCATCAAGGGTGCTTGGAAACTCTGGGTCAAACCCAACATCTCCTCCTGTGCCATGGTAATAATACTCAAAATACTGAATCACCTTGGCATCTGGAAAAATGTCCTTCAGAAACAGACCTTCCCCCCAGCCTGGGTGCGCGACGATTATTTCTGGGGAAAAATGTCCTTCGTCGCGTAGGGCCATCAGCAAACGAACAACTGATTGGCCTCGACGAATGTGGCCTTCGAATTCCCGCAGATAGTGGTGTGTTTCTGGGTGGTTCTGTCCGTGTACTTGGTAGGTCAGAACACGAATCCTGGGGTGTATGGAGGGGCGGCCGCTCAGATTTTTAGCTTCTCCAATGCCAACGACTTGATTAATAGGGTCGTCCGCGAGTGCTTTGGCTATATGCCGAAATTGACCGGGAAAATTCTGATGGATGAATAGGTAGCGCACAATGTCTCAGAGATTTTATGTCGATCGGATCGCGGGCCGTGGGAGATGTCAGGAAATCAATTTTGTGCCTAAGTTTGGAGGCTTGTTTGTTAAAAATGTTTTCAGGTAGCTCCCAATCGCCAGCTTGGGGGCTGGCGATTCCTTTGGAGGGACGGAAGCTAGGCGATGACCAGAAAGTCGGCTGCTGTTAACAGTGGCTTGGCGGTTAGGGTGGCGAACTGGACCGCGGCTATGCTAGCTGTACCATCTGCATCGTAGTACAGAGCACCGCTGCTCTGGTTGTAAATAATCCGGTCGCCCACATCATTAGCTGCGCTGCCTAGCTGAAATTTACTTGCCGTCAGTGCAAGGCCCGTGGTGGTGCCGGTCAGACCCAGAGCAGTAAAAATGTCGTCGTCAAGAATTATTTTGTCCATCCCGACTAAAAAATCAGGGAGTGCGTCAATATTGGTACTACCAAGCGCAGTGGAAAAAATTAACTTGTCGACGCCATTTCCGCCAATCAAGGTGTCGTTGCCCAAGCCGCCATTCAGGGTGTCGTTGCCATCGCGGCCATCGAGAAACTGGTTGCCGGTGCTGCCAGTCAGGGTGTCTCCGTAGCTAGATCCCCGAATGCCTTCAATATTCAGCAGGGTGTCAGTGCCATCTGCCCCACTGGATGCGGCTGAGGTGGCCGCGCTAAAAATGACCGTAATGGAGCTTGATGCATTTTTGTAATCGGCATAGTCCATCCCGCCTGCGCCGTCCAGAGTGTCATTGCCTTCTCTGCCACGAAGTGTATTGTTCAGTTCATTGCCGGTCAGTTTGTCAGCCCCTAGACCTCCTGAGATATTTTCGACATTGGAGATGGTGTCTGTGCCATGGCTGCCTGCAGTAATGCTTTGGGTCGCGCCAGCTGCTGCTAGTGTGATGGTTAGTCCGGATGTTAGTCCGCGATAATCGATCCAGTCATTGCCGGCACCGCCAACAAAGGTGTCATTACCCGCCATGCCGCGGAACCAATCATCTGCAGCACTTCCTGTCACCGAGTCGTTGCCGCCTGAGCCGATCACGCCATGAATTTTTTTGATCAGATCGGTTTCAAGGAGGGTGCTGCCTAAATAAAGCTTGGCTGTAGCGTAGGTGGTCGAAGTGGCTGAGTCAGTGTTCGTCAGTACGACATTGGCTTTGAATTTGGGGGCCGAGAATGACCTGTAGTCAATGAAATCACCATCGTTGCTCGTTCCACTCAGGGTGTCGCCACCAATGATGGTGTCGCTGCCGAGCATACCCTGTATGCCGTCTTGAAATCCTTTGCTAGTACCGAGGTCAATTTTGTCACCCCGCGACGTTCCGCGAAGAATTTCGAGATTACGCAGGGTATCCGTTTGGCTGGTATAGGTTCCCGTGCCACTCAGTGTATTAAATTTGACGTTACCACTGCCCAGGTTGCCAGTAATGGCAAAACTGTAGCTTGCCGTGTTTTCTGGCATATCCCCGTAATCAGCGATGTCTGTCCCTTCTCCGCCGTCCAGGGTGTCGTTGCCGAGGCCGCCGGCGAGGACATCGTGACCGATGCCTCCCGAAATGCTGTCGTTGCCCTGGTAGCCACTCAGCGTATCGTTTCCTGCGGAGCCTGTGACGGTGTCTGCTCCTGACAGCCAGTAGGCCGTTTCCGCAGCCATGCCGTATAGCTCGGTTTCACCGTCGTTGTTTGAGTCGTAGCCCCAGACGTAATAGTTGACGTTGATATTGGCTGATAGTCCGGTTAGCGCGTAAACGGTATCCCCGAAATATTGGCTGGTCCAAATGACACTGGCTAAGGTGCCAGTCTCTACATCCCAACTGCCATCCTGGGTTTGACTGAAGGTGAATGGGGAGGTTGGCGTACTGCTTAAAAATACTGCGTAGCTGTTGTCCGCAAAAATGGCCTCTGTGCTGCTGGTTATTCCTGAGGGATTGTACAGTCCACTGTTTGCCGAGATGTCCAGTGGTGAGTTCATGTCATAGCTTCGATAAAAACTGAGTGATGCCATTGCTTGCTCCTAGGTTAAGGGGGGTGCAAAATTCTGTCTGGTTACCCAATGATGATAATGCTAGTTATTTTGGATTTTCTGTGGCGTGTAACAATAATTTCTGTACAAGCTCAGTCTTGCTTGGCCGGGTCGGGAGAAATGAGCCAATTTTGAACCAGCGCAATATCCTCATCCCCCAGCATCCCCGCCGCAGCTCGCAGTCTCAAGCGTGATGAGACATAGCGGTATCTTTCCAGCGCCAAGTCACGCTTGGCTGAGAAAACGAGTTGTTGTGCATTAAGCACGTCAAAGCTTGTGCGCAACCCGGCTTCCAGCCCTTTTCTGGCCGAATAGAGGGCTAGTTCGTTTGATTTCACTGCCTGACGCAAGGCCTTGATTTGCGCCACCCCATTGATAACATTCAAATATTCTTGCCGGGTTGACTGGATGACCGCGCGGCGCGTGGCCTCGAGGTCATAGCGTGCTTTTTCACGCAGGGAGGCGCTTTGATTGACTCGGCCTTGTGTTGTCCCGCCGGCGAACAAAGGAATGGAGAATTGAACACCCAGGGTGTTGGTCCAGTTGACCGTGTCCAGGGTGGTGTAGCCAGGATTTTCATTTCGGCCACGCGAGGCAACCAGGTCGACGGTTGGCAAATGGGCCGCGAAGTTTTTATGTACTTCGCTCTCTGCCACGGCCAGCGCAGCTTCGCGGGCCTTGATCGACGGATTGTTGGCGAGGGAGAACTCTAGCCAGGCATTCACATCGCTCGGTTGTGGCAACTCCAGTTCCATGCCGCTGGAAATTCGTTGAAATTTTCTGCCAACATCGCCAGCAATCTGTTCCAGACTCCGAATTTTCAATTCCAGATTATTATCGGCAGCCAATTCCTGCGCTTGGATGGTGTCGTAACGCGCTTGGGCTTCATTGATGTCGGTAATGGTGCCGACACCCGCTTCGAAATAACGCTTGGCCTGTTTGAGTTGCTCTTCAATCGCCAGTTTCTGCTCTTTCGATAGCGCCAGATTGTCTTCTGCCAGCAGGACTTCAAAATAGGCTTGCGAGAAGCGCAGGGTCAGATCCTGCGCAGCTTGGCGATAAATGCCTTCCGCCTGTAAAACCTGCGATTTACTCTGGTTGTAGGCTAACCAGGCTTGGGGGCGGAAAAGCGCCTGCGATAAGTTGAGCGAGGCGCTGTGGCTGACGAAGTCGTAATTGCGCCGGACGGTGCCATAGAGCGTTGTCTGGACCTGGTTGTCGAGCGAATTTTTGATTCTGGCACCGTTGACCGCGACTTGCGGCAGCAACTGCCCGCGGGCCTGGGTGACCAACGAGTCGGCGGCTTCCCGTTCGGCGCGGGCGGCGGCGAATACCGGGTCACCATGGAGAGCGGCGAGATACATGTCTTGAAAAGAACCGGCGTTTGCGACACCGGCACAGATCACTGCCAGGGCGGCCACCAACTTTTTGCCAGGCGGTTGTTTGAGCCAAGGGAGATTCATCTTATAGCTCCGTCATGCCGGAGGTGATCCGCGACATCAAGGGGCGCATCAGATACTGCAACAAGGTCCGCGCGCCAGTGATGACCACCACGTCAGCCTGCATGCCAGGCTGGACATGGATTTTGTGTCGGGCAACTTCAGCCGCGCCTTTGGCCGTGATGTGAATACGCGCCGAGTAATAAGGTGCACCGGTGCGCTGGTCGGTCAGGCGGTCGGCAGAGATCTGAACGACTTCGCCCTCGATCACCGGCTGCGCGCCGCCACTCAGCACAATCTGCAAGTGCATGTTAGCGAGTTGGCCGACGCGGACCTTGTCAATGAGATTGACCGGCAATTGGGCTTCAACGACCAGGACATCGTCCTCCGGAACGATATCCATGATGCGGTCACCCGGCCGGACGACGCCGCCGACAGTGTGAGCCTCCATGGCAACCACATAACCATCCGCCGGCGCCTTGATATCGGTTCTGGCGTATTGTTCTTCCAGTGCACGCAATTGATCGGTACGCGTATTGAGTTCGCGCTGCACATCTGACATTTGCGACTCGACTTCCTTGCGGTAATCCTGCTGGCGTTGCAACTGACGCAGGCGGGTCTCATTGATTGCCGCTTCAGCCCGCGCGATTTGGGCAATATCGCTTCCACGGGTCCCCGAAATATCGGCCAACACGCGCTCCTGTTCGTACAGTTTGTTGCGGGGCACAAAGCCTTCCTCAGCCAAGCCGCGATAGGAGGTCAATTCCTTTTCGAGCAATTCAATTTGTCTTTTCTTGCCAGCCTCCAGTGAGCGCAGGCCGGTAATCTGATTGTTCAACCCTGCGACCATTTGGTCCATGGTCGCCAGTTCGCTCTTTAGCGCCGCACGTCGCGCCGAGAAGAGCTGCGACTGTGCATCTATCGCATCTTTGGCGCGCGGGTCCGTCTGGGCTGATGCCTGCAAAGCATCAGGAAACGTCATTTTGTCTTGATTCGCCCGCTCGGCACGAAGCCTGGCCTCCATTGCGGCCGCCAGATAGAGCTGGCTTTGGGCAATATCCAGCTGTGCCTTCACGTCGGTCGAATTGAGTCTAACGAGAATATCGCCCGCCTTGACGCGCGCCCCTTCCCTGACCAGGATTTCCTCGACCACCCCACCATGCAGGTGCTGGACTGTTTTGCGCTTGGTATCGACACTAACCACGCCGACACCAGGAACCCCCTCATCGAGTGGCGCCAAGGCTGCCCACAACAGAAAACCGCCAAAGCCTATCGCCAGCGTCATCATGCCGAATTTGACGATTGGCCGCTCGTCGGTGTCGACCTTGCTGAGTGCAGACGTCGCTCCTTCCACCAAGACCTCATCGGTTTCAGCCAGGACTTTTGATTTGAAAAATTGAGAAACCCGTTTGAACATGTTCATAACCTTTAGAACAACTGGCAATTAACCGGCCGCTGGCACAGCAACTGGTTGGGCTGCTTGACTCACGGTCGCTTGCTGGGCGCGTTGCTGGAGCGCCTGCAAGACCTGGTCACGCGGGCCGTAGAGCTGTACGGCCCCCTCGACCAAGAGCAGCAATTTATCAACGGCACTCAGAATGCTGGTCCGATGCGTGATCAGCATGACGGTGGTTCCCCGGCGCTTCAGTTCCAGAATGGCCCGTACCAAGGCGCTTTCGCCTGCGTCATCGAGATTGGAGTTGGGTTCATCCAGTACAACGAAAGCCGGGTTGCCGTAAACAGCACGGGCAAATGCAATCCGCTGCCGTTGCCCACCCGACAGGACGCTGCCTGCTTCACCGATCTGGCTGTCGTACCCCTTGGGGAAACGCAAAATCATCTCGTGAACACCTGCCATTTGCGCCGCTTCAACCACCTTGTCAGGGTCAACGTCACCGAAACGGGCAATATTCTCGGCGATCGTTCCTTCAAACAGTTCGATATCTTGCGGCAGGTAGCCGACCGCGGGGCCTAATTCCCCCTTGTTCCAGCTAAATACATCGGCACCATCCAGACGCACCTTGCCAGCCAAGGCGGGCCAGACACCGACCATCAGACGCGCCAGCGTCGATTTGCCCGAAGCCGAGGGACCAATCACGCCGACAACTTCACCGGGGGCCACCGCAAAACCAATCTGCTTCAGCACCATGGATTGCGTTCCAGGCGGCGCTGCACTCACGCCCTCGACCAACAAATTTCCCTTGGGCTGCGGCAAGGACATTCCCAGCGAACGGGCCGGATGGTCCTTGAGCATGTCTTCCAGGCGATGATAAGCCGTTCGGGCTGACAACAACTGTTTCCAGACGTTGATCGCCAGTTCGACCGGGGCCAGCGCCTTGCCAAGCAGGATGGAAGCGGCAATCATGCCCCCCGGCGTCATTGTGCCTTCGATCACCAGCAAGGCGCCGCCCCCCAGAACGAGTGATTGCACAGCGATGCGGACCGATTTTGTTGTGGCTGAAATGGCTGCCGCCTTGTCGCTGGCTTCATTTTGCAGTGCCAGGAAGCGCAATTGTTTTTCCAGCCAGCGTCGCTTGAGGTTATCCAGCATCCCCATCGCTTCGATGACTTCGGCATTGCGCAAATTGTTGGTCGCATACATGTTGGCCGCCATGGAAACCTGTTGGGCCTCCGCCAGCGGTTTGCGGGTCGAGACCTCGGTCGCCCAGGCCAGTCCAAACAAGATGGCTGCCGCAACGACTGCAAACAAGCCTAACCAGGGGCTAAACAGGAAAATAACTACCAGATAGACCGGGGCCCAGGGCGCATCAAAGAAAGCGAACAAACCATTGCCGGTCAAAAACTGCCGCACATTGGTCAGGTCGCTCATCGCCTGTCCTGCATTACCACCCGAGCGACGAAGATTTCGCTCAAAAGACGCCGTGAATACCCGATCATTCAACCGGGTGTCCATTTGCGCCCCGACGCGAATCAACAGTTTGGAACGCGCCAACTCCAGCATGCCGAGCATTACATAGAACCCCAGCATGATCACGGTCAACATGATCAAGGTGGTCGAATTGCGGCTTTGTAAAACCCGGTCATAGACCTGCAACATGTAGATCGACGGCACCAAACCGATGACGTTAATAAACATGCTGAACAGACCCGCCGTGTAAAACGCCTTACGGAAAGAAAACAGAACTTCAGCAAGTTCGCTTCTGGGTTGCATTAGTTTTTTCATGGTTAGAATAGGTGCTGTATCGATCTAAGTACCGTAGATGCCATATTTACTTATCGAAAATAAATTGCAGCCTTTGGTTTGGTCGGAAATTTTCTTTGTGGTGCGGAATTGTAACGATCTGCCGCTACTTCGCAGTGGCATTTCTATGTATTCGGGAAGCTTGAACTTGATAGCAATTACAACTGGCTCGCCAAAATGAGTACTTATGCCATCGGTGATATTCAGGGTTGTTATGAGACACTCTGTCGTCTGCTGGCGCATTGCCGCTTTGATCCGGCGGCTGACCGTCTCTGGCTGGTTGGGGATCTGGTGAATCGCGGGCCGCGTTCGCTGGAAACTTTGCGCTTGGTCAAATCACTCGGCAAATCGGCGTTGACCGTGTTGGGTAATCACGATCTTTACCTGCTGATGGTGGCCGAGAACGGGGCGAAGTTTCGCGGGACTGACG
The DNA here is from genome assembly GCA_028689015.1 of Dechloromonas sp. Classification (GTDB taxonomy): domain Bacteria; phylum Pseudomonadota; class Gammaproteobacteria; order Burkholderiales; family Rhodocyclaceae; genus Azonexus. The sequence continues at coordinate 24,950 of JAQTXC010000010.1, read as the reverse complement.
ATACCGTGCAGCCAATTCTCGATGCGCCGGATGCTGCAGAGATCCTGGATTGGCTGCGACAGCAGCCGCTGTGCCATACGGAAAACGGTTATTGCCTGGTGCATGCGGGTTTGCTGCCGCAGTGGACGCCTGAACGGGCTCGAGCCTTGGCCGCCGAGGTGGAGGCCATGTTACAAGGGCCGCTTTTTCGGGAATTCATCAGCCACCTATGGGGCAGCGAGCCGGCTGCCTGGTCGGATGACTTGCGTGGCTGGGGGCGTTTGCGGGTTATCGTCAACGCCATGACCCGGATGCGGTTTTGTACGCCGGATGGCACGATGGATTTCAAGAGCAAGGGGGAAACCCGACATGCGCCGTCAGGCCATGTGCCGTGGTTTGATGCGCCAGGTCGGCAGAGCGCTGATTGTGTGTTGGTGACCGGCCACTGGTCGGCCTTGGGTTTGCTGATCAGGCCTGACTTGCTGGCGCTGGATTCTGGTTGTTTGTGGGGGGGGCCGCTCACCGCCTTGCGGCTGGAGGATCGTCAGGTTTTTCAGGTGCCGTGTTCACCCGCGGAAGCCCTGCCGCTAATGCGATAGCTTCACGGGCGGCGGCGGCCACGTGTTTGCGGTCTTCCCCCTGAAGTCCGCGGATGGGCGTGGTGACCAGGCGGGCAATGATGCGGCGGCGCTTGAGGATGGCTGTCAGGCACTGTCCCAAGGATAGATCGCCGTCGTAACGGGGGGCCAGACTGCGTTGACCGTCCTCTTCCCAGTACGACAGCGCAATGGGCAGCACCGGCTGGCCGGCCGCTAGCGCGGGTTGTAGCAAGGCCGCGTGGAAATGCAGTAGCGTCCGTCCGTCGGTGGTTGTCCCTTCGGGAAACAGGGCAACATATTTGCCGCAGGCCAAAACGCTGGCGACTTCGGCGTTGATGATCCTGGCGTGGCCTCGACTGCCGCGACGCAAAAAAATGGTGTCATTACGGGCGGCCATCCAGCCGAGCAGCGGCCAGCGACGCACCTCTTCCTTGGCGACGAAAGCGGCGGGCAGTACAGCGTTGATGACGAAAATATCCACCCAGGAAATATGGTTGGCGATCAAGAGAGCACCGCCTTGGGCGTGAGTCAGGTTGGCGTCGAGCGTAATGCCCAGGGCATCCAGTACCGCAGCAGACCAGCTTTGTTTCAGCCGCAGGCGGCGACGGTCGTTGCAGATGCTAAATACGGTCAACGCGACAAAGGCCCCGCTGATTAACAGCAGGGCCAGGCGAAAGCGCCGATAGAGGCGGATGAGGCTAGGGGTGTCGCTCAGTTTTCTTGTCCCAGGTAATGCTTGGCATAACGTGCTGATACCTTGGCCATGGGCATCAGGATAGGCAGGTCGGCGGTATTGAAATCAGGGTCCCAGGCCGGTTCGCCGCAAATCCAGGCCCCCGCCCGCAAATATCCCTTGATCAGCGGCGGTACGTCGGCCGGCAGATCGTTTTGCAGGGCAGCAAGCGGCAGCGGACAGCGCGGGAAAACACGGTATTCCTGCGGGCCAAGGTGTTCGGCCGATAGGCGATTGTACAAGCTGGCGGCGGCGTGTCCCCCATCGGCCATGCTGATTGAGGCACAGCCCATCAGATAGTCGTAGCCACGTTCTTGCATGTATTGGGCGAGGCCGGACCAAAGCAGGGCAATGGTCGCGCCGGTGCGGTAGTCGGGATGGACGCAAGAACGGCCGATTTCGACTAGGCGCGGGCGGAGATGCTGCAAGCGGGTGAGATCGAATTCATTTTCTGAGTAATAGCCGATTTTACGGGCATGTTCGGGCGGAAGGATGCGGTAGGTACCAACGATTTCGCCGCTGTCGGTGTCACGCACGACTAGGTGGTCGCAATAGGGATCGTAAATGTCGTGATCCACACCGGGAATGCGGCTGGGTAATTTGGCACCCATTTCACCGGCAAAAACACGAAAACGAAGGCGTTGGGCGTCCATGATGTCGCCGGGGGTGTGGGCAAAACCAACGGCCAGTGATTTCTTGGCGGGGCGGGCGCGCGTCGTGGCGCGACTCAGATTGTTTTCCATTCTTTTCTCCTTGACTGTGGAGAGAAGAATGGAAGATCGCTGTTACACCCCTATTGCCCGATCTTTACGGCGATATTTCAGCGCGTAATGCGGGTTTCGCCGCGGTCGCTGAGCACACGCACGGCATCGCCGACCTGGAATTCACCGGCATCACCCTCCTGGACGACGACGATGTTGCGGCCGCCCTCGAGTTTGACGGTTAATTCCAGCGCCTGTTTCTGGGTGACATTTTCTTCGATGGCGCTACCGGCCAGACCGCCAGCGACCGCGCCCAGGACGGCCCCGATGATTTTTCCCTTGCCGCCGCCCACGCCGCTGCCGGCAACACCACCGACCACCGAGCCGGCGACGGTGCCAACGCCGGATTTGGTGCCTTCCATGGCGACGACACGAACGGATTCGAGCACGCCCTGGCGCACCGTCATTTCACGCTTGGTCTGGTCACGACTGTAAACATTGCCTGATTTGCTGCTGGCACAGGCCGACAGGAAAACTGCGGTGAAGAGGATGGCAAGCCATTTCATGTTCAATCCTTCCATACGCTGACGCCGAAGGCCTGCTGATAGCGCTGGGCAATCTCGGCACGACTGGGTTGGTGGTTTTGCCCGCCGCGGTGGGCAATCTTGATGGCGCCCATCACGGCGGCCAGGCGACCGATGGTGAGCCAATCGTAGCCCTCGGCCAGGCCATAAAGCAAGCCGGCCCGGTAGGCATCGCCACAACCGGTGGGGTCAACGACGGCATCGGCGGTGACGCATGGAATGCTCAGGCAAGCGCCGTCGACATGAATTTCCGATCCTTCGCTGCCTCGGGTGACAATCAGCGCCTTGACCTCACTGGCCAGTTGCGACAAGTTGCGGCCAGTACGCTCGCAGGCGAGCTGTGCCTCGTAATCGTTGAAGCAGGCGTAGTCGGCCAGGCGCAGGAAATCGAGTAGATCATCACCGCTGAACATCGGCAGGCCCTGGCCTGGATCGAAAATGAAGGGAACGCCCGCTGCTGCGAAGTCGCGCGCATGTTGCAGCATGCCGTCGCGGCCATCCGGGGCCACGATGCCCAAACGGGCACCGCTGCGGTCGACCTTGTTCAAGTGCGAAAAACTCATTGCGCCCGGGTGGAAGGCGGTGATTTGGTTATCGTCCAGGTCTGTGGTGATGAAGGCTTGGGCGGTGAAGCTGCCGGGGATCTGGCGGACGTGGGCGCGGCTCAGTCCGAACTGGTCGAGGCGGTCGAGATAGGGTTGGGCATCGTCACCCACGGTGGCCATGATGGTGGCGTTGCCGCCAAGCAGCATCAGGTTGTAGGCAATATTGCCGGCACAACCGCCGAATTCGCGACGCATTTCCGGGACCAGAAAGGCAACATTCAGAATGTGGATCTGGTTGGGCAGGATGTGGTTCTTAAAGCGGTCCGGAAAGACCATGATGTTGTCGAAGGCGAGGGAACCGCAAATCAGTGTGGTCATGAGGGCTCAGGGATAAAAGATGTACAGGCGATAGCCAGCGGCACCGATGTTCCGGGCTTCCACCCAGAGTTTGATCAGTGTTTCATTCTGGCCAGGGAAGGCGCTGGACGCATTGGTCGGCAGATAGTCGGTCGCGTGAATGACTCGCCGGCTGACCACCCGATCATTGACGTCGGTCAGGGTCAATTCCAGCGCTGGCCAGGCTTGGGCGTAGGCGGCCCGGTTCTTCAGCAGGGCGTTCAGGACGAACAAGCCGCGGGCATTGTCCGACTGCAGGTCGGAGCTTTCGATGCTGACCAGTTCGCTTTCTCGGGGTAAAGGCACGTCGACCGCCAGGGCGGCATACCAAGCGGCGCTGGCCGGTAGGCGCATGACGATCTGGGTGCGAAAATGCCAAGTGGTCTGGATCAGCAGGAATAGGCAGAGGCTGGCTGCGGCGAGGACAAAAGGCCAGTGACTAGCGTGGGCGTGATCCTGATCGAAGTGGGCCGTGCCATCGGCGGCCAGTGGCCCGCTGGCCCAGCGGTTGTAGCCGCTGGTTTCGTTCCAGGTGCGCGCCGCCACCAGGCCGGCGGCCCGGGCTGCCTCGGTAGATTGCTCCAGGGTTTCGTTGGTGATGGCCGGCGCTTCAGCATCGGTCGGCGCAGTAAGAGGGGTGTCCGGTCCGCTAACTGCGGCTAAGGTGGGTGCAGGTGCAGGTGCAGGTGCAGGTGCGGCGGACTGGGCGGTGGGCGGCACTGCCGGTGGTATGGCTGGCACGGGTTCGGCGACCGCCCGATTTGTCGATGCGGCGGGTGGTTTGACCAAGGCAGCGTCGGTGCTGGCGTCCGGCAGCAGGTAGTCAAAGGCGTTGAAAACGTGCTGGCACTGGCCGCAACGGACCTTGCCCGCCTTCA
>JAQTXC010000010.1:0-20435 GCA_028689015.1 Dechloromonas sp. | reverse complement strand
ACCGCCCGATTTGTCGATGCGGCGGGTGGTTTGACCAAGGCAGCGTCGGTGCTGGCGTCCGGCAGCAGGTAGTCAAAGGCGTTGAAAACGTGCTGGCACTGGCCGCAACGGACCTTGCCCGCCTTCATTCGCAACTGCTCGGAGGTGACCCGAAAAATCGTGTCACACGCCGGGCAGCGCGTTCGCATCAGGCTTTGACCCCGGCCAGGCATACCCAGTCCTCGCGCACATCGGCCACCCGTAAAGGGAGGTAGGGCGCATAGACAGCGATGATTTCGTCGGCCTGCTGACGCAGGATACCGGACAGGGCCAGACGGCCTCCCGTCCGGACATGGGCGCAGATGGCGGGTGCCAGCACGCGCAAGGGATTGGAGAGGATATTGGCCACGACGACATCATACTCGCCAGCCACGGGCTCGGCCGAATCGGCAAACAGGGCTTGCACGCCGTTACTCGCGGCATTACGCCGGGCGGCCTCGACCGCGTGCGGGTCGATGTCGACGCCAGCGACTTTGCCGGCACCCAGGCGGGCTGCGGCAATGGCCAGGATGCCGGAACCGCAGCCGTAGTCGAGTACGCTGTCAGCACTGCACACTGTCCGCTCCAGCCATTCCAGGCACAAACGGGTCGTTGGGTGCGAGCCCGTGCCGAAGGCCATTCCTGGATCAAGAATCAGGTTGACCGCGTTCGGGTTGGGGGCGTCGTGCCAGGAGGGGACGATCCATAAGCGGTCCGAAATCCGGATCGGTTCAAATTGCGATTGGGTCAGTTGCACCCAATTCTGTTCGGCCAGGGCGTCCTGAGTCCATGCCGGGACGGCGGGTAAAGCCAATTGCTGTGCCGCATCGGCCATGATGGCGGCGATATCGGCTGCGGGGTCGAACAGGGCCACGACCCGCGAATGAGTCCAGCCCGGGGTGGTGACCGAGCCGGGCTCGCCAAATTGTGCCTGCTCGTCGGGGGTGCCCGCATCGGCATCCTCGATGCTGGCCGACAGGGCGCCCAGATCCATGAGCACGTCGCACATCGGCTCGGCGCTGGCCGCATCGGTCAGAAAACTGACGTTGAGCCAGGTCATGTCAGCGCTTGACCTCGCTCTTGTCGGCCAACTTGTGCTCCAGGTAGTGAATGGAGGTGCCGCCTTCGATGAAGCGGGCATCTTGCATTAGTTCCTGGTGCAAGGGGATGTTGGTCTTGATGCCCTGGATACTCATTTCCGATAGCGCGATGCGCATCCGACGAATGGCCTGGTCACGCGTGTCACCATAGGCAATGACTTTGGCGACCATCGAATCGTAATGCGATGGCACCCGATAGCCTTGGTAAATGTGCGAGTCGACCCGGATGCCCGGGCCGCCGGGTGGGTGATAAAAGTCGATCTTGCCGGGAGAGGGGACGAAGGTGAAAGGGTCTTCGGCATTGATACGGCATTCGATGGCATGACCGCGGAACAGGAGTTCTTTCTGGCGATAACGCAGCTTTTCGCCCGCGGCCACACGAATCTGTTCCTGGACGATGTCGACCCCGGTAATCATTTCGGTGACCGGATGTTCGACCTGGACGCGGGTATTCATTTCGATGAAGTAAAACTCACCGTTTTCGTACAGGAATTCGAAGGTGCCAGCACCGCGATAGGCGATTTTTCGACAGGCTTCGGCGCAGCGTTCACCAATTCGGGCGATCAGACGTGGTGCAATATGCGGCGCCGGTGCTTCTTCAATAACTTTCTGGTGACGCCGTTGCATGGAGCAATCCCGTTCGCCGAGATAGATCGCGCTACCGTGCTGGTCGGCCAATACCTGAATTTCCACATGCCGTGGATTTTCCAGGAATTTTTCCATGTAGACCGCGGGATTGCCGAAAAAACTGTTGGCTTCCTGGCGGGTCAGTTGTACTGCATTGACCAGCGCCGCTTCGGTATGGACAACGCGCATGCCACGACCGCCACCGCCGCCGGCGGCCTTGATGATGACCGGGTAACCAACGGAACGGGCAATCTTGACGATCTCCTTCGGATCTTCCGGCAGGGCGCCTTCCGAACCGGGGACGCAGGGAACGCCTGCTGCTTTCATGGCGTCCTTGGCCGAGACCTTATCGCCCATCAGGCGGATAGTTTCTGCACGGGGGCCAATGAAGACGAAGCCGGAGGTTTCGACCCGTTCGGCGAAATCGGCGTTTTCGGACAGAAAGCCGTAGCCAGGGTGGATGGCTTCGGCGTCAGTGACTTCAGCGGCGGAAATGATGGCCGGAATGTTCAGATAGCTGAGTGCGGACGATGCCGGGCCGATACAGACTGACTCATCGGCCAGTTTGACGTATTTGGCATCGCGGTCGGCCTCGGAGTGAACTACGACCGTTTTGATACCCAGTTCGCGACAGGCGCGCTGGATGCGAAGGGCAATCTCGCCACGATTGGCGATCAGGATTTTCTCGAACATGGCGGCCTCAGCCGATGACGAACAGCGGTTCACCGAATTCGACCGGCTCGCCATTGTCGAGCAGGATGGCCTTGACCACGCCGGAGGCATCGGCTTCGATCTCGTTCAGCAACTTCATTGCTTCAATAATGCACAGGGTTTCGCCCTGCTTGACGGTCTGGCCAATCTGGACAAAGGCGTCAGCACCGGGCGATGGTGAACGGTAGAAGGTGCCGACCATCGGCGACTTGACGATGTGACCTTCCGGCAAGTCATCTTCATCGTCAAGATTGACGGTGCTGGGTGCTGCGGCAACCGCGGGTGCGGCGATCGGCTGCGGATAGGGCTGGTAGTGCTGAACCGGTGCGCCGTAATGAGCACCGTGTTTGGCAATGCGTACTTTTTCCTCACCCTCGGTCACTTCGAGTTCGGAAATGCCCGACTCTTGTACCAGATCGATCAGTTTCTTAAGTTTACGCAGGTCCATGGGATAACTCCTAAAATTCGCGCGATTTGGGCGCAAGATCGCGGCATTTGCCGGATTAATCGGTATTCAGTTTGTTGAGCAAAAATTCGAGGGCCAAGCGGTAGCCCTGATGGCCGAGGCCGCAGATCACGCCGATGGCGATATCCGAAAAATAGGAATGATGGCGAAAGGCTTCGCGCGCGTGCACGTTGGATAAATGAACTTCAACGAAAGGAATGGCCACGCCGGCCAAAGCATCGCGCAGGGCGACGCTGGTGTGGGTGTAGCCTGCCGGATTGATGATGATGGCCGCCACGCCCTGCTCACGCGCCGCGTGCACCCGTTCGATCAAAGCACCTTCGTGGTTGCTTTGGAAACATTCGAGTTCGAGCCCGGCGCGCTCGGCCTGGTCGACCAGGGCCAGGTTGATGTCAGCCAGCGTCACTCGACCGTAGTGCTCGGGTTCCCGGGTGCCTAGCAGGTTGAGATTGGGGCCGTGGATAACCAGGATGCGAGGCTGGCTAGCGGCACTCGAATTGGATTTTCGCTTCGTCATGGCGGCAAGTTTGCCGCAAATGGCGGCATTTTGTCTAGTCCATTCCTTTGGGTGGGATTGGCCTCGGCGGTCAGGCGGTGGGTGCTTTTTCGCCTCGTTCAGGCGGCTAGAAGCGCAGCGCCTCAGTTAATGAGGCAACTTCCTGAGCGGCTTCTTCGAGAATCTGGCTGAGTGTCTCGTGGTTGATAACAGCGTCGATTTCCGGTGTGCTGTGGGCGATTTCGCGGCTGGTGTAGAGCGGTGAGGGGGTGGGGGAAAGTTCGTTGGCCAGCAATAAGGTATCGCCCAGGCTGGTCGGTGGAAAAGCCAGTAGGCCCTCCCAGGTAGCGGCGACGGCTGCGCTGACCGTTTCGGGGATGCTTAGACGGTTGAACAGGGTGCGGCTGATCTCCGGTTCGACGCGTTCAGTCCAGTCGCCCGGGTCACCGTCCAGCAGGCCAGGAAAATCGCTGGCCCGGGAAATGAGATAAAAGCCAGCCATTTCGTGAATGATGCCGGCAAAAAGAGCGGTTTCCGCGTCAAGATGGGTTACGCGGCGGGCAATGACATGGGCTAGTGCGGCGACGTGGGCGGTGTGTTCCCAGAGTTGGCTGGCTGCCGCACGCAAGGCGGGGTCATTGGGCTGGCCAGCGAGTTGTCTCGTGGCGACGGCCATGGTCAGCGTTCGAGCGGTTTTCAGGCCGATGCGCGACAAGGCGTTGCGCAGGTCGGTAATATTTTGTCCGCCACGGTTGTAGATGGCACTGTTGGCAATGGCCACGATGCGGGCCGAAATCAGCGGCTCCCCCCGCAGCAGTTGGGCGGCGCGATCGATATGGCAATCGGGTTGATCCAGCGCCCGATAAATGTTGAATGAAACGCCCAGGCCGGTGGAGAAGTTCAATTCTCCACGCTGGACCTGGTTGCTGATATGGGCAAGGGCGTCGATACGGTTCATCGTCAAATCTTACCCGGGGCCATGCCTTTTGTGTGGGAATCAGCTGAGTCGCTTGCAGATCTCGGTGGTTAGCCCGGACTGATTCATGCAATAAAAGTGTAGGCCGGGGGCGCCGCCCTGGATGAGTCGCTCGCACAGTTCAGTGACGACATCAAGGCCAAAGGCGCGGATCGAGTCGCTATCGTCGCCGAAACTCTCAAATTTTTTCCGCATCCAGCGCGGAATGTCGGCACCGCAGGCATCGGAAAAACGGGCGAGTTTGGTAAAGCCGGCGATGGGCATGATGCCGGGGATAATCGGAATGTCGATGCCCAGTGCCTGGGCCTCGTCGACAAAATGGAAGTAGGCATCGGCATTGTAGAAATACTGGGTGATGGCCGAGTTGGCGCCCGCCTTGACCTTGCGGGAAAAAGCGTCGAGATCGGCCTTGGGGCTTTTGGCCTGCGGGTGCCACTCGGGATAGGCCGCGACTTCGATGGAGAACCAGTCGCCGGTTTCGGCGCGGATGAATTCAACCAGTTCGTTGGCGTAACGGAATTCGCCGGTTTTGGCCATGCCGGAGGGTAGGTCGCCGCGCAGGGCGACGGTGCGCTTGATGCCGGCGGCCTGGTATTCCTTGAGAATCTCACGAATGGCGTCGCGACTGGAGCCGATGCACGACAGATGCGGGGCGGCATCAAAGCCTTCAGCAGCGATTTCCTTGACGACATTGAAGGTGCGTTCGCGGGTTGATCCGCCCGCGCCGTAGGTGACGGAAAAGAACTGCGGGTGCAGTTTGGCCAGTTCGGCGCGGGTCGTCCGCAATTTTTCGATGCCCTCGGGCGTTTGCGGCGGAAAAAATTCAATGGAGATATCGGTGGTCATTTTTGGAGCCAGATGAAAAATTCGCGGTTGCCATCACCGCCGGTAATGGGACTGTCCAGCCAGGCTTTTACGGTCAACTGCAAAATTCCGGCTAAATCGATGAATGTGCGCTCAACTTGCGTGTAAAGCGTCGGGTTGCGGACGATGCCGCCTTTGCCTACGTGTTCGGGGCCGACCTCGAATTGCGGTTTGATCAACAGCAAGAGGTCGCCGTGGGGGCTGAGCAGCGCAGGGAGTTGCGGCAGGATCAGGCGCATCGAGATGAACGAGACATCGCCGACGATCAGGTCAAAACCGCCGCTGGGCAGGGCTGTCGCCAGATCGGTGGCGTCCAGCGCCCGGCAGTTGATGCCCTCCAGGGCAGTCAGGCGTGGCTCATTTTTGAGCTTGCAGTGCAGTTGACCGTGACCGACATCGACGCCGACGACGTGTCGGGCACCGGCTTGCAGCAGGCAGTCGGAAAAGCCGCCGGTTGACTGGCCAACGTCGAGACACATTCGGTCGCTGACGGGGACGCCGGTTTGCTGCAAGGCGCCGGCTAGTTTTAACCCGCCCCGCGAGACGTAGCGGTCGCTGTCGTCGTCGCTCACGGTCAACCGGCTGTCTGGTGGCAATTCCAGGGCGGCTTTGCCGAGGGGCTTGCCGTCACAAGAAACGCGGCCAGCACCGATCAGGCGCTGGGCGACGGTGCGCGACGGTGCCAGCCCCTGGGTTACCAGCAGGGCATCCAGGCGCTGCAGGCCGTGACGCTCAACGGCTGCTTGTGCGGTGGCTGGTTTGCCGGCTGGACGACTGCCGCGCCGGTGGAAGGAGTTCATCGACAAGGCGCTGGTCCTACTTTTTGCCGGCGACCTTGATGGTTTCGACTGGATGCTCGTACACATCCTTGCGCTTGTCGTAGAGCGGAATGGTCGTGCCGTGTGTGCGGCCGGTTTCGAGGTCGGCGAGATCGACGTCGGCGACGATGATCTGTTCGATATTGGGCGTGCCTTCGGCGGCGATGCCGTCGCGGGCAAAGGCGAAATCGGACGGCGTGATGATGCTGGCTTGGCCGTAGTGCAGGCCCAGGCCTTCGACCGGCAGGTTACCGACGGTGCTGGTCATGGCGACGAACACCTGGTTTTCGATGGCGCGGGCGTGGCAGCAATAGCGAACGCGCAGGAAGCCTTGGCGGTCATCGGTACACGACGGCACGAAGAGGATGTCGGCACCGGCTTCGCACACCATGCGCGACAGTTCCGGGAATTCGATGTCGTAGCAGATGAGGATGGCGATTTTGCCGAATGGGGTGTCGAACAGGCGCAATTGGTCGCCGGCATCGGTATTCCATTTTTCGCGTTCCCAGCGGGTGCGATGGATCTTGTCTTGCTCGAAGATTTCGCCTTCGGGGGTGAAATAATAGGCGGTATTGAGCAGTCGACCGTCTTCGTGGACCGTCGGGTGGGTGCCGCCGATCAGGTGCACATTCCATTGCGCCGCCAGTTCTTGCATCAAGTCCTTGTAGCGGCGCGTGTAGTCGTTCATGTTGCGCACGGCTTCGCGGACATCCGTGGTGTCCATGAAGGACAGCAACTGGCTGGTGAAAATCTCGGGCAGCAGGACGAATTGCGGTTTGTAATCTCCGGCCGCCTTCATGATGAAGCGGACCTGGTTTTCGAAGCCGGACCAGTCGTGGATCTGGCGCAGCAGGTATTGAACAGCAGCGATGCGGACAATCATGGCGAAACCTCCTCGGGGATGATGGTGGGTTGCTCGGGGTCGTATTCCGGATTGAGCCAGACGATCAGTGCGGCATTGCCGCGTGATTCGATGTCTTCCGGGATGTAGCCATCCATGATCCGGCAGTAACTGAAGCCTTCCTTGAGCTGGAAACTGAGCACCGGGTCGCTGAGGTCACCCCAGACAACATTCTGGACGTAGAGCTCGGGGCTCATCTGCTCGGCATGCCGGTGATAGCCAGGCAGGCGGCCGCAGGCGATGATGCGTTTCAGGTTCATGGCACGACACAGGGTGCGTCGTCCTTGATAGAGTAGATGACCGATGCCGGCACCGTGCCGGGTCGGGTCGACAAAAACTTCGGCGCCATACAGCGTCCGACCAGCCGGGTTGTGGTTGTTGAAACTGCCGTCGCCGGTGATCTCGCTCCAGTTGTGATCTTCCGACCAGTCGTCCCAGAGGACGATCAGTGAACTGGCGCAACCGAGCAGGCCATTGTCGTCTTCAGCGACGATTTGACCTTGCGGGAAAACAGCCAGTTGGGCCTGTAGCTTATGTAAATCCCAAGGGGGAATATCCGGATAAACCCGTTCCTGCAAGGCGATCAGCGCCGGCAGGTCGTCGGGCTGGGTCGATCTGATGCGGATGGGGTTCATGCTGCTTCTCCTGGGGCTGGCGGTCCGCAAGCCTGCTGGCCGGCGGACCGGATGTGCTTAGTAACGGTAATGTTCGGCCTTGTACGGGCCTTCAATGGGCACGCCGATGTAGGCGGCCTGGTCGGGACGCAACGTGGTTAATTGGGCATTCAACTTCTTCAATTGCAAACGGGCGACCTTTTCGTCGAGATGCTTGGGCAGGGTGTAGACGCCGACCGGATAGTCGGCAGTGCGCGTAAACAACTCGATCTGGGCGATGGTTTGGTTGGCAAATGACGAGGACATCACGTAGGACGGATGGCCCGTGCCGCAACCGAGGTTCACCAGGCGACCCTTGGCGAGCAGGATGATGCGCTTGCCGTCCGGGAAAATGATGTGGTCGACCTGTGGCTTGATCTCTTCCCACTGGTATTTTTCGACCGAGGCGACGTCGATTTCGTTGTCGAAGTGTCCGATGTTGCAGACGATGGCCTGATCTTTCATGGCCGCCATATGGTCATGGGTGATGACGTGGAAGTTGCCGGTGGTGGTGACGAAGATGTCGGCCTTGTCGGCAGCGTATTCCATGGTGACGACGCGATAGCCTTCCATGGCGGCCTGCAGGGCACAAATCGGGTCGATTTCGGTGACCCAGACCTGCGCCGACAGGGCGCGCAGGGCCTGGGCAGAGCCTTTGCCGACATCGCCGTAACCAGCGACGACGGCGACCTTGCCAGCGATCATTACGTCAGTAGCGCGCTTGATGCCATCGACCAGCGATTCGCGGCAGCCGTACAGGTTGTCGAACTTGGACTTGGTGACCGAGTCATTGACGTTGATCGCCGGGAACTTGAGTTCGCCGCGCTGGTGCATCTGATACAGGCGATGGACGCCGGTGGTGGTTTCCTCGGTCACACCCTTGATGGCCGCCAGGCGCATGGAGTACCAGGTCGGATCGACGGCCAGCTTGGCCTTGATCGCTGCGAAGAGGATGGTTTCCTCTTCCGAACCCGGCTTGTCGAGGACGGAGAGATCCTTTTCGGCACGGGCGCCAAGGTGCAGCAGCAGGGTGGCATCGCCGCCATCGTCGAGGATCATGTTCGAATAGCCGCCGTCGGCCCATTCAAAGATGCGGTGGGTGTAATCCCAGTAATCCACCAGGGTTTCGCCCTTGACGGCGAAGACCGGGATGTTCTGTGCAGCGATAGCGGCTGCGGCGTGATCTTGGGTCGAGAAAATATTGCACGATGCCCAGCGGACATCGGCGCCAAGTGCAGTCAGCGTTTCAATCAGCACGGCAGTCTGAATGGTCATGTGCAACGAACCTGTGATGCGCGCCCCCTTGAGCGGTTGCGTTGCCGCGAACTCGTCGCGGATGGCCATCAGGCCGGGCATTTCGGTTTCGGCAATACGGATTTCCTTGCGACCCCAGTCGGCAAGGGTGATGTCGGCGATGACGCAGTCTTTGAATTCAGCCACAGTAAAGCTCCTGATGAACTGTGGCCGGGAGGGAGAGGGCGCTCTTTACAGCTCACCCGTCATCCCGTGCCCGGCACGGGTTTGAACAATAGTCGGGTGAGCGCCGTTTCAAACCGAGCCTGGGCAAGTGTCTGGTGGACAAATCGCCTGCAGCGCTCCTCGGTGGAAGTCAATTATAACGCACGAATTTGCCTGGCTGGCCAGTGGGCTGTTTGGCCAGCCAGTGCGCGCCTTATTCAACAGTCACGCTTTTCGCCAGGTTGCGTGGTTTGTCCACGTCGGTGCCTTTGACCAGTGCGGCGTGGTAAGAGAGCAGTTGTAGCGGGATGACGTGCAGGATGGGCGACAGCTTGCCGTAGTGCTCGGGCAGACGCAGCATGTGCAGGCCGTCGCCTTCCGGAATTTCTGAATCGCCATCGGCGAAAACATACAACTCGCCGCCGCGGGCACGGACTTCTTGCAGGTTGGATTTCAGCTTTTCCAGCAACTCATCGTTGGGGGCGATGGAAATGACCGGCATGTCGGCGTCGACCAGGGCGAGTGGGCCGTGTTTGAGTTCGCCGGCAGGGTAGGCTTCCGCGTGGATGTAGGAAATTTCCTTGAGTTTGAGCGCCCCTTCCAGGGCGATTGGATAGTGCATGCCGCGGCCGAGAAAGAGGGCGTGCTGTTTGTCCGCAAAGCGCCGGGCCCATTGTTCAATCTCGCTTTCCAGTTCCAGCACCTTGTGGACCGCGACCGGTAGATGGCGCAGTTGTTCGATATAACTGCTTTCCTGATCGGCGCTCAGATGCTGGCGCAGTTTGGCCATGACCAGGGTCAGGACAAAAAGTGCGGCCAGTTGGGTGGTGAAGGCCTTGGTCGAGGCGACGCCGATTTCCGGTCCGGCCCGGGTGATGAAGCGCAGGGCGCATTCGCGGACGATGGCCGACTCCGGCACGTTGCAAATGGCCAGAGTTTTGGTCTGGCCCAAGGCCTTGGCATGGCGTAGCGCAGCCAGCGTATCGGCGGTTTCGCCGGACTGCGAAATGCCGACGATCAACTGACGCGGATTGGGTACGGAGGTGCGGTAACGGTATTCGCTGGCAATTTCGACGGTGCACGGCACGCCGGCAATGCTTTCCAGCCAGTAGCGGGCGGTATAGCCGGAGTGGCTGCTGGTGCCGCAGGCCAGAATCAGGATGTGGTCGACATCAGCCAGCACATGGGCGGCTTCGGCGCCGAAAATGCCGGCCTGAATGCTCTTGCCGCCGCTGACGATTTCCAGGGTGTTGGCCAGCGCGTCCGGTTGTTCGAAGATTTCCTTTTGCATGTAGTGGCGAAAGGTTCCGAGTTCGACGGCGGCGGCTGACAGTTCGGAGAGATGGATGGGCCGGTCCACCGGCGTGCCATCGAGACGCTCAATGCGCACGCTGTTCGCGGTCAACTCGGCAATATCGCCATTTTCCAGATAGACCATCTGGCGGGTGACTTGCAGCAAGGCGGAGGCATCGGAGGCAGCGTAGTTGCCGCTGTCGGAGACGCCGAGCAGCAAGGGAGAGCCTTCCCGGGCGACGATGATGCGGCCTGGTTGCCGTTGGTCGATGACGGCAATGGCGTAGGCGCCTTGCAGTTGCTGGCAGGCGGCCTGGACAGCCTTCATCAGGTCGGCTTCGTGCTTGAGCGTGGCTTCGACCAGGTGAGCAATGGTTTCGGTATCGGTGTCCGAGGTGAAGACGTAACCTTGCGCGGTCAGTGTGCTGCGCAGGGTCTCGTAATTCTCGATGATGCCGTTATGGACGACCGCGATACTGCCCGAGATGTGCGGATGGGCATTGCGCTCGGAGGGGATGCCGTGCGTGGCCCAGCGGGTGTGGGCGATGCCGGTGGTGGCATGGGTTGTTGCGGAGGCACTCTCCAGTTCGGCGACCCGGCCGACCGAGCGGACCCGCTCGATGGCCTGTTCGCCAATGACCGCCAGGCCAGCCGAGTCGTAGCCGCGGTATTCCAGTTTCTTCAGGCCCTCAACCAGGACCGGGACGATGTTGTTGCCGGCTGCTGCCGCGACGATGCCGCACATGGGGATTTCCTCAGAGTTGGTAGTAGTCGCGATACCACGCGACGAAACGGTGGATGCCTTCCTGGATCGGCGTGGCCGGGGCGAAGCCCACCCAGTCATCCAGCAGTTGCGTGTCGGCATAGGTGGCCGGTACATCACCATCCTGCATCGGCAGGAAGATCTTTTCCGCCGGTCGGCCAATGGCATTTTCGAGTGCGCCAATGAAGTCGAGCAGCGGCACGGGGTTATTGTTGCCGATGTTGAACACGCGATAGGGCGCGTGGCTGGTCGCCGGGTCGGCAGAAAAGGGGTCGTAAGTGGTGTTGACCGTGGCGTTGCGGTCCATGGCGCGAATGACACCTTCAACAATGTCGTCGATATAGGTGAAATCGCGCTGCATCTGGCCGTGATTAAATACCTTGATCGGCTCGCCGCGCAGGATGGCGCCGGCAAACAGGAAGGGCGCCATGTCCGGCCGCCCCCATGGGCCATAGACGGTGAAAAAGCGCAGGGCAGTGGTCGGCAGGCGGTAGAGGTGGCTGTAGGTGTGTGCCATCAACTCGTTGGACTTCTTGGTCGCGGCATACAGGCTGACCGGGTGGTCGACGCGGTCGTGTTCCGAAAAAGGCATCTTGGTGTTGCCGCCGTAGACGCTGGAGCTGGAGGCGTAGACTAGATGCTGGATACTGTGCTGGCGACAGCCTTCGAGGATGTTTACGAAGCCGACCAGATTGCTATCGACGTAGGCGTGCGGATTCTCGATCGAATAACGGACGCCGGCCTGGGCGCCGAGGTGGATGACCTTGTCGAATTGCTCGGCAGTGAACAGTTGTGCGATGGCGGCGCGGTCGGCCAAGTCGTGCTGGACGAAGCGGAAGGCAGGGTGCTTGCGTAGCGGTTGCAGGCGGTCATTTTTCAGCGCAACCGCGTAATAGTTGTTGAGATTGTCGAGGCCGACGACGGTATCGCCACGTTCGAGCAGGCGCTGGCTGGTGGCGGCGCCAATAAAACCGGCGGCACCGGTGACGAGAATTTTCATGCGGTCAACCTGGTGGAGTGAGGCGAAATTCTAACGCAAGCGGCCCGCATTTTTTTGCCGCTCCAGCATTTTGGAATATTTCATCAGGCTGTTGAAACAGCCGATGGTGATATGGATCAGGCCGGGGAGACCGTCACGAAAGCCCTGGCGGATCAGATAAAACTTGATGAAGCGGGTGAGCGGGCTGAGGACGAGGCGGCTGACCGTGGCTCGCTTGCCCGCGGCCAGCGCCATCTCGGCGGCGAGCGAGGTGTAGCGGTTCTGCTTGTCGAGATAGACGGCCAGGGTTTCTGCCGAGTCGTGTAGCAGGTCGCCTTGTAGCGTGTCCACGGCGGTAGAGGTCAATACTTTCTCGTGCACCGTATCATCCGACCAGCGGGCCTGGCGGCGGTCGAAGAGGCGCAGCGACCAGTCAGGATAGCCTTCGCCGTGCTTGAGGTAACGGCCAAGAAAACGGTTGCAGCGGGCAAAGCGATACGCTGCGGTCGACGGGCTCTGCAAGGTATTTTCGATGCTGGTGCGCAAGGCCGGGCTGACCCGTTCGTCGGCGTCCAGGCAAAGGACCCAGTCGTATCGTGCGGCGTCGACGGCGAACTGTTTTTGGGGGCCGAAGCCCAGCCAGTCTTGCTCCAGCACGCGGGCGCCATGGGTTTTGGCGAGTGCGATAGTGCCATCGCTGCTGCCTGAATCGACCACCACGATGTCGTCGGCAAAGGCGGCGCTGTCCAGGCAGGCGGCTAGTTGCGAGGCGGCGTTGCGAGTGATGAGGACAACGGACAGCGGTTGGCGCGGCACGGACATTTATAATGGCGTCTTTGAAAGCCTTCCATTTTATCCGCCGATGCGCATCCTGCTCGTGAAAACTTCCTCGCTCGGCGACGTCATCCACAACCTGCCGGTGCTGTCGGATATTCGTCGGCAATGGCCAGACGCCACGGTCGACTGGTGTGTGGAAGAAAATTTCGCGGCCATTCCGCGCCTGCATCCGGCGTTGGGGGCGGTATGGCCGGTGGCTATCCGCCGCTGGCGAAAACATTTGTTGCAGGCCACTACCTGGCGGGAAATCGCCGCCTTGCGGCATGCCTTGCGCGGGCAGGCCTACGATTGGGTGATCGATACCCAGGGGTTGTTGAAAAGTGCCTTGCTTGCCCGTTGGGCACCAGGGCAGCACGCCGGGTATGCCGCAGACTCGGCGCGCGAACCGCTGGCGGCACGCTTTTATGAGCAGCATTTTTCCGTGTCGCGGGCGCTGCATGCCGTCGAGCGTAATCGGCAACTGGCGGCTGCCGCGCTCGGCTATTCTTTGGTGCCGGCGGTCGATTACGGGATCGCGCCGCCGGCACCGTGCGCCGTGCCCGATTTTCCGGGAAAACCCACGGTGGTGCTGTTGACCGCGACCAGTCGCGACGACAAGTTGTGGCCAGAGACGCAGTGGCAGGCATTGGGTCAGGCGTTGCAGGCACAGGGTTTTCAGCTGTTGCTGCCGGCCGGGAGTGCGCCGGAGCGGGCGCGGGCGGCACGTCTGGCCGCCGCGATTCCTGAGGCTCAGGCCATGCCGCCCTTGAGCATTCCGCAACTGGCGACCTTGCTCGGGCAGGCGCGGGCTGTGGTGGGGCTGGATACCGGGTTGACGCACCTGGCGGTGGCGCTGCGGGTGCCGACGGTGGCCATTTACACGGCCACCGACCCCGGCTTGACTGGCGTCTATGGCAGCGGTTTTTACCGCAATCTGGGCGGTCAGGCGCAGTGCCCGACCGTGGCCGCCGTGCTGGGCGAGTTGCAAGCGGTGCTGGCCTGATGTGGCGTTATCTCTATAGCGCTCTGCTCTATCTGCTGACGCCGGCAATTGCCTGCCGTTTGCTGTGGCGCGGGCGGCGCCAGCCTGAGTATTGGCAACATCTGGCTGAGCGTCTGGGCTTTTACCCGAAGCGGCCGGCGGCGCCTGTTCTCTGGGTGCACGCCGTATCGGTCGGTGAGACGCGGGCGGCCCAACCCTTGATCGAGGCCCTGCAGAGGCGCTGGCCGGGTTATCGCATCCTGCTGACTGGCATGACGCCGACGGGCCGCGCAGCGGGGGCTGAGGTGTATGGTGATGGCCTTGATCAGGTGTATCTACCCTATGACTACCCGCCTGCGGTCGACCGGTTTCTGCGGCATTTTTCGCCAGTTTTCGGGGTGTTGATGGAGACGGAAATCTGGCCCAATTTATTGGCGGCTTGTCAGCGTCGGCAGGTGCCGGTGGTGTTGGCCAATGCCCGCTTGTCGGCACGGTCGGCGCGAGGCTATCAACGATTCTCCGCCCTGCTGCGCCCGGCCTTTGCCGCATTGGCCGGGGCGGCGGCGCAGAGTGCGGCGGATGCCGAGCGCTTGCAGGCGCTAGGGGTGGGCGCGGTCGACGTCTGCGGCAACCTGAAATTCGATGTCTCCCCGCCCGCCGACAAATTGGCCTTGGGCGCGCAATGGCGCTTAGCGCTGGCCGGGCGCGCGGTCTGGCTGGCGGCCAGCACGCGGCAGGGCGAGGAGGCGCTGATCCTGGCCGCCTGGCGCCAGTTGGCCTTGCGGGATAGCTTGCTGGTTATTGTGCCCCGCCACCCGCAGCGGTTTGCCGAGGTTGCCGATTTGCTGGTGAACGAAGGGATTCCATTCGCCCGGCGCAGCGATCGTTTGCCGCAGCCCGCCGATGCCGTCTGGCTGGGCGACAGCATGGGTGAGATGGTGGCGTATTACGCCTTGGCCGAACTGGCGTTTATCGGCGGCAGCCTGGCGCCGCTGGGTGGGCAGAATCTGATCGAAGCGGCGGCGTGTGCTTGTCCCGTGCTGCTGGGGCCGCACACCTTCAATTTCCAGCGGGCCAGCGAGGATGCGGTTGCGGCCGGGGCCGCTCGACGTGTCGCCGATGCGAGCGAACTGCTGCGTGCGGTCAACGCCTTGTTGACCGATAAAAAGGCCACCGCCTTGATGCGGACGGCGGCGGTAGACTACGCTGCGACGCACCGTGGCGCGACGCTGCGTACCGTGTCATTTATTGCGCAGCGGGCGCTTCCAGCAGCGCATTGATTTGCGCTACATCGTCGTCGCCCAGCGCGCCGACGGCGGCTTTCAGGCGCAGTTGCGCCATCAGGGTATCGAAAGTGGCTTTGGCCAAATCGCGGCGGGTGACATAGACCTGATTTTCGGCATTGAGCACATCGATATTGATGCGCACGCCGACTTCGTAACCCAGTTTGTTCGACTCAAGCGCTGACTGCGACGAGAGCAAAGCGGCTTTTAGCGCCTTGACCTGGGCCAAGCCGTTGGCGACGCCGAGGTAGTACTGGCGTGCGGCCAGGCCGGCATTGCGCTTGCTCGCCTCCAGGGCCGAACGGGCAGCCAAGCGGTTGGCAGCGGCTTCACGCTGGCGGGATAAGGTCAATCCGCCTTGGAACAGCGGAATATTGACCTGAATGCCGGCGTTCTGGTACTGCGTGTCGATCACGCCAAGCGTCGAGGCAAAGGATTTTGACTGGCCATAGTTGGCGACCAGGTCGACGGTGGGCAGGTGGCCGGCCCGTTGCTTGTCCACTTCGCGTTCGGCAATTTCGGCGGCTGCTTGCTGGACCTGGACATTGATGCTGTCCTTTTCGGCGGCGTCGACCCAAGATTTCATGTCGGCCGGCTGTGGCATTGGCAAGGTGGCCTTGTTGCCCGGTGTGGCCAAAAGACCGCTGTCTTGGCCGGTGAGGGCGCGCAGGGTCTGCTGGCGGACTTCAAGATCGCTCAGCGCGGCAATTTCCTGGGCCGAAGCCAGGTCGAAGCGGGCCTGTGCTTCATGGGTGTCGGTGATGGTGGTGCTGCCGACTTCGAAACTGGCCTTGGCCAGGGCCAGTTGCTGGCTGATGGCCTGCTTGTTGGCTTGAACGGCCGCCAGGTTTTCGCTGGCATTGAGCACGTCGAAGTAGGCTTGGGCAACGCGCAGGATCAGATCCTGGCGGGCCAGTGAAAAATTGGCTTCAGATTGGGCAACCTGCAAACGCGCCTGGTCGTAACCAATCCAGTTTTGCCAGCGGAACAGCGGTTGGCTCAGGCTGAGTTGGTAGCCGTTGCCGTTGTAACTCGGTTTGCTGAGGAGCGTCCCACTCGTGTTGCTGATTTCATTTTCATTCCAGACCGTGTTGCCCGACAGGATCAGCGAGGGCAACAGCATGGCGCGGCCCTGCGGCAGTTTTTCCTGACCGGCATCGCGGGTGGCACGAGCGGCGGCAAAAACCGGGTCGTTATCTTGTGCGGCACGGTACACCTGCAACAGGTCGGCGGCGTTGGCGACGGAAATGAGGAGCGGGGTGGCAAACAGCCAGACAATTTTTTTCATGCCAGTCTCAGTAACGACGCATGCTGGGGTTGACGCTGCAGGCCCAGCCATCCATGCCGCCAGCCAGGTTATGAACCGAGGTAAAACCCTTGCGTTCAAGGAACATCGCCACTTGCATGCTGCGCCCGCCGTGGTGGCAGATGACGACCACGTCGCGTCCGGCATCCAGTTCGTCGCAGCGCAACGGGACCGTGTGCATCGGGATGTGCGCGATGCCGTCCAGGCTGCACATTTCGATTTCCCAGGGTTCGCGGACATCGAGCAGGATGGGTTGCGGCTGGGTGTGGTCAGCCAGCCAGGCGGCCAGTTGCGGTGCTTGAATTTGTTTCATTAGAAAGTGAAGTGATTGGCTTGGGGTTGATTGTCCAGTGGCGGAATGACCGTTTCGAACAGGTTGACCGTGGTGAATACCCCCTCGGCGGTTTGTGTCAGCAACTGAGCTTCCATGACCGGCGCCTGGCCGACTACGGCAACCAGGCGACCACCCGGGCGCAATTGCTTGAGCAGGGCCGGTGGAATGCTATCAAGCGAACCGGAGAGCACGATGACGTCATAAGGGGCGCTGGCCGCCCAGCCGCACAGGCCATCGCCGATTTCGACTGAGATATTGCTCATGCCGGCATTGGCTAGGTTTTGGCGGGCGATTTCGGCCTGTTCAGGGCGAATCTCGAGCGTCACGACGTGATCAGCGTGTGCGGCCAGTAGTGCCGCCATATAACCGCTGCCAGTGCCAATTTCGAGCACTTTGTCGGTCTTGCGAATGGCCACTTCCTGCAGCAGCTTGGCTTCAATTTTTGGCGCCAACATCTGTTGGCCATTGGCCAGCGGAATTTCCATATCGGCAAAAGCCAGGTTGCGATAGGCGGCAGGGACGAACTCTTCGCGTTTGACGACGAAAAGAAGGTCGAGAACCTGCTGATCCAGGACGTCCCACGGCCGGATCTGTTGTTCGATCATGTTGAAGCGCGCTTGCTCGATGTTCATGGATGTCTCCGCAGACTAAATATTAGCATGAGCTAATATAGTGGTTCCAGTAAAGCAAAATTATACCTGAGCAGCACGCAGGCCTTGCCGCAACAAGTCCAGGTGAATGCGCAGATACAGCGTGGCATCGGCGCTGCCATCCTGGCAGCAGGCGAGCGAGAAACGCCAGATCAGCAGCATCAGGATGGGGGCGATGACGACATCAATGGTGGTCTGGATGTCCAGGCGCCGGAATTCCCCTCGGGCCATGCCTTGTTCTAGGGCCATGCCGACCACGGCCCGGCCGCGCGCGATCACGTGTTCGTAGTAAAAGGCAGCCACTTCGGGAAAGTTGCGAGCTTCGGCCACCATCAATT
This sequence comes from Dechloromonas sp., assembly GCA_028689015.1. Classification (GTDB taxonomy): domain Bacteria; phylum Pseudomonadota; class Gammaproteobacteria; order Burkholderiales; family Rhodocyclaceae; genus Azonexus. The sequence continues at coordinate 2,603 of JAQTXC010000010.1, read as the reverse complement.
TTGGGATGCCCGCATAGGCCGTGCAGCCGATGCGCCGCCACCAGTTATCGAGCAGCTTTTCCAATAATTCGAAGCTACTGCCGTTGTGTTGGGCGGCAATGGCCTCGTTCTCGGCGACGACCGGCAGTATGCCTTCCTGAATGACCGCCTTGAACAGGCTTTCCTTATTGGTGTAGTACAGGTAAAGGGTGCCCTTGGCGACGCCTGCCCGCTCGGCAACGTCTTCGAGGCGGGTGGCAGCATAGCCCTTGGCGACGAAGCAATCGAGCGCGGCGGCCAGTAACTCGCCGGGGCGGGCGGCTTTGCGGCGCTGGCGGCGGATGGGTGAAATGGGCATGAATACCTTAATGACCTATTGGTCATTAAGGTATCACCCTGCTGCAGGGCGGGTCAACGGCCTTCCTTGATCAGGCGCTCGCTAGTGCGCTGAATGGGGCGGGCATTATTGCGATAAAGGCGGCTGAAAATCTTGATCTGCTCATCGGAAAGGGCCACAGGTTGCTTGAGGACCAGCCAGCGGACACCTTCGGTGCAGGGGGGCGTGGTCAGCGAGCCCATGTAGGTGTAATAGTTACGCGCTTCCGGCAGAAGGGTTTCCGGATTAATGATGGTTTCGGGCGGAGCGACCGGGGTGTTCTTTTCCAGAGGCAAGTTGTTCCACAAGGTCTGGATGAAGGGATTTTCTGTGCCACGGGTGAGCAAGACGGCGACTACGGCTAATTGGCCATCGTCCGACTTGTGAACCAGGTGAGCCACCATATCGAAACGTTGACCGTCGACTTTTTCTTCAGAGGGGCGGTGGAAGTGGAATTGGACCAGCTCGTATGTCTTGCCGGTCAGGCTGATCGAACTGTCACCGACGGCGACCTGGACCGTGTGGCCGTTATCGACAATGCGGAAGGTGGACGGACGGTAATTAAAACGAATCGGCTCCAGGTCGACGCGGATGCCCTCGCGAATATCAATTGGCGATTGCCGTTCGCCGGTAGCGCATAGTTTGTTGGCCGGATCAATCTTGGCCCAGTTCTCCGGGCCGCCAACGCCTTCGTAATCCCAATGAATATGGGCATGTTGCAGGGCGGCGGCATTTGCTTTCAGTTCCAGCATGTAGCCCTCGGCTGGTGCATCATGCGGCGCAGCTTTTTCCTTTTTCTTGCTGGGGTGGGTGCTGGTGTTGGTCCGTACGATATAGGTGCCTTTGCTCACCGAGGGTTTGGCGGCGGCGGGGGCTGGACTCGGCGGCGCTGGGTCTGGCGGGGTGTGGGCGGCTGGTTTGGCGGCCGGCTCTTGTGCTGCGGCCAGCGCCGCCCGTGCCTTTTCTGCTTGTTCGCGCAAATTAGGGCGGATGGAGGGGATCGGTGCTTCTTCCTTCTCGATGGCCTTTTGCGCCATGGCCGGCGCGGTTTCCTGTTTGGCCGCTTCCTTGGCAGCCTCCTGTTTGAGCATTGCTTCGTTGGCCGCTTTCAGCTGGCTGGCCGCCTCATTGGCCTTTTGCGCTAGTTCGCTGGCGCTGTCTTTAGTCGGACGGCAGACTTCGCGCAATACCTTGTCGTCAAGCGTGCCGGTACGGACCGGCAATTCCGGGCTGTTGACCGTTTCTTCCCGAATGACGTCGTTCTCGTTCTGCTTGTAGATGCGCTTGATGGTTGTTGCGTTGCGGGTGGTGCAGTCGTAACGGGTAATGGCTTCGATGACCCGGTAATCGGCGCCGGAGCGGTAATCGCTGAGGGCCCGCTCCAGAACAACGCGGCCTTGAGCTTGAACGACGTTCCCTTCTCGTTTGATGCTGGTGCGGTCGAGTTCGATGCGCTTACCGGGCTCGGACGAGATGACCTGCCAGGTCGGTGCCGCTTGGGCAACGAAAGGCAGTGCGGCCAAGACGGCCGCCAGATGAATCAGGCGCATGATGTGTTTCCCCAGGCTTTTCTTGGAAATTGCGGGTCAGTCGACATTATCTCGACGCTAGACTGAAAACCTTTAGCTTTTTCTTTCATTTCTTGCATTTTGCCTGTCTCTCCAGTAACTTGCAGCCCTCTCGTTAGGGGTGTCGATGTTTGCGGTCGACTGAGAAATACCCTTCGAACCTGATCGGGTCATGCCGGCGTAGGGAAACGAACTTTGTTGCTCCTTGGCCGTCCTAGCCTGCTGCACTCAAGCACGGAGCACACATGAACGCCAAAGACACCTTCCTCGCCGCCAATGCCCACGTCGACGAGGCGGCTATCCAGCCGCTGCCGAATTCCCGCAAGATCTATGTTGAAGGCTCACGGCCGGACGTTCGCGTGCCGATGCGCGAGATTTCGCAGGCCGATACGCCGACCGGCATGGGTGGCGAGCCAAATCCGCCGATCTATGTTTACGACTGCTCCGGGGTCTATTCCGACCCGTCGGTCAAGGTCGATATCCGTTCCGGCTTGCCGGCGCTGCGCGCCCAATGGATCGATGAGCGCGGCGACACGGAAGAATTGCCGGACCTGAGTTCGGAATTCGGTCGCCAGCGTGCGGCTGACCCGGCGCTCGACGAACTGCGCTTCCCCGGCCTGCACCGCAAACCGCGCCGTGCCAAGGCCGGCGCCAACGTCAGCCAGATGCATTACGCCCGC
>JAQTXC010000009.1 GCA_028689015.1 Dechloromonas sp. | reverse complement strand
GTGAAAACGGGATGAAAAACCTGACGCTTAGCCGCGGATGCTGTCTGGCAGGTGGCTTTCTATCAGTTTGAGGAGCGGTGCGAAGACTTTGGGGGTGCCGGCAATGATGTTGCCGCTGTCCAGATAGCTGCCTTCGCCACGCAGGTCGCTGACCAGGCCGCCGGCTTCGGAGATGAGCAGGGCGCCGGCAGCCATGTCCCAGGGGGCCAGGCCGAACTCCCAGAAGGCGTCGTAGCGGCCGCTGGCGACATATGCCAGGTCGAGCGAGGCGGCGCCCGGCCGGCGCTGGCCTGCTGTCTTGCTGGCGATGTCCTTGAAGATGGCGAGGTAGAGGTCGATCTTGTCGAATTCGCGATAAGGGAAGCCGGTGCCGATCAGGGTGTCTTGCAGCTTGGTGCGGCGCGAGACGCGAATGCGCCGTTCGTTGAGGAAGGCGCCGCCGCCTTTGCTGGCGGTAAAGAGTTCGTTGCGATTGGGGTCAAAGACCACGGCTTGTTCGATGCTGTTGCCGCGGGCGAGGGCGATGGAGACGGCGTATTGCGGCAGGCCGTGGATGAAGTTGGTGGTGCCGTCCAGCGGGTCGATGATCCACTGGTAGTCGCTGTCGCCACCGGCCTTGCCGGCAGCCTGGCCAGACTCCTCTGCTAGAATGCCGTAACTCGGGTAGGCATCCTGCAGGGTTTCGATAATCGCCGCTTCGGCAGCCTTATCGACCTCGGTGACAAAGTCGTTCGGCTGCTTGGTCGTGACTTTGAGCAAATCGACGTCATTGGACGCGCGATTGATGATTTGGCCGGCGCGACGCGCCGCCTTGATGGCGATATTCAGGGCTGGATGCATGGCTTAAAGAACTGTCGGGTGGCCGCAGCCACCCGATGTGTATTTGGAAAGAGCGGATTTTACACCATGAACCCGGAAGTCCTGTTGTCTCGCATTCGTGTCGTTTTGTGTCGTCCCAGCCACCCCGGCAATATTGGGGCGGCGGCCCGGGCCATGAAGACCATGGGTATGTCGGACCTGCGCTTGGTGACGCCCAAGCAGTTTCCTGATCCCGAAGCGGATACGCGGGCGACGGGTGCGGTCGACGTGCTGCAGCAGGCAAAAATCACTGCCACATTGGCTGAGGCGCTGCGCGGTACGGTGCATGCCGTGGCTATGACGGCGCGCCAGCGCGATTTGGGGCCGCTGATCGGCACGCCACGCGATGAGGTGCGCCAATTGCTTTCCCTGGCGGCGGAGGGCGAGGTGGCGCTGGTGTTTGGTAACGAGACGATGGGGTTGACGAACGAGGAGGTGCTGCAGTGTCAGTCGGCGGTGACCATTCCGACGCATCCGGGCTTCAGTTCGCTCAACTTGGGGGCGGCGGTGCAGGTGTTGTGCTACGAGTGCCGGATGAGTGCCTACGACGATCAGGCGCCCTGGCGTCAGGCGGCTGTGACGCCGCATCGTTCGCCGCTGGCGACCCATGATGAGGTCGAGGGCTTGTATGGGCATCTGGAGCGTCTGGCGACGACTACAGGCTTCTACAACCCACTGCAGCCGGGTCGGCTCTTGGCCAAGTTGCGCCGTTTGTTTGGCCGGGCGCATCTGGAGCGGGACGAGGTGAATATCCTGCGCGGCATATTGGCTTCGGCCGAAAAACCCACGGCTTACGGTCGACGTTCCTCAAATGGAAAAACCCCGCAATAGGCGGGGTTTTTAGCAGTGGTGGGCCGAAAACTTAGTTAACGGCGTCTTTGAGGCCTTTGCCAGCGCGGAACTTCGGCGACTTGGCGGCCTTGATTTCCAGGGTTTTGCCGGTGCGCGGGTTGCGGCCGGTGCGGGCGGCGCGCTCACCGACATAGAAGGTGCCAAAGCCGATCAGGCTGACGGTATCGCCATTCTTCAGGGCATCCTTGATGGCATCGACGGCGGCATCCAGTGCGCGGCCTGCGGCCAGCTTGGAGATGTCGGCAGCGTCGGCGATCTGGTCGATCAGTTCAGTCTTGTTCATTGTGAGGTCCCCTAGAAATTGGTCGGTGTGGTGAATATTTGCGAGGTCGAATTTATATCTCTCGCCAAAAGCCCGTGTCAAGCGGATTCTTCCGCGGTCAACGAGTGAAAAACGGCAGAAACAATGCGTTTAACATTGTTTCTGCCGTTGGTTTTTATGCTTAGTGGGTGAGGAGCGCTTTGGCAGCTCCTTCGGTGGCGGTGGCGGGCTGGGCTTCTTCGGCCAGAACCGGTTCGGGCAGGGCTTCTGGCAGGCGTTCCAGGGCCTTTTCGAGTACTTGGTCGATCCACTTGACCGGGACGATTTCGATCCGGTTTTTGATGTTGTCGGCCATATCCGCCAGATCTTTGACATTTTCCTGTGGGATCAGCGCGGTTTTTAGACCGCCGCGGACAGCGGCCAGCAGTTTCTCTTTCAGGCCGCCAATGGCCAGGACTTCACCGCGCAGGGTGATCTCGCCGGTCATGCAGACGTCGCAACGCACCGGGATGCCGGTAAAGGACGAGACCAGGGCGGTGGTCATGGCGATGCCGGCGGACGGGCCGTCCTTGGGCGTGGCACCTTCCGGCACGTGGATGTGCAGGTCGGTCTTTTCGAAGACGTCGTTCTTGATGCCGAGGCGGTGGGCGCGGGCCCGGACGACCGAACGGGCGGCTTCGACTGATTCCTTCATCACGTCGCCCAGCGAACCGGTGCGCAGGATATTGCCCTTGCCCGGCATGTTGGCGCATTCGATGGTCAGCAATTCACCGCCGACTTCCGTCCAGGCCAGGCCGGTGACCTGGCCGATCTGGTTTTCCTTTTCTGCCATGCCAAAGCTGTAGCGCTGCACGCCGAGGAATTTATCCAGATTTTTGGCGTTGACCGTGATCTTGCTCTCGCGTTTCTTCATCACCAGGGTTTTGACGACCTTGCGGCAGATTTTGGAAATTTCGCGTTCGAGGGCACGCACGCCGGCTTCCCGGGTGTAGTAACGGACGATGTCGCGCAGGGCGCTTTCGGCCACGATCAATTCGCTGGCCTTGACGCCATTATTTTTCATCTGCTTGGGTAGCAGGTAGCGCAGCGCGATATTGACCTTTTCATCCTCGGTGTAGCCCGACAGGCGGATGACTTCCATCCGGTCGAGCAGGGGGGCCGGGATGTTCAGGGTGTTGGCGGTGGCGACAAACATGACGTCCGATAGGTCGAAATCGACCTCGACGTAATGATCCTGGAAGGTGTTGTTCTGTTCCGGGTCGAGTACTTCGAGCAGTGCCGATGAGGGGTCGCCACGGAAATCCTGGCCCAGTTTGTCGACTTCGTCGAGCAGGAAGAGCGGATTGCGCACGCCGACCTTGCTGAGGCTTTGCAGAATCTTGCCCGGCATCGAGCCGATGTAAGTCCGGCGATGGCCGCGGATTTCAGCTTCGTCGCGGACGCCGCCGAGCGCCATGCGGACGAACTTACGGTTGGTTGCCTTGGCGATCGACTGACCGAGCGAGGTCTTGCCGACTCCGGGTGGGCCAACCAGACAGAGAATCGGCGCCTTGACCTTGTCGACGCGTTGTTGCACGGCGAGGTATTCGACAATGCGTTCCTTGACCTTTTCCAGGCCGAAATGGTCGGCGTCGAGGATTTTTTCAGCGGCCAGCAGGTCTTTGCTGGTCCGGGTTTTTTTGCGCCAAGGCAGGCCGATCAGCGTTTCGATGAAATTGCGGACGACCGTGGCTTCGGCCGACATCGGCGACATCAAGCGCAATTTCTTGAGTTCGCCCTGGGCCTTGGCCAGGCCTTCCTTGCTCATGCCCGCCGCTTTGATTTTCTTGTCCAGTTCCTCAAGGTCGGCACCTTCTTCGCCTTCGCCGAGTTCCTTCTGGATGGCTTTGACCTGCTCGTTCAGGTAGTACTCGCGCTGGCTTTTTTCCATCTGGCGTTTGACGCGGCCACGGATGCGTTTTTCAACCTGCAGGATGTCGATTTCGGCTTCGAGTTGCGACAACAAGCGGTCGATGCGGTCGCGGACATTTTCCATTTCCAGCACGTCCTGCTTTTGCTCCAGCTTGAGCGGCAGGTGGGCGGCGATGGTGTCGGCCAGGCGGCCGGCATCTTCAATGCCGGAGATCGAGGACAGGACTTCGGGCGGGATTTTCTTGTTTAGTTTGACGAACTGGTCGAACTGGGCGACCACGGCGCGGCGCATGGCCTCGATTTCGTGGTCTTCAAGGCCGGCTTGCGGCAGCGTTGCCGCGGTGGCCATGAACAGCTCGTTCTGCACGGTAATGGCATCGACGCGGGCGCGTTGCGTCCCTTCGACCAGCACCTTGACCGTGCCATCCGGCAGCTTGAGCATTTGTAGAATATTGGCCATGCAGCCGATACGGTAGAGGTCATCCGGCTCGGGGTCGTCCTTGGCGGCTGACTTTTGCGCCACCAGCAGAATGTTCTTGCCTGTTTCCATGGCCAGTTCCAGCGCCTTGATGGATTTGGGGCGGCCGACGAACAGCGGAATGACCATGTGCGGAAAGACGACGACATCGCGCAGTGGCAGCAGCGGCAGTTCGACGGTTTCCGGAAGCGTGTTGGGGTTGGACATTACGATGCCTTTGAAATAGGTATGAGCCCCCTAAGTGGGGGCAGGAAACCGGTATTCAAGGACCGGATCAGTTGGAGCCGGAAACCTTGGGCTGATCAGCGTAAATGAGCAGCGGCGCGGTGTCGCCATTGATCATGTTCTCGTCGATCACCACTTTTTCGACATTGTCCATGCCCGGGAGTTCGTACATGGTGTCGAGCAGGGCGTGCTCCATGATCGAACGCAGGCCACGCGCGCCCGTCTTGCGCTCAAGTGCTTTCTTGGCGATGGCAGCCAGAGCGGCCGGACGGATTTCCAGTTCGACTTCTTCCATGTTGAACAGCTTCTGGTATTGCTTGACCAGCGCGTTCTTGGGTTCGGTCAGAATCTGGATCAGGGCATCTTCTTCCAGTTCCTGCAGGGTCGCGACGACAGGCAGGCGACCGATCAGTTCGGGAATCAGACCAAACTTGATCAGGTCTTCCGGTTCGACGTCGAGCAGGGTTTTGCCCACTTCCTTGCCGTCGTCCTTGCTCTTCACTTCGGCAGCAAAGCCGATGCCGCCCTTTTCGGAGCGGTTGCGGATGACCTTTTCCAGGCCGGCAAAGGCGCCACCGCAGACGAACAGGATGTTGGTGGTGTCGACCTGGACGAAGTCCTGATTCGGGTGCTTGCGGCCGCCTTGGGGCGGGATCGAAGCGGTGGTGCCTTCGATCAGCTTGAGCAGGGCTTGCTGCACGCCTTCGCCTGAGACGTCACGGGTGATCGACGGGTTGTCGGATTTGCGCGAGATCTTGTCGATTTCGTCAATATAGACGATGCCTTGCTGGGCCTTCTCGACATCGTAGTCGCACTTTTGCAGCAGTTTCTGGATGATGTTCTCGACGTCTTCGCCGACATAGCCGGCCTCGGTCAGCGTGGTGGCATCGGCCATCACAAAGGGGACGTTGAGCAGGCGGGCGAGTGTTTGGGCGAGCAGTGTCTTGCCGGAGCCGGTCGGGCCGATCAGCAGGATGTTGCTCTTGGATAGTTCAACATCGCCGGTATTCTTGGCGGTGTGGCGCAGGCGCTTGTAGTGGTTGTACACAGCGACGGCGAGGATACGCTTGGCTACTTCCTGACCGATCACGTACTGGTCGAGAATGCTGCTGATCTCGCGCGGCGTTGGCAGGTCGGAGCGACCCGCCTTGGCGGCTTCTTCCGGCAATTCATCGCGCACGATATCGGTGCATAGCGCGATGCATTCGTCGCAAATGAATACCGACGGGCCGGCAATCAGCTTTTTGACTTCATGCTGGCTTTTGCCGCAAAAGGAACAGTAAAGCAGTTTTTCCTGGCCGCCTTTGGTCATCGCTAACTCCTCGTTCAAGCCGCGTCGCGGCGGGTCAATACTTTGTCGATCAGGCCATAGTCAGCCGCTTCCTGGGCCGACATGAAATTGTCCCGGTCGGTATCTTTTTCGAGTTGTTCCAGCGGTTGACCGCAATGCTCGGCCATGATGCGGTTCAACTTGTCCTTGATTGACAGAATTTCACGGGCGTGGATGGCGATATCGGATGCCTGGCCCTGGAAGCCGCCCAGCGGCTGATGGATCATCACGCGCGAGTTGGGCAGCGCGAAGCGCTTGCCCTTGGTGCCGGCGTTGAGCAGGAAGGCGCCCATCGAGGCGGCCTGACCGATGCACAGGGTCGATACGTCGGGCTTGATGAACTGCATGGTGTCGTAAATCGACATCCCTGCCGTCACCGAACCCCCGGGCGAGTTGATGTAGAAATAGATGTCCTTGTCCGGATTTTCGGCTTCAAGGAACAGCAATTGGGCAACGACCAGATTGGCGCTGACGTCGTTGACCGGACCGACCAGAAAAATCACCCGCTCCTTCAACAGGCGCGAATAGATGTCGTACGCCCGTTCGCCGCGTCCGCTCTGCTCAACCACCATCGGGACCAGGCCCAGTGCCTGCGGGTCCCAGTTGCTTGCGTTGTCGATATTCATGTCAGCCCTTGTGTGTTGCATTTAAGACGGTTGTCGCTTTTGTGACAGGGGAAGGAATGTCATCGCGAGGGCTGTTGATGCGTTGCGTAGTCCTCGCGATGACCGGTTTCTTCCTTTATTGCTGCTGCGGGTTCATCAGTTCGTCGAAGGCGACCGCCTTGTCGGCAACCTGGGCCTTGCTCAGCACCCAGGCGACCACATTGTTTTCGATTGCCACGCCTTCCACTTCGCCGAGGCGCTGTGGCTGGGCGTAGTACCAGCGGATCACTTCTTCCGGTTGTTCGTAGCTGGCGGCCGATTCTTCGACCATGCTGCGCACTTGTTCCGGCGTTGCTTGAAGATTTTCCGTCTTGACCACTTCAGCAAGGATCAGGCCAAGAGTGACGCGGCGCTTGGCCTGGTCAGCAAACCATTCGGGTTGCATCGGCATGTCTTTGGTTTTCATGCCGCGCTGTTCCATGTCCTGGCGGGCCGCCTGCATCAGACGCTGAACTTCCATGTCGACCAGGGCGGCCGGTACGGCAATCGGGTTGGCCTTGAGCAAGGCTTCCATGACCTGATCCTTGACCTTGGCTTCGATGCGGTTCTTCACTTCGCGCTTGAGGTTGGCTTCGATCTCGCCGCGCATTTTGTCGACGTCGCCATCTGCAACGCCCATCATCTTGGCGAAATCGGCATCAACGTCCGGCAGGCGCGGTGCCATGACCTGCTTGACGGTGATGTCAAACTGGACGGTCTGGCCGGCCAGGTCAGCGGCGTGGTAATCGGCCGGGAAGGCGAGGTCGAAGGTCTTGCTCTCGCCGGCGGTGCAACCGGTCACGGCATTTTCAAAATCGGGCAGCATCATGCCCTGGCCGAGGACGAAGGGGTAATCGTTGGCGGCGCCGCCCTGGAAGGCCACGCCGTCTTTCTTGCCAAGGAAGTCGATCACGACGCGGTCCCCCTTTTCGGCGGCACGGTCGGTGGCGTCGAAACGGATGCGCTGCTGGCGCAGGATGTCGACCGTTTTGTCGATTTCGGCGGCGCCGACGTCGAGTAGCGGGCGCTCGATTTCTGCGGTCGACACGTCACCCGGGGCAAATTCCGGGTAAATCTCGAAGGTGGCGGCGAACAGCATCTGGCTATCGTCTTCTGAAGTCTTCGGTTCGATGCGCGGGTAGCCGGCGACGCGCAGCTTCTGGGCGTTCACGGTGTCGGCAAAGATGCGGTCGAGTTGTTCGGCCAGCGCTTCGTGGCGAGCTTGCTCACCATACTGCTGCTTGACGATGGAAAACGGCACTTTGCCCGGACGGAAACCCGCCATCTTGATATTCTTGCCCATGCGCTTCAGGCGTTGTTCCATGTCCTTTTCCACATCGGCAATGGCGACCGCCAGGTCGATGGTGCGTTCGAGTTCGTTAGCTTGTGCAGTAGTTGCTTCCATGAAAGTTCCTTGTGACTTCGGAGCCGAAAAATAAAGCGGGTAATTCTATCACGCTCCCATCGTCGCCAAGATGCTTGCACCCATTCGAAGAAATTCTGCAAAAGGCCTAGACAGAGCCGTTTAGGCGACATATAATGCGCGCCTTCCTGCAGCGGCGGCTGTAGCTCAGTTGGTAGAGTCCCGGATTGTGATTCCGGTTGTCGTGGGTTCGAGCCCCATCAGTCGCCCCAAAGAATTCAAGAGGTTACGTGCAATTTGTCCGTAACCTCTTTTCATTTCTGATCCCGTATAAGCGCTGCTGTAAGCAAATTTAATCAACGCTTTCGAGCGCCAAACCTTCCAAATTCGTTGAGTAATTGTTAATAAAAACAACTGCTTGTTGATTGTTTGGGAATTGGTCTGCTTTGCTCACTTCCCTGCCGTTATCCGCGTTTCAAAACCCCCTTTCTTGCGGTAGGGTTCAAGGTCTAGGTCCTGCAGCGCCGGTAACGGTGCCGGACAATGCGCTTTAGGACTATGGCCAGGCAGGCGTGGCAAGGCTAGGTGGTGTGGCTCCAGTCATCCACCTTGAAATTTCCGGGTACACGTCTGAAGACGCGATCCCGGGTAATGAGCACGACTTCGTTACGCACTGTGCTTGCTGCAAGATCCAGAGTTTTGGCATGCGCAGCGATCATCATGTCCATCGGCGCGAGTGTGATACCTGTCGCCTCGCACTCGGCGCGCAATGCACCATAGACCTCGCCGACTTCGGTTGTCCATGGCAAGACCGTAACGCGGATCAGGAACTCGCGAACGCGAGCGGCCAGGCCCGGCGGATGGCCCCGTTTGGCGACGCCATACAGCAGTTCAGCCTGTGTTACGGCAGAGATCGCAATGCTGGCCATGGGCACGGCCACCAACCGCTCACGTACTTGTGGGATGTCACCCTTGATGATGTGACTCGCGATGTTCGTGTCGAGTAGGTAAGTCGTCATTCACCGGCTTCCTCGAATGGATCGCGCGACGGTACTCCTTGCTTTCGATCCGCCTCACTCATGAAATCAGCGGGAACTTCCGTTGTCGCATCGAGAGCGAAGAAACCTGCCCAGGACTCGGGGTGACGCGACAGGATGATGTCGCCTGTGACCGGGTCGCGGCGGATATAAACCTCCTTTTCCTCGAAGCGGTATTCGAGTGGCAGGCGGACGGCCTGGCTGCGTCCGGTTACAAAAATTTTCGCGGTCTGGGTCATCTCGATCTCCTTCGCCAACGCTCGGCCCGAGGGGCGAACGGTGTATGTCGCGGATGGAATCGAAGAAACCTGGAGACCATCCATCTAGTTGATACATACCAAAGAATATATCCGAAGGTGGTATGTATCAAGCCGTATATCCGTTGGCTTTTGAGAGTACCAGGGTTGGACAAGGCGTTTTCTCCGTGACCGCCTGTCAGGGTTGGCGATCGTGCGGGGTGTTTTCGGATTAACTTCATGGAGAACTGGCTCAGTGAGCAGCAGAAGGAAAAACTGCTAGCATGAAACCCACCCTTGGGCAGACGAAAAACCGAGGGAAGCGCATACCGCAAGGTCTGCGGGGCTTTTCAATTGGAGTGTTGTGATGTCTGAACTTGCCGTTTTCGCCAATTTGTCACCTGCGGCCGTCTGGTCGCACTTTGCCCGCTTGTGTGCCGTGCCCCGGGCTTCTAAACAGGAGGCGGCCTTGCGCGATGAATTGCTGGCCTGGGCGGCTGAAAAAGGCATCGCAGCCACGGTCGACCGCGGTGGCAACCTGATTTTGCGCAAACCGGCCACCCCTGGCCATGAAGAGGCGCCTGGCGTCATCCTGCAAGCGCATCTCGATATGGTCTGCCAGAAAAATGCCGACAGTGATCATGATTTCAGTCGCGACGCTATCGTGCCGGTGCTGCGCGAGGGCTGGTTGGTGGCGGAAGGCACGACGCTGGGTGCAGATAACGGCATGGGTGTGGCGTTGATTCTGGCGGCACTGGCCGATGAGACGCTTGTCCATGGTCCCCTGGAAGCCTTGTTGACGGTGGATGAAGAGGCCGGCATGGGCGGTGCGCACGCGTTGGCCGCCGACGCTTTGCAGGGACGCTTGATGCTCAACCTCGATACGGAGGTGTGGGGGGAGTTTTATCTGGGGTGCGCCGGCGGCCTGGATGTGGATGTGCGCCGTGATGGCGAAGGCGAGCCGCTGCCGGCAGGTTGGTCGGTGCAGCGGGTGGCCTTGCGCGGTCTGCGCGGCGGGCATTCCGGGGTCGATATTCATCAGGAGCGCGGTAACGCGATCAAGTGGCTGGTTGGTTTGCTGCACGATCTGGCCGAGGTCATGCCATACCGGCTGGTAGATTTGCGCGGCGGTACGGCACGCAACGCCTTGCCGCGCGAGGCCGTCGCCACGTTGGCCTTGCCGGATGCGGCTGGACTGGCGGATTGGTTGGCCACCCAGCAACTTATTTTGCGCGAAGCCTGGCGCGGTGTTGATGACGGGGTGACCCTGGCGCTCGACGCGGCGAGCGCCGAGCAGGTGCTCGATGATGCGTCGCAATTCGTCTGGCTGGCCTCCTTGCATGCGGCGCCGCATGGCGTGAAGCGGATGAGCCGTTCAGTCCCCGGGGTGGTTGAAACGTCCAATAATCTGGGCATCGTTGATGTGGGGCCGGCCGGCGGATCCGCCAATTTCATGGTGCGTTCGCTGGTCGACCGTGCGGCGCTGGCCCTGGCCGACGAAATTGTTAGCCTCTTTGCCCTGTCTGGCACGGCGGCAGAAAAATCAGGCCATTATCCGGGGTGGACGCCGAATCCCGATTCCCCCTTGTTGACCACCTGTCAGGCGGTCTATCGCCGCGAATTTGGCGCCGACTCGACGGTTCAGGTCATCCACGCTGGGCTGGAGTGCGGCATTATCGGCGCCAAGTATCCGGGACTGGATATCGTTTCTTTCGGGCCGACCATTCGTGGTGCACATGCTCCGGGCGAGCGGGTCGAGGTGGCGTCGGTGGCGCGTTGCGAGCAGTTGTTGCGCCAGATATTGCGCGAACTGGCCCTGACCGGAAATGTGCGCTGATCGATTGTTGACCGCAAATGGGCCGGCGTTCAGCGTAAGGCGTCGGTTTTCTTGATCAGTTCGAGCACTGAATTGACATCGAATTTCTGAAAGATGGCGGCGCGGTGGGTTTTGACGGTGTTGATCGAAATGCCCTGCGCCTCGGCAATTTGCTGGTTTTTCTGGCCGGCAATCATGGGCCAGAAAATGCTCCGTTGTGCCGGCGTCAGCGATTCGAAACGGCCCCGCATTTCCACCCGCCGGCTGTGAACCCGTGCTTGCTGGTTTTGATCCACCGGCCGGATGGTGGGGCGATTGGGGAAAACGTGCTGATCGAGCATGGCGACCAGTTCGGCATCAAAGTCGATTTCGGCAGCACGCGATTTACCTAGACGAACCAGTTTGTGGTCAAACACCGTCGCATGGTCGCCCAGCCAATTACCGATCAGTTGCCACAGGGTTTGTCCGGTAACCTGGGGTAATTCGTGGCCAATCTGGCTGTTCAATACTTTCAGTTGCCGTGAAATGCCGGCATGGGCTGCCTTGTGGGCCTTGATGTGGGCCTGGCACGGCGCGGTGTCGGGCAGCAATTCCATCATCCGTTCTTCGTAGGTGGCATGGCCGATCAGGAAGGCGGAGAGTTCATCGACGATGCCATTCAGGCGGGCGGTGCATTGCTGCTGCTGCAAGGGAGCGCATTGCCGGCAATCGGCAGGCGCCGCCTTGGCCGGGCGCTCACAAAACGACTGCAGTCGCACGACCATCTGATCAAGGATGGCGTGCTGCTGGTCAATTTCGGCGTGACCGGTGTGGGTGAGGGACATGGCGTCGGCTAAATTTTCTTAAGGCTTTGAATTATAGAAGGGTCTGATCAGGCGGGTATCACCCTATGGGGTGATGACGGACCCATGATCCATGGATAAAGTGCATTCGGGAATCCGGTTTGCTCCGGCAGGCACGTCCATATAGACGGCGATCACCCCATCTTTTTTTCCAGGCCAGGTACGCGAGGTGTTCCGATGAGAAACAAGACGGCGTGTGCACATCAGGATCTACTGAATCAGCTGAACGAGAAGATCTCGGTGTCGGAAAAGATCAGCTTTCTGCATCGGGTGCTGCGTCAGAAATGCAGTTTCGTCGATCGGATTGGTGTCGCGGTCTACGACCCGCGGTGCGACATTTTAAAAACATTTGCCCACAGCACGGAGGGCGGCAATCCGCTGGGCCATTACCAGTGCAAGCTGCGTGATGCGGGTTCGCTCTATCAGACCTATCTGGATGGCAAACCGCGGGTCATCAATGATCTGGCGGTGTTTGATCAGAGCCACAGCGAACATGCAAAAAAGATCAAGGCCCACGGTTATCGCGCCAGTTATACCGTGCCGATGTACCAGAACCAGCAGTTGGCAGGTTTCGTCTTTTTCAATTCTCAGCGTCCCGGGGTGTTCACCGAGGCGATGCTGCCTTATCTGGACATGATTGCCCGGCTGGTCTCCTTGTTGGTCAGCTTCGAGCTGAAACAGGTGCAGACCCTGCAAGGGGCTTTACGGACGGCCATTTGTTTTTCCGGCCACAAGGACCCGGAAACCGGTGGGCATCTGGAACGCATGGCCCGTTTTTCCCGTTTGATCGCCAATGACATCGCCCGGGACAATGGGCTCGATGACGAATTCGTCGAGTCCATCTTCTGGTTCGCACCCATGCACGATATTGGCAAGATCGCGATTCCCGACGAGATTCTGCGCAAGCCGGGGAAACTGACCCCGGATGAGTTCGAGATCATGAAGACCCATGCCACCAAGGGGCGGCAGATGATTGAGGCGATGCTGGGTAATTTTGGACTCAACGGCGCGGGTTTTGTGTCGGTGGTTTGTCATATTGCCGAGCATCACCACGAAAATTTCGATGGTAGCGGTTATCCCAGGGGGCTGGCCGGGGCTGCTATTCCGATCGAGGCTCGCATCATCGCCGTAGCCGATGTGTTTGATGCGCTAACCTCGAAGCGTCCCTACAAAGAGGCCTGGAGCAACGACGCGGCTTTTGAAACCTTGCGCGACATGAGTCGCTGGAAGTTGGATCGCCAGTGTGTTGACATCCTGATCAGTCATCGCCGGGAAATCGAGGAAATTCAGTGCGTTTTCCGGGATGAGGAGGAGGGGCATCTGACGACCGAGGAACCGACTGCCTTTGGTTTTTCGTCCTTGTTCCATTTTCCTGCGGCTGATCTGGCCGCCTGTGTGCTTTGAGGTGTGGGGGCGTTCTGGCCGGCGCCTGATCAGCGGCCGCGAATGGCTTCGCGACGGGCCAGGCCGAGTTTGCTGGAGCGTTCGATTTTTTGGGCAAAGGCCGGGAAGTCGAGGCCGAGGCGGGCGCGCAATTCCTTGGCGTGATTGTTGAGCCAGCGCCAGCGTGGTTCGAAATAACGTTCCTTGAAGGCGTAGAGGATGTGGTTGCCGTCCTCCGGGACCGAGATGACGATGACCTGATCGTCGAAAACGTGCATTGCTTCGCCGATCAAGCCAGCGTAGCTGTCCTTGTCGCCGGCCAGGTTGATGACCAGCACGCCGTTGCCGGAGAGCTTGCCGTAGGCTTGTTCAAAAAACTCCCGGTTGGCCAGGGTGGGTGCAAAGCCGGTTTTATCAAAGGCATCGACGAGCAGGGCGTCAATGCCCTTATCGCTATGGGCGATGTAATCGGCCCCATCACCGTGCAGGATGTGCAGGCGCTCATCATCGGGCGGCACGAAAAAGGCTTCGCGCAATGCAATCACGTCGGGGTTGAGTTCCACCGCAGTGAGATGGACGCCCGGCAGGCGACGATGGCAGAACTTGATGATGGAGCCGCCGCCCAGACCGATCAGCACCAGCCGTTTCGGGCGTGGCAGGAAGAGCAGAAAAGCCATCATTTTCTGGGTGTACCGCAAGGCCAGGTCGTGCGGTGCCTTGAGCGACATCTCGCTTTGCATCAGGCGGACGTTGAAATACAGATAACGCGATTGACCGTCGTCGATGACGAAGGGTTTGGGATAGCTCTCATCGAGCAACTGGGCGCGTAATTCGCCGGCCCGTGCCCAGTCTGGTTCGAGCAGCAGAACGGTGCCGGTTTCGATCTCGAACGGGCTGGGCAGGGCGTAGAGCTTCATGGCCGGCGGTTCAGTGCTCAGGGGGGGCTGACAGGGGCTGCACAGTGCTGGCAATGGCGGCTCAGGCGGGCAGGTCTTCCGCGCGCAGCAGGAAGACGTAGTCGTCGCCAGCGCGGGTGTCGAGCCAAGTGAAGGGCAGGGTGGGGTAGGCCGCTTCCAGAGCGTCGCGGTTGTGGCCGATTTCAACGACCAGCAGGCCGTCGTCAGTCAGGTGTTGCCGTGCGGCAGCCAGCAGGTGACGGGTGAAATCCAGGCCATCTTTCCCTGAGCCGAGCGCCATTTCCGGTTCGTGCAGGTATTCAGGCGGCAGGGTGGAAACGGCTTGGGCATCGACGTAGGGCGGGTTGGAAATGATCAGGTCGTAACGTTTGCCGGCCAACTGGCTGAAACCGTCGGAGTGGATGCGGTGCACGCGGTCGACCAGGTGATAGTCGGCAATATTGCGTTCGGCGACCAAAAGCGCTTCGGGCGACAGGTCGACCGCGTCGACCTGGCTGTTGGGGAAATTGATCGCCAGCTTGATCGCCAGGCAGCCGGAACCGGTGCAAAGATCGAGTGCGTTGTTAATGGCCCAGGGGTCGTCGATCCATGGCGCCAGTTGTTCGTCGAGCAGTTCGGCGATGAAGGAGCGCGGCACGATGACCCGGTCGTCGACATAAAAGCGGTGTTCGCCCAGCCAGGCTTCGTGTGTCAGGTAAGCGGCGGGCAGGCGGTCCTGGCAGCGGCGGTTGTAGAGGTCGAGCAGGGTGACGCGCTCTTCGGGCAGCAGGCGGGCATCGAGGAAGGGTTCCAGGCGATCGAGTGGCAGGTGCAGCGTGTGCAAGGTCAGGTACACCGCTTCGTCCCAGGCGTTGTCGCTGCCATGGCCAAAAAAGAGGCGGGCAGCGCTGAAGCGGCTGACCGCGTAGCGGATGAAGTCACGGACGGTGATCAGTTCGGTTTTGGCAGCAGCGGTCATGGGCTCGTGCTCAGTGGCGAATTATTTGTGGTGGGCGGGCGCTGGTTGCTCGTGACGATCGACGAGTAACTGAACCAGGATGTGCTGATAGATCGCCGAGAGTTTGGACAGGGCATCGACGGCAATGCATTCGTCGATCTTGTGGCTGGTGTGGTTCGATGGGCCGATTTCCAGCATTTGGCTGCAGATGTCGGCGATGAAACGGCCATCCGAGGTGCCGCCGGTGGTCGACAACTCGGTGTCGATGCCGCACACCGCGCGAATCGCCGTTGTCGCCGCATCGGCCAGCGGGCCACGGCCGGTCAGGAAGGGGCGGGCGCCCAGTGTCCACTGGAGGTCGTAGCTGAGGC
Source organism: Dechloromonas sp. (assembly GCA_028689015.1). GTDB lineage: Bacteria > Pseudomonadota > Gammaproteobacteria > Burkholderiales > Rhodocyclaceae > Azonexus. The sequence continues at coordinate 52,023 of JAQTXC010000009.1, read as the reverse complement.
CGTGTCGATCGAGAATGGCGCACAGCCGTTGTTGCAGGCTCTCCGGCGTGCTGGCGGTCGAAAAGCGGAAATTGAACTTGATGTCCAGTTGACCGGGAACGACGTTGGTGGCGCCGGTGCCGGCGTGGATGTTGGAAATCTGCCAGGTGGTTGGCTGGTAATAGTCGTTGCCCTGATCCCACGCGGTAGCGGCCAGTTCAGCCAGTGCCGGGGCTGCCAGGTGAATCGGGTTGCGGCCTTTTTCCGGATAGGCAATGTGGCACTGGACGCCCTTGACCGTCAGCACGCCGGACAGCGAACCGCGCCGTCCGTTCTTGATCATGTCGCCCAGGGTGTTGACCGAGGTTGGTTCGCCAATGATGCAGTAGTCGAGATGCACGCCGCGCGCCTTGAGGGCGTCGACGACGGCGACCGTGCCATCGGTGGCATCGCCTTCCTCGTCCGAGGTGAGCAGAAAGGCCAGCGAACCCGGGTGGGCCGGATGGGCGGCGATGAAGGCTTCGCACGCGGTCAACGCCGCGGCAATGGACGATTTCATGTCGGCGGCACCGCGGCCGTACAACAAACCGTCGCGGATTTCCGGGGCGAAGGGCGGGCTGGTCCAGTGTTCGAGCGGGCCGGTCGGTACTACGTCGGTATGGCCGGCAAAGACGAACAGCGGGCCGCTGTCGCCGCGTCGCGCCCACAGGTTGCGGGTGGCGTTGCGGTTGATGAATTCGAGGGTGAAACCCAGCGGTTTCAGGCGTTCGGCCAGGATGTCCATGCAGCCGGCGTCATCCGGCGTCACGGACGGGCAGGCCATGATCTGGCGGGCGAGGTCGAGGGTCGGGTTGTTCATTCAGGGCGATTCATCATCATCGTCGGCGAGGCTGAGGGTGAATTCCTTGAACGAAGCGCCGCCTTCGTTGGTGCTGTCGAAATTCACGGTGGTGTCGATTTTTTGTTCTTTTTGTTCGTTGCTTGGGTTGGCTTCGGTGTTGTTGATCAGCCAGGACAAGTTGCTCGGCGAGTCGGCGTTGGCCAGCGCTTCGTCGAGCGAGATCTGGCCCGCCTGATAGAGGCGGACCAGATCCTGTTCAAAGGTCTGCGAACCCGGCGCCATGGATTTCTCCATGGCTTCCTTGAGTCCTGGCACATCGCCGCGTTCGATCAGCTCTCCGACATGGCGGGTGTTGAGCATGACCTCACAGGTGGGCATGCGTTTGCCATTCGGCATGCGGATCAGGCGCTGCGAGACGATGGCGCGCAGGGCGACCGATAGATCGAGGAACAGCGCCGGCCGGTTTTCCATCGGAAAAAAGCTGATGATGCGGTTCAAGGCGTGGTAGCTGTTGTTGGCGTGCAGTGTGGCCAGGCACAGGTGACCGGTCTGGGCGTAGGCAATCGCCGCCTGCATCGTTTCGCGGTCACGGATTTCACCGATCATGATGCAGTCAGGAGCCTGGCGCATGGCATTTTTCAGCGCCGTCCCCCAGTCGTGGGTGTCCATGCCGATTTCGCGCTGATTGACGATCGATTTCTTGTGCTTGAACAGGAATTCGATCGGGTCTTCAATGGTCAGGATATGGCCGGTTCGCGTCGTGTTGCGATAGTCGAGCATTGCCGCGATGGTGGTCGACTTGCCGGAGCCGGTCGAGCCGACGATCAGGATCAGACCGCGCTTCTCCATGATCATTTCGGCCAGGACAGGGGGAAGTCCGAGGGTGTCGAGCGGCGGAATGTTGCCCAGGATGAAACGGATGACAATGCTGGTTGAGCCGCGCTGGCGGAACAGGTTGATCCGGAAGTTGCCGGCATTCGGCACCCCGAACGACAGGTTCATCTCGTTGGTCGCCTCGAACATCTGCGCCTGATCGGGCGACATCAGCTCGCTGGCGATCTTGTCGATCATGTCCGGCATCATCATTTGCTGATTGACCGGCAGGGTGTTGCCCTGAATCTTGATATGAATTGGGGCGCCGGCGGAAATATAGATATCCGACGCCTGTTTTTCCGACATCAACTGAAACAGCTTGTCGAGGATCATGCCAGCCTCTTCAGGAAGGAAAAGTCATGGCGAGCGCACCGAGCGGAGGGCCGGCGGGTTCGCCATGACGGAGGCGATTACGCCGGGATCAGGCGCGCAGCAGCTCGTTGATGCTGGTCTTCGAGCGGGTTTGCGCGTCGACCTTCTTGACGATGATGGCGGCGTACAGGCTGTACTTGCCGCCATCCTTCGGCAGGTTGCCGGAAATGACGACCGAGCCCGGCGGGATGCGGCCGTAGGTGACCTCGCCAGTTTCGCGGTCGTAGATCGGCGTGCTCTGGCCGATATACACACCCATCGAGATCACTGAGTTCTCGCCGACGACGACGCCTTCGACGACTTCCGAGCGGGCGCCGATGAAGCAGTTGTCTTCGATGATGACCGGACCGGCCTGGATCGGTTCAAGGACGCCGCCGATGCCAACGCCGCCCGACAGGTGCACGTTCTTGCCGATCTGCGCGCAGCTACCCACCGTGGCCCAGGCATCGACCATGGTGCCTTCATCGACGTAGGCGCCGATGTTGACGAAGGAGGGCATCAGCACGGCGTTTTTGGCGATGAACGAGCCTTTGCGGGCGAATGCACCCGGCACGACACGGAAGCCACCGGCCTTGAACTGTTCTTCAGTCCAGCCCTGAAATTTGGTGTCAACCTTGTCGTAGAAGCGGACGTCGCCTGCTTCCTGGACGCGGTTGTCGCGGGTGCGGAAGGAGAGCAGGACGGCTTTCTTGGCCCACTGATTCACCACCCATTCGCCATTGATCTTTTCGGCAACGCGCAGTTTGCCGCTGTCCAGGTCACCGATCACGGTTTCGATGATTTTGATCGCCTCGGTGGATTGCGTGGTCAGCTCGGTGCGCTTTTCCCAAAGTTCGTCGATGGTGGCTTGCAGCGGATGCGTCATGGGGTTCTCTCTATTTACAGTTGTTGGGCAAATTGGCGGATGCGCTGGCTGGCGTCGAGACATTCATCGAGCGAAGCAACCAGGGCGATGCGAACAAAATGGGCGCCGGGGTTGACGCCGTTGATTTCGCGGCCGAGGAAGCTGCCAGGCAAAACCACGACATTATAGTGTTCCAGCAGGCCCCGGGCGAAGTCGGTATCGGCAATCGGCGTTCTCGCCCACAGGTAAAAACCGGCGTCCGGCAGGGCGGTACCCAGGACGTCAGCAATCAGCGGCGTGCAGGCAGCAAATTTTTCGCGGTACTGGTTGCGATTGTCGAGTACGTGCGTTTCGTCGTTCCAGGCGGCTATTGAGGCCAGTTGCACGGGCGGGGCCATGGCGCAGCCATGGTAAGTGCGGTACAGCAGGAATTTTTTGAGAATTTCGGCATCGCCAGCAACGAAACCGGAACGCATGCCCGGTACGTTGGAGCGCTTGGACAAACTGGAGAACATGACCAGCCGTTCGTTCGAGCGGCCGAGCAACTGGGCGGCCTGCAAACCGCCGATCGGCGGCTGAGCTTCGTCGAAGTAGATTTCCGAATAACACTCGTCGGAGGCGATGATGAAACCGTATTTGTCGGACAAGGCGAACAAGGTCTGCCAGTCGTCCAGTGACATGACTTTGCCGGTCGGATTGCCCGGCGAGCAGACGTAGAACAACTGGACGCGCGCCCACTCCGCTGCGCTCAGGCTGGCATAGTCGAAGGCGAAATCGTTATCCGGCAGGGTATTCAGAAAGCGCGGCTCGGCGCCGGCCAGGTAGGCGGCCCCTTCGTAGATCTGATAGAACGGGTTGGGGCTGACGACAATTGGCACCGGGCCACGGCTGGGGTCGATGACGGTTTGGGCCAAGGAAAAAAGTGCCTCGCGCGAGCCGTTGACCGGGAGAACTTCCGTGTCCGGGTTCAGTTCCAGGCCATAACGATGACGGCACCATTTGGCCATGGTCTGGCGCAGCAGGGGCATGCCCTGGGTGGTTGGATAATTGGCCAGGCCATGCAGGCCCTTGGCCAGTTCGTCCATGATGAAAGCCGGCGTGGCATGTTGCGGCTCGCCGATCGACAGCTTGATTTCCTTGAACTGCGCATGCGGCGTCACGCCGGCAAACAGGGCGCGCAGTTTTTCAAACGGGTAGGGCTGGAGTTGGGCGAGATGAGGATTCACGGCGTCAGCGGCTGAAATAAAGGGGCGATTATCGCCTGAAATTGATCTTTTCAGCCGGCCAGGATGCGGCAAAGTCGACGCCTCAACAGCCGCTGGGCCGGTCATCATTGACCTGGGACGGCCCGCTGCCCACTTCATACAGTTCCAGCGGCAGGCCGTCCGGGTCGCTGAAAAAGGTGAAGCGGCGCTGGTTGACCGCATCCAGCCGGATGGCTTCGCAGCGAATGCCCTGCTCGGCCAGCCGAGCGATGACGGCGTCGAGGTCGGTCACGGCAAACGCCAGGTGACGCAGGCCGCAGGCTTCGGGATAGCTGGGGCGTGGCGGGGGGTGGGGGAAGGAAAAGAGTTCAATCTGGCTGCCGTCTGCCAGGGCCAGGTCCAGCTTGTAAGAGTCGCGCTCGGCGCGGTAATGCTCGGCAATGATGCGCAAGCCGAGGAGGTCGACATAGAAGGCTTTGGCGCGTTGGTAGTCGCTACAGAGGATGGCGAGGTGATGCAGGCCGAGCAGCATGGGGGAGGTGTCCAGGGCGAGCGCTTGGGCCGCAGTGCGTTAATACGAGCTATGGTCAGGGTTGGCTGCCCACGCGGTCATGATTTCCCGGGCGCCGGCTTGTGGGCGATGTTCCATGACGATGCGGCGCTCGCCCGGATCGCGCTGTAGTTCATCGTACAAATCGGCATCGCAAAAACCGATGGCGGCTGCAGCATCGCGGCGATTGGCGAAGACGATGCGGTCGATGCGCGCCCAATAGGCGGCTGACAGGCACATCGGGCAGGGCTCGCTGGAGGCGTAGAGCGTGCAGCCGGTCAGGTGATAACGATCAAGGGATTGACAGGCACTGCGAATGGCGCCGATTTCAGCGTGTGCCGTGGGGTCGACCGTGGCAATGACGCGATTCCAGCTTTCGGCAATGATTTTTCCTTGATGGACGATCAGCGCCCCGAAGGGGCCGCCATCGCCCTGGCTACTGCCCTGCCGGGCCAAGTCGAGGGTGCGGGAAAGAAAGGTGTCGTCCGGATGCATGGTGGGGAGATCGGGAGCCTGGCGATGCGACGATGCTATCATACGGCCCCCCAATTGGCGGGCAGCCGCCCGGTGGCTTCGCGCATGCGCCTGACCAAACTCAAACTTGCTGGTTTCAAGTCCTTTGTCGATCCGACTGCGGTGGCCCTGCCGGGGCAACTGGTCGGCGTCGTCGGGCCCAATGGCTGCGGCAAGTCCAACATCATGGATGCGGTGCGCTGGGTGCTGGGCGAGTCCAAAGCCTCCGAATTGCGTGGCGAGTCGATGCAGGACGTCATTTTCAATGGCTCGACCAATCGTCAGCCGGTGTCGCGTGCCTCGGTCGAACTCATCTTTGACAACGTGCTGGGTCGGGCGCTGGGTCAGTGGTCGCAGTTTAGTGAATTGTCGGTCAAGCGAGTCCTGACTCGGCAGGGGCAGTCGGATTATTTCATCAATAATCTGAAGGTCCGTCGCAAGGACATTACCGACCTCTTTCTAGGCACCGGCCTGGGGCCACGCGCTTACGCCATCATCGGCCAAGGTATGATCTCGCGCATTATCGAGGCGCGACCGGACGATCTGCGGGTCTTTCTTGAAGAAGCCGCCGGGGTGACCCGCTACAAGGAGCGGCGCAAGGAAACACACGGTCGACTCGACGATACGCGCGAAAACCTGCTGCGCGTTGAGGACATTCGCCAGGAATTGGGCCATCAGATGGACCGTCTGCAAGCGCAGGCCGAGGTGGCACGGCGTTACCAGGGCTTGAACGAGCAACGGGTACAGCGTCAGCAATTACTGTGGTTGCTCAAGCAGCGCGAGGCGGCGGCCGAGCGGCAGCGGCTGGCGCTGGAGGTGGCGCGAGCCAGTACCGAGCTGGAGGCACAGAGCGCAGCACTGCGCGATACCGAGGCGCGGGCCGAGGAAACGCGCGAAGCGCATTTTGCTGCGGGCGATGCCTTGCACACGGCGCAGAGCGAGATGTACGCCGCCAATGCCGACGTGGCTCGACTGGAGGCGGAAATTCGTCATCGTCGCGAATCGCGCAGCCAACTGGAAGCACGGCTGGTGCAGCTCGAAGACGAGTTGGCGCACTGGACGAAAAATGCCGAGACACTCGCCGTCGACCGCGAGAAATGGGAAGAATTGCAGGAAATGACCGAGTTGCGGGTGGCCGAGGCGGAAGAGCGGCTGCAGGCCCAGATGGATGTGGCACCGCACGTGGAGGAAGACCACGCCCAGGCCCTTGAAGAGTTACAACGCCTGAAAGCCCGGACGGCGCAGGGCGAACAGAAACTGGAAGTTGAACTGACGAACAAGGCGCATGCCCAGCGTGCCTTGCAAACGATTGTTCAGCGCCGCGAGCGGCTACGCGGCGAAACGCTGGGCGAGGTGCCGGACGAATTGACCTTGGCCGAGAAGGCAGAGGAACTCGAACTGTTGCGCGAGGAACTGGCCGGCGACCAGGAGCACGTGCAGCAATTGCAGCAGGAAATGCCGCGGCTCGATAGCCGGCGCAAGGGGGTGCAGGGAGATTTGCAGCGTCTGGAGCGCGAATTGGCCGCCGGCCAGGCCCGGCAGGCGGCGCTCGAACAGATGCAGGCGAAGACGGCCAGCCGTGGCCAGCTCCCCGAATGGCTGCAGCGGCACGGCCTGGCTGACGTGCCGGCGCTGTGGCAGCAGATCCAGGTCGAGGCCGGCTGGGAAACGGCGGTTGAGGCGGTGTTGCGCGAACGCCTGTCGGCCATTGCCAGCGACGATGCGGCGCAGCAATTACCGGCTTGGCTGGATGACCGGCCGGCGGCCCGACTGTCGGTGATGCTGGGCGATGTTGCGGTCGACGCCGGGTCGACCGCAAAAATACCGGCTAGCAGCCTGGCGGCCCGGGTGCGCTGCGAGGTGCTGGCCATTCAAACCGTGCTGGCCGACTGGCTGGGTTCGGTACAGACCGCCGAGACGCTGGCTGAAGCGCTCGGCCAGCGGGCGCAGTTGGTGGCCGGTGGGGTTATTGTCACTCGGGGTGGTGAGGTGCTGACCCGTCACAGCTTGACATTTTTTGCGCCGGATCAGGGCGAGCATGGTTTGCTCGAACGGCAGCGCGAGATCGAGGCGCTGGCCGACGGCATCGCATTGGCCGAAGCGCGCGGTGACAGTCTGCGTGAGCAACTCGCGCTGCTTGACGAACAGTTTGCCGACAAGCAGGAAGAGATCGACGAAACGCGACAATACGTCACCGACCGTCAGCAGCGTGTCCATCAGGTTCAGGTCGAGGTATTGAAGCTGTCGCAGGCGCTGGCTCGTTACCAGGAGCAGCAGGAACGCCAGGCCGAGCAACGGGCTGAACTGGCCGAGGAAGAGGCGCATGAGCGCGAGCGTGACATGGCCGCCGATGAACGCATCGAAGAGATTCGCCAAGGCTTGAGCCGTATCCGCGTTTTGGTCAGCGGGGCGCAATCGCGGCTTGATGACTGCGAGCGCGCCGTGCGGGCCGAACGCGAACGTCACGCCGATTTTGACCGGGCGCTACGCGAAGCGCAGTTTTCAGCCCGCGAGGCCGCCGGTAAGTTACAGGATATTTTTGCCCAGCAGGCGCTGGCTCAGCGCGAACTGGGGCGCATCGAGCGCGACCGGGCGGCCTGCGCTGGTCAGGTTCAGGCGGCGCCGGACGAGGCCATGGAAAGCCAGTTGCAGACGGCGCTCGATCATCGCTTGCTCGCCGAGAAAGCCCTGGCGACTCGCCGCGATGCCCTGGAAACCGCGACCCAGGCCTTGCGCCAGCTGGAAGAGCAGCGTCTGCGCCTTGAACAAGGCCTGGAACCTTTGCGGCTGGCCATCGGCGAATTGAAGCTGAAGGAACAAGCTGCGGCGCTCAATGCCGAACAATTTGCCCAGCAATTGCTTGAGGCGGCGGCCGATGAAGCAGCACTCGCCCCGGAACTGGCTACGGCCCGGGCGCCGGCGCTGCAGGGCGAAATCACCCGGCTGAGTAACGCCATTGCCGAACTGGGGGCAGTCAATATGGCGGCCTTGGCGGAGCTGGCGGCGGCGACCGAGCGCAAGGGCTATCTCGACATGCAGGCGGCTGACCTGACCGAGGCGATGGCAACGCTGGAAAACGCCATTCGCCGCATCGACCGCGAATCGCGCGATTTGTTGCAAAACACCTTTAATACGGTCAACCGCCATTTCGGGCAACTTTTCCCTGAATTGTTTGGCGGTGGCCGGGCCGAACTGGTGATGACTGGCGACGAAATCCTCGATGCCGGCGTCCAGGTTATTGCCCAGCCACCCGGCAAGAAAAATTCGACTATCCACCTGCTGTCGGGGGGTGAAAAGGCTTTGACTGCGATTGCCCTGGTCTTTTCGATGTTCCAGCTCAATCCGGCGCCGTTCTGCCTGCTCGATGAGGTAGATGCGCCACTGGATGACACGAATACCGAGCGATTCTGCGGTATGGTTAAAAAGATGTCGGGAAATACGCAGTTCCTATTTATTTCCCATAATAAAATTGCGATGGAAATGGCCGAACAACTGGTCGGCGTGACGATGCAGGAATCCGGGGTGTCTCGTGTCGTCGAAGTGGATATCCAGGAAGCCTTGAAAATGAGGGACGTGTGACTGAACTCCAATTCGGATTGATTGGCCTGGGCATCGCCGCCGTAGCCGGCGTGCTGGGTTACAACAAGTGGCAGGAATACCGGCACCGCCAGGTGGCCGAAAAGGTGCTGAAACCGCATCACGACGATGTTCTGCTCAATGAAACGCCGGCGCGGCCGGCTGCACCGCCCGAGCCGGTGCGCAACGAACCCGAACTGCGGCCGGCGCCGCTGATGGCCGAGCGGGCCGAGCCCGTACTGGCCGATCCGTCCGCCGCTGAGGACGACGTCTGGTTGCCGTCGCCAGCGACCGGGGACGATGAAGCTGCACCATGCGTCCTTGACGCGCGAGCGGATGAGGATGAGGAGGCCGTGGCGTCGGCGGCGAGTGCCGTCGACGAGATGCCGAGCGGCGCCTTGCCGCCCGAATTGCTTGATCGGCGCCTGGAATACGTCGTGGCGATGGATCTGGTCGAGCCGGTATCGTCACGGCAAATTCTGCTGTCGCAGCGCGAAGCCTTGCAGCGGGTGAGCAAGCCGATTTACTGGTTGGGTTACAACGAACGGACGCAGGTGTGGGAAGCCTTGCGCAGCGATGCGCCGTTCGATGTCAGGGCCGTGCGCATTGGTCTGCAATTGGTCAATCGTCTGGGGCCCTTGTCAACGGGCGACCTCACCCTGTTTGTCGGGGCGATGGAAGCACTGGGCGAAGAGTTGATGGTCATTCCCGATATTCCACGCACGCGGGTGCTGGATCAGGCGGCGGAAATCGATCGCTTCTGCGCTGCGGTCGACCTCGAAATCGGCCTCAATCTGGTCAGCCGCGGCTCGGCCTTTGCCGGCACCAAGATTCGTGCCTTGGCGGAAGCTGCCGGCATGCAACTGGGCAGCGATGGTTTGTTCACCCGCTACGACGATCAGGGACGGCCGCTATTTAGCCTGCAGAACATGGAAACCGCCCGTTTTGCCGCCGACAGCTTGCGCAATGTGGCAACGCATGGCCTGACTTTCCTGCTTGACGTGCCGCGCGTGGACCACGGCGAGCGTGTCTTTGCGCAGATGGTCGAGCTGGCGCGACGCTTTGCCGACACCTTGCAAGGCATGCTGGTTGATGACAATCGTCAGCCGCTGGGCGAGACGCAACTTGATCACATTCGTCGTGAATTCATCGGCAAACCGCAGGCGACGATGGCCAGTTTTGATCTGCCAGCCGGTTCGCCACAAGCTTTGCGCCTGTTTTCCTGATGCAGCCAGCGTCTGAAGTCGTCCAGCGCGCCGCTGATCTGCGCGCTGAGTTGGCCCGTCATAATCACGCTTATTACGTCCTCGATGCGCCCAGTATTCCCGACGCCGAGTACGACAGGCTGTTTCGCGAGCTGCAGGCCCTGGAAAATGACTTTCCCTGCCTGTTGACCGCGGATTCGCCGACCCAGCGGGTCGGTGCCGCGCCGCTCAAGGCATTTCCCGCGCTTAGCCATGGTCAAGCCATGTTGTCGCTGAACAATGCCTTTGCGGCCAGCGAGGTTGATGCCTTTGACCAGCGCGTGCGCGATGGCCTCGATACGCTGTCTACGGTCGACTACGCGGTGGAGCCCAAATTCGATGGCTTGGCAATCAGCTTGACCTATGAAGATGGGATCTTTGTGCGTGGTGCGACGCGGGGGGATGGCGCGACGGGCGAGGAGGTGACGCCCAATTTGCGCACCTTGCGCTGTTTGCCGCTCCGTCTGCAGGGCAGCGGCTGGCCGAGCCGGCTGGAGGTGCGCGGTGAAGTGCTGATGTTCAAGGCCGATTTCGAGCGCCTCAATGCCCGGCAGCGGGCGCAGGGCGACAAGGCGTTCGTCAATCCGCGCAATGCAGCGGCGGGGAGTTTGCGCCAGCTTGATTCGCGCATTACCGCCCGCCGGCCGCTGTCGTTTTTTGCCTACGGCCTGGGGCTGGGGGCTACCGCGGTCGACGTCCGGACGCAGGGTGAGATGCTCGATCGGCTGGCCAGCTGGGGATTTCCGGTGGCGGCCGAGCGGCGGGTCGTGACGGGGGCCGCCGGCCTGCTTGACTATTTTGCGGACATCGCCGCCTTGCGGTCGCGCTTGCCCTACGACATCGATGGCGTGGTGTACAAGGTCAATCGGCTGGATTGGCAGGAGACCCTGGGATTTGTCTCGCGGGCGCCGCGTTTTGCCATCGCCCACAAATTTCCCGCCGAAGAGGCGTTGACCGTGGTACTAGGCATTGATGTCCAGGTTGGCCGGACCGGTGCGATGACACCGGTGGCCCGCTTGCAGCCGGTGTTCGTCGGCGGCGTGACGCTGACCAATGCGACGCTGCACAACGAGGATGAAGTGCGGCGCAAGGATGTGCGGGTTGGCGATACGGTGATCGTGCGCCGGGCTGGCGACGTCATTCCCGAAGTGGTGGCCATCGTCGCCGACAAGCGACCGATGCGTGACCTGCTGGGCTGCGAGCCCGTGCATGACCCGTTCGAGTTGCCAAAAATCTGCCCGGAATGTGGGGCGACCGTGACCCGCGGCGAGGATGAGGCGATTGCCCGTTGTAGCGGCGGCTTGTTTTGCCCGGCGCAACGCAAGCAGGCTTTGCTGCATTTTGCGGCGCGGCGGGCGATGGATATCGAGGGGCTGGGCGACAAGCTGGTCGACCAACTGGTCGATGCCGGCCTGGTGCATACCCCCGCCGATTTGTATGCGCTGACCGTTGATACGCTGGCCGGTCTGGAACGGATGGGTGAGAAATCGGCCCAGAATCTGGTGGCTGCGATCGAGCAATCAAAAACGACGACGCTGGGCCGTTTCATTTTTGCGCTGGGGATTCGCAATGTCGGTGAAGCGACGGCGCGCGACCTGGCGAAACACTTCGGCCAGATCGATGCCTTGCTGGCCGCCGATCTCGAGGCGCTGCAGGCGGTGCCGGATGTCGGTCCGGTGGTGGCCGTCAGCCTGCGCACTTTCTTGCAACAAACGCATAATCGCGATGTCATTGCTGCCTTGCAGCAAGCTGGGGTACATTGGCCGGCGCCAGCGCCGGGTGCGCCGCTGCCGGCCCAGGTGCTCGCCGGCCTGACGCTGGTGCTGACCGGTACACTGCCGAGCCTGAAGCGCGATGCGGCCAAGGCCATGATCGAGGCGGCGGGTGGCAAGGTAGCGGGATCGGTCTCGAAAAAGACGGCCTACGTGGTGGCAGGTGAGGAGGCTGGCAGCAAGCTGGAAAAGGCGATGGAACTCAAGGTGCCGGTGCTTGACGAAGCCGGCTTGATCGAATTGTTGCAACAAGGGGAAAACACATGAAAAAAATTCGCAAGGCGGTCTTTCCAGTGGCTGGCATGGGCACCCGTTTTTTGCCGGCGACCAAGGCCAGCCCGAAGGAAATGCTGCCCATCGTCGATAAACCGATTATTCAGTATGCGGTCGAGGAGGCGATTGCCGCCGGCATTACCGACATGGTGTTTGTTACTGGCCGTTCGAAGCGGGCGATCGAGGACCATTTCGACAAGGCCTACGAGCTGGAAAGCGAGCTGGAAGCGCGCGGCAAGACACAGATGCTGGAATTTGTCCGTAATCTGATTCCCAAGCACATCAACTGCATTTATATCCGCCAGGCCGAGGCGCTCGGTCTGGGCCATGCCGTGCTGTGCGCCAAGCCCGTGATCGGCGATGAGCCCTTTGCCGTGCTGCTGGCCGATGACTTGCTCGATGGCGACACCGCCGTCATCAAGCAGATGAGCGACACCTACGATTACTATCGCTGTTCTGTGCTTGGCGTGCAGGATGTGCCGCGCGAGGACACCAAGAGCTATGGCATCGTCGCTGCCCGGCGCGTGGCCGAGCGGGTCGAGCAGGTCAGCGCCATGGTCGAGAAACCCAAGCCGGAAGAGGCGCCGTCGACCCTGGCTGTGGTCGGTCGTTACATCCTCACGCCGCGCATTTTCCATCATCTGGAACAGCTCAGGCCGGGGGCGGGGGGCGAAATCCAGCTCACCGACGGCATCGCCTCGCTGCTCTCCGAAGAGCAGGTGCTGGCCTATCGCTACGAGGGAACGCGTTATGACTGTGGCTCCAAGCTCGGCTACCTGAAGGCCATGGTGACATTTGGTTGCCGTCATCCGGAGGTCGGTGACGAGTTTTCTGCTTATTTGAAGAGCCTGGAGGCCTGATGGACCGCCAGGCAGCGCAGGCAATGCGGGACGGCGCCGAGCTGATCCATTCAGCCGAGGCGGTCCAGGCAGCGGTTGACCGGGTGGCCCAGGCGGTGAGCGAACGCCTGGCTGACCGTTATCCGCTGGTTTTGTGCGTGATGACGGGCGGCGTGGTGTTTTGCGGTCAACTGCTCACCCGGCTCAATTTTCCGCTCGATTTCGATTACCTGCACGCCACGCGTTATGGGGCCGAAACCCAGGGCGGCAAGATTTCCTGGCGCTCGGCGCCCTGGACGCCCATCAAGGGGCGCAGCGTGCTGGTGGTCGACGATATTCTCGATGAGGGGATCACGCTGGCGGCGGTCAAGAACAGTTTGCTGCGCATGGGCGCCGCCGAGGTGCTGACGGCCGTCTTTGCCGACAAGGATAATGGCCAGGTCAAGCCGATCCGGGCTGATTTTGTCGGGCTGAGCGTGCCGGATCGTTTTGTGTTTGGTTTCGGCATGGATGCCGGTGGTGCCTGGCGCAACCTGCCAGCAATTTACGCCATGGCCACGACGACATGAGCGGCGCCACCGTCAGCGAATTCCTGACCTACTGGGCGAGCGAGGGTGAGGCCTATGTCCGGCGGGGCGATTATGAATGGATGGCCAGCCTGGTGCCGGGGCAACGCGTGCTTGAGGTGGGTTGTGGTCTGGGTTTTGGTACCCAGGCGCTGGTCGACCGTGAATTGCAGGTCATGGCCATCGATCTGCTGCCGGAATGTCTGGCTGCGACGGCGGAACGTCTGGCTGAGCGGCTGCCCGATGTGCGGCAATGCGATGTCACCGCCTTGACCGCAGCGGATCGTCAGGCGCTGCGCGATTTCGCCCCGGACAGCGTGGTGTGCTGGCTGATGGGGGCGCCGGCCGATACCACCGGTGCCAGCAGTAGCGATGCCGGCAAGGCGGTGGCGGTCTATCGCGAGGCTATCCACCGGGCGGTGGCCGAACTGGCGGCGCAATTACCCAGCGTGCAAGCGCTGCACCTGGTGGACCGGACGGCGATTCCCTGGCAGGCCAAGGATATCGGTCGCGACACACTGCTGTCCTATCACCATGGCAAGACCTTGCACGGTTTGCCGTGGCAGGCCGAACGGCGCAATGCGCTGTACCGCAAACTCGAGGACAAGGTGGTCAATCTGGCCCATCTGCGCAAGTCCCATCCGGCGCTGAAAAGTGTCGTTCCCACGCTGGCCTCGCTGCTGGCTCATCGGAGCAAATAACATGTTGGCAATTATTGGCGGTAGCGGTCTGACGACGCTATCCATTCTCGATGTGTCGCATCGAGAAGTAGCGCGCACTCCTTATGGCGAGCCGTCCGGTCCCCTGGTTTTCGGGCAGATTTGTGGTCAGCCGGTGGTTTTCCTGCCGCGTCATGGCTATGGCCACACCATCCCGCCGCATCAGGTCAATTACCGGGCCAATCTGTGGGCGCTGCATCATCATCAGGTGAGCGGCATTATCTCGGTCGCCTCGGTCGGTGGCATTCGCGCTGACCTAGCACCGGGCGATATCGTGCTACCGGACCAAATCCTCGATTACACCTGGGGGCGGCAGTCGACCTTTTTCGACGGTCTGGGTACGCCAGTCACTCACGTCGATTTCACCGAACCTTATGATGCCTTGTTGCGTGAGCACATTGTGGCGGCAGGCATGGCGCTGGGCATTGCGCTGAAAAGTGGTGGCGTCTATGCCGCCACCCAGGGACCGCGGCTGGAGACGGCGGCGGAGATCAATCGCCTTGAGCGCGATGGCGCCGACCTGGTCGGCATGACCGGCATGCCGGAAGCCGTGCTGGCCCGCGAACTACAGGTCCCGTATGCAGCCATCAATGTTGTGGCCAATCACGCTGCTGGGCGGGGCGACAGTCTGAATGGCATTCACTTTGAGCGCCTTGACGATGTCTTGCGCGAAGCCATGGGCCAGGTGCGTAGCCTGATCGAACATGTCGTCGGTTGCGAAACCTGTGTTGCCACCGCCACCCGTCCGGCAGCGGCTACGCTAAGCGGCACTTAATCTTCGACCGTTAACATGGTGTCTTGCCAACGGGAGACACCTTATGTGGAAAATTCAGCAGTTGCTGATCGGCCTGGCCATGCTGCTCCTGGGACCGCTCGCCATGGCCAGTCCGCCAGCCGAAAAGAAGAATTGTACCGATCTGCCGCGCAGTCAATGGTTGTCGGAGGCGCGTATCCGGCAGACCTTTGGCGCGGATGGTTATGTGGTCGCCCAACTCAAGGTGTCGTCGACCCGCTGTTATGAGTTTTACGCCATTGGCCAGGGGGGGGAGATCATCGAGATCTACTTTCACCCGATCAGCGGCGAGGTGATCAAGCGCACGGTGATCACCCCTCAGACGCTGACTGCGATGCCTGCGCCGGCTAATTGAGTGTTCAGATTTTCAGGCGCTCAATCAACTCGGTTTCGAGGCGAATCCGTTTGCCGGTGTCGCGCAGGTCGCCACCACTGATCAGGAAAACGTCTTCGGCCCGCTCGCCCAGCGTTGCAATCTTGGCGGTGTGCAGACTGGCGCCATGGGCGGTGAGGGCATTGGCCACCATGTAGAGCAGGCCAGGACGGTCGGCAGCGGTCAGCGACAGGATGAAATGTGTACCCTTTTCATCGCCGCGAATGCTGACTTCCGGCTTGATCGGAAAATGCTTGACCTGGCGCGATAGCCGGCCCGTTGCCGGGGCTTCGATGGCGGCCTTGTGCAGCAGGCGCTGCTCCAGTTCATGCTCGACATAATTGAGCATCTGGCGGGGATCGTCGCGTTTGTCGACGTCGAGGACGACAAAGCTGTCCAGGGCGTAGCCGTGTTCGGTGGTGTGAATCTTGGCATCAACGATGCTGTAGCCAGCCCGGGCAAAAAAGCCGACGATGCGGGCGAACAGGTCGGGCTGATCCTGGGTGTACACCATGACCTGCAGGCCGGCGCCTTCCTGCCACAAGCGGGCGCGGACCACGGGCTGGTTGTTGAAGATGCGGTAGTGCAGGGCGCGGGTGTGCCAAGCGATTTCTTCCGCCGAGTGGCGCAGGAAATAGACGGTATCGAGCTGTTTCCACAAGCGCTCGTGCACGGTGTCGGAGAGGGCGAAGAAACGTAGCAGACGCATCGCTTCGGCCTGACGTTCGGCGATGATGCCGTGGGCAACGGGGTTTTCGTCTTGTCCCAGATAGTGCAGGGTCTGGTAATACAAATCAGCCAGCAGTTTGCCTTTCCACTGGTTCCAGACTTTCGGGCTGGTGCCACGAATATCGGCATGGGTGAGCAAATACAGGGCCTGCAGGTGCCGGGCATCACCGACCCGCTCGGCAAAACGGCCGATGACGCTGGGGTCGGTGAGGTCTTCCTTCTGCGCGACTTGCGACATCACCAGATGGTTGCGGACCAGCCAGACGACCAGTTCGGTGTCGTCTGCGGTCAACCCATGGGTTTCGCAAAATTCTCGGGCGTCGACCGTGCCCAGTTCGGAATGATCGCCGCCGCGCCCTTTGGCGATGTCATGGAACAAGGCGGCGATGTAGAGTAGCCAGGGGCGGTCCAGTTGGTTGATGACGCGCGAGCAAAGCGGGTATTCGTGGGCAAACTCGCTCATCGAGAAGCGCCGCAAATTGCGCAAAACTTGCAGGATGTGCTGGTCGACCGTGTAAACGTGAAATAGGTCGTGCTGCATCTGGCCGACGATGCGACCGAAGTTGGGCAGATAGGCGCCGAGGATGTCGAGATGGTTCATGCGCCGGAATTCATGAACAATACCGCGCTCGCTCTGCAGCAATTTCAGGAAATTGGCTTTGTTGACCGCGTCAGTGCGGAAATCCGGCGTGATGCTGTCACGAGCCAACCACAGGGCGCGCAGCGTGCGTGCCGTCATGCCCTGCAGTTCGGGGTTTTCCTGCATGACCAGAAAAGCGTCAAAAATCTTGTGGGGGGTGTGCTCGAACAGGTGATCGTCGCTGATGTCGAGCAGATTGCCAACAATCTGAAAATGATCGTCGTAGGCTTGGGGGATTTTCTCGTTTTCCGGGGCGAGGGCCGCACCCATGTTCTGCATGACGATGGTGTTGAGCAGGGTGACGCCCTTGGCGTTGCGGTAATAAGCCTGCATCAGTTGTTCGGAGGCGCGTTTGCCGGCCTGGGCGACGAAGCCATAGCGCTCGGCCAGGGCGCCTTGATAGTCGAAGAGCAGGCGGTCTTCACGCCGGCCGGCGATGAAATGCAGACGAATGCGCAGGTGTTGCAGGTAGTCGTCGAACTGCTTACCGAAGGCGACGCCTTCGGCAATCATGATGTTGTTGTCGCCCAGTTCGTCCCATTGCTGGCCATAGCCGGCGGCCCGTGCAACCCAGAAGATGACCTGCAGATCCCGCAGGCCACCCGGGGATTCCTTGCAGTTGGGTTCGAGGCTGAACGGGGTTTCGTTGAAACGCAGGTAACGCTCCTGCTGTTCCAGGCGCTTGGCGCGATGGAATTGCAGCGGGTCCAGATTGCCCTGCAGGCGTTTGCGGAAGGTGGCGAACAGGCGGTCGCAGCCGGCGAGATGGCGGGCCTCGACCAGTGCGGTCTGTACCGTGATGTCGTTGGCTGCTTCGTCCAGGCATTCCTGAATGGTGCGCACGCTGTGGCCGATTTCCAGGCCAATGTCCCAGAAGTGGCTGACCAGTTCTTCCAGCTTGCGCTGTGTAGCGGCGCTGGGTGCCCGTGGCAAGAGAATCAGCAGGTCGATGTCGGAATAGGGGTAGAGTTCGCCGCGGCCGTAGCCGCCAACCGCTGCCAGGGTCATCGAGGCCGGAAAATCCTGCGCTGACCACAGGCGCTGCAAGATGTCATCGACCTGGGCACAGCGTCCCCGCAGGATCGCCGCTGCATCGTTGTCGTGTTCGTAATCGGCCCGCCGTTGGGCGTGACCCGCTTTGACTTCTGCCCGCAGGGCGGCGATATCGATGGGCATCAGGCGATCCAGTCTGGTTTCGGGCGGCAGCCGGCGGACAGTGTCATCACTTCATAGCCGGTTTCAGTGACCAGGAGGGTGTGTTCCCATTGCGCCGACAGACTGCGGTCCTTGGTGGCAATGGTCCAGCCATCGGCCATTTCGCGGATCGCCGCCTTGCCAGCATTGATCATCGGCTCGATGGTGAACATCATCCCGGCTTCGAGCACGATGCCGGTGCCCGCCTTGCCGTAATGCAGGACTTGCGGGTCTTCGTGAAATTTCTGACCGATGCCGTGACCGCAGAATTCGCGCACCACCGAGTAGCCGTTTTTTTCGGCGTGTTTCTGGATGATGGCGCCGATATCGCCCAGTCGGGCCCCCGCTTTGACCACCGAAATGCCCAGCCACAGGCATTCGAAGGTGATGTCGCACAGACGTCGGGCCTGGATCGATCCTTCGCCGACGATGAACATGCGGCTGGTGTCGCCGTGATAGCCGTCCTTGATGGTGGTGATGTCCAGATTGACGATGTCACCAAGCTTCAAGGCGCGGTCGTTGGGAACACCGTGACAGACCTGCTGATTGATCGAGGCACAGATCGATTTCGGGTAGGGGTTGTAGCCGGACGGCGCGTAATTGAGCGGGGCCGGAATGCAGCCCTGGACGTCGACCATGTAGTCGTGGCACAGCTTGTCGAGGGTTTCAGTCGTGGTGCCGGCGGTGACAAAGGGTTCGATGTAGTCGAGCACTTCGGCGGCGAGACGGCCGGCGATACGCATTTTTTCGATTTCTTCCGGCGTCTTGATAGTGATGCTCATGGTGATCTGCGGGGGGCGTTTGGGGAGGGGCAAGGATAAAGGATGGGGCGTTTTTCGCAAAGCAAGGCGGCGGCGAAATGGCATACTTCAAGCTTTTTGGCGAGAGATGGGATCATGACAATATTGTTGCTGGGCAAGAATGGTCAGGTCGGTTGGCAGTTACAGCGCTCCTTGGCGCCGCATGGTCCGGTGGTGGCGCTTGATCGTAGCGAGTGTGATTTGAGCGACTTGACCGCCTTGCAAGACACGGTGCGTCGCCTCAAGCCCAGGGTGATCGTCAATGCGGCTGCCTACACAGCGGTGGATAAGGCCGAAAGCGAGGCGGCGCTGGCCTATCGCATCAATGCCGAGGTGCCTGGCGTGCTGGCCCAGGAAGCTGCTGCGGTCGACGCCTTGCTGGTGCATTATTCGACGGATTATGTGTTTGACGGCGAGAAGGCATCGCCGTATATCGAAAGCGACCCGACGGCGCCGCAAGGGGTTTATGGCGCCAGTAAATTGGCCGGCGAGGCGGCGATTCAGGCGGTGGGCGGCAAGTCATTGATCTTGCGAACCAGTTGGGTATTTGGGGCGCGCGGCCAGAATTTCGTCAAGACCATGCTGCGTCTGGCGCGTGAGCGCAGCGAGTTGAAGGTGGTTGATGATCAACTAGGCTCGCCGACGCCGGCGGCCTTGATTGCGACAGTCACCGGTTTGATGTTGTCGCAGCTTGCTTACGGTCAACGGCTGGTTGCGGGTGAAAACCGGATTTATCACCTGGCGGCGGCGCGGCCGGTCAGTTGGCATGCCTTTGCCCAGACCATCATCGCCCGGGCCGCGGCCTTGCCTGGCTTTGCGTTGCGCCTCGGTGTCGACGACATACAGCCGATTCCCTCGTCCGCTTACCCGACGCCGGCCCGGCGGCCAGCCAATTCCCGACTGGATTGCCGGCAGCTGGAAAATGACTTCAATCTGCAACTGCCTGACTGGCAACCTTATCTGGAACGCATGCTGCAGTTGCTGTCGAGCAAGCAGAACGGATATTGAGCTTCCGGGCAGCGTTCGGTGCTGCTATAATTCTATGGTTTTTCCCGGTCGTCATGACCGGGTGAAACGGTCGGTTACACCGTGTGCCCGACCAAAATCCACACATCCGCCACTTAAGGGTGTCTGCCAGAATTCAAGACTGGCGGGCGTTTCCGGCGGATGGAGGTTCAACCCTTAAAGGAGTTTTACATGTCCGTTACCATGCGCGAAATGCTGGAGGCTGGTGTCCACTTCGGTCACCAGACCCGTTTCTGGTCCCCCAAGATGGCCCCGTATATCTTCGGTGCCCGCAACAAGATTCACATCGTCAACCTCGAAAAGACCCTGGCCAAGTACAACGAAGCCATGGCTGTCGTCAAAAAGCTGGCCGCCAATCGCGGCAACGTGCTGTTCGTCGGCACCAAGCGTCAGGCTCGTGAAATCATCGCCGAAGAAGCGCAGCGCGCCGGCGCACCGTTTGTTGACCAGCGCTGGCTGGGTGGCATGCTGACCAACTTCAAGACGGTCCGCACCTCGATCAAGCGTCTGAAGGATATGGAACTGGCGGTTGAAGCTGGCGATCTGGAGCGCATGTCCAAGAAGGAAGCCCTGACCTTCCGTCGCGAACTAGAAAAGCTGCAGAAGTCCATTGGCGGCATCAAGGATATGGCTGGTCTGCCGGATGCCATTTTTGTGGTCGACGTCGGTTACCACAAGATTGCCATTACCGAAGCTGAAAAGCTGGGTATCCCGGTCATCGGTGTGGTCGATACCAACCACTCGCCGGATGGCGTGACCTACGTTATTCCGGGTAACGACGACTCGTCCCGTGCCATTCAACTCTACGCCCGTGGCGTGGCCGATGCCATCCTCGAAGGCCGCAGCCTGGCCATCCAGGACATCGTGGCCGCTGCTGGCGACGACGAATTCGTCGAAGTTGAAGAAGCCGCCGAATAAATACGGTTGTCACGGCGGGGCGATAAGCTCCGCCTGTTTTAAAAGCTCAGGAGAAAAATATGGCGGCAATTACCGCAAGCATGGTGGCAGAACTGCGCGGCAAGACCGATGCGCCCATGATGGAATGCAAGAAAGCCCTGACCGAAGCGGATGGCGACATGGCCAAGGCGGAAGAGATTCTTCGCGTCAAGCTGGGCAACAAGGCCTCCAAGGCCGCGACACGTATCGCTGCTGAAGGCATCGTCGCGGTGAGCATCTCGGCTGATGGCAAGACCGGTGCGATCATTGAAGTGAATTCCGAAACCGATTTCGTGGCCAAGAACGATGATTTCATCGCCTTGACCAATGGCTGCGCCGCGCTGGTGGTGGCTAACAATCCGGCTGATGTGGCTGCGCTGTCGGCTTTGCCGATGGGCGAAGGCACGGTCGAATCGACCCGCACTGCGCTGGTCGGCAAGATTGGTGAAAACATGAGCATCCGTCGCTTCGTTCGTTGCGAAGCCCAGGGGAAGGTGGTGTCGTACATCCACGGCGGCGCCAAAGTCGGCGTGATGGTTGATCTGGTCGGTGGCGACGAGCAACTGGGCAAGGATCTGGCCATGCACATCGCGGCCTCCAAGCCGAAATCGCTGGATGCTTCCGGTGTCTCTGCCGAACTGCTCGACGCCGAGCGTCGCGTGGCGATTGAAAAGGCGCGCGAAGCCGGCAAGCCGGAAGCGATGCTGGAAAAAATTGCTGACGGCACCGTGCAGAAGTACCTGAAAGACGTGACCCTGCTGGGTCAGGTCTTCGTCAAGGCGGAAGACGGCAAGCAGACCATTGAGCAGTTGTTGAAGGCCAAGGGTGCTTCGGTCGCCAGCTTCACGCTGTTCATGGTTGGTGAAGGCATCGAGAAGAAGGTTGATGACTTTGCTGCCGAAGTGGCTGCACAGGCCGCTGCGGCCGCTGCCAAGAAGTAATTGCCAGGAACAACGCCGATGACCACGCCCAAGTACAAACGCATTCTGCTCAAACTCTCCGGCGAAGCCCTGATGGGCAACGACGCCTACGGGATCAATCCGCAAACGATTGCGGAAATTTGTGGGGAGATCAAGGCTGTTGCCGATTTGGGCGTGGAAATCGGTGTGGTGATTGGTGGCGGTAATATTTTCCGTGGTATGGCCGGTACATCTACCGGGATGGACCGTGCCACCGCAGACTACATGGGTATGTTGGCAACCGTGATGAATGCCATGGCCTTGTCCGACGCCTTGCGCCAGACGGGACTGGTTGCCCGGGTGCAATCGGCGCTACGCATCGAACAGGTGGTTGAGCCCTATATCCGGGGCAAGGCCATCCGCTATCTCGAAGAAGGCAAGATCGTGATTTTCGGTGCAGGCACCGGCAATCCCTTCTTCACCACCGATACCGCGGCGGCCCTGCGCGGTGCGGAAATCGGCGCCGAAATCGTCCTTAAGGCGACCAAGGTCGACGGGATTTACAGCGCTGATCCCAAGAAGGATCCGACGGCAACGCGCTATGACCGGATCAGTTTCAACGAAGCGATTGCGAAGAGTCTGGCGGTTATGGATGCCACCGCCTTTGCCCTGTGTCGCGACCAGAAATTGCCGATCAACGTGTTTTCCATCTTCAAGGCCGGTGCGCTCAAGCGCCTGGTTTGTGGTGAGGATGAAGGCACGCTGGTCTACTGCTGAGGGAGAACCGAATGATTGCTGAATTGAAGCAAACTGCCGAACACAAGATGCAGAAGTCCTTGGAGGCGTTGAAAAACGATCTCCTGAAAGTTCGTACCGGCCGGGCGCATATCGGCCTGCTCGACCATGTTCAGGTGGATTACTATGGTTCGCCGGTGCCGGTGAACCAAGTAGCCAACATCACCTTGGTTGATGCCCGCACGCTGGGTGTTCAGCCGTGGGAAAGAAACATGCTGCAAAAGATCGAAAAAGCCATTCGCGATTCCGATCTGGGCCTGAACCCGGCCTCGCAGGGTGAATTGATTCGGGTGCCGATGCCGGCACTGACCGAAGAGCGTCGCAAGGAAATGATCAAAATCGTCAAAAACGAAGGTGAGGGTGCCAAGGTGGCGATCCGTAACCTGCGTCGTGACGCCAATACGCATCTGAAGGATGCGCTGAAAAAGGGTGAAATTCCTGAGGACGACGAGCGTCGGACCCAGGATGACGTTCAAAAACTGACTGACAAGTACATCGCTGAAGTTGACAAGATGCTCGCCACGAAAGAGGCCGAGCTGTTGCAGATCTGATTCGCAGCAGCTGAATGGCCTTGTTCTCGAGTTCTACTCGGCAGATTCCGTCGGCGCCCGCCGTTCCGGAACATGTTGCTGTCATTATGGACGGTAACGGTCGTTGGGCGAAAAAGCGCTTCATGCCCCGGGTGGCGGGGCATGTCAAAGGCGTTGATGCCGTGCGCGAGATGGTGCGTCATTGTCTCGACCAGGGGGTCCGTTACCTGACGCTGTTCGCTTTTTCATCCGAAAACTGGCGTCGACCGCAAGAAGAGGTGTCGTTGCTGATGCAGCTCTTCGTCAAGGCGCTAGAGCAGGAAGTGGACAGGTTGCATCGTAATGGCGTTCGCCTGCGGGTGATCGGTGATCTGTCACGTTTCGAGCCGCGCTTGCAGCAACTGATTCAAGCGGCCGAGGCGCGTACGGCTGAGAACACCCAGCTGGATCTGACCATCGCCGCCAATTACGGTGGTCGTTGGGACATCATGCAGGCCGTCAATCGCATGCTGGCGGCTCAGCCTGACAAGCACGACACCTGGCAGGAAAGTGATCTTGAGCCGTATCTGACGATGCACTACGCGCCCGAGCCGGATCTCTTCATCCGCACCGGCGGAGAACAGCGCATCAGTAATTTCCTGCTCTGGCAACTGGCGTACGCCGAACTGTATTTTACCGATACCCTGTGGCCTGATTTTGATCAGGCGGCCTTCGGGCAGGCGATTGCTTCCTATCAGCAGCGCGAGCGTCGTTTTGGGCGGACGAGCGAACAGTTGCAATCAAGCGCGCCACCGCATGCTTAAAACCCGTGTCATTACCGCCTTGTTGATGATGGCGGTCCTCCTGCCCAGCCTGTTCTGGCTGCCGCAGGCAGCTTGGGCCTGGCTGGTTGCTGCCTTTATCGGCGTGGCCGGCTGGGAGTGGGGCGGGCTACTCGGTTGGGCCGAGGCGCGTCGTCGTCTGCTGGGCCTGGTGGTGGCCCTGATTTGCGTCGGCCTGGCGTCACTGGATCCCCTGGCCATCGGTGCCGGTGCGACTTTTGCGCCAGGCGCCCCCTGGGTTTTTGCCCTGTATGGCCTGTCGACCGCGTTCTGGTGTCTGTTGATGCCATTCTGGTTGCGCCACAAATGGGCGCTGACTGGGGTCTCTGGTTTGCTGGTGGGGGGCTTGCTGCTTTTCCCCACCTGGCTGGCCATGGTTCAGTTGCGTGCCGTCTCGCCGCTGGTGCTGCTGGCTGTTTTTGCCATCGTCTGGATGGCTGACATTGCGGCCTATTTTGCTGGCCGGCGTTTTGGCCGCCACAAGTTGGCACCCAGCATCAGTCCGGGCAAGACGCGGGAAGGTGCCTACGGTGCCTTGCTGGGCGTTGCCCTTTACGGTCTACTGCTGCGTCAGACGGCTTTTCCGGATTTGCTGCCCTTGCCCTGGTGGCTGCTGTTGTTGCCAGCGCTGACGGCGATCAGCATCATCGGTGATTTGTTCGAGTCGCTGCTCAAGCGTCAGGCCGGCATCAAGGACAGTAGCCATGTCTTGCCCGGCCATGGCGGGGTGCTGGATCGGATCGATAGCCTGACCTCGACACTACCCGTTGTCGCCTTTGTCTGGCTGTGCTTCCTGTCTGTTGCCGCATGAGCCAACAAGCCATTACCATCCTCGGTTCGACCGGTTCGATCGGTGTCAGTACACTGGATGTCATTTGCCGTCATCCGGATCGATACCGGGTGTTTGCCCTCTGTGCGCATAGCCAGGTCGATAAGGTGTTCGAGCAATGCCTGGCGGTTCAGCCGACCTATGCGGTGGTGCGTGATGCGGCGCTGGCCGATGATCTGGCTCAACGCTGCCGGGCGGCTGGTTTAGCCACTGAAGTGCGCTACGGTGTCTCGGCCTTGGTCGAGATGGCGGCGCATCCGGCGGTCGATGCGGTGATGGCTGCCATCGTGGGCGCGGCCGGCCTCGAGCCAACCTTGGCTGCCGCGCGGGCCGGTAAAAAGGTCTTGCTGGCCAACAAGGAAGTGCTGGTCATGGCCGGCGAACTGTTCATGGATGCGGTCAAGACGCATGCGGCCGTGTTGTTGCCGGTCGACAGCGAACATAACGCTATTTTCCAGTCGCTGCCCGGTGACTTCGCTCGCGGCTTGAGCGCTTGCGGTGTGCAAAAAATTCTGCTGACCGCCTCGGGGGGGCCCTTCAGGACCACGCCGCTGGCCGATCTGGCGGCGGTGACACCGGAGCAGGCCTGCGCCCATCCCAACTGGGTGATGGGCCGCAAGATTTCAGTCGATTCAGCGACCATGATGAACAAGGGTCTGGAGGTGATCGAGGCGCGCTGGATTTTTGACGCGGCGCCGGAAACCATCCAGGTGGTCGTTCATCCGCAGAGCGTCATCCATTCTGCCGTGCAATACAGCGATGGCTCAGTGCTCGCCCAGTTAGGCCATCCCGACATGCGGACGCCGATTGCCTATGCGCTGGCCTGGCCGGAGCGGATTGATGCCGGGGTGGCGCCGCTCGATTTGTTCAAGATCGCCCACCTTGATTTTTACGCCCCGGATTTCGATCGTTTCCCCTGCCTGCGTCTGGCCTATGAGGTGCTGGCCAGCGGCGGCACTGCCCCGGCAATCCTCAATGCCGCCAATGAGGTGGCGGTAGCGGCATTCCTTGATGGTCAGTTGCCGTTTTTGGGTATTGCCCAGCTCAATGCGGCCGTGCTCGCCGCCTTGCCGGCGGGGCCAGAAGGAAATCTGGCCGATGTGCTGGCGGCCGATGCCGAGGCACGGCAACGGGCCCACCGGATGTTGCAGGAACGGCGTTTTACGTGAGCCAATTACCGTTTTATCTCGGCGCCTTTGTCATTGTCCTGGGCGTTCTGATCGTCATCCACGAATTGGGACATTACACCGCGGCCCGCCTGTGCGGGGTCAAGGTCTTGCGCTTCTCCGTCGGTTTCGGGCCAGTGCTGTGGCAGCGTTGCCTGGGTCGTGACCAGACCGCCTGGTCGGTCAGTGCGCTGCCGTTAGGCGGCTATGTGCGCATGCTTGATGAGCGGGAAGCGCCGGTGGATGTGGCTGAACAGCACCGCGCTTTCAACCGGCAGACGGTTGGTCGGCGCAGTTTCATTGTCGCGGCCGGACCGCTGGCCAATTTCAGCTTGGCAATTTTGCTGTATTGGGCGGTCTTCATGGCCGGCAGCCAGGAGCTGTTGCCTATTCTGGGTGGGCCACCGGATGATACGCCGGCGGCGATGGCCCAACTGGCCAATGGCGATCAAGTCCGTCGAGTGGATGGCGAGGCTGTAGCGACCTGGAGTGATTTACGGTGGGCCTTGCTGCACAAGGCTGTGGATCAGGAAAGTGCTGATCTGGAAGTGATGGATGAGCGTGGATTGATCGTGACCCGTCGGCTTTTTCTGGCTAGCGCGGGTGAGGACGGTTGGGAGGGCGATGCGCTCGAACGCCTGGGCATACGTTTTTACCGTCCCGAACTGCCGCCGGTGATTGGTCGGGTGGTGGCCGATGGGCCGGGCGAAGCCGCGGGCCTGCAGCCGGGTGACCGGGTGCTCGAAATCGACCAGAAACCGATTGCGAACTGGCATGATTTGGTCCTGATCGTCCGCGATTCAGCTGATATCTGGCTGCAATTGACGATTGAACGCGATGGCGAGCTGCTTACGGTCGACGCCCGTCCCGAGGGCAAAACCGAACAGGGACGAACCTTGGGTAAACTGGGGATCGCCGTGGCGGATGGTGAGGCGATCAAACGCGATTTGCGGACCTTTGTCAGCTATCCGCCGCTCGATGCGCTGTTCAAGGCGGTCGAGGAAACCTGGGACAAATCGGTGTTCAGTCTGGTCATGCTCGGCAAGATGCTGACTGGCGAGGTGTCACTGAAAAACCTCTCAGGCCCGGTCACCATTGCCGATTACGCTGGACAGTCGGCGCGCCTGGGGATCGATTACTACCTCAAGTTCATGGCCATGGTGAGCATCAGCCTGGGGGTCCTGAATCTGCTGCCCATCCCGGTGCTGGATGGGGGGCATTTGATGTATTATCTTCTCGAAGTCGTCAGGCGCCGCCCGCTGTCAGAGCGGGCGATGGAAATAGGACAGCGCATTGGTCTGTCCATTTTGTTTGCCTTGATGGCTTTCGCTTTTTTAAATGACATTAATCGCCTCTTGGGCGGCTGAACGCGATGAAAAAATCCCTGTTGTCTGTTTTGGTTGCCGGTCTTTTCAGTTTGCCGGCCATGGCGTTCGAGCCGTTTGCTGTCAAGGATATCCGTATCGAGGGTGTCCAGCGGACCGAAGCCGGCACGGTGTTCAGCTATTTGCCGGTCAAGGTTGGCGATACCCTGACGGAAGAAAAGGCCGCCGAGTCGATCAAGGCCTTGTTTGCCACCGGTTTCTTCAAGGATGTCCGGGTTGAGGTCGAGCAGGATGTCATGGTCATTGTTCTGCACGAGCGTCCGGCCATTGCCGCGGTCAACTTCGTCGGACTGAAGGAATTCGACAAGGATGTCATCCTCAAGGCCTTGAAGGAAACCGGTATTGCCGAAGGGCGTATTTTTGACCGTGCCTTACTTGATCGTGCCGAGCAGGAGCTCAAACGCCAGTACCTGACCCGCGGCAAGTATGCAGTCAATATCACGACGACCGTGACTCCGCTGGAACGCAACCGGGTCGGCATCAACCTGAATTTCGACGAAGGCGAAGCGGCCAAGATCAAGCAGATCAATATCGTTGGCGCCAAGGCCTTTTCGGACAAGGAATTGCTCGCTCTGTTTGAACTGACGACGCCAGGCTGGTTTACCTGGTATTCGAAGAATGACCAGTATTCCAAGCAGAAACTGTCGGCTGATCTGGAAAAGCTGAAGTCCTTTTACCTTGATCAGGGCTATCTCGAATTCAATGTCGAGTCCACGCAGGTCTCCATTTCGCCGGACAAGCAGGATGTGTACATCACGGCCAATGTCAGCGAAGGCGAGCGTTATCAGGTGTCGTCGGTCAAATTGGCCGGTGATTTCAAGATGACCGAGGACGAGCTGAAGAAGCTGGTGGTCCTCAAGGCGGGGGATATTTTTTCCCGGCAGCGTCTTAACGATTCAACCAAGGCGATCAGCGATCGCCTGGGCAAGGAAGGTTACGCCTTCGCCAACGTCAATGCCGTGCCTGAGGTCGATAAGGACAAGCGTCTCGTTGCCTTCACGATCTTCATTGATCCGGGCAAGCGGGTCTATGTGCGCCGTATCAACATCACCGGCAATACCAAAACGCGTGATGAAGTCGTGCGCCGCGAAATGCGCCAGATGGAAGGTGGCTGGTTTGACGGTGACAAGTTGACGGCGTCCAAACAGCGCATCGACCGTCTGGGCTACTTCACCGATGTCGCCATCGAGACGCCGGCGGTGCAGGGGACGGCCGACCAACTGGATGTGAATGTCAATGTGGTCGAGAAGCCGACTGGCAACCTGATGTTGGGTCTGGGGACGTCTAGTACCGACCGTGTCATCCTGTCCGGTGCCATTTCGCAAAATAACTTTATGGGCAGTGGCAATGCGGTGTCGATCCAGGTCAATTCGGCCAAGACTTACCGCACCTACGTCTTTTCCTACACCAACCCCTACTTCACGCAGGATGGGGTTAGCCAGGGCTTTGACGTTTACCACCGGACGACCAATACCGAATCGACGGCCATTGCTTACTACACCTCGGCATCGACAGGGGGTGGTTTGCGCTTCGGTTTCCCGATCAGCGAAAAGCAGTCGATTGGTGTGGGTGTCGGGATCGACTCCACCCGGATCAACACCTACGACGCCAGTCCGCAGTATTACAAGGACTACGTCAAGAATTTTGGTAGCACCAATTTGTCGCTACCACTGACCTTCAACTGGGTCAATGACGGCAAGGACAGCTATTTCTTCCCGACCAAGGGCACCTACCAGAAAGCCAGCCTGGAAGTCACGGCACCCGGCGGCGATTTGAAGTACTACCGCGCCAGCTACCAATTGCAGCATTTCATTCCGTTGAACAAGCGCTTCACGCTGATGCTCAATGGCGAATATGGCCAGGCCGATGGCTTGGGCGGGTCCGATTTGCCTTTCTTCAAGAATTTTTACGCCGGCGGTGTCAGTTCGGTCCGGGGCTACAAGGCGTCATCGCTTGGCCCGATCTATCTCGATACAACCACCGGTTCCGAATACCGCATTGGCGGCAATCGCCGTCTGGTAGGTAATGCCGAGTTGTTGTGGGGCCTGCCAGGCATGGAAAAATCTTTCCGTATGGGTCTTTTCTTCGACGTTGGTCAGGTTTATGGCCAGGGCCAGAAGCTCTCGGTGACCGATATGCGGTATTCTACCGGCCTGTCCGCGGCCTGGATTTCACCCATCGGACCGCTCAAGTTCAGCTATGGTATCCCGCTGAATTCGACCGGTGCGGATAAAAAAGAAACCTTCCAGTTCCAGCTGGGCACCACATTTTGATCCAGGAGTGTCATGTTGAAAATCAAGAACGTCGTCCTCGCTTCCCTGATGTCCGCGCTGTTTGTCACCGGTGTCGGTGCGGCCGAATTGAAAGTCGGCTACGTCAATACCCAGCGCATCTTCCGTGATGCGCCGGCGGCCCAGAAAGCTGCCAAAAAGCTGGAAAGCGAGTTTTCCAAGCGTGATCAGGATCTGCAGCGCATGGCCAAGCAATTGCAAGGCATGCAGGAAAACCTGGAAAAGAACTCCCTGACCATGGCCGAGACTGATCGTCGGACCAAGGAAAAGGAGTTCGGCGAATTGTCACGGGAATTCCAGCGTCGCCAGCGTGAATTCCGGGAAGACCTGAATCTGCGTCAGAACGAAGAAAATGCAGCCGTGATCGAGAAGGCCAATCGCGCTATCAAGCAGATTGCTGAAACCGAGAAGTATGACTTGATCCTGCAAGATGTGGTCTGGGTCAGCCCGCGTCTGGACATCACCGAGCGCGTGATCAAGTCGCTGTCCGAAGCGAAGTAATCGTCTTGGCTGGCGCGAAGAGTTTCACGCTGGCAGAAATCGCCGCCCATCTGGGCGGCGATGTGCTTGGGGATGGGCAAACGCTGATTTCCGGGGTGGCGACATTGGCGACGGCCGGTGCAGGCGATATCGCCTTTCTGGCCAATCGGAAATATCGCGCCCAGTTGCAGACGACCCAGGCCGCCGCAGTCATCCTGGCTCCGGAGATGGCCGACGGATTTGCTGGCCCGCGTCTGGTCTTACGTAATCCCTATGCCGCCTATGCCCGAGTGGCGACCTTGCTCAGCCCGGCACTGCCGGGGCCGCAGGGCGTGCATCCCTCGGTGGTCAGCGCTTCGCCCTTGCCGGACGACATTGCCATCGGGCCGGGGGTCAGTATTGGCTGCGGTGTGGTGTTCGGGAAAAAGGTATGTATTCATGCCGGGTGCGTGATTGGTGATGGGGTTTCGCTGGGCGATGACACCCGGCTCTACCCGAGGGTGACGATTTATCACGGTTGTCGCATCGGGGCGCGGGGCATTGTGCATGCTGGTGCGGTGATCGGCGCCGATGGTTTTGGCTTCGCGCCGGAGGGCCCGTTGTGGGTCAAGATTCCGCAGTTGGGTGGCGTGACGATTGGTGATGACGTTGAAATTGGTGCCAATACCACGGTCGACCGTGGCGCACTGGAAGATACGGTCATCGGTGATGGATGCAAGATCGACAACCAGGTGCAGATTGCCCATAACTGCCATATTGGTGCCAATAGCGTGATTGCCGGTTGTGCCGGTATCGCCGGCAGTGTCACGCTGGGCGAGCATTGCATCATCGGCGGGGCGGCGATGATCGCCGGTCACCTCCGCATTGCCGCTGGGGCGACGGTGTCCGGGGGCACCTTTGTCATGAAAAGCATTCAGCAGCCGGGGGTGCATACGGGCGTTTTTCCGCTCGATGCGCACGACAACTGGGTGCACAATGCGGCGCATATCCGGCGCTTGAGCAAGCTGGCCGAACGTCTTGCAGAACTTGAGAAAAAACTTAAATAAATAGAAGTAAAGGACTGATTATTATGATGGATATTAGCGAAATTCTCGAGCATCTGCCGCATCGTTACCCCTTCCTGCTGGTCGATCGTGTGCTTAGCATCGAGCCGGGTAAATCGATCCATGCCTACAAGAATGTGACGGTTAATGAGCCTTTTTTTGTCGGTCATTTTCCACATTACCCGGTGATGCCGGGCGTCTTGATCATGGAGGCGCTGGCTCAGGCGGCGGGCATTCTGTCGTTCAAGACCTTGGGTGAAAAGCCGACGCCAGGCAATGTCTTCTACTTTGCCGGTATCGACGATGCCCGCTTCAAGAAGCCGGTGCTGCCGGGCGACCAATTGCATCTGCATGTCGAGATCGAACGCCAGATGCGCGGCGTCTGGAAATACAAGGCTGAGGCCCGTGTCGATGGCCAGTTGGCGGCAGAAGCGCGCCTGATGTGCGCTAAGCGGGAACTGTAAGATGATTCATCCGACTGCCCTGATCGATCCGGCGGCCCGGATCGGCAACAAGGTCGAGATCGGTGCCTATTCGATCATCGGCCCGGATGTGGAGATCGGTGACGGCTCTGTCATCGGCCCGCATGTGGTCATCAAGGGCCATACCCGCATTGGCCGCGACAACCGCATTTTCCAGTTTTGTTCACTGGGCGAAGTGCCGCAGGACAAAAAATACGCCGGCGAGCCGACCCGCCTGGAAATCGGCGATCGCAACACCATTCGCGAGTTTTGTACCTTTAATCTCGGGACGGTGCAGGATCTCGGGGTGACGCGCATCGGTGACGACAACTGGATCATGGCCTACGTCCATATTGCCCATGACTGCCAGGTTGGCAACAAGACGACCTTTGCCAACAATTCGCAGCTGGCCGGTCATGTTATGGTCGAGGATTGGGCGATTCTGGGTGGCTTCACCGGTGTTCATCAATTCTGCCGCATTGGCGCCCACGTCATGACGGCGGTGGGCTCGGTCATTCTGCAGGATGTGCCGCCTTACCTGATGGCGGCCGGCAATACCGCCCAGCCCTACGGCATTAACGTTGAAGGACTGAAGCGCCGTGGCTTTACGCCGGAGGCGCTGCTGGCCTTGAAGCGGGCCTACCGGACCTTGTACAAGTCCGGTTTGTTGCTCGAAGAGGCCAAGCTGAAACTGGCCGAGGAGGGGAAAACGCAGCCAGAAGTATTGCGTTTTGTCGAATTCCTGCAGCAATCCAAGCGGGGCATCATTCGCTGATATGGCGCGTCCTCTGCGTATTGCCATGGTGGCTGGCGAAGCCTCCGGTGACCTGCTGGCCAGTCACCTTATTGCAGCATTGAAAAAACGGCATCCCGATGCCGTTTTTTTCGGTATTGGTGGCCCGCGCATGCAAGGCCAGGGTTTTGACAGTTGGTGGCCAATGGCCACCTTGTCCGTCATGGGATATTGGGATGCCCTGAAAAATTACCGTGAAATTGCCGGTATCCGCCGCCGCCTGCGCCGTCGTCTGCTGGCTGAACGGCCGGATATTTTCATCGGTGTGGATGCGCCGGATTTCAATCTTGGCTTGGAAAAGGATCTCAAGTCGGCCGGCATCCGCACCATCCATTATGTCAGCCCGTCGATCTGGGCCTGGCGGGGTGGGCGGATCAAGAAGATCACGCACGCGGTCGACCAGGTGCTGGCGCTTTTTCCGATGGAGCCGCCGCTCTACGAAAAAGCAGGCATTCCGGTGACCTATGTCGGCCATCCGCTGGCCGACAGCATTCCGCTGCATACCGACAAGAAAGCCGTCCGCGAATTGCTGGCCCTGCCGCGCGACCTGCCCATCTTTGCCTTGTTGCCGGGCAGTCGGCATGGCGAATTGGCGGCGATGGCCGAGACCTTCGTGCAAACCGCCAAAGTGATTCGTGAACGGTATTTGCCGGATGCCGTTTTCGTCGTGCCGATGGCTACCCGAGAAACCCGCCTGCAATTTGAAATGGCGATTTATCAGCAGCAGGCCGCCGATATCCCCTTTCGGCTGCTCTTCGGCCATGCTCAGGATGCGCTGGGTGCCTGCGACGTGGCCTTGGTGAAAAGCGGCACGTCGACGCTGGAGGCCGCGCTAATCAAGCGGCCGATGGTCATTACCTACAAAATCGCCAAATTCTCCTACTGGCTGATGAAGCGGATGGCCTATCTACCCTATGTGGGCCTGCCTAATGTGCTGTGCGGACGCTTTGTCGTGCCGGAAATCCTGCAGGACGACGCCACCCCGGAAAAACTGGCCGAGGCCCTGGTCGAGCTCTATCAGAATCAGGACAAGCTGGCCGAAATCGAGTCGGCATTTACCGCACTACACCACCTGTTACGGCAAAACACGGCGGACAAGGCGGCCAATGCCGTGCTGGCATGCTTGCGCTGATCATTCCCGAAGGTCTGGTCTGCGGTGTCGATGAAGCCGGCCGAGGACCGCTGGCCGGACCGGTGGTGGCGGCGGCGGTCATTCTCGACCCGATGCGCCCGGTCGACGGCCTGAATGACTCAAAAAAGCTGTCGGAAAAGAAACGGCTGGCGCTCGCCACGCTGATCCGCCAGAACGCCCTGGCCTGGGCAGTGGCTGAAGCCAGTGTCGAGGAAATCGACCGCCTCAATATTTTGCAAGCCAGCCTGCTCGCCATGCAGCGGGCAGTCGCCGCCCTGACCATCCAGCCCGAGCGCGCCTTGATTGATGGCAATCGTTGCCCATCCCTGCTGATGCCGAGCGAAGCCATTGTTCAGGGTGACGGCAAGATCGCCTCGATTGCCGCAGCCTCCATCCTGGCCAAAACGGTGCGCGATGCCGGGATGCTGGCCTTGCACACGCACTATCCCGAGTATGGTTTTGACCGGCACATGGGTTATCCGACCGCCGCGCATCGGGCGGCGCTGGAAAAATACGGTGCCTCGCCCGTCCACCGCAAGAGTTTTGGCCCGGTCGCCCGCCAACTGTCCCTGCTATGAAACACATTCAGTCGCGCGACAACGCCGTCTACAAACAATTGAAAAAACTGGCTGAGTCAGGCCGTGAGCGGCGTAAAGCCGGGCAGACCTTGCTCGATGGTCTGCATCTGGTCGAAGCCTGGGAGCAGCAGCACGGGCCGGTGGCGCAGCTCTTCGTTGCAGAATCAGCCTTGGTAGGCGGCGAAATTGCCGACTATCTGGCCGGCCGTCCCCTCATCAGCCTGAGCGATGCCTTGATGCGAGAACTGGGCTTGGTCGACACCCCCACCGGTTTGCTGGCTGTGGTGGCTTTGCCGGCCGAGCCGCTTGCGGTCGACCTCGCTGCGGATGCTCTTTTACTCGATGGTCTCCAGGATCCGGGCAATGTCGGCACCCTGCTGCGTACCGCGGCGGCGGCCGGCATTCGTCAGGTCTTGCTAGCGCCGGGCTGTGCTGCCGCCTGGTCGCCCAAAGTGCTGCGTGCCGGCCAGGGCGCGCAGTTCGCCCTGACGATTCATGAAGATGCCGACCTGGGCGCCTTTCTCGCGGACTATCGAGGTACCAGCGCGGTCACCTGCCTTGACGGCGCCACCTCGCTGTATGCCGCGCAGTGGTCGGGGCCGCTGGCCTGGGTGATGGGGGCCGAAGGGCAGGGGGTGCGCCCAGAACTTATTGCCGTCGCCGACCTCAAAATCAAGATCCCGATGCCTGGTGGCGTGGAGTCGCTCAACGTCGGCGCTGCCGCCGCGATTTGCATATTTGAGGCCTTGCGTCGCCGTCTGATTTAACGCCTGCTGGGCTCTTTGGGTGTCCAGTAAGGCTTCAGCGTAGTTTCAGTTCCTGCAGGATGGTGGTCGATATTTCCTCAATCGATTTGGTTGAGGAATCCAGCCAGCGGATGCCTTCGCGGCGCATCATTTTTTCGGCTTCGGCAATTTCGTAACGGCAGTTGGCCAGCGAGGCGTACTTGCTGTCGGCGCGGCGTTCCTCGCGGATCTGGTGCAGGCGTTCCGGCTGTATGGTCAGGCCAAACAGCTTGCTGCGGTGCTTTTCCAGCGTACCGGGCAGTCGACCGCGATCGAAGTCTTCCGGAATCAGTGGGAAATTGGCAGCTTTCAGACCAAACTGCATGGCCAGATACAGCGAAGTCGGCGTCTTGCCACAACGCGAAACGGCGACCAGGATGACGTCGGCTTCGGCCAGGTCCCGATCGGTGATGCCGTCGTCGTGCGCCAGCGTGTAGTTGATCGACTCGATGCGTTTCTTGTAGTCCGAGCTATCGGCCGAGCCGTGCGAGCGGCCGACCGTATGACTCGATTTCTGTCCCAGCTCGGCCTCGAGCGGTGCCAGGAAGGTTTCGAAATACGGCAGGCAGAAAGCGTCAGCCTGATGCACGATGGCTGCAAGGTCGGCATTGATCAGCGTGGTGAACACGATGGCGCGCATGCCATCGATTTCACTTTGCAGATTGATGCGGGCCACGGCCTCCTGGGCCTTTTCGATGCTG
The DNA here is from genome assembly GCA_028689015.1 of Dechloromonas sp. Lineage (GTDB taxonomy): Bacteria > Pseudomonadota > Gammaproteobacteria > Burkholderiales > Rhodocyclaceae > Azonexus. The sequence goes on along the minus strand of JAQTXC010000009.1, from coordinate 16,677 downwards.
TCGAGAAAGGGGATGCGAACCTGCTTGAATTCAACATTCTCGAACTGGGTCAGCAGACTGTGGCCGAGCGCCTCGGCGGTCAGGCCGGTGCCGTCGGAAATGAAAAAGACGGTGCGTTTGATGGGTGTGGGCATAGTGCGAGGATTCTACCCGCTGTTGCGCAGGCCGGAGGCGACGCCGTTGATCGAAATGTGAATGGCGCGGGCGACCCGCTCATCGGTTTCTCCGGCACGGTGGCGCTTGAGCAGTTCGACCTGCAAGTGATTGAGCGGGTCCATGTAGGGGGCACGTAGTTGCAGCGAACGCTTGAGCATCGGATTCTCGGTCAGGAAGTCCTCCTGGTCGAGAATGGCCAGCAGATGCTGCCGGGTCAGGACCCATTCGGCACGGATCTGGCCGAAGATGCGCTGGCGCAATTCGCTGTCAGCCACCAGTTCGGCGTAACGCGAGGCAATGGCCAGGTCAGTCTTGGCCAGCACCATGTCCATGTTCGACAGCAGGCTCTTGAAGAAGGGCCAAGCATGAAGCATGCGACGCAGGGTCGCCAGGCCGTCTGGATTTTCGGCTAGATAGCCGTCGACCGCAGAACCGAAGCCATACCAGCCGGGCAGCATCAGGCGGCATTGTGCCCAGCTGAATACCCAGGGAATGGCCCGCAGGTCTTCGATACGCTCGGAGGCCTTGCGCGAGGCGGGGCGGCTGCCGATGTTGAGCGAGGCGATTTCGGAGACGACGGTCGACTGGCGGAAATAGGTGGTGAAGCCCGGCGTTTCATAGACCAGGCCGCGATAGGCGTTGAAAGCGCGGGCCGATAGTTCATCCATCACGCCATGGAATTGCTCGGCCGGTTCGATGCGGTTTTCGTGGTCGGTCAGGCTGGCTTCCATCGTTGCGGCGAGCAGCACCTCGAGGTTGCGTCGGCCGGTGTCGGCGTTACCGTACTTGGTCGAGATGACTTCGCCCTGTTCGGTCAGGCGGATCTGACCAGACACGGCACCGGCTGGTTGGGCGAGGATGGCATGGTAGGACGGGCCGCCACCGCGACCGACCGAGCCACCGCGACCGTGGAACAGGCGCAGGCGAACGCCGTGCTTGGCAAAGACGCAGGTTAGTTCGATCTCGGCTTTGTACAGCTCCCAGCCGGAAGTGAGGAAGCCGCCGTCCTTGTTGCTGTCGGAATAGCCGAGCATGACCTCGTGCTCGTCACCGCGCCCGGCAATCAGTTGGCGATAGACCGGCAAGGCGAAAACGCCGGTCATGGTGGCGGCGCTCTTTTGCAAGTCCTCGATGGTTTCGAACAGCGGGATGATATTGACGTCCAACCGCGGCTGGTTACCTGGCAGCAGCAACCCGGACTCCTTCAGCAGCAGGGCCAGTTCCAGCAGGTCGGAGACGCCATCGGTCTTGGAAATGATGCAGTTGGGCAGGGCGGCAGCCCCGTATTTGTCGCGCAGGCTGCGGGCGGCGAAGAAAATCGCCAGCTCGCCCCGTGTTTCCTCGTCGTAGTCGAGATAGGGTGAATAGAGCGGGCGTGGCGTGGTGATTTCTGCGGTCAACAGCGCAATTCGCTCATTTTCTGGTAGCGCTTCGTAATCCGGGCAGCGGCCGGCGGCGGCGAGCAGGGCGGCGACGCTGCGGGCGTGTACTTCGGAGTTCTGGCGCAGGTCGATCGGTGCCAGATGGAAGCCGAAAATTTGCACGGCACGCAGCAGGCGGCGCAGGCGGCCACCAGCCAAGCGGGCGGCACCGTTGAGCTTGAGCGAATTGGCGAGAATTTTCAGATCACCGCGCAGGGCGTCGGGGCTGGCATAGGGCGCGGCCTGAGCAATTTCGTGGCGAACCGGTTCGACCTGGTCGAGGGCGCGGGCCGTGGCCGCCAGGCGGGCGTAGATGCCGGAGAGGGCGCGGCGATAGGGTTCGTCGGCGCGTTGGGGTGATTTGTCGGGGGAATGTTCGGCCAGCGCTACCAATTCGGGCGTGACCGAGACCAGGACATCGGACAGCGGCAGTTCGCCACCCAACTCGTGCACCTGCTCCAGGTAATGATTGAGCGTCGCGGCCGATTGCAGGCGCAGGGTTTCGGTCAGGATGTCGGCGGTGACGAAGGGATTGCCGTCGCGGTCGCCCCCGATCCAGCTGCCGACGCGGAAAAAGGGCGGCAAGGCCCAGATTTTCTGCGGGTAGCGCTGTTGCAATTGCTGGGCGACCTGAATGTACAGGCGCGGTAATTCAGTGAAAAAGGTTTCGCGGAAATAGCTGACGCCATTTTTGACTTCATCGAGCACCTTGAGACGAACCGGACGCAGCATGCGTGATTGCCACAGGGTGAGGATGGCATTGGCCAGGCCGAGTTCGTTGTCGGTCTGTTCCTCCGGCGTCATCTGCTGGCGTTCGCGGGCGTCGAGTAGGCGGGCGATGTCACGGTGGTTGCGGATCAGGCTCTGGCGCTGGACTTCGGTCGGATGGGCGGTGAGGACCGGGGCGACCAGGGCATGGGCAAAGAAATCGGCAATCGTTTCGGGCGAAACAGCCGCCGTCGACAGCGCATCGAGGGCATGAATCAGGCTGCCTTCGCGCGGCGGCGAGCCGGCCAGATCATGGGCGCGGCGCCGGCGGGTGTGATGCTCGTCCTCAGCGATGTTGGCCAATTGCAGAAAATACGAAAAAGCGCGCACCACCGATTGCGTGGTGTCGCGCGGCAGGGGGTCGAGCAGGGCGGCGAGTTCATCGCGCGCCGCCGGGTCACCGTCGCGCGCAAAGCGCACCGCAGTTTGCCGTACCCGTTCAACAATCTCGAAGACACCATCGCCTTCCTGTTCGCGCACGGTGTCGCCGAGCATCCGGCCGAGCAGGCGGATGTCGTTACGCAGGGGTTCGTCTTTAAGGCTGTCGAGCGGGTTGTCGTTCATTAGTGTTTCCTGACCAGAAGTACGGAGGTGTCGGCCATTTTAGCCACCTGTTCGGCCACCGAACCAAGAATCAGCCGGGCCAAGCCGCGCTGACTATGGCGACCGATGACGATCAGGTCAACGCCGGCCGCCTTGGCCTGATCAACCATGACTTCCGAAACGCGGCGGTTGCGCGCTTCGAGCAGCAAGGTTTCGGCCTTGATCCCTTCGGCCAGTTGCAGGGCTTCGTCCAGCAATTTGCGTCCGGCCTGGGCAATCTGGCTCAGTGCGCCGTCGACATCCAGCGTGCTGCTGAAGGTGCGGCCATGCATGCCCATCAGGGTTTCATCGGCGACATGGGTGATCAGCAACTTGGCATCGCTGGTGCGGGCCAGGTGCAGGGCTTCTTCGAGGGCGCATTGCGAAGTGTCGCTGTCGTCAATGGCGACCATGATTGTCTTGTACATCGGGTTCTCCTTGGTGAATGGCTGAGGCTGGCGCGTACGTTAGCAAGTCGGCGGCTTTTCGACTGTTAGGGAAATCCTCAACAGGTGCTGTCCCGCGGTCGACTGCATTTTTCAAGCAAATAGGCAATGGACTGGTAATTGAGGCCACTTTCTGCACTCAGGCCGATTTCACAGGTGCGGTTGGTCGATACCCCGCAGGCACAGCCGGCGGGCAAAGCGGCCGGCAGATGGCGCAGGGCATGCTGGTTCAATTCGGGAACGACGAAACCACGGTCACCGGCAAAACCGCAGCAGGTAACGCCAGCCGGCTCGATGATGTCCGCGGTGCAGGCGCGCAGCAGGGTACGCAGCGCGGCGTCGCTGCCATTCTTTCTGACGCTGCAATTGACATGCAGGGCGACTGGGCCGGGCTGTTTTTCGATCATCAGGCGCGGCAGCAGGGCGTCCACAGCAAATTCGTGGAAATCGTAGATTTTCAGGCGGCCAGCCAGATGCTTTTGCATGCGGCTGGTGCAGGTGCTGGCGTCCATGATCACCGGATAGCGGCCGTTGTCCGAAGCCTGCATCAGTGCTGCCTCAAGGGTATTCGACAGGGCATCGGCTTCTTCGGCCATGCCCTTGCTGGCCAGCATCTGGCCACAGCACAGGCGGTCCACCTGCGCGGGCAGGATGGGTGAGTAGCCGGCCCGGCGCAGCAGTTCAAGAATGACTTCGCCGAGTTGCGGCTCGCCGGCTTGGGCCGGGCCAAAAATACGGCCGCCGCAGGTCGGGAAATAGACGACCGGGTCGCTGGTCAGCAGGGCGCCGTGACGGTTGAGTTTTTCGATCGATTCGGTGCCGTGGTCGACGGGGCCGTTGAGGGGTACGCGCCCGGCACGGGGCATCGGCGTCTTCCAGGCGCCGCCGGAGAGTTTGCCGAGCAGGCGGTTGCCCAGAACTGCGGCGGCCGCATGGCCCGCTTGCAAGCCCAGGCGGGAGATCGTCGCCAGCGTGCTGAAATGTTCGCCCGTCCAGGCGTTGACCGCACGCGCCGCATCGCCCAGACGGCGGCCGCGCAGGCGGCGGGTCAGGTCGCCGGTATCGATGCCGACCGGGCAGGCGGTCGAACATAGGCCACAGCCGGCGCAAGTATCAATGCCCATGTAGGCATAGTCTTCACCCAGTTGGCCGCTTTCTTCACCCGCCGCAGCCCGGCGAGCCAGTTCGCGGACGCTGACGATACGCTGGCGTGGCGACAGCGTCAGGCGGTGCGAGGGGCACAGCGGCTCACAGAAACCGCACTCGATACAGCGGTCGATGAGGTCTTCGGCCGCCGGCATCGGTTTCAGGTTTTCCAGGTGGGCGTGCGGGTTGTCGTTGAGGATGACGCCCGGGTTGAGCCGGTTGCCCGGATCGAATAAGGCCTTGATCTGGCGCATCAGATCCGTGGCTTCCTGGCCCCATTCCATTTCGACAAACGGCGCCATGTTGCGGCCGGTGCCGTGCTCGGCCTTGAGCGAACCGTCGTATTTTTTGACCACCAGCGCGCAGATGTCGTCCATCAGGCGGGCATAGCGGTCGACCTCGGCGGCATCGCCAAAATCCTGGGTGAACACGAAGTGCAGGTTGCCTTCCAGGGCGTGGCCGAAAATAATCGCCTCGTGGTAGCCGTGCTGGCGCAGCAGCGCCTGCAGGTCGAGCGTGGCATCGGCCAGCGCGGCGATGGGAAAGGCGACGTCCTCGATCAGCACGGTGGTGCCGGTGCGGCGCATGGCGCCGACCGACGGGAAGGTCCCCTTGCGTACTTTCCAGTACATGTCGCAGGTGGCGGGGTCGGTCGAAAACTGCAGCGGTTCGACGGTGGTCATGCCAGCCATGGCCGCGTGCACGGCAGAAATCCTCTCCTGCAGGCCGTCGACCGTGGCGGCGCGCACTTCGATCAGCAGGGCGGCGGCCTCTTCGCCCAGTTCGCGCATGATGGCCGGCAAGCCGGGTTTGTCGGCGACCGAACGCAGCGCCGGGCGGTCGAGCAGTTCCACGGCCGAGACCGGTTGTGGCTTGAGGCGGATCACCGCTTCGCAGGCGGTGCGGATGTCCGGGAAAAAAACCAGCGCACTGGCCTTGAATGGGTCCTCAACGACGGTGTGGTAAGTGATGCGGCTGATGAAGCCGAGCGTGCCTTCCGAACCGATCATCAGGTGCGACAGAATGTCGATTGGGTCTTCGTAGTCAACCAGTGCATTCAGGCTGTAGCCGGTCGTGTTCTTGATCTTGAACTTGTGACGGATGCGTTCGGCCAGACGCACATTGTCCCGCGTCCGGCGGGCCAGACGCTCCAGTTCGCCGAGCAGGACAGCATGCGATTTGGAAAAGGCGTCAATGCTCAGATGATCCTCGGTGTCGAGTACCGTGCCATCAGCCAGCATGACGCGCAGGCCGGCCAGCGTGCGATAACTGTTCTGCGCCGTGCCGCAGCACATGCCGGAGGCGTTATTGGCCGCAATGCCGCCAATTTTGGCGGCGCCGATCGACGCCGGGTCCGGGCCGATTTTGCGGCCATGCGGCGCCAGCCGGCGATTAACCTCGCCGCCGACCATGCCAGGACCCAGTGTCACCTTGCTGGCATCGGCATTTTGTTGGTAAGTGGCGAAGCCCTCGCCGATCAGGGCCAGAATGCCGTCCGTAATCGCCTGTCCGGACAGGCTGGTACCGGCAGCGCGGATGGTGATGGGACGCTGATGGGCCTGGGCTGCGGTCAACACCGCTTTCAGGTCATTTTCCGTTTCGATAACGGTGATGACTTCAGGAATCAGGCGGTAGAAACTGGCGTCGGTGCCGTAGGCGAGGCGGCGCAGCTCATCGGTAATGACTTGATTTTCGGGCAGCTGTTGGCGGAGGTGCTGGATCAATTGGCTCATGGTTTTGGCTTGGTGTCTCGGTTTGTTATTTTTGGGGGCTGAAATTGGCAGGGGGGTCCCGCTTTGAGGGCGGAACCCCCTGCCAGAACCTGGAAACCATTACCCCCGCTCCTTCAGCATATCCCTCAACCGCTTTGGCGCCGGCCGCAAAGGCACCCGCACCGAGGTCCACGCCCCTTGTCGGGACGGCAGCAAGCCACCGAAGCGACTGCCCAGCCACGAAACCAGCCGATACAGCGCTGGCGAGCGATAAACCGTCGCCCAGGCGCGCCAGATGGCGGAGATCAGCGGCGAATAGCCGGCTCCTTGTCCGCGCATCGCCGGCTTGGCGTGCGGTTCGGAGAAGGCTTCTTCGCGCAGCCGCATCAGTAGTTCCGGGATCGGGATCTTCACCGGGCAGACTTCGCCGCAGGCGCCGCATAGCGACGAGGCGGTGGCCATGGAGGCGGTCGCTTCCAACCCCAGCATGTGCGGCGAGACGATCTTACCGATCGGGCCGGGGTAGGTGGTGCCGTAGGCGTGGCCACCGATGCGCGTATAGACCGGGCAGTGGTTCATGCAGGCGCCGCAGCGGATGCACTGCAGCGTCTTGCGCAGTTGCTCGTCGGCGTAGGCCTGGCTGCGGCCGTTGTCGAGCAGGACCAGGTGGACTTCCTCGGGGCCATCTTTCTCGCCGGGTTTGCGCGGTGAGGAGATCATATTGAAGTAGGTCGAGATGTTCTGGCCGGTCGCCGAGCGGGTGAGTAGCGAGAGCAGCGGCGGGACGTGCTCGAGTTTTTCGACAATCTTTTCGATGCCGGTGATGGCGATGTGGATGGGCGGTACGGTGGTGCACATGCGGCCGTTGCCTTCATTTTCGACCAGGCACAGGGTGCCAGTTTCGGCAACGGCGAAATTAACGCCGGACAGTCCGATGGCCGCTTCCTGAAATTTTTCCCGCAGGACGTTGCGGCCGATCTGGATCAGCGCATCGACGTTGTCGGTGTAATCGACGCCGTCGACCTTGTCGGCGAACAGGCGGGCGATTTCTTCCTTGGTCTTGTGGATGGCCGGCATGATGATGTGCGACGGCTTCTCGCCGGCCAGCTGGACGATGTATTCGCCCATGTCCGACTCCAAGGCGCCGATGCCGGCGGCTTCGGCGGCGTGGTTGAGTTCGATTTCCTCGCTGACCATGGACTTGCCCTTGACCATCAGTTTGGCCGAATGGCGCTGGCAGATGCCAAGGATGATGGTGTTGGCTTCGTCTGGCGTTTCCGCCCAGTGCACCTGGATGCCGTTCGCGGTCAACTGGCTTTCCAGTTGCAAAAGCAGGTCGGGCAGCTTGGCCAGGTTGTACTGGCGGATCGCTTCGCCCAGGCTGCGCAGGCTTTGCAGTTCCTCGTCGTCGGGGAATTGCGCGGCACGCTTGCTCATCAGGAAATCCATCGCACCGCGGAAGCTCTGGCGCAAGACAGGGTTGTCGACGACCGCCTTGGAACGGGTGCGGAAGCCTTCCGTTGGCTTGAAGTGCAAGGTGTGTTCGCTCATTGTGCCGCTCCTTCCGGCGCGCCCAGCATCAACACGATCAGTTCTTTCGGGCCGTGTGCGCCGTAGGCCAGCGTTTGCTGGATGTCGGCGGTCTTCGACGGGCCGGAAATCAGCAGGGCGTTGGTCGGCAGGCCGCTCGACCAGCCTTCGGCGGTCATCGCTTCGTAAAAGGTGTTGTGGATATTTGACGCATCAAGCAAGACCACATGCACCGGCGGCACCAGCGACATCAGGCGCGGTTCCAGTGCGTCCGGCCACAGGATCAGTGTGCCGGTTTCGGCGATGGCGGCGCGGGCGGCGGTCAGGCTGGCCGGCGTGTCATCGAATAGCTCCGACTGCCAGGCTTCGATCGCCATCTCGTAGACGCTGCAGTCGATACCGCGTGGCGGCAGGTCATCGAGCGCGGCGTCGCCGTGCGGCGTGCCTTCGGCAACCAGCAATTTTTCGATGCCGCGCGCCTTCAATACCTCATGCAGCTTGCCGGTCCAGGTGTCGGCGTTGACCGCATGCACTTCGGCATGGGCCAGTTCGATGACGTGGTGGAAACGCTTCGCCTTGTCGGTCATCGATTCAACTGGCCGATGCGTGGCGAACCAGGTGGCGACATCGGGCAGGGCATTTGCGGTCGACGGCGCGTTTTGCCGTAATTTGGCCAGGATGCGGTCGCGGGCGCTCATTGTGCACCGCCGATCCGGCGCAGCAGGAAGCTGGCGATGTGCTCGCCGGGCAGGCTGGGCTGGGCCCGGCCTTCCTGCGCATCCTTCCAGGCCGCATGGCCGAGGATGTTCATCAGACAGCCACAGTCGGCGCTGATCACGCGCTCGGCGCCGGTCGCCTGCAGCGCCTTGACCTTGTCTTCAACCATGGCGCCGGAAATTTCCGGCTGCTTGACCGAGAAGGTGCCGCCGAAGCCGCAGCATTCGGACTCGTGGTCCTGCTGGGCGATATTGACCTGGCCCAGGTCACCGAGCAGTTTCCGGCCTGTGAGGTGTACGCCCATTTCGCGGCGGGCCGAGCAGGAGGTGTGCAGCGCGACGGTGCACGCCTCCCCTTGATCCTCTGGCTGCCAGCCCAGAACATTGACCAGAAAATCGGTCAGCTCGTAGAGGCGTGCCGACAGCCTGTCGGCCTGCGCCTTGCGTACCGGGTCGGCGGCAAACAATGTCGGATAGTGGTGCTTCATCATCCCGGCACAGGAGCCGGAGGGAACGACCACCGGCCAATCATTGGGGAATAGGGTGAGCTGATGCGCCGCTACTTTTCGTGCCTGATCAGGAAAACCGCTGGTGTAAGCGGGTTGACCGCAACAGGTTTGTTCTTCTGGAAAGTGCACGCGCAGGCCGAGTTTTTCAAGCAGGGTGATGGCATCCATGCCGGCGCCAGGGAAAAACTGGTCGACCACACAGGTGGCAAAAAAATAGACGTCGCTGGGCCGTGCTGGCAGGCTGGGTGCTGGATTCATTGTCTCTCCGCTCTGTTTTAATTAACGGTCAAATGGTAAGACCAGTTATTGCTGAGGTAAAAATTTACGGCAATACCGTGACTTAGTCAATAAACCGAGGGAAAACCCCGGTCTTGCACTTTGCCAAATCCCTGTTTAGAATGATCTGGTCTTACCAATCAAAGTGGTCTTACCAATGTTAAACAAGGTTCAGGTTCCTCGTATCTCGGATGCGGTTGCTGCCACGCTGGAGCGCCGTATCCTTGAAGGCTCGCTGAAGCCGGGCGACCGGCTGCCACCAGAGCGCGAGTTGGCGGCTGACCTGGGCGTGTCGCGACCGAGTTTGCGTGAAGCGATCCAGAAGCTGGCCTCGAAGGGCATGGTGCAAAGCAAGCAGGGCGGCGGAACCTTTGTCACCGACGCGCTGGAATCGAGTTTTTTCGATCCCTGGCAGGAGATGATGGGCAGCTACCCCAATCTGCGCGAAGACATGTTGGAGTTTCGCCGCATGATCGAGGGGCAGGCCGCCGAATGGGCCGCCGAACGGGCGACCGATGCCGATCTGCAACGGCTCGGCCAGGCCTTCTCGGCCTTGCAGGCCACTTTTCTGCATGACAACACCGAACAACGCTCGGATGCCGACATCGCCTTCCACCAGGCGATTGGTGATGCCTCGCACAATGTACTGATCGGCCATCTCTCGGCAGCGCTCTTGCGCTTGATGCATGACAACATCCGCCTCAACCTGGGCGAACTGAAAATGGTCCCGGCCGCCAGCAAGTTGCTGATGAGCCAGCACGCTGCGATCCATAACGCCATTGTCGAAAAGAAACCGCAAGCCGCTCGCTCGGCGGCTGAAACGCATATTGATTTTGTCCGCGAAACGCTGGCCCAGACGCTGCGTTCCGTGGCCCGACGTGAAACGGCCGAGCGCCGCCTCAGTACCGATTTTTCAACTTCCTGATTTTTAATTTTAAATTCGACCCCGAAAGGACACAGCACATGGAAGCATTGGTCATCCCCTTCGAAAAACTGCGCATGAACGACGTCGAGCAAGTTGGCGGCAAAAATTCATCGCTTGGTGAAATGATTTCGCAACTGGCCGACACCGGCGTTCGTGTGCCGGGCGGTTTCGCCACCACGGCCCACGCCTACCGCGTCTTCCTCGCCCAATCCGGCCTCGACGCCAAGATCAACGCTGCGCTCGACGCGCTGGATGTTGAAGACGTCAATGCCCTGGTCAAGACCGGTGCCGAAATTCGCCAATGGGTGCTCGACACCCCGTTCCCGATGGATCTGACCATCGCCATCACCGAGCAGTACCAGCGTCTGGTGGCGGATTCCACCGCCGACATGTCCTTCGCTGTGCGTTCTTCCGCCACGGCCGAAGACTTGCCGGATGCCTCCTTCGCCGGTCAACAGGAAACTTTCCTCAATATCGTCGGCCTGGAAAACATCATGCACGCGATCAAGGAAGTGTTTGCTTCCCTGTACAACGACCGCGCCATTTCCTACCGTGTTCATAAAGGCTTCCTGCACGCCGACGTGGCGCTGTCGGCCGGTATTCAGCGCATGGTGCGCTCCGACAAGGGCGCGGCCGGCGTGATGTTTACGCTCGATACCGAATCCGGATTCCGCGATGCCGTCTTCGTCACCTCCAGCTATGGCCTGGGTGAAACTGTGGTGCAGGGCGCGGTCAATCCGGATGAGTTCTACGTGCACAAGCCCATGCTGGAAGCTGGCAAGAAGGCCGTCGTGCGCCGTAACCTCGGTTCCAAGATGATCAAGATGACCTTCGCTGCCGAGAAGGTTGCTGGCAAGTCCACGATTACCGAAGAAGTCGAAGAGTCCCTGCGTCACCAGTTCTCGATCAATGACGAAGAAGTCATGGAACTGGCCCGCTACGCCCAGATCATCGAAAAGCACTACGGTCGTCCGATGGACATCGAGTGGGGCAAGGATGGCGTTGACGGCAAGCTGTACATTCTGCAAGCCCGTCCGGAAACCGTGCAGTCGCAGGCGGCTGCCGGCAAGCAGGAAAAGTTCAAGCTGAAGTCCTTCTCCAAGGTGCTCGCTTCCGGCCGCGCCATCGGTCAGAAGATCGGTGTCGGCCCGGTGCGCATCGTCAAGGACCCGCGTGAGATGGATCAGGTCAAGCCGGGTGACGTCCTCGTCGCCGACATGACTGACCCGAACTGGGAACCGGTGATGAAGCGCGCTTCGGCCATCGTCACCAACCGCGGTGGTCGTACCTGCCATGCGGCGATCATCGCCCGCGAACTCGGCATTCCCGCCATCGTCGGTTGCGGTGATGCCACCGAAACCCTGAGCGAAGGCGACATCGTGACGGTGTCCTGTACCGAAGGCGATACCGGCCACGTGTATCGCGGCAGCCTCGATTTCGAAATTACCACCCGCGATATCTCGGCCATGCCGGACGTGCCGGTCAAAGTCATGATGAACGTCGGCAATCCGGAACTGGCCTTTGAGTTTGCTCAGTTGCCGAATGCCGGTGTGGGTCTGGCGCGCGTTGAGTTCATCATCAACAACGTCATCGGCATCCACCCGAAGGCCATCCTTGATGTCGAGCGCCTGCCGGCTTCGAAGCGCGAGGAAATCAAGCGCCGCGCCCGTGGCTATGCGTCGCCGAAGGACTTCTTCGTTGAGAAGTTGGTGGAAGGTGTGTCGACCATCGCCGCCGCCTTCTGGCCGAACCCGGTTATCGTCCGCCTGTCCGACTTCAAGTCCAACGAGTACCGCAAGCTCTTGGGCGGCGACCTGTACGAGCCGGAAGAAGAAAACCCGATGCTCGGCTTCCGTGGCGCCTCGCGTTACGTTGCCCAGTCTTTCCGCGACTGTTTCGAAATGGAATGCCGCGCCATGAAGCGCGTCCGTGAAGAAATGGGCCTGACCAACGTGCAATTGATGGTGCCGTTTGTGCGTACCGTCGGTGAAGGCCAGGCGGTCGTTGATCTGCTGGCTGAACACGGCCTGAAGCAGGGCGAGCACGACCTGAAGCTGATCATGATGTGCGAAATCCCGTCCAACGCCCTGTTGGCCGACGACTTCCTGAAGATCTTCGACGGCTTCTCGATTGGCTCCAACGACCTGACCCAACTGACGCTTGGCCTCGACCGCGACTCCGGTCTGGTCGCCAACCTGTTTGACGAGCGCGACCCGGCCGTCAAGATGCTGCTGGCGATGGCGATCTCTGCCGCCAACAAGGCCGGCAAGTACGTTGGCATTTGCGGCCAAGGCCCGTCCGATCACCCGGATCTGGCTGAGTGGCTGATGGATCAGGGCATCAACAGCATCTCGCTGAACCCGGATACGGTGATCGATACCTGGACCCGTCTGGCGACGCACAAAAAGGACTGATTTTCACGGTCGACCGTGAAAATTGCTCATAAATGAATAAGGCCGGGAGCGATCCCGGCCTTATTCGTCTTATGGCTTCGCTGAGAAGCGTATTCCCCCGTTTGGCGGAAAAAAGCCTTGATGCCGTGCTTTTCAAACGCGCAATAGGGCTTTAGCCAGGCGCTCGGATAACTGTTCCTCGGTAAATTGCGGTTCGTTGGGCGGGTAGAGCGAGTTTTCCTCGATCGTGAACCCGTGTTCCTGGGCCAGGGCGCGCAATTCCTTGATTTTGACGCAGGCTTTGAGTTGCTCACCGAGCGCGGCGTCATTGCGGGCCTTGTCGGAAAAAGCCTTGATTGGAACGATGGACATGGGTTCTCCTGCGGATGTGGTTTGGGGTAGCTTGGACCTCAGGCTAGGTCACTCGCCGACGAGTCGACGCGGGAGGGTGCTAGCGCTGTCGCTGGTAAAAAAGTTCGGAAAGCGACGAAGTCGGCTTGGCCTGGCTGTTGGATTGATGACAAAACACCGGCTGGATGCCAGGTGTTGCAGGCTTACAGCAATAAAGGTGCCAAAGCTTTGTGGTCGCCCCGCTCAATCCGCTGCCGGCTGCAAAACGTCCCAGCATTGCCAATGGCCGCAGGCTGAGCGGGCGCGGCGTTCATCCTGGTGCCAGCCGCCACCGTCGCATAGGCCGGTGACGGTTTCACTTTCAATCAAGATATGCTCTGGCGGTGCGGCCTGACGTGGACCGCGCCAGCGTTGGCAACTGGCGCAACGCTTGCGGTCGACGGCCTGAGCGAGCATTTTTTTGTTCAGCTGACGAAGCTGTCCGGCATTTGCACGGCCAGAACTTCGCCGCGGACAGTGGCGATGCCATTGGCGTAGATGGTGGCTTCGACGATGACTTTGCGGCCACGGATTTCCTTGACCCGGCCGCGTATTTCCAGGGTCGGGCCGAGGGGCGTCGGTTTCAGGTAATCGACGTGCAGCGAGCCCGTTACGAAGCGGAAGGGCGGTTCGCTGTCCATCGCCCGGTTTTCCTGGCGGTACATCGCCGCGGCGGCGGTGCCGGTGCTGTGGCAGTCGATCAGCGAGGCCAGCAGGCCGCCATAGACGAAGCCGGGAATGGCCGTGTGTTCTGGTTTTGGCTGGTAATGGGTGACAGTTTCATCACCTTCCCAGTGGGTCCTGATCTGGTGGCCCTGGCTGTTCAAGCGGCCGCAGCCGTAGCAGTGGGCGACATTGTCGGGGTAGAAATCCTGGAAAGCGGACATGAAAGTCTCCGGTGCGTTGTTGTGGTGTTGGAGATCTTAGTGGGCGAGGCCGGTTTTGCCGATTGTTTGGCCAGACAGTGAGCGTGTAAATCCGGCCAATGAGTGGATTTCAAAGCCAGCGCTGGGCAAATTCCGCAGCGTTGACCGGTCGACCGTAAAAATAGCCTTGCGCTTCGTCGCAACCCAGCGCCCGCAAGGCGTCGGCCTGGGCCTGGGTTTCCACGCCTTCGGCGATGGTTTTCATGCCCAGGTTGCGGCCCATGCCGATGATGGTTGCGACAATGGCGTGGTCATTATTGTCTTCGATCATGTCGCGAACGAAGGACTGGTCGATTTTGAGCTTTTCGGCCGGCAGTCGTTTGAGGTAAGCGAGCGACGAGTAGCCGGTGCCAAAGTCGTCGATTGCCTGGGCAAAGCCCAGATTGTTGAGGGCCGAGATCACGGCGATGCCGTGTTCGATGTTGCGCATCATGCCGCTTTCGGTCAGCTCCAGTTCGAAAAAGCGTGGTTCCAACCCGCTGGCAGCAACCTGTTCGGCGATTTGTTGTGGAAAACTGCTGTCTTCCATTTGCTGGGCGGCGATATTGATAGCTAGCCGGCCAGGTAGCTGCAGGCCATCGTGGCGCCAGGCCAGCAATTGCCGGCTGGCTTCGCGCATCACCCAGGTGCTGACCAGGGTCATCATGCCGCGCTCTTCGGCAATGGGGATGAAGACTGCCGGGCTGATCGGGCCGTGTAGTGGATGCTGCCAGCGTAGCAGGGCTTCGGCGCCGATCAACTGGCCGCTGCCCAGATTGAATTGCGGCTGGTAGCACAGGCTGAGCGAGGGCTGGTCGGTGGTTTGTAGTGCCAGTTTGAGATCGCGGGCGAGGGCGATACGTTCGATCAGCCCGCTACTCATCTTGGGATCGTAGAAGGTGAAGCCGCTGGCACTGGTCTTGGCGCGATACATGGCGATGTCGGCCGCCCGCAGCAAGGCGTCGGGATTCAGGCCATCACTGGGATAAATGGCAATACCGATGCTGACCCCTAAACTAAAGGTGTGGTGACCAATTTCCAGGGGGGCGGCTAGTGCGCTGTTGAGGCGATTGGCCACGGTCGACGCCTTGCTTTGATCAATATCGGTGGCCAGTACGGCAAATTCGTCTCCCCCCAGGCGGGCCAGTAATTCGTGATTTCGCAAGACAGCACGGAAACGCAGGGCGACTTCACGCAGCACTTCATCGCCGACCGCATGACCTTGGGTATCGTTAACTTCCTTGAAACGGTCCAGGTCGAGGAAAAAGACGGCGACCGTGTGCTGGAAATGGCTGGCGGTGTGGATCGCCTGTTGCAGATTGTCGAGGAAGAAGGCGCGGTTGGGCAGTTGGGTCAGGGCATCGTAAAGCGCCATGTGTTCAAGTTCAGCCGCCGCATGCTTGCGCGCGGTGACATCCTGAAGACTGAACTGCAGCAGCAGACGACCATCGTGTTGGAAGGCCATCAGGTGAACTTCGCCATCCCATAGTTGACCATCTGGTCGCCGGTGCAGCCATTCAAAAACACAACTACCCTCAGCGCAGGCTTGCTTGATTTTGCCCTCTACCGCGTCGGCGGAGGGGTTGCCGTTGGCCTGGTTTTCCGGTGAGACGTCGCCGACAGTCAGGCCGATCACGTTGATCTTGTCGGTCAGGCCGTAGATACGGGCGGCCGCCAGGTTGCAGTCGATAAACTTGCCATTTTCCGGGTCGAGAACGACCAACGGAATCCGCGAATCGGAAAACAGGACTTTGGTGTAGGCCTCGCTTTCGCGTAGCCGTGACTTGGCCAGGTTGAGCGCAGCGATTTGTTCGAGCAGGGTATTTTTTTGTTCGGCAATTTGTTGCTGATTTTCGGCCAGCAGGGCGCGCATTCGATCATGCGACTTGGCCAGTAAAGAAATTTCGGCGATGCCGGAGTCGTCCGGCGGCAGCGTGTGGAAGTCCAGTTGGCCAATGCGCTGGCTGGCATCCGACAATTGCTCCAGTGGGCGGGCAATGCGCCGGGCTTGCCGCTCAGCGGTCCAGGCTGCCAGCAGCAACATAATCACCAGGCCAGCCGTCATGGCCAGGGTGATGGATAACCAGGGGGGCGCGAAATCACTGGCCGGTGCCAGGGTGACGACCCAAAAATGCCGCTCACCCAGGTCAAAATCGGCAAAGCTGGCAAACCAGGGTTGCCCGTTACTTTGAAAATTGACCTGGATCTTTTGACCTCCTGCTTGCCAGGCCAGCAGGGCATCGCTTACCGCCGGATGCCCCAAGGTGTTGGCGGGTTGCAGTATCTTGCTCAGCCAGTGGCCGTTACTCAACTGGGCGGGGGGACTGGGCAAGGCCAGTGTTTTCAGATCATCGGTCAAGACCAGGGCAAGGCCATGCGGGCTGATCCGGGCCTGCATGGTGGTTAGTGACAGGTCGCGCAACATCAAGTCGATGCCCAGGACGAGGTCGCGGCCATCGGCCAGCGGCATGCGAATTGCCGCGGTGATGCCGGGGTCGCCTGTGGTAAAGAAAGTGTAGGGCGCCGTCCAGTGGATGCTGCCCGGTTTGCTCATGGCTCCTTTGTACCAGGCGCGCGTGCGGGGGTCGTAATCCACCGTTTGCCAGAACTGGTGGGGCGCGGTACCGGTTTTCTGCTCCTGGAAAAGGTGCTTCTTGCCCCAGCGCGGCAGGTCGGTCAGGCGGTTGCGCCAGTGCTCATCGGGCAACTGCAACAGCATCCAGCCCTGGCCGCTGGAAGTACCGGCAACGATCGACGTGGCATAAGGCAGGGTTTGCAGAATAGGTTTGAAGAGGTGGTTGA
>JAQTXC010000008.1 GCA_028689015.1 Dechloromonas sp. | reverse complement strand
AGTTTCTCAACACCTCAAACCCTTCCAAACTACCTCCCCCACCGCGCCGCTTTCGCCGCCCCGCAAGGAAGCTGCGCATTCTAGCCATCCCACAAAAACCGTCAAGCTGTTTTTTGAAAAAACATTACCAAACCCGCACAAAGCTATCCTGCCAACCTCTCCGCACAGCTGCTCAGTCCTGATAACACAACGCTTTCATCTGCCACCCCGACCGACAAGGCTTCGCTTCATTCGCCCGGATCAACTTACCGCAAGACTTGCACCCGCAGGAGTGCGCCCATGCTGGGCGCACCAAATAAAAAACCGCTCGACGATGCGAGCGGTTTTTTGTCCCATGACCAGCAACAGATGTATCAGCTTTGTGATTGCAGGAAAGTATCCATCCTGTTTTCAGCAACACTAAACCAAGCATTCTGTGTTCGACGATATTTGTCGTAGGCAGTATAAACCTTCTTGAAAGCAGGGTTCTTGGCCGACTCATCTGCATAAAGCTGCTGCGCTGATTTGTACGCCGCGGCCAGAATCGGATCAGAGAACTTCTGCAATTTGACCCCGCTTTGCAACAGCTTGGAAAGTGCAATTGGATTTTGATGATCGTACTTGGCCATCATTGTCACGTTCGACTCATACGCAGCAGCCTGGAAGGCTTCCTGGTATTCCTTCGGCAACTTGTCCCATTCCGCCTTATTAACGAAGAAATGGATGACCGGGCCCGGCTCCCACCAACCGGGGTAGTAATAATTCTTGGCCACTTTGTAAAAGCCAAGTTTTTCGTCATCGTAAGGCCCGACCCATTCGGCTGCATCAATGGTGCCTTTTTCCAGCGCAGGGTAGATATCGCCACCAGCAATCTGCTGCGGCACCACACCCAGTTCTGAAAAAACCGCGCCACCGAGGCCAGCGATACGCATCTTGATACCTTTGAGATCATCGAGCGTCTCAACTGTCTTGCGCCACCAGCCACCCATTTGCACGCCAGTATTACCACCTGCAAAGGACCGGACGTTGTAGCCTCCATAGAACTCGTCGAGCAACTCCTGACCACCGCCGTAATAAAGCCAAGCATTCATCTGGCGGGCATTCATGCCAAACGGCACCGAAGTACCAAAGCCGAAGGTTTTGTCCTTCCCGACATAGTAGTAGGAGCAGGTGTGGCAGACCTCTACTGTCCCTTGTTGCACAGCATCCAATGCTTGCAGGCCGGGAACGATTTCGCCGCCGGGAAACACGCGAATATCAAATTTTCCGCCCGTCATGGCACGCAGACGATTGGCCAAAACTTCCGCGCCACCGTAGATGGTATCCAGGCTTTTCGGGAAGCTCGACGTCAAACGCCATTTCACTTCCGGTAGCGCGCCATGTACGGCAGGGGCAGCAGGCGCAGCGGGGGCTGCGGACGGGGCGGCAGGTGCTTCGCTCTTGCCACAAGCAGCAAGGGTAGCGGCAGCAGCGGCTCCGACCGTTGCCTTGGCTAGAAAATCACGACGTTGCATAGGGTCTCCTCCAATAGTATTTGGGAACGTCAAGCCGGTTGGCTGTTCTTATTTTTCACCAACCTTTTCATTTTTGCGAGTGGTGGAAAACCCTTAGTGCGCTCAGTTACCCGCCACCGTCATCCGATCGAGCAGAATCGAACCGCTCTGCTTCGAGCCTCGAACCTGGACATCGCGGCCAATTGCAACAATGCCAGCAAGCATGTCGCGCAAATTACCTGCGATGGTGATCTCCTCCACGGGATAGGCAATTTTCCCATTCTCCACCCAATAGCCAGCCGCCCCCCGCGAATAATCGCCAGTGACGTAATTGATACCGTGCCCCAGCAACTCGGTCACCAGCAGCCCACGGTCCATTTGGGCCAACAGCCCGTTGAAGTCGAGCGTCCCCGACTCGATAATCAGGTTATGACTGCCGCCGGCGTTGGCCGTCGTTTGCATACCCAACTTGCGCGCCGTATAGGCAGATAGGAAATAGCGCTCAAGCACGCCATCGCGAACGACGTCGCTATCACGGGTGGCAACACCATCGCTATCGAATGAGGCGCTACCGAGCGCACAAGGAATCAAGGGGCGTTCTGCAATTTGAACAAATGCCGGCATGATGCGCTGTCCCAGTTGGTTCAACAGAAAGCTGGCCTTGCGATATAAGGCCCCACCACTGGCAGCATGAACCAAGCTGCCCAACAAACCGGCGGCAAGCGGCGCCTCGAACAACACAGGAAATTCCCCCGTCTTGACCTTACGCCCCCCGAGGCGAGCCACAGCGCGCTCGGCGGCAATCCGTCCAACTTGCTCCGCAGCATCCAGTCCCGCCGCATTGCGATGCGTGGTGTACCAGTCATCGCGCTGCATCGCCTCCTGCTCGCCAGCGATCATCGAACAAGCGATGTAGTGGCGCGAAGTCGGGTAGCCGCCCATGAAGCCATGACTATTGGCTGAGATAAAATGAGCCTGCTGTGTCGATACCGTCGCCCCTTCCGAATTATCGATCAATGGGCTAACGTCGAAAGCCGCCTGTTCGCAGCGCCGTGCTGTTTCGATCGCTTCTTCCACGGTCAACGACCAAGGATGATACAAATCAAGATCGGGACAGGCCCTAGCCATCAGCATCGCATCTGCCAAGCCGGCACAATCGTCCTCGGCCGTAAAGCGGGCAATATTCAAAGCGGCATCAACCGTTTCGCGCAGCGCCTGCGGTGAAAAATCGGATGTACTGGCGTAGCCCTTGCGCTGGCCAGCGTAAATCGTGACCCCAATCCCCTTGTCACGATTGAACTCGATTGTTTCAACCTCATCGCAACGCACACTGACCGATTGACCGAAGCCTTCCGACACATCAACCTCGCAGGCAGAGGCGCCACGGGCGCGGGCATGCTTGAGCACGTCATCCGCCAGTTGTTGCAAGGCGGTGGAGGAATAGGAAAAAGCGGCAGTCTCGGGCATGGATACGGCGTCCGGGCAGGAAAAGTCGCTATCATAGCAGCCCCCCATCGCTGTACCGGACAGGCCATGCAAGACGACGACTTCCCAGACGACTACCAACCGCCCTCAAAAACCAAGCGCAAGGAGGCCATGCACGAATTGCGCGATCTGGGCGCCGAACTGGTTGAACTTTCTGTCGGCCAACTCAAACGCATTGATCTGCCAGAAAATCTGCTGACCGCCGTGCGCGACTGCCAGAAAATCACCGCCCATGGCGCTCGACGACGGCAGATGCAATACATCGGCAAATTGATGCGCGGCGTAGAGGAGGAGCCCATTCGAGCCGGGCTCGCTCTGTTGCGCGGCGAATCGGCAGCTGAAACGGCTCGCCTGCATCGCCTGGAACGTTTCCGCACCCGCTTGCTGGAGGATGAAGCGGTACTGACTGAAATTGGCGACACCTGGCCTGGCATCGACCTGCAGCATCTGCGCCAATTACGACGCAATGCCCTCAAGGAGCGAGAAGGGAACAAGCCACCAAAGAACTATCGCGCCATCTATCAGGTCCTCAAAGAACTCGACGACCAGGGAGCCCCGCGCCATGAACACGAATGACAGCTTGAAAATTGGCTTGGTCTCAATCAGTGACCGCGCCAGCAGCGGCGTTTATGAAGACAAGGGATTACCAGCACTGCACGACTGGCTCAACCAGGCACTGAAGACGCCCTGGGAAGCGGACAGCCGCCTGATCGCTGATGACCAAAGCACCATTGAAAACACGCTCATGGATCTGGTCGACCGTGGCGGTTGCCATCTGGTACTGACCACCGGCGGCACCGGCCCAGCCCGCCGCGATGTCACCCCGGAAGCCACCCTAGCCATCGCCGACAAGGAAATGCCCGGCTTTGGCGAAGAAATGCGCCGCATCAGTCTTAACTTCGTACCGACCGCCATCCTGTCGCGCCAAGTTGCCGTCATCCGCGGCCAAGCACTGATCATCAATTTGCCGGGGCAACCGAAAGCCATTCGCGAAACGCTGGAAGGTCTGCGCCATAGCGACGGCAGCATGCGCCATCAGGGTATTTTCGCAGCGGTGCCGTACTGCATCGACCTGATCGGCGGCCCCTACATCGAAACCAAGGAGACGGTGATTGCCGCCTTCCGACCAAAATCAGCCCTGCGCGCCCGTTGACCGCGTGAGCAGTTCCGGGCAGCGATAGCGCGCCAGGGCAAATCCCCCGCCTTGCTCCAGCAAGACATCGGGCACCAGAACATAACAGGCACCATCAAGCGGGCACACCAGACTTGCCTTCTGGTCATACGTCCCGGCCGGCAGCACGACCCGGCAATGATCGCCGACATTGCCATCGAGAATCAGCAACCCCGGCACTACCTCGGCCCCTGCCGGGCTGCCGGGCGCAGCCGAGCCTAGGCGAAAGTCAATGGCACGGACCTGCCGACCCAGCACCTCGATACCGACCCGAGCCCGCCCATCTCGCTCCCGCTGGCAGCGCCGGACACAACCCAGCAGCCAGTTCTCCCCCCCGCCGGGGCGAAACGACAACAAAACGCCAATTTTCAACCAATCAGCACTACGCCAAACCAAGCGGGCCCCTAAGCCACCGCGGCTTACGTTTTCCACCACCCAGCTTTCCCCGGCTTGACCAGACAAGCGCTCCGTCGAACGCCAAGCAAAGACCTGCCAGGCTTGCGGCAAGCCATGCACAACCGTCATCCGATGACGTACCCGATGACGAACGCAGGTTCGTGTAGGCGGCGTGGGGGCAAGTTGCTCGACCAGGTGGCGCAATACAGGCAACAACTGATAGCCGGGAATCTTTTCATCAAATTTGATTTCAGCAGGCACCAACGCCCCACGCTCAAGCGCGGCCAATAGGTCTGAGATAGCCGCGTAAGTGACTGTTGACCGCAAAAACCGTAAATTAGCCGCCGGCGCATCCGGGCGCTGCGCAATCCGCTGCGGCGGCGTCGCCGACGTCAAATCGATCCAATAAGTGCTCTCCGACTCTGCTTGCGAGGAAAAAACCAACAAGGGTAAAAAATGGATAAGCACCTTTTCAGCAAGATGCATTTCAGCAGGCGACAGACTGGTCAGAGAGGCGATATGCAAGACCATCAGGTGGCTGTATTCACGATTCGCGGTATTGCCTCCCGGCAAACCACTCGGCACACCCGCCACGCCCAGTTCCTCCGCCAATAACAAGGCCTGGCCTGCACGCTGCCATAGACCCGAGGAAACAGGACCGTAGCGAAGCTTTTTCCATTTGTATGAATTGGCCAAAGCGCCGATAAGACGGGCACACAGCCAAGCCAGGGCGGGCCGTTGGCACTGCGCTGGCTGCTGACGCGCGACCACCAGCACAAACTCACACGCATGCGCCAGTGCCAACCAGTAACCGTGACACGACTTCCACTGCCTAACCTCTTCCCGCCGCTCCGGCCGAAGCGTGTGCAGGTAGACCTGGGTCACTGCATCGACGTACTCATCCGCAACGCCATCCAGGCAGCGCAAGGCTGCCACCATCCTCTCCACTGACAAACCTTCCTGCATGGTCAGGGCTTCTAACCAACCAGCAAGTTCTTTCAATGCACGACAAGGATTGTCAGCAGGCAAATTAGCAACAATTTGCCGCAAAGCGCCTTCGTCAGCCAAGGGGTAGGCCGCATGCTTTTGATCAAAGCCCACCACGCCCGTCAGAATTCGCCACATATCAGAATCAATCCATCAGAAAGAAAACGCTCCCAACCATTAAACATCACTCACCGCAACTTAACAATTGTTCAAAATCCACACCCCTTTATATTGAATACTCTCCTTCAAGATTTCATGCCTCCTCAGGTAAGTGCCACACCAAGCAGCCGAACAACCCGGCAGGGTTCTGCTGCCTTTCGGCAAAATTAGCTTCCCCCCATTGATCGCGAGCGCAGTTCAGGGGATGAGTAACAAGCCAAGGCAAACCCTCCGCCCTGCTCAAGCAAGCACACCGGTGTAAGAACATAGTTCACATCACCCAACAGGCAACCAAGACTCTCCTTCAGAGCGAAAGCACCGGCCGGAAGAATCACACGACAAGCGTCGTCGTCCTGCGCATCGAGAATCAGCAAACCAGGTACCACTTCGGCCCGGGCATAACTGCCAGCAACAACTGGCCGCAAACGAAAGTCGACCGCCTGCACCTGCCGCCCAAGCACCTCGATACCGATATAGGCAGACCCATCAGGATCACGCTGACAGCGCCGAATGCAACCCAGTAACCAGTTGTCACCACCTTCTGGGCAGAGTGATAACAAAGCCCCAATCTTCAGCCAGTCCGCGCCATGCCAGATCAAACTGGCCCGGAATCCGCCAGCACTAGCATCCTCAACGACCCAGCTTTCACCGCTTTGTCCCCCTGCCATCCCCGCCTTTCGCCAGGCGAAAGCCTGCCAGGCAGCAGGCAATCCGTGCAAGACAGCCATCCGCTGCCGCACCGCTCGCCGCACATGCGCACGTGGCAACGGCAGCGCCGAAAACTGATCCAGTAAATGAGGCAAAACAGCTCGGATAGTATGCGCCAAGGCACCACGCCGCTTGAGCTCCTGCGGGACAGCCTGCCCGGCATCAAGTTGTGTCAGCAAATCCGCCATTGCCGAGTGCGCTTGACCAGGCAACATGTAGCGCACTCGCCCCAGCGGAAGTTCTGCAGCCTGACTCACTCGCTGCGCAGGCATGGCACCCGCGGGGTCAATCCAATAAACAGCCCCCGCCACAGGCTGCGACGACAGTGCGAAACCGTCCACGAAATGGTCAATCAACATTTCTGCCGTATCCATCTGAGCAGGCGTCAAACTATTCAGCGATGCAGCCTGCAAGGCCATCAGTCGCGCATATTCCTGCCTGGCTTCGTCTGCACGGCCCGCCGCCTCACCGACATCGTGCTGTTCAGCCAGCATGAGCGCCTGACCTGCTCGCAACCAAAGCTCGGGGGCAATCGGGCCATAGTGAAGCTGCTGCCATTTGAAGAGATGGGCCAAAGCACCAATCAACCGACCGCACACCCAGCTCAGCGCCTCCGGATTCGCCGCCTGCTGCTGGCGCAAACCATGCAACAAAAGCTCGCAAGTCGCCGCCATGGCCGCCCAATAACCATGAACCTGCGTCCATAGGCAGGCTTCCTGGCGCCGGGCTGGCCGCAAAGCATGCTGGTATTCGCGGGCCAGTTCGAGCACACGCGATGCGGCCGCCCTGTCAAGGCGGCGCAAGCCATCGACGACACAATCCAAAGGCTGCTGCTCATCCAACACCCAAGACTCCAGGCAGGCGGTGATCAACGTCAGCGACTTGCCATCATCGTCACCCGGCAAGCCATCAATAAATCTTTTCAAAGAGGCCACATCAGCCAAAGGATGCGCCGAACGCATCAAACCCAGGCTAGCCAAGCCCGACAAAACTCGCCACATACTCGCTCCGAAAATTAAATAAACCGCTCCACTCGAGCCATTCGAGCACAACTTTCAGGCAGTACGCAATCAGACCAAAGTCATAAACAAGCCCATTATCCCGCCGCTTCGATAATGCCTGTAGAATGTTTCCCTTTCTCTACGCATCCGAATACCGCACACCCATGCAGCAATATCTCGATCTCATGCGCCACGTGCTCGACCACGGCCACGATAAATCCGACCGCACCGGTACCGGCACCCGCTCGGTTTTTGGCTGGCAAATGCGCTTTGACCTGAGCGACGGCTTCCCGATGGTGAGCACTAAAAAATTGCACCTGAAGTCGATCATTCACGAACTATTGTGGTTTCTTCAGGGCGATACCAACATCGCTTACCTGAAAGAAAACGGTGTCCGCATCTGGGACGAATGGGCCGACGATAAAGGCGATCTCGGGCCGGTGTACGGCAAGCAGTGGCGCCGCTGGGAAACCACAGACGGCCGCCTGATCGACCAAATGGCGCAACTGGTGCATGGCTTGAAAAACAATCCCGATTCGCGGCGCCACCTGGTGTCAGCCTGGAACCCCGGTGACGTTGACCAGATGGCCCTGCCGCCCTGCCACTGCCTGTTCCAGTTTTACGTTGCCGACGGCAAGCTTTCCTGCCAGCTCTACCAACGCAGCGCGGATATTTTCCTTGGCGTACCGTTCAATATTGCCTCATACGCCTTGTTGACCGTGATGCTGGCCCAGGTCTGCGGTTATCAGGCCGGTGAATTCGTTCACACCTTCGGCGATGCACACATTTACAGCAATCATTTCACCCAGGCGCGGCTGCAGCTGACACGGACACCTCGCCCACTGCCCCGGCTATGGGTCAACCCGGCCGTCAACGACCTCTTCGGCTTCCATTTCGAGGATTTCCGCCTCGACGGCTATGACCCGCACCCCCACATCGCCGCCCCGGTTGCGGTCTAAACCATGACGCTATCACTGCCCCAGACGCCTGCCTGGCAGGCACTTGAAAACCACGCGCAACAGATGCGCCCGCGCCATTTACGCGACCTGTTTGCATCCGATCCAGAACGCTTTACCCAGCTCTCGCTAACACACGGCAAGATTCTGCTGGACTACGCCAAGCAACGGGTGACCCCGGACACTCTGCAACTGCTGCATCAACTGGCGGTGCAAGCCGACTGGCAGGGCTGGTGCCAACGGATGCAGACTGGCGAAGCGATCAACCATACCGAGCAGCGCGCCGTCTTGCATATCACCTTGCGTGCCGGCGATGCAGCGCCGGCTGAGGTACAAGACATCCTGCGCCGCATGGCGGATTTCTGTCAGCAGATTCACACCGGGCTCTGGCGCGGCCACACCGGCGAACGAATCACCGACATCGTCAACATCGGCATCGGCGGCTCCGATCTCGGCCCACGCATGGTGGTCCACGCCCTGGCCAGCGTCGAGCAGCCTGACATCCGCGTGCACTTCGTCTCCAACCTCGACAGCGCTGACCTGGCCACCACGCTCAGCCGCCTTGATCCGCGATCGACGCTGTTCATCGTCGCCAGCAAGACCTTTACCACGCTGGAAACCCTGACTAATGCCCGCACCGCCCGTGCCTGGCTGCTGGCCACACTGGGCGACGAGCAGGCGGTGGCCCGGCATTTTGTCGCCGCCTCCAGCAATCTGACCGAGACAGCCGCTTTCGGCATACCAGCCGCCAATGTCTTCTCCTTCCGCGACTGGGTCGGCGGCCGTTTTTCGCTCTGGTCGGCCATTGGCCTGCCGATTGCATTGGCCATCGGTTTTGGCAACTTCACGGCACTGTTAGCCGGCGCCCGAGACATCGATCAACATTTCTTCAACACTCCGGCGGAACACAACCTGCCGCTGACGCTCGCCCTGCTCGCCCTGTGGAATACAAATTTCCTGGGGGCTCATAGCCACGGCGTCTTTCCGTACAGCCACTCGCTGCGTCTGCTCCCCGCCCACCTGCAGCAACTGGAAATGGAAAGCAATGGCAAACGAACCAACCGCCAGGGAATTGCGGTCGACTACCCGACCAACCCGATTTTGTGGGGCGAGGCCGGCACCAATGGCCAGCACTCTTTTTTCCAGTTGCTGCATCAAGGCAGCAACCTGGTGGCCAGCGACTTTATTGCTCTCGGCCAGTCTGACTTTCCGCTCCCCGGCCATCACAGCAGCCTGCTCGCCAACTGTCTGGCGCAATCGTCGGCACTGGCTTTTGGGCAGACGGCTGAAGAAGCTGCGGCGGCCGGCATCCCGCCGGCGCTGGTACCTTACCGCACCTTCCCCGGCAACCAACCGTCAACCACCTTACTGCTGCCCGAATTGACACCATTCACCCTCGGCCAGTTGATCGCCCTGTACGAACACAAGGTCTTCTGCCTGGGCATTTTGTGGAATCTCAATGCCTTCGACCAATGGGGCGTTGAACTCGGCAAACAACTGGCGGGCCGCCTGGCCCCCTGCGTGCGAGCGGACGGGGATTGCAGCACGCTCGATCCTTCGACCCGTGGCCTGATCGAACACCTGCGTCAATTCAGGATCTGAACATGCCGGAAATCATTATCATCGCCGCCGTAGCCGCCAATGGCGTCATCGGCAAGGACAATCAATTGCTGTGGCGTCTTCCGGAGGACATGGCGCACTTCAAGACGCTCACCGCCGGCCACGCGGTGCTGATGGGACGAAAGACCTGGGAGTCGCTGCCGCCTCGCTTTCGGCCCTTACCCGACCGGCGCAACATCGTCATCAGCCGCCAGGCGGATTACCTGGTGCCTGGCGCCGAACTGGCCAACTCACTGGAAGAAGCCCTGAAACTGGCGTCGACCGCGCAACGGCTGTTCATCATCGGTGGCGAGCAGATCTACCGGCAAACCATGGAACATGCCGACCGACTGGAAATCACCGCCGTCGACCTCAGCCCCGAAGGCGATGCCTGGTTCCCGGAGATTGCTACGGTCGACTGGCAAATCAGCCAAAAAAGAGAAGGCGCGGGTTGCGCCTTCCTGACCTATACCCGACGCTGATCAGCGGACGCAATCGACGTAATACGTCCCCTCCTTGCCCTTGACCAGACCGTGAATATCGGTCTCAAAACCAGGGAAGCTGGCATTGAATTCACGGGCAAACTTCAAGTAATTACAGATGGTCGTATTGAACCGTTCGCCTGGAATCAGGAGCGGAATACCCGGCGGATAAGGGGTCAGCAATACCGCCGTCACCCGGCCTTCCAGCGCATCGACCGGCACGCGCTCAATTTCACGGTGCGCCATCTTGGCGAAGGCATCGGCCGGCCGCATCGCCGGCACCATGTTCGACAAATACATCTCGGTCGTCAGGCGGGCCACATCGTTCTGCTTGTAAACGGTATGAATCTGGGAGCACAAATCACGCAGGCCGATGCGCTCGTAACGCGGATTTTTCTGCACAAATTCAGGCAGTACGCGCCATAAAGGCTGATTTTTATCGTAATCGTCCTTGAACTGCTGCAGCGCGGTAACCAGGGTGTTCCACCGGCCTTTGGTAATGCCAATGGTGAACATGATGAAGAAGCTGTACAAACCGCACTTCTCAACGATGACGCCATGTTCAGCCAGATATTTGGTGACGATGGCCGCTGGAATACCGATGTCGTCAGCAAAGTCGCCATCCACATCCAGCCCCGGCGTGATGATCGTCGCCTTGATCGGGTCCAGCATGTTGAAGCCGTCAGCCAGTTGGCCAAAGCCATGCCAACGTTCGCCGGGCTTGAGCATCCAGGCTGCGCGCTCCTCGATACCTTCTTCCGACAGGTCATCCGGCCCCCAGACCTTGAACCACCAGTCGGCCCCCCATTCCTGCTCCACCTTGCGCATCGCCCGGCGGAAATCCAGGGCCTCACCGATGGACTCCTCAACCAGCGCTGTACCGCCGGGAGCTTCCATCATCGCCGCCGCCACATCGCAGGAGGCGATGATTGAATATTGCGGCGAAGTCGAGGTATGCATCAGGTAGGCCTCGTTAAAAATATCGCGGTCGAGTTGATTGTTCTCGGCATCCTGAACCAGAATCTGCGATGCCTGACTCAGGCCGGCCAGCAACTTGTGCGTCGACTGGGTCGAAAAGACCATCGATTCCTTGCAGCGCGGCCGGTCAGCGCCAATGGCATGATAGTCGCCGTAGAAATCATGGAAAGCGGCATGCGGCAGCCAGGCTTCGTCGAAATGCAGGGTATCGATCTTGCCATCCAGCATTTCCTTGATTTCTTCGACGTTGTACAACACACCATCGTAGGTCGACTGGGTGATGGTTAACACGCGCGGCTTGGCATTCTTGTCGGTAGCAAACGGGTTGGCCGCGATCTTGGCCTGAATGCTTTCCCAGGAAAACTCGCTCTTCGGAATCGGCCCGATGATGCCGAAATTATTACGCGTTGGCATCAGGAACACCGGGACAGCCCCTGTCATCATGATCGAATGCAGGATGGACTTATGGCAGTTGCGGTCCACCACAACAATGTCACCCGGCGCAACCGTTGAGTTCCAGACAATCTTGTTCGAGGTCGACGTGCCGTTGGTGACGAAATACAGATGATCAGCATTGAAAATGCGGGCAGCGTTTCGTTCCGATGCCGCCACCGGCCCTGTGTGGTCAAGCAACTGGCCCAGCTCCTCGACGGCATTGCAGACGTCGGCCCGCAACATGTTTTCGCCAAAGAACTGGTGGAACATCTGACCCACCGGTGATTTCAGGAAAGCCACCCCCCCCGAGTGCCCCGGGCAATGCCAGGAATAAGAGCCGTCTGCCGCGTAATGGGTCAGGGCGCGGAAAAAAGGCGGCGGCAGCGAATCAAGATAGGCCCGCGCCTCGCGCTTGATGTTGCGAGCAATGAACTCCGGCGTGTCTTCATACATGTGAATAAAACCATGCAATTCACGCAGCACATCATTGGGAATATGGCGTGATGTCCGCGTTTCGCCATGCAGGAAAATCGGGATTTCGGCATTGCGATGGCGAATCTCGGTAACAAAAGCGCGCAACTCCGCCAGCGTTTCCTCTGGCTCCAGGGCCAGTTCCTCATCATCAATCGACAAAATGAAGGCCGAAGCACGAGACTGCTGCTGGGCAAAAGACGCCAGATCCCCGTAGCTGGTCACCCCCAGCACCTCGAGCCCCTCTTTTTCAATGGCCTCGGCCAAGGCTCGAATCCCCAGGCCCGAGGCATTCTCGGAACGGAAGTCTTCGTCGATGATGATGATCGGAAAATGAAAACGCATGGTCTATCCCTGAAAAGCGGCGACCCGCCGCAGCGGGTCGAAGAATAAGTCGGCAATGTGACCGGACGAGGTCAGATCTTGGGCAAGGTAACGCCGACCTGCCCCTGGTACTTGCCACCGCGGTCCTTGTACGAGGTTTCGCACACTTCGTCGGACTCGAAGAACAATACCTGGGCGCAGCCTTCGCCAGCGTAGATTT
Organism: Dechloromonas sp.; assembly: GCA_028689015.1. Lineage (GTDB taxonomy): Bacteria > Pseudomonadota > Gammaproteobacteria > Burkholderiales > Rhodocyclaceae > Azonexus. Next base: position 55,374 of record JAQTXC010000008.1, on the reverse strand, counting down.
TGGCCGGCAGCGGCGTCGTGTTGGAAAACTCCAGCGTCACATAGCCTTCCCACTCCGGTTCGAACGGCGTGACGTTGACGATGATGCCGCAGCGCGCATAGGTCGACTTGCCGAGGCAGACGGTCAGCACCGAGCGCGGGATACGGAAATATTCCATGGTCCGGGCCAGCGCAAAGGAATTGGGTGGAATGATGCAGACATCGGACTCGATCTCAACGAACGACTTCGGATCGAAGTTTTTCGGGTCGACGACGGTCGAGTTGATGTTAGTGAACACCTTGAATTCACGGGCACAGCGAATGTCGTAGCCATAGCTCGAGGTGCCGTAGGAAACGATCTTTTGACCATTCGCCTCGCGTACCAGGTCCGGCGAGAACGGCTCGATCATGCCGTGCTGCTCCGCCATGCGGCGTATCCACTTATCTGATTTGATGGCCATTTTCTGCTTGCGGTCGACTAAAGACAAAGGCGGGATTTTACCCGCCTTTGTTCACCCGGTTGGCAAAAAATCAGGTCTTCTGCACCACGATGGTCGGGAATTTCGAACGCATGTCCTTGGCCTTCTCGCCGACCTTGACCGCTACCCGGCGGGCAATGGCACGGTAGATTGCAGCGGACGGCGAATCCGGCGCACCGACCACGGTCGGCTGGCCGCCGTCGGCCATCTGGCGAATGGCCATTTCCAGCGGCAGACTACCCAGAAACTCGACGCCATAGTCAGCGCACATTTTTTCGCCGCCGCCTTCGCCAAAGATATGTTCGGCATGGCCACAGTTCGAGCAGACATGGACGCTCATGTTTTCGACGATGCCGAGAATCGGGATATTGACCTTCTCGAACATTTTCAGCCCCTTGCGCGCATCGATCAGGGCAATGTCCTGCGGTGTCGTCACCACCACCGCGCCGGTCACGGGCACCTTCTGAGCCAGCGACAACTGGGTGTCGCCCGTCCCGGGGGGCATGTCGACAATCAGATAATCGACGTCGTGCCAATTGGTCTGCTTGAGCAACTGGTCGAGGGCCTGCGTCACCATCGGACCACGCCAAACCATGGGCGTTTCGACATCGACCATGAAGCCAATCGACATCGCCTGCACGCCATAGGCCACCAGCGGCTCCATCATCTGACCATCGGCCGAGGCCGGCTCCTGCCCAGCCAGGCCGAGCATTTGCGGCTGCGATGGGCCATAGATATCGGCGTCGAGCAAACCCACGGTTGCGCCTTCCTGCGCCAACGCCAGTGCCAGGTTGACCGCTGTTGTGCTCTTGCCGACGCCCCCCTTGCCGGAGGCTACCGCAATGATGTTCTTGACCCCGGGCAGCAGCTTGACGCCCAGTTGTACGGCATGGGCAACGATCTTGTAGCTGACCTGAACACTCACCCGACCAACCCCCGGAACAGCCTGCAAGGCCGCAAGGACCTGGGCCTGGATGGCGTCCAACTGGGTTTTGGCGGGATAGGGCAATTCGATATCGACGCTGACGTCGGCACCGTCGAGGCGCAGGTTCTTGACGGCTTTGCCGCTAACGAAATCCTTGCCGGTATTGCGGTCGACCGTGGCGGCCAAGGCATTTTTGATGTGCTGTTCGGTAAGAGACATACGGACTCCGGAAGATTGTATACAGGAAATACCCGAGCGATTTTGTAGAGTATAACAAAGGCCGCCGGCTGTTTTCGCTCGGGAAGAAGCATTTTGCAGGCCCGTCAGCGCAGCAAGGTGGGATCGCCGCGTTAGAATCGCCCTTTGCTTTAAAAACAGGCTTTTTCCATGTCGCGCAAAATCCTCGTCACCTCCGCCCTGCCCTACGCCAACGGCGCCATTCATCTCGGCCACCTGGTCGAGTACATCCAGACCGACATCTGGGTGCGTTTCCAGAAAATGTCCGGCAATGAATGCTGGTATGTCTGCGCCGACGACACGCACGGCACGCCGATCATGCTGCGCGCCGAAAAGGAAGGCATCACGCCGGAACAGTTGATCGAACGCGTGCATGGCGAGCATTTCCGCGACTTTTCCGGCTTCCATGTCGGCTTCGACAACTATTACTCGACCCACTCGGACGAAACCCGCGACTGTGCCAACGACATCTACCGGAAGTTGCGCGATGCCGGCCTGATCGAGGTGCGCACCATCGAGCAGTATTTCGACCCGGTCAAGCAGCTGTTCCTGCCCGACCGCTTCATCAAGGGCGAATGCCCGAAGTGTGGCGCCAAGGACCAGTACGGCGACAACTGCGAATCCTGCGGTGCCGCCTACGCGCCAACCGACCTGATCAAGCCGTACTCAGCCATTTCCGGCGCCCAACCTGAGCTACGCAATTCCGAACACTATTTCTTCAAATTGTCCGACCCGCGCTGCGAGGCTTTCCTGCGCCAGTACACCAGCAAGGAGAACGGCGTGCTGCAGAACGAGGCCGCCAACAAGATGCAGGAATGGCTGGGTGCCCCCGGCGACAACAAGCTGACCGACTGGGACATCTCGCGCGACGCCCCCTACTTCGGCTTCGAGATTCCCGATGCCCCGGGCAAGTATTTCTATGTCTGGCTCGACGCGCCGATCGGCTACATGGGCTCATTCAAGAACCTGTGCGCGAAGAAAGGCCTCAACTTCGACGAATTCTTCAAAAAGGATGCGTCGACCGAGCTCTATCACTTCATCGGCAAGGACATCCTCTATTTCCACGCGCTGTTCTGGCCGGCCGAACTGCAGCATGCCGGCTACCGGACGCCGACCAAAATATTTGCGCACGGCTTCCTGACGGTCGACGGCGCCAAAATGTCGAAATCGCGCGGCACTTTCATTACCGCGCAAAGCTTCATCGACACCGGCCTCAACCCGGAATGGCTGCGTTACTACTTCGCCGCCAAGCTGTCGAACAGCATGGAAGACATCGACCTCAACTTCGAAGACTTCTGCGCTCGCGTCAATGCGGATCTGGTCGGCAAGTACGTCAACATCGCCAGCCGCTCAGCCGGCTTCATCGCCAAGCGCTTCAACGGTCAACTGGCGCCGGCCGATGAAAAGCTGCCGGCGATCAAGGCCATCCAGGAGGCCGCGCCACGCATCGCCGAACTCTACGAGGCGCGTGAATTCAGCAAGGCCGTGCGCGAGATCATGGCGCTGACCGACCTGGCCAACCAATACGTGGACAGCGTCAAGCCCTGGGAACTGGCCAAGCAGGAAGGCAAGGAAAGCGAGCTGCACGCCGCCTGCAGCAACGCCCTCAACCTGTTCCGCCTGCTGACCGTGTTGCTGAAGCCAATCCTGCCGGTGGTCGCTGCCCGGACTGAGGCTTTCCTTAACCTGGCTCCGCTGACCTGGAACGATGCCCAGTCCTTGCTGGCCGCTGGGCACATCATCAACAATTACAGTCACTTGATGACCCGCGTCGATCCCAAGTTGATCGAAAAACTGGTGGAGGCCAACAAGGAATCGCTGGCACCCACGGTCGACGCGCAAAAGCAGGCCGAATCGCCACAGCGCCACGCCCAGCATCAACAAAGCGAAGTGCAAGCAGAAAGCCCCTGGGAACCGTATTGCAATATCGACGACTTCATGAAAATCGATCTTCGCATTGCCCGTATCGCCAATGCCGAGCACGTCGACGGCGCCGACAAACTGATCCGCTTGACCCTGGATATCGGCGAGGAAAAAACCCGCAATGTCTTCGCCGGCATCAAATCCGCCTATGACCCAGCCTCACTGATTGGTCGATTGACCGTCATGGTCGCCAATCTGGCGCCACGCAAAATGAAATTCGGCCTCTCCGAAGGCATGGTCATGGCGGCTTCGGACAGCGATGGCAAAAAGACGCCCGGCCTCTTCCTGCTATCGCCGGATAGTGGCGCCCAGCCGGGGATGCGTGTCAAGTAATTGATTCATGGGCAAGCCATTCACAGGGCAGCGCATTTTTTGTCGCAACGCAGCATCAATCAGATCTAACTTCAAGTAACACTTGAAGTTAGATCATCAAAACCCGTCTTTCACTGGGGCTTTTCAAACTATCCACAAAATCTGTGGATAAGTCTGTGAATGAATCGGGGGCGAAAGCGCTAAGTCACCGTTGCACAAGGCTTTTCTTTACCCTGCCTGAAACTTGAGCTTGTTTTTAAGTGATTGATTTAAAAAGAAACAGCAATTCATATTGACAAACACCGGACAGATTTGTTGATGACAAAACTCCCGACTTGGCCTCTTATCTCTTGTGCATAACCCGGCTCTTGCCCCCTCTCTTGTCAAGGCCTGAACAGTAATTTTTCTTCGGAGTGTCGGTTTATGTACAACCCTTTCCATCGCCCGCCCCGTCCACACCTGACTGGGCCGATCATTGCTTATGCACTGCTCGACGTCTTCGGGCTGAGTTGTGTCGCCATTGGCGCCAGTTGGTTTGCCGCTGGCAAGGGCGCCATTATTGAGAATTTTCCGACGTCGACCGTGGAGGCCGTGGCCTGCACGGCCGGCGGCGTTGCCGTAATGCTATGGGCCGTCAGCCGTATCCTGCGCGAACTGGCTCGCCAGCAGCCGGAAATGCAAGCCCGCTATGCCGACTGGATGGCCACACACCATCCGGACAAGGCGGCAGCGCTGCAACGACCCGCCGACACAAGCGACAAATAGGCGCCGTCAGTTCGCTGTCGAACTGCCCCCGGCATCCAGCCAATCCGGCAGGGGCCGCCCCCCTGCGTGCTCGATGATGTACTGGCGAATCAGACGGCGGACGACCTGCGATGGCGTCAGATCCTGCGCCGTACAAATCTCCTCGAACAACTTTTTCTTGGCAGGATCGATCAACAGGGTCAAACGGGCAGTTCTTTTTTCCATGACAAGATCAAACGTTCTTTAATGTTAACGATATTAACATACGATGATCATTGACGATTAACCCTGTGTTCATATAATCGACGGCTTGCCTTTTGAGCGCCGATCATGAAAATCGCCTTCCGCCCCAAGTTGCTGGATTGCCTGCCAGGCTATGACCGCGCCCAATTCAGCAAGGATCTCGCTGCCGGCATCACCGTCGGCGTACTGGCCCTGCCGCTCGCCATGGCCTTTGCCATCGCCTCTGGCTGCTCACCCACCGCCGGCATCTGGACGGCCATCGTGGCTGGATTTATCACCGCCGCACTCGGCGGCTCGCGCGTGCAGATTGGCGGCCCGACCGGCGCCTTCATTCCCATCGTCTACGGCATCGTCGCCGCCCACGGCTTTGGCAACCTGCTCGGCGCCACCATGCTGGCTGGCGCCATGCTGCTCGCCATGGGTTTTGCCCGTTTAGGGCAATTGATCCGCTTCATCCCGGTCAGTGTTGTCATCGGCTTCACCAACGGCATCGCCGTCGTCATCTTCCTGGCCCAGATCAAGGATTTCTTCGGCCTCGCCATCGACAATCTGCCGGCTGAATTTTTCGAACGCATCCGCACCCTGGCCAACCACGCACACACGGTCGACCTGCCGACCCTGGCCCTTTCGGTCAGTTGCTTCCTGTTTCTGCTGTTCTACAACCGCCTGGCAGCCGTGCTGCCCGCCTTGCGGCGCGCACCCGGCCCACTCGCCGTCCTGCTGGTCGGCACCCTGGTCGCCTGGGCCCTCGAATTGCCGGTCGCCACCATTGGTAGCCGTTTCAACGGCATTCCTCAAGAATTGCCCGCCTTTGGCCTGCCGGACCTGGCAATCAGCGATATTGGCAAGCTGATCTCGCCCGCCATTACCATCGCCCTGCTCGGCGCCATCGAATCCCTGCTCTCCGCTCGCGTTGCCGACAGCCAGATCGACGACCGCCACGACCCCAACCAGGAACTGATCGCCCAGGGGCTGTCCAACCTGGCCGCCCCGTTATTCGGCGGCTTTGCTGCCACCGGCGCCATCGCCCGCACGACCACCAATGTCCGAACCGGCGGCCGCACCCCGATTGCCGGCATCATCCATGCCCTGGTCCTGCTCGGCATTGTCCTGATTGCCGCCCCCCTGGCCGCCTACGTTCCACTGGCCACCCTGTCGGCCATCGTCATGGTGGTCGCCATCAATATGGGCGAGTGGGACAAGTTTCGCGAACTGCATCGCTTTTCGTGGAACTACCGCGCCATCCTGCTCACTACTTTTCTACTGACCGTACTCTTCGATCTGACCATCGCCGTCGAACTGGGCATGGTGCTGGCCAGCCTGTTTTTTATTTACCGGATGTCCGAGCTCACTCGCATCGAACGCCTGCCGCTCCCCGACGAGGCCGAAGAACCCCGCTTCATCTATCCGGACGGCTCGATGCGCGTTGCGGCCTGGCAATTGTTCGGCTCGCTGTTTTTCGGTGCGGTCAATAAGCTGGAAGAACTGCTCGACCCCCGCGCCGGGCATCCGGAGGTCGTCATTCTCGACATGACCCGCCTGATCCAACTCGACACCACCGGCCTGGAAGGCCTGGAAAATCTGCTCGACCAGCTGAAAAAACGCGGCTGCACACTTCTGCTCTGCGGCCTCAACTCGCAACCGGGCTCTCTGCTTTTCCGCGCCGGCTTCATCGACCACCTGGGCGATGACAATGTATGCACGGATCTACCGGCTGCGCTGAACCGGGCCGGCAATCTGCTGCCCAGCCTGATGGGCGGTAGCGACGACGACTATTAAATTCCACCTCGCCCCCTCTCGCGGTCGACAATCTCTCTAAATTATCAAAACCAATAAATATTGATTTGCACAAACCCAACTAACCCCCTACGAAAACGGGGGTTTTTTGTTACATGGGCGGCAAATTCAAGTTAGAATTTAGAACTTTTGCAACTTGATAGCGCACTATGCCCGATCGTGAATTCCTTAGCACTCGTCAGGCAGCACTCCGGCTTGGCGTTTCTCTTGGCACCGTCCAGAACATGGTCGAGAGTGGCGCACTCGATGCTTGGAAAACAGCCGGCGGCCACCGCCGCATTCCGGCCAGTGCCGTTGAGGCCCTGCTTGCCCGCCGCCTGAAGCAAAATTCCAGCGGGGCCAACCACCATCTGGACATCCTGATTGCCGAAGACGATCCGCAATTGCAGAAGGTCTACCGCGCCACGGTCGACAGCTGGAAATTACCGATTTCCCTCCGCGTGGTCGCCGATGGTTTTGAAGCCCTGCTGCAGGTCGGGCAACGCCGCCCAGACATCCTGATTGCGGATTTGCTGATGCCCGGCATGGATGGCTACGAGCTCATTCGCCGCTTGCGCGCCAACGACACCCTGGTCGACATGGAAATTGTTGTGGTCAGCGCCATCACCAAAAAGGAAATTGAAGAAGGTGGTTTGCCTGGCAATATCACCATCTTCAGCAAGCCGGTTCCCTTTCATGAAATCAAGGGTTTCCTGCTCGCCTGCCTGGCCGCCCGACAACGCCAGCCCTGAGCCAGCCAGCCCGTGACAATGCGACGCCCAGCAGCGTATGATCAGCGCTCAAAACCCTCAGCCGATCAATAAATTAAAGAGGAGACAAGCGCATGGGGTGGTTCGGAAACAATACCGCACTGGACAAGATGGACCGCGACCTGGCGGCCATTGCCGATGGCCAGGCCGATCTCTCACACCAGGTCGGCACACCAGGGCATGACACGGGCGGTCGCGTCGCAGCCAATATCAACCGCTTTTTTGCCCGGGTACGCGGACTGATTTCACACGCCCGCGAACGTAGCGTCAGCATCGCGGTCGACGCGGCGCGAATGAACCATTTGGTCCAGCTCACCAGCGACGCCGTGCGCCGCCAGGAAGCGCTGGCCGGCGAAGTGTTCGAATCGAGCAACCGGGTGAATGTGGCGGTCCGTGACGTCACGGTTAATGCCGACGCCATTCAGTCATCCACCCAAAACAATCTCGATCTGGCGCAGCGCTCGCTAACCCAGATGGAAACCGTCGCCAGCACCATGCGGTCGACCAACGAACATATCGAACATTTCTCGTCCACCGTTACCGAACTCCACGCCAGCTCGATGAAAATCAACGAAATCGTTTCGCTGATCAACGACATTTCGGACCAAACCAATTTGCTGGCCCTCAATGCCGCCATTGAAGCCGCCCGGGCGGGCGAGGCAGGCCGCGGTTTCGCCGTGGTTGCGGACGAAGTGCGCAAACTGGCCGAAAAGGTCAAGACCGCTACCCAGGTCATTGGCCAGAACACCCAGTCGATGATCAATCTGGTCGCCGACACCTCCAGCAAGACCCAGACCATTGTCGGCGAGGTCACCCGTGCTAACGGCTACATTGAAACCTCGGCCGCAGACCTCGGCACGATGGTCAATGATTTCAAGCAAACCACCGAGCAACTGAGCACCATTTCGTCGGCCATTTACAACCTGCGCGAGAGCAATGACACCATTCATCGCGAGGTCGAAGAAATTCGCAATCACTCGGTCGATATCTCGGGGCGGATGAAACAGTGCCAGGAGTCGGCCAAGACCCTGCGCGAATCAACCGAGGACCTGCAGTGCACCCTGGCTGACTTCCGCACCGGCAACAGTGGTTTCGACACCCTGCACGACCAATGCACCACCTTCCGTGACCAGACCGCAAGCATTCTGCAGCGCCTGGCCGACCGCGGCGTCAATGTCTTCGACCAAGCCTACAAGGAAATTGCCGCGTCCAATCCCAAACGCTACACCACGGCCTACGATGCTCAGTGCGACGGCGAAATGACCCGGCTTTATGATGATTTACTGCAGAAAATGCCGGGCCTGGTTTATTCCTTGGCGGTGGACAACAACGGCTATGCGCCAGCCCATAACAGCCAGTTTTCCAACCCACCCTCCGGCGACCCCGCCACCGACCTCGGAAAATGCCGGCACAAGCGCATTTTCAATGACCCGGTTGGCCTCAAACTAGCCCGCAACCAAAAATCGTCACTATTTCAGACCTACGTCCGCGATACCGGCGAAGTGCTCAATGATTTGTCCATGCCGATCATGATCAATGGCCGCCACTGGGGTGCCGTGCGAATTGGCTTCAAGAGCGAGATGGTGCTCTAAGACCTGCTCGCAACGGCCTTGGCACAACGGCCCCCCCTCACGCCAAGGCCGTTAATAAACAATCTCGAAACGCGCAACCTGCTGACAACTGCCCAGGGCTTCGAGCAAGGCATCGTCCAGGCGAACCCGCAGCGCGTCGCCCACCAGCAGTTCGCACTCGGCCTGCGCGTTGCGGTAATGCAGGCGGACCACCGCCGGTCCCGGCGCGAATGGCTGCAGCAAGGATTTCAGCTGGCGAGCATCGGGCTGATGATGTATCTGCAGTTGTAAATGGCGAGCAAAACGTGCCCGCGCCTCGCCCAAAGTCAGCAATTTATCGGCGACCACCCGGTTCCCCCCGGAGAAATCGTCGTAACTGACCTTGCCCTCAACGACTAACACCTCGTCGGTGACAATCTTGCTGCGCTCGGCCTCAAACAACTCGTTGAACACCGAGACCTCGACCATCGCCGTGCCGTCGTCCATCTGGACAAACAGCATTTTTCCGCGCCGTGTCATCTGGGTACGGATACCGACCACCACCCCAGCCAAGGCCGTCATTTCCTTGGCCGGCTCCAGGCGATTCAGCGGTCGACGGATGAAACGGGCCAATTCCTTTTTGCAGGTGTTGTAGGGATGACCGGAAAAGAAAAAGCCCAGCGCCGTTTTTTCTTCCATCAGGCGTGATTTTTCGCCCCAGGGCCGGACGCTGACATATTCCGGGGCATGCGCCTCGCCGACATCAGCAATATCGAACAAGCTGGTCTGCATGGCATTCCGTTCGGCCTGCTCGGCAAACTCCATCGCCACCCCCACCGTGGCCAGCAAGCGGTGACGGTCCGCCTCGCCATCAGTGGCGGGGGGGCCAATCAGGTCAAAAGCGCCGGCGCGAATCAATGCTTCGATGGTGCGACGATTCACCTGACGCTTGTCGCAACGCTGACAGAAATCGAACAAATCCTTGAATGGCCCGCCCGCTTCCCGCGCCTTGAGAATGACATTGACCGCCTGCTCACCGGTGCCCTTGACCGCCCCCAGGCCGTAACGAATGGTGTCGCGGTCGACCGGCTCAAAACGATAATTTGAGGCGTTCACATCCGGTGGCAAGACCTTGATTTTGTTGGCAAGGGTGTCTTCGTAGAAGATTTTCACCGTGTCGGTATTGTCCATATCCGACGACAAGGTAGCGGCCATGAAGGCGGCGCAGTGGTAACGCTTAAGCCATGCGGTGTGATAGGTCACAACGGCGTAGGCGGCGGTGTGCGACTTGTTGAAGCCGTATTCCGCAAACTTGGTCATCAGGTCGAACAGCTGTTCGGCCAGTGCCGGATCGTAGCCGCGCTCCTTGGCGCCAGCAGCAATCGTCTCGCGGTGCTTGGCCATTTCTTCGGGCTTTTTCTTGCCCATCGCGCGGCGCAGCATGTCGGCACCACCCAGCGTGTAGCCGCCGATGATCTGCGAGATCTGCATCACCTGTTCCTGGTACACGATGACGCCATAGGTCGGCGACAAACAGGCAGTCAGGTCGGGGTGGAAGTAATCGATGGCCTGCTGGCCCTTTTTCCGCAAAATGAAGTCGTCGACCATGCCCGAACCGAGCGGGCCGGGACGGTAGAGTGCGAGCACAGCGATGATATCTTCGAAGCGGTCGGGCGCCAGCTTCTTCAACAGTTTCTTCATGCCCTCCGATTCGACCTGGAAGATCGCCGTGGTATTGGCATCCTTCAGGATCTGGTAGGCACCGGGATCGTCAAAACCGAGCGACATCAAGTCCAGACGCTCGCCAGTCATGCGCTCGATGTACTTGAGCGCCAGTTCGATAATCGTCAGGTTGCGCAGGCCGAGGAAGTCGAATTTAACCAGGCCGGCCTTCTCGACGTCGTCCTTGTCGAACTGAGAAACGGGCGAGGCATCAGCGCCAGTCGCCTGATAGATCGGACAGAAATCGGTGATCTTGCCCGGCGCAATCAACACACCACCGGCGTGCATGCCGACGTTACGCGTCAGATCCTCCAAACGACCGGCCAGGTCGAACAATTCGCGGATGGTTTCGCCATCGCCGTCACCCTCCATCATTTCCCGCAATTGCGGTTCCTGCTCCAGCGCTTCGGCCAGCGACACCGGTTTGTTCTGGACGATGGGGATCAGCTTGGAAATGCGATCGCACATTGAATACGGCAGACTGAACACCCGGCCGACGTCGCGAATCACCGCCTTCGAGGACATCGTGCCAAAAGTGGCGATCTGGCTGACCGCCTGCGCGCCGTAATGGGCACGGACGTATTCGATCACCCGCCAGCGATTGTCCTGACAGAAATCGATGTCGAAGTCGGGCATCGATACCCGTTCCGGGTTCAGGAAGCGCTCGAACAGCAAGGCATAGGCCAGCGGGTCGAGGTCGGTAATGCGCAAGCTGTAAGCGACCAGCGAGCCGGCACCGGAACCCCGACCCGGGCCAACCGGCACACCGTTGTTCTTGGCCCAGTTAATGAAGTCGGCCACGATCAGGAAATAGCCAGGAAAGCCCATTTGCAAAATGGTCTTGCACTCGAACTCAAGGCGCTGATCGTATTCCGGACGGCGCTCGGCGCACACGGACGGATCCGGATACAACTCGGCCAGACGGACCTCCAGCCCGGCCTTGGCCTCGGCCACCAGAAAGTCGTCGAGCGACATGCCAGGTGGCGTCGGAAAGTCAGGCAGAAAATTTTTCCCGAGGGTCAGCTCGATATTACAGCGGCGGGCAATCGCCAGACTGTTCTCGAGAGCCTCCGGCAAATCGGCAAACAACTCGACCATCTCGGCTTGCGACTTGAAATATTGCGCCGGCGTGTGAATTTTTGGACGCCGACTGTCGCCCAGCACGTAGCCCTCGGCGATACAGACGCGAGCCTCATGCGCCTGGAAATCATCTTCATTGAGAAACTGCACCGGATGCGTCGCCACCAGCGGCAAACCGAGTTCGCCCGCCAGATCGGCAGTTTGCTGAACAATGGCCTCCTGCTGCAGTTGACCGTAACGCTGCACTTCGAGATAGAAGGCCCCAGGAAAAACAGCCTCCCAAGCCATCGCCCGGCTCTGCGCCAATTCGAAATTACCGTTCAGCAAAGCCTCGCCGACATCCCCGAGATGCCCCCCAGACAAAGCAATCAGACCACTGCAGCCCATCTCGGCAAACCAGTCGCGGTGCACTTCGGCCCGCTCCCGCCGGCCCTCGACCAGATACGCCCGGGTCAGCAATTCGCACAATTGCTGATAACCCGTGCGATTGCGCACCAGCAGCAGCAAGCGGCTGGGATCATCCGGTGACTGCGGATTGGCAATCCAGACATCGGCCCCGGCAATCGGCTTGACGCCCTTGCCACGCGCACTACTGTAAAACTTGACCAAGCCAAACAAATTGCCCAGATCGGTCAGCGCCAGCGCCGGCATGCCATCGGCGGCAGCCCGCTTGACGGCATCGCCGAGGCGGACAATGCCATCGGTCACGGAATATTCGGAATGCAGGCGGAGGTGAACGTAGCGCGGAGGATTCATCCGGCTGATTTTACCGCGCGGGCGGCTGGCCGTGCCGGCAGCACTGCGCTAGATTAGCGCCTCACCAGAATAAAACCCGGAGACAGCCATGCCACACGACACCCCGAATTCCCCGCTGGTCCTGCGTGACGACCGCACCGACGGCCTGACCACGCTGACCCTGAACCGTCCGAGCCAGTTCAATTCCCTGTCCCAAGCGATGTTGACCGCGCTTCAATCCGAACTGGACGACATCGCCGCCAGCGAGCACGTCCGCGTCGTCATTCTGGCCGGGGCTGGCAAAGCCTTCTGTGCCGGCCATGATCTCAAGGAAATGCGTGCCAATCACCGCAAGGAGTTCATGCAGGCGCTGTTCCAGCAATGCGGCGAGCTGATGCTGAGCATCACCCGGATGCCGCAGCCGGTAATCGCCCGGGTGCACGGCATTGCCACTGCCGCGGGCTGCCAGCTAGTCGCGATGTGCGACCTGGCAGTGGCGGCCGAGGGGGCAAAATTCGCTGTATCCGGAATCAATGTTGGCCTCTTCTGTTCGACGCCCGCCGTCGGTCTGGCCCGCAATCTTGGCCGCAAGGCCGCGCTGGAAATGTTGCTGACCGGTGAATTCATCGATGCCCAGGACGCCCGGACCAAGGGCCTGATCAACCGCGTCGTACCGACTGAAGTGCTGGACGACGAAGTCGAACGCCTGGCCCAGTCCATCCTCGCCAAGAGCGCCATCGCCGTGCGCATGGGCAAGGGCATGTTCTATCGGCAACTGGAAATGAGCCTGAGCGAGGCCTACGACTACGCGGGCGAAGTCATGGCCTGCAACATGATGAGCGACGACGCCGGCGAAGGCATCGACGCTTTCATGCAGAAACGGCCGGCCAATTACCCTGGCCGCTGATCACCACCGGACAATGCAAACATCCTCGGCATTCAGGCATTTGCCCTGGGCCGCGCCGCTGGCCTTTGTCCTCAGCCTGGGCCTAGCGTCCTGGCGTGCCGCCCCGGTCGCCACAGCCGCCCTGCTCGCCCCGCCCTCGCCGCTTAGTAGCACGCAAGCGATCAGGCGCGCCTATTGGGGTGAAATGCTGCCGCCGGCCGGCCGGGGTGCCGCCGAGCCCAGTCTGGCCGAGTTGCCCGATGGCCGTCTGGCGGCGGTCTGGCGATCAAGCATCCCCGGCGAAGAGGCCGAGTCGGCGCTCTGGTTCAGCCTGCGCACCGATGCCGGCTGGCAAGCGCCAGGCCTGATCAATCACCGAGGCATCACGGCTGGCGCCACCTTTGCCCGAGTCGGCGCGATCAGCCGGCCACAACTCTACGTCGAAGGAAGCTGGCTGCACCTGTGGTACACGGCCAGCGTGTTTGGCCTGGACCATGGTCACAGCATTCATTACAGCGTATCGACCGATGCTGGCCAGCACTGGCGCAAGCCCAGCAAGCTGCACACGGCGCCCTGGTCGAGCTTGGGCAGCCGGACCAGTGCCCCGCCAGTCCCCCTGGCCGACGGTGGCCTGGCCCTGCCGATTTCCCATGACCTATTGACCGCGCGCGGCGAATGGCTACACCTTGATGCCCAGGGCCGCATCGTGAACAAGCAACGATTGCACAGTCTGCAGCCTGCCGACCAACCTTCCCTGATCGTGCACGACCCACAACGCGTCACTGCCTTGCTGCAAAGCCAGGATGTCGCAGGCTCGACCATCGCCAGCCACAGTGACGACGCCGGCCAATCCTGGCAACCCCAGCGCGGGGATCTGGTGCCGCTCGCCTCGACGCCGCATGCCGCCCTGGCCCTGCGCAGCGGGCTGTGGTTGCTGGCCGGCAACCCGCCTGGCGAGCGCGGGCGTCTGCAGCTATGGATTTCAAGCGACCAAGGGCAGCACTGGCAGATGGCGCAGACCATCGAACAGGCCGATGATGGCGCGGCTGATTTTTCCTCGCCCAGCCTGCTGCAAACACGCGACGGCCGCATCCACCTGGCCTATGGCTGGCGCGGTCAACAGATCAAACATGTCGATTTTAGTGAACGCTGGCTGCGCGGAGAGGACGCATGAACCCGCTCGCCGCTTACGGTCTACTGGCCCACGGGCTCATTTTTGGCGCCCTGGTCACGCTGCTGCCGCTGGGTTTCCTGCGTGCGCGGGCCGGACTGGCAGCAACTGCACTGGCCTTGCTGGTCGGCATCGCCCCGACCTTGCACGCCGCGTTCGGGCCGCCCTCTATCACCTTGCTCGCCCTGGGGCTGCTCCAGTTGTTCAATCCCGAGCAAGCGTCGCCACTCACCCGACCGGCGGCGCTCGCCCTGCTCCTGCCAGGCACGGCGCTTTATGTACTGAGTTTGAGCGGCCTGGCTGTTGATCCCTATGCCGTCGGCTACCAACCCGCACCCCTGCTCACTGCGCTGCTCGCAATTGGCCTGGTGCTGTGGTGGCGACGGCATTTCATCTGGCTAGCCATTCTGGCAGCGGACCTGCTGGCCTACGCCAGCGGCGTATTCAGCAACCTGTGGGATGTGCTGATCGACCCCTTGCTGCTGCTTGCTGCCATGAGCCTATTGCTGCGCCCGCTCAGCGGCCGACTGGCCAGGCTCATCGCACCAGGGCGTCGCTGATCAAGCGGCGGATGCTGCCCGCCTCAAAGGGCTTGTCACAGATGGCCGACACGCCAGCCCGCTCGACGGCTGCCAGCCGCCCCATGTTTTGTTCGCTGGTCACCATCAGCACCGGCACCTCGGCCTGCCAGCTTTGCGTTCGGATGTATTCGGTCAATTCACGACCATCCATTTCCGGCATGTTGTAGTCGGTGATCACCAGATCAACCATCGTCGCCTCCAGCAAGGCGACTGCCTCCCGACCATGAGTGGCTTCGGTAATCCGCGAAATCCCCAATTCTTCAAGCAGCCGGCGCAGGTGGTTGCGCGAGGCGCGACTGTCATCGACCAGCAACACCCGCAGCCCTTCGATATCGGCCAGATCAACATCCTGCGGGGGACTCAGGTAATCGGCCGCAGCGTAGAGGGCACGCGACAACTGTTGCTCGGTAAAAGGCTTGGCGACGATCGAACAGGCGCCGGCCTGGCGAACCGGATCCAACACCTGCGGCCGCGTTTCGCTGGACAGCAGGATGAACGGTAGCGCCGCCAGCCCCGGCACTTCCCGCATCTGCCCGACCAGTTCGGTACCTGGCATATCCGGCAAGTACAAGCTGCTGATCACCACCGTCCCAGGACCGGCCGACTGCAGCGCGGCCAGCGCCGCAGCCCCACCGTCGGCCACAACAACCTGACCGACCCCCTGATGTTCAAGCATGCGCTGCACCAAATGCGCCTGCATTGATGAGGGTTCGACCAGCAGGACCGACAGGTCGGCAAGAGAAGTCACCATGCGCATCGCGAGCTCCTGACTATTGGAGAAAATATTCCCACTATAGCAGTCGACCGCGATACGACGATCACCGCCCGATCAGGCCTGGCGCCGCAGACGGGCGGCAATGGCGGCCACCCGCTGTCCATAAAGGCCGGCAGTTTCAATGTCGCCGGCGGGAATCGCCTCTGCGCCGGCATCCGATGGCGACTGAACGAGCAAGCCCACCGAACCGCCCAAGTTATTGACATCCTCGCGCCGCGCCGCCAGCGTGTTGCTCGGCGGCAACCCCAAACTGACCCAGATCCCACCATGCTGCGACGCCAGGGTCTGCAGGGTAATCAGCGATACCTGCTTGTCGCCGTTCAGGCTGGCACTGTTGGTAAAGCCGCCGAACACCTTGTCCTGCCAGGCACGCGTAAACCACGCTTTGGACGAAGCATCGGCAAATTTCTTGAACTGCCAGCTAGGCGAACCCATGTAGGTTGGCGCGCCAAAAATGATGGCGTCGGCAGCATTCAGTTGATCCCAAGCAGCATCCGGCAAATTGCCGTCGGCGTCGATCGCCAGTAACTCAGCGCCGGCACCTGCCGCGACGGCTTCGGCGACACGTTGGGTATGGCCGTAGCCCGAGTGATAAACAACCAGTGTTTTGACATTCATGAGGGAAGACTCCAGTAAAAATCAGGGGTGGGGTGGTAAATCAAAAAACAGCACTTCGCAGTCGTCGACCGCGGTGAATTGCAGGGACAATTCGTCATGAATCCGGACGCCATCGCCGCTGACCAGCTTTTGACCATTCAAACGCAGTTGACCGCGTACCAACTGCACATAGCCCAGGCGGCCCGGCGCCAGACTGGCCGACAACAGCTGGCCCGCTGGCAGGCTGGCCACCGCCAGGCGCGCATCCTGGTGAATGGTCGTACTGCCTTCGGCGCCATCAGGGGAGGCAATCAATAACCAGCGCCCCGCCTGCCCAGCCAGGGGCACGGCAACCTGCTCGTAACTGGCCGCCACCGACTGCACCGCCGGCTCGATCCAGATCTGCAACAGATGGGTTTCCTCCTGCGCGGACGGGTTGAACTCACTGTGCTGGACACCTCGACCAGCGCTCATCCGCTGCACCTCGCCGCGCCGCAAGGTACTGCCATGCCCCAGACTATCGCGATGCACCAAGGCGCCGGCGATGATCCAGGTGATGATTTCCATGTCACGGTGACCATGCATGCCAAAGCCCTGGCCCGGAGCAATCCGGTCCTCGTTGATCACTCGCAGCACACCAAAGCCCATGTGCGCACGGTCGACATACGCGCCAAAGGAAAAACTGTGCTTGGCCAGCAACCAGCCATGATCGAACTGGCCACGCTCAGCCGCAGGGCGAAGGACAAGCATTGCGATCTCCTGTTGAATAATCCTGTCTATTGGTCAGCATGGTAACGTGATGGTTCACTGGCTATTGGCGATCAATTTTTGATAAACCGTTCACAATTTTTCACATGAAAATTTCGCTCGAACTCCTGCAGATCATCGACACCATCGACCGCCAGGGCAGCTTCAGCGCCGCCGCCCTCGCCCTGCATCGCGTACCCTCGGCCCTGTCGCATGCGGTCGCCAAGCTGGAAAGCGAACTAGGCACACCGCTGTTCACCCGCCAGGGACGCCGGGCCCTGCTCAATCCGGCCGGCCAGGCACTACTCGATGATGGTCGCCACTTGCTGCGCGCGGCACGCGAACTGGAGCGTCGCGTCCAACGCATCGGCAGCGGCTGGGAAGCCGAGTTGCGTATCGCCATTGATGCTGCCCTGCCCAGCGAACGCCTCTACCCGCTGCTGGCCGACTTTTACGCCAGTGCGCCGCCCACCCAGATCCGGCTGTCGAGCGAAGTGCTCAGCGGTACCTGGGATGCCCTGCTCACCGACCGCGCCGACCTGGTCATCGGCGCCCCTGGCGAACGACCACCCCGTAGCGGCATCGCCAGTCGTCCACTCGGCCAGGTCTCGCTGAGCTTTGTCATCGCCCCCAGCCACCCGCTCGCTAACTGGCCCGGCCCCATTCCCAACGAGGAACTAGCCCGCCACCGGGCCGTGGTCATTGCCGACACCGCCCGCGAACTGAACGCCCGCACGATCGGCCTGCAGGACGGCCAGGCCGCGCTGCGCGTTCCTGACATGTACGCCAAACTCAGCGCCCAGGTGGCCGGCTTGGGCATCGGCCACCTGCCACACTGGCTGGCGGCCCCAGACCTGGCCCGGGGCCGACTGGTCGAATGCACCCTGTGCGAACCCCCGCCGGCCCTGCCTTGCCATATTGGCTGGCGCACCCGGCAAATGGGCAGCGCCCTGCAGTGGTTTATCGATGCCCTGGCGCAGCCCCCCTGGTCTGGGCAGTGGTTCGATTAACCTGGGCAAGCATGCACCGATCCATCCTTAAATCAGTGCAATCACGGCCACGGCGTAGCGAAAAATAGCCGACTATCGGGGTCGACCGCGATTTTTGGACAAATCACCCGCCGGGGGCGTTGACCCAGTCGATGATCGGCTGCCATTGCGTCAGGTCGCGTGCACTGCGCCCGGGTGGCAAGTCAAAAATGCTCATGCCGCCCGCAGTCGCCTGGACATACACCTGGGTATTGCGCAGATAGGTCAGCACCGGCAGATCGTAGGTTGCAAAAAACTGCGCCAGATCAGCAGCAGCCCGCGTCCGGGCATCAACCCGCATACCGATCACCGCCACATCGGCCTTGCCTTTGCGCACCACTTTTTCGGCCAGCAAGGCATCGAGAAACTGCCGGGTCGCCAGCATGTCGAACAGTGAGGGCTGGACCGGGACGATGATCCTCGCCGACAGCTTGAGCACCCGGTCAAGCATTTTGCCGTGCAGCCCCGCCGGCGTATCGAGCACGACGTGCGAGGTGCCTTTGGGCGGCCGGCAAACCTTGTCCGGCCCGGTATCCCAGGTCTCGATGGTGGGCAGGGCGAAGGGGCGCAAGGCCAGCCATTCGCGCGATGATTGCTGGCGATCGATGTCGCCGAGCATGACGGGCGCACCCTGATGGGCAAAATAGGCCGCCAGGTTGGTAGCCAGGGTGCTCTTGCCCGAGCCGCCCTTGGGATTGGCGACCAGAAAAGCCTTCATGTAGACCGCTCCTGTTTGTCGAGAATATTGCGGACCAGATTGACATGCTCACGCAGGGTGTAGGTCAGATCGGTAAAACCCAGTGGCACGTGCAACACGCTGGCTTCTTCATCGAGCGCATCGAGGCGCTGCCGGTAATCGGCCACCTTTGCCGGGTCGAAATGATTTTTCAGATCGTCTTCAAGAAAGCGCAGTTCGCCATAACAACGAAACACCTTGGAACGCACCCGCCACGAATACAAGGCCGGCGCCACCCGCAACAGCGGGATGAGCAGAGCGACGATGGGGACCAGCAGCACGATCATGCGGTCGACCAGCACAGCCAACCAAAAAGGCAGGTAACGCTGCAGGAAAGGCGGCCCGGATTTATAAAACCGTTCAGCCTCCGGCGACAAGGGCAGCATGGCGTCCATGTAGGCAGGAAACTCGCCGGCCGACTGGAAGAAGCCAGGCTTGCCATGCACCTCACGCGCCGCCTGCAGCAACAAGGTTTGCAGGGCCGGATGCAGGTCGTCACGCGCCACCAGGTTGGCAGTTGGCGCCAACACCCGGACATCCTCCGGCGGGAAATCGCGCACCAGGTCGGCCACGCCCTTGGGCAAGGTCAGACGGGTCAGGAAGGGATAGCGCCGCTCGTAGGCACTGGCTTGCGAGAAACTCATCACCTTGACGCCGGGCGAGCGTAGCAGCACCTGCACCACCGGCGCATTTTCGGCCGCGATCAGAAAGGCGGCATCAATGCGCCCTTGCTGCAATTCCTCGGCAGCCTCCAGCCCGGTCAAGGGCAGCAACTGCTCGCCGACCGAGACTTCGTTGGCCTCAAGCAGGGTGTAAGCCAGTTGCCGGATGCCAGAGCCTTCGTGCCCAACCGCCACCCGCTTGCCCTGCAATTCGCTCAACCGGGTCATCGTCGACCCGCGGTAGAAAACCCAGACCGGCTCGTAAAAAACGCTGCCCAGCGACCATAAGCCGGGATCTACGTCGCTATCCGGATCAGCCGGTGGCGCAATGACCCCACCCTGGATGAACGCGATATCCGCCTCGCCGGCTTGCAGACGCTGCAGGTTTTGCAGCGAGCCAGCCGATGTCCGGACCTCCAGCGTCACCCCGGCCCGGGCGAGGATGGCCGCATAACGGCGGGCAAACTGGTCATACGCCCCACTCTCGCCACCGCTACTCATCACCATGTGATTGGGCGGTGCCGGCTGGACAAACTGAAAGGCGATGGCGAACCCCAGGCCGGCGACCAATACGATCCACCACGCCGTCGCCAGCAAATCGCGCAGCGACAACAGACCCGCCTTGATTTTCGCCATCATGGATGGCTCACGGCAAAAGAACGGTCGACCCGGTCGTCTTGCGCGCCTCCAGGTCACGGTGCGCCTGCGCCGCTTCATGCAGGGCATAGGTCTGATGAACCTCGATCCGGACCTGGCCGCTACTCACCACCTCAAACAACTCGGCGCCGCGCGCCAGCAAATCCTCTCGCCGCGTCGTGTAATGCATCAACGTGGGCCGAGTCAGAAACAGCCCCCCTTTTTGCGACAACTGGATCAAATCAACCGGCGGCACCGGGCCGGACGCATTGCCATAGCTGACCATCATGCCGAGCGGCCGCAGGCTATCCAGCGAGCCGGCAAAGGTGTCCTTGCCAACGCCGTCATAAACCACGGCCACCCCTTCACCGCCGGTCAGGTCACGCACCCGTTCAGCAAAATTTTCCCGGCTGTAATTGATCACATGATCACAACCATGCGCCGCAGCCAGCACCGCCTTGGCCTCGGAACCAACCGTACCGATCACCGTGGCACCCAAGGCCTTGGCCCACTGCGCAGCAATCAGCCCAACCCCGCCGGCCGCGGCGTGGATCAACACCGCATCACCGGGCTGTACGCGATAGGTTTTGCGCAACAGATAAGCTGCCGTCAGCCCCTGCAACATCATCGCGGCGGCCGTTTTGAAATCGACGGTGGCCGGCATCGGCAGCAAACGATGTGCCGGCACATTGCGCACCTCGGCGTAGGCGCCGACCGGCCCACCGGCATAGGCGACATGGTCACCGACCCGAAATTCGCTGACGCCCTCGCCGACCGCCTCGACCACGCCGGCCGCCTCCATGCCCAGGCCCGATGGCAAGGGCAGCGGGTACAAACCGGTGCGGTGATAGGTATCGATGAAATTGAGCCCTACTGCCCGCTGACGAACCGTCACCTCGCCGGCAGCCGGCGGCGGCACGGTGACGCTTTCCCAGCGCAAGACCTCCGGTCCGCCGGTCTCATGAAAGCGAATGGCATGGGGCATGGTCATCTCCTCGTATTTTTGTTTGACTGAACGAGGGTATCACCGGCCCCGCCAACGATCTAGCGCGCACCAGGGAAAATTGCCGGTGGCTGACGGTCGACCGTTAACTTGCGGCAAAAATCAAACCGGCGTCAGTTTGGCGTATTCCAGTGCCAACCATTTCATCCCGGCGCCGCCGCCAAAATTGACCTGCACCCGCGCGTCAGCACCGCGCCCTTCGGTGGAAACAATCACCCCGACGCCAAATTTGGCATGCTGGACCGTCTGGCCAATCCGCAAGCCCCCACTCACCGGCTCGGCATAGCCGCCACCGAACTCGCCCAGCGCTGGCGCGGCGGGCGCCGTAGCCTTGGCCCGTTTGTTGATTTGGCGCAGCAGCCCCTCGGGAATTTCATCAAGAAAGATCGATGGCGTGCAATACCGGGTCTGGCCATGCAGCATGCGGGTCTGGGCGCTGGCCAAGTAAAGACGCTGGCGGGCCCGGGTGATGGCGACATACATCAAACGCCGCTCCTCCTCCAAGCCGTCCTTGCCTTCATTGACCGCGTTATCGTGCGGAAACAAGCCCTGCTCCAGACCGGCGATGAACACCACGTCAAATTCCAGGCCCTTGGCCGCGTGGACCGTCATCAATTGCACCGCCGCCTCGCCCTCCCCGGCCTGATGCTCGCCAGCCTCCAGGGACGCATGGGCAAGAAAAGTAACCAGCGGGCTGCCACTCGCCTCGTCGCCCTGAATAACCCCATCAGCATCTACAAAGGTCGCGGCGGCATTAACCAGCTGATCGAGGTTTTCCAGCCGCTCCTGCCCCTCTTTGTCGGTCCGGTAATGCTGCGCCAGGCCAGAGCGCTCGATGACGTGCTCAATGATTTCCGGCAAGGGCAACGAGGCCGTTTCCTGGCGCAGGCTTTCAATCAACCGGATGAAAGCACCGACTGCCTGTCCCGCCTTGCCGGTCAGCGATGCCGCCGCATTGTAGAGGCTGCAATTGAACTGATGCGCCGTCGCCTGCAGGTTTTCCAGCGAACGTGCACCAATGCCCCGGGTCGGGAAATTGACCACGCGCAGAAAGGCCGTGTCGTCGTCGGGATTGCCCAACAGACGGAGGTAAGCCATTGCATGCTTGATTTCCTGGCGTTCGAAAAAACGCAAGCCGCCATAAACCTTGTAGGGGACAGCCTTGGTAAACAACTCATGCTCCAGCACCCGCGACTGGGCATTCGCTCGATAAAGGATGGCGATTTGCGTCGCCGTCACGCCATCGCGGATCAATTCGCGGATCTCATCGACAATAAAGCGCGCCTCATCGAGGTCGGAATAAGCCTCGAAGCAGCGGATCGGCTCGCCCTCGCCGGCATCGGTCCACAGATGCTTGCCCAGGCGGTCGCTGTTGTGCTTGATGATGGCATTAGCTGCGGCCAGGATATTGCCGTGCGAACGGTAGTTCTGCTCCAGGCGAATCACGTTGTCACCCGCGTAATCACGCTCGAATTCCCGCATGTTGCCGACCTCGGCACCGCGAAAGCGGTAAATCGACTGATCATCGTCGCCGACCGCGAACAGCTTGGCCCCGCCGGCCGCCAGCAACTTCAGCCAAGCGTATTGCAGACGATTGGTATCCTGAAACTCATCAACCAGAATATGGCTGAAGCGCTGCTGGTAATGGCTGCGCAAGGGCTCGTTGCGTTGCAGCAGTTCAAAGCAACGCAACAACAACTCGGCAAAATCGACCACCCCTTCGCGATTGCACTGGTTTTCGTACTCGACGTAAAAGTCGACCCGCCTTTGCGTGTAGTGATCATAGGCCTCGGCCTGCGCCGCCCGCACACCCTGCTCTTTATGGGCGTTGATGAAATGACATAGCTCACGCGGCGGATACTTTTCATCGTCAATATTCAGGTTTTTCACCAAGCGCTTGACCATCGCCAACTGGTCGGCCGAGTCAAGAATCTGGAAGCTTTGCGGCAAGCCGGCCTCACGGTAGTGGGCGCGCAGCAAACGATTGCACAAACCATGAAAGGTGCCGATCCACAGGCCACGCACATTGATTGGCACCAAGGCCGCCAGGCGTGCCGTCATTTCCTTGGCGGCCTTGTTGGTGAAGGTAACAGCCAGCACGCCGTGCGGGCTGACTTGGCTGGTTGAAATCAGCCAGGCAATGCGCGTGGTCAGCACCCGTGTCTTGCCACTGCCCGCCCCCGCCAGGATCAAGGCAGGAACCGAGGGCAGGGTCACGGCCTGCAATTGCGGGGCGTTCAAATGGGCAAGAAGATCTGACATATCACAATCCAAACTATGACTAAAGGCGTAGAATAATCGCCGCATTGAAACCACCAAACAAATGGTCAGACCAATTTGTTGCGATTGTGCAACGCAACATGAAAAGCGCGGCGCGACAGCTAACGAACTGTCAAATCACGAAGTATACTGACCAGAAAAATATTGCAGTGCACAAAACTTATTGCCCACAAGGCAGTCTACCGAATACATGGTTATCGCCATGAGCAAGAAGGAGAACAGCATGAATAACATGAACGCCCCCAAAATCCTGCCCTGGATCGCCCGCAAAGCCGGCATTTCCGATGAACTGGCCCTCAAACTGTGGCGCCGCGCCGTCAGCGAAGCCGAGTACCTGACCGGCCAGACCGAAGGCTCCGAATACTGGGGCCTGGCCATCGAACGCTTCCTCGACATCGTCGAGGGCGAAGCGCTCTTACCGCTCACCACTCAACTGCACCCGGCACCGCAATTGTCGTGGATGTGGCGTCACCAGACCCGGATGTCCCTGCTATCGCTGATGGCGGCGCAGAATACCTACCGCTTCTGGCAAAGCACCTGGGGCAATCTCTACAACCCGCAAAAGGCCGCCTGAATCAACGCCCCGCGGCGGGCGCCACAACGACTGCCTGCGGCACG
This sequence comes from Dechloromonas sp., assembly GCA_028689015.1. Taxonomy (GTDB): domain Bacteria; phylum Pseudomonadota; class Gammaproteobacteria; order Burkholderiales; family Rhodocyclaceae; genus Azonexus. Next base: position 31,180 of record JAQTXC010000008.1, on the reverse strand, counting down.
TGCAGGTGCTGCTGCAGTCGTTCGGCGACCTGCCGGGCATCCCCTTCGCTTGGCAGATAGGCAAGACGCAACGCATACCGATAGCCAGCCGCCTCACGCACGGGTCGTATCCGCACCGCGTAACCCGCCGCCTGCAGCCGGTCGTACAGCGCCAACACGGTCGACTGGTCAAAACGACCAAAATCCAAACCCCAGCGTCCGCGTTGCTGCACTGGCCCAGCAACAACCGAGAGGCCTGTTTCAGCCACCCAGTTCGCCAGCACGCCCGCCGAGACCATACTGACCGGCGCCGGCGCGTGCCCACGATCCGCCACAAGCACCTGACCTGGCACATCCAGTGCGATCACCTCGGCCTGCGGATGCGTTGCCACCACCCGACCATCCAGCACGCTGACAATATCTTGTGTCACGCCCGCCCGGCCCCAGACATCGCCGCGACGCACACTGACCGTCAGTGCGCCCACCCGGACGTTGATCACCCGCCGGTCAGCAGGGCGCCGAAAACGATCTGTCGTCAGTCGAAAACCACCCCGAGCCACATCGAGCGCCGCATTGAAGACACCTTCGCTTGTCTGCTGCAGGGCATTCAACTGCGCCGCCCCCCCTTCGCCCAATTGCAATGCGCTACCGTCAGCCAGCCGCACAGCAATCCGCCCGCCCTCGCCGGTCAGCAGCCGATCACGATTTTCCAGCACCATACCGGGCGCCAATGGTCGACGTTGCGCCGCCCGCTCCACCCAGGCTGGCGCCTGCACGACATCAACCACGGCATTCGGCACCGCCCCTGCGGTCGACAGGCCACACCAGGCCAAAAGCAGCGCAGTACATTTCACAATCGTCTTCATCGCCTCTCCAGACAGGTCAAACGGTATAATCGAGCGCTTGATCCTTGAATTTTCAGCACATGCCCATGCAGGAAAAATATACCCCGGCCGACATTGAGCGTGCCGCCCAGCAACACTGGGACGAAACCGGCGCCGCCCGCGCCGTCGAAGACCACAGCAAGCCAAAGTACTACTGCTTGTCAATGTTCCCCTATCCGTCCGGCAAACTGCATATGGGGCATGTCCGGAACTATACCATCGGCGATGTGCTGTCCCGTTTTCACCAGATGCAGGGCTACAACGTGCTGCAACCGATGGGCTGGGACGCCTTCGGCATGCCGGCTGAAAACGCTGCGCTGGCCAACAACGTGGCACCGGCCGGGTGGACCTACTCCAACATCGATTACATGCGGACGCAGCTGAAATCGCTCGGCTTCGCCATCGACTGGGAACGCGAATTCGCCACCTGCACCCCTGCGTACTACCGCTGGGAACAATGGCTGTTCACCCGCCTTTATGAAAAAGGCCTGGTTTACAAGAAGCTCGGCACGGTGAACTGGGACCCGGTCGATCACACCGTGCTCGCCAACGAGCAGGTCATCGACGGCCGCGGCTGGCGCTCCGGCGCGCTCATCGAAAAGCGCGAGATCCCCATGTATTACATGAAGATCACCGCTTACGCCGAAGAACTGCTCGCCGAACTCGACAACCTGCCGGGCTGGCCGGAGCAGGTGCGCCTGATGCAGAAGAACTGGATCGGCAAGAGCACCGGTGTGCGCTTCGCATTTCCTTATGAAATCGACGGTCGACCGGAAAAACTGTGGGTTTTCACCACCCGCGCCGACACCATCATGGGCGTCACCTTCGTCGCCGTCGCCGCCGAACATCCGCTAGCCCAGCGTGCTGCGGTCAACAACCCCGAACTGGCAAAATTCATCGAGGAATGCAAGCAAGGCGGCGTCGCCGAGGCCGACATCGCGACGATGGAAAAGAAAGGCCTGCCGACCGGTATCTTCGTCACCCACCCGCTGACCGGCGAACAGGTCGAAGTCTGGGTCGGGAACTACGTGCTGATGAGCTACGGCGACGGCGCCGTGATGGCCGTGCCGGCGCACGACGAGCGGGATTTCGCCTTTGCGCTCAAGTACAACTTGCCGATCAAGCAGGTCGTTGGCGTTGACGGCGAATTTTTCAGCGACCAGCAATGGGCCGAGTGGTACGCCGACAAGGTCAAGGGCACGCTGGTCAATTCCTGCCAATACGACGGTCTCGGCTACGAAGCCGCCGTCGACGCCATCGCTGCCGACCTCGCCGCCAAGAACCTCGGCGACAAGAAGGTGCAATTCCGCCTGCGCGACTGGGGGATTTCCCGCCAGCGCTACTGGGGCTGCCCGATCCCGATCATTCACTGCCCGACTTGCGGCGATGTGCCGGTGCCGGACGACCAGCTGCCCGTCGTGCTGCCGGAAAACGTCGAGATCACCGGCGCCGGTTCGCCGCTGGCCAAGATGCCCGAGTTCTACGAATGCAAGTGCCCGAAGTGCGGCGGTGACGCGAAACGCGAAACCGACACCATGGATACCTTCTTCGAGTCGTCCTGGTACTTCCTGCGCTACGCCTGCCCCGACAACACCACGGCCATGGTTGATGAGCGCGTGCAGTATTGGTGCAAGGGCGGCATCGACCAGTACATCGGCGGCATCGAACACGCCATCCTCCACCTCTTGTACTCGCGCTTCTTCACCAAGCTGATGCGCGACGTCGGCCTGATCGGCGACCTCGGCGAACCCTTCGCCAACCTGCTCACGCAGGGCATGGTCGTCGCCCCAACCTTCTACCGCGAAGGGGAAAACGGCAAGAAGCTGTGGCTGAACCCGGCTGACGTCGATGTCGTCACCGACGAGCGCGGCCGCCCGACCGGTGCCACGCTAAAGGCCGACGGCCTACCGGTAATCATCGGCGGCACCGAAAAAATGTCGAAGTCGAAGAACAACGGCGTCGACCCGCAATCGCTGATCGAGCAATACGGCGCCGATACCGCCCGCCTGTTCATGATGTTCGCCGCGCCGCCCGACCAGTCACTCGAATGGTCTGACGCCGGCGTCGAAGGCGCTTACCGCTTCCTGCGTCGCTTGTGGAAGCTGACGCACGACCATGTGCAAGCCGGTACGGTCGACGCCAAAATTGACCAGAATTCGCTGTCGACCGCGCAAGCCGATCTGCGCCGCAAGCTACACCAGACGATGCAGAAAGTGGCCGACGATTATGGCCGCCGCAAGCAGTTCAATACCGCCATCGCCGCCGTCATGGAATTGCTCAATGCCTACGACAAGTGCGACCTGGCTGATGCCACCGGCCGCGCACTGGCCCAGGAAACCCTGGAAAGCGCCGCCCTGCTGCTCTTCCCCATCGTTCCGCACATCGGTCAGGCGCTGTATGCCGAACTGAAGCCGGGCCAGGACGCCGGTCTCTCCACCTTCCCCAAGGCCGATCCCGAAGCGCTCAAACAAGACGAAATCGAATTGATGGTGCAGGTCAACGGCAAACTGCGCGGTGCTATCCGTGTTGCCGCCGACGCTGATAAGGCGAGCATCGAAGCCGCCGCATTGGCTTCGGAAGGTGCCCTCAAGTTCATGGAAGGCAAGCCGGCCAAGAAGGTCGTCGTCGTGCCTGGCCGTCTGGTCAACATTGTCGCCTGAGGACTCCCCCATGCCCCTGCCGCTCCGCTATCTGCTCACCGCCCTGCTCGCCCTGATCCTTGCCGGCTGCGGTTTTCAGCTGCGCGGGGTGGCGAGCAGCCAGTTACCTTACAAAACGCTGCACATCGCCCTGCCGGAAACCGCTGAAGTTCGCATCTGGCTGGAGCGCTATATCCAATCCACCGGCCAAACCGAGGTGCTTGACGACGGCCAGTTGGCCGACGCCACCTTCCAGCAACTCAGCGACAGCCGGCAAAAGACCATTCTCAGCGTCAACACCCTGGGCCGGGTGCGTGAATACCGGTTGCAACTGAGTTACACCTTCCGCCTGGTCAATGCCCAAGGTCTGGAGATCGTCCCGGCCAATACCGTCAACCTGACGCGTGACATCAGCTTCGACGATTCCAACATTCTGGCCAAGGATCTGGAAGAAGGCCTGCTGTGGCGTGACATGAATAACGATCTGGTCAACCAGATCATGCGCCGCCTGTCGCTGATCAAACCCAAAACCCCCGGTTCGGAAGGCAAGGACTGATGTTATTGAAGGGCGAGCAACTGGCGGCGCATCTTGAACGCGAGTTGCGCCCCCTGTACGTCCTGTACGGCGACGAACCACTGCTGGTGCTGGAGGCCGGCGACGCCATCCGGCAGCGCGCCCGCCAGACCGGCTACAGCGAACGCGAAGTCCTGACCGTGCTCCCCCATTTCGATTGGGGGCAATTGCTCGCCGCTGGCGGCAACCTGTCGCTGTTCGGCGACAAGAAACTGATCGACCTGCGCATTCCCAACGGCAAACCAGGGCGTGATGGCAGCGCCGCCTTGCAGCAGTGGTGCCAGCACATTTCCCCCGACAACCTGTTACTGATCACCCTGCCGGCACTCGACTGGCGCGAGGAAAAAGCGGCCTGGTTCACCACCCTCAGCCAGGCGGGTATCGTCGTCAAACTGAATGCGCCGCCACTCAACGAGCTCCCGGGCTGGCTGATTGGCCGCCTGCGTCGTCAACAACAAAGTGCCGAACTGGAGAGTCTGCAATTTGTCGCCGAACGCGTCGAAGGCAATCTCCTGGCCGCGCATCAAGAAATCCAGAAGCTGGGCCTGCTCTACCCGCCGGGCCAATTGAGCCTGGCCCAGGTCCGCGATGCCGTGCTCAACGTCGCCCGTTATGACATCGACGGCCTGCGCGAGGCGCTACTGGCCGGCGACATCAACCGCCTGACGCGGACACTCGATGGTTTGATGCAGGAAGGTGAAGCACCGCCGCTGGTGCTATGGGCGATGAGCGAGGAAATCCGGGCCTTAGCCGGCATTCGGGCGGGACTGGACGGCGGCCGACCGATAGATAGCCTGCTGCGTGATGCCAAAGTGTGGGGGCCGCGCGTAACGCCAGTCAAAAAAGCCTTGCAACGCCTGTCGACCGCACAACTGGAAACGGCGCTGCGTCACGCCGGCCAGATCGACCGGTTAATCAAGGGCATCGGCCAAGGCAAGGTGTGGGACGAATTTCTCCGTCTCGGCCTGAGCCTGAGCAGCAAACGCTGAATCAGGCAGCCAGGCCAGGCGGTTCGTCGTCTGCCGGCCCATCCGGCTCGAGATCTTCCCATATGCAGCCACACTCTTTACGGACATCGTGCAGGCCTGGTTTGGCGGCTTCCTGAACCAGGCATTCGCCCTGGCATCCTTCGGACACCACGACCACCTTCATCTCGGCATCCACCTGACGTTCGCCATCCCAGTAACTGCAGGTTGCGCAGACCTTGATTTCGGTCGGCAGTATCAATTTTTCGGCCATTTTTTCCTCGACGGAAAGCCCTGTTGTCGTTGCGGATAAGAGTTTACCCTGTTCCGGAAGTTCCCTCGAATTTGTCTGGCTATAATGATCCTTTGCCCAGCTTCGGAAACATCATGGACATCAAAGACTACATGCAGACCGTCGGCCGTCGAGCCCGGGCTGCCTCACGCAGCCTGGCGACGGCCAGCACCGCCGACAAGAACGCTGCGCTGCTGCACATCGCCGCCGCCATCCGCCGCGAAAAAGCCGCCCTGGTCGCCGCCAATCAGGAAGACCTCGCCGCCGCCCGCGCCGCCGGGCTGGAAGCCGCCTTGCTCGACCGCCTGACGCTGTCCGACAAGGGCGTGGACAACATGGCAGAGGGCGTCGAACAGGTCGCCAAGCTGCCCGACCCGATCGGCGAGATGGGCGATTTCAAGTTCATGCCGTCCGGCATCCAGGTCGGCAAGATGCGCGTGCCGCTCGGCGTCATCGGCATCATTTACGAAGCCCGCCCCAACGTCACTGCCGATGCTGCCGCGCTCTGCCTGAAGTCCGGCAACGCCGCCATCCTGCGCGGCGGCTCGGAGGCCATCCGCTCCAATCGCGCCATCGCCGCCCTCATCCAGGAAGGCCTGCAGGCCGCCGGGCTGCCGGCTGAAGCCGTGCAGGTGATCAACACCACCGACCGCGCCGCCGTCGGCGAACTGATTACGATGCGCGAGTTCGTCGACGTCATCGTGCCGCGCGGCGGCAAGGGCCTGATCGCCCGCCTGCTGGCCGAATCGCGGGTACCGATGATCCAGCACCTGGACGGCAACTGCCACGTCTACCTGGAAGAAGAAGCCGATCCGAACAAGGCGCTCAAGATCGTCGAGAACGCCAAGACCCAGCGCTACGGCACCTGCAACACCGCCGAGTCGCTGCTCGTCGACCGTGCAATCGCCGCCATGCTGCTGCCGCCAATTGCCCACATGCTGAGCGAAAAGGGCGTCGAAATCCGCGGTTGCACCGAAACCTGCGCCATCGTGCCAAATGCCGTCGCCGCAACGGATGAGGACTACTACACCGAGTTTCTGGCACCGATCATTTCGGTCAAAGTCATGAGCGGCATCGACGAGGCTATCGCCCACATCAACCAGTATTCGTCGCACCACACCGAGGCCATCGTCACCGACAACCACCCGAAAGCCATGCGCTTCCTGCGTGAAGTCGATTCGGCCTCGGTCATGATCAATGCCTCGACGCGCTTCGCCGACGGCTTCGAATACGGCCTGGGCGCCGAGATCGGCATCTCGACCGACAAGATCCACGCCCGCGGCCCGGTCGGTCTGGAAGGGCTGACCAGCCAGAAGTGGATCGTGCTGGGCGACGGCCACGTTCGAAGCTGAAAAAACACTTGTTTCACCACTCAGGGAGAAAAAATGCCAATCAACTGGACCACCGAACTTGATACCGGTATTGAAGTCATCGACTATCAACACCGCCAGATCGTTGACTTCATCAACCAACTGGAAAGCGCCAACCTCGCCAAGGACAAGGAAAAAATCAAAGAGGTCATCGATGCGTGCGTCGACTACACCCTCTCGCACTTCGCCTTTGAGGAAAGCCTGCAGGAAGAAGCTGAATACAAATACTGCAAGCCACACAAAAAGGTCCACGAACTATTCACACGCAAGGTAGCGGAATATCAACAGCGCGTCTCCATGGGTGACGACGTTGCTGACGAATTGCACGGCATGCTTTCCCGCTGGCTGGTTAACCACATTAAACGTGACGATGCTGACTACGTCGCTGCAGTCAAAGCCAATATGGTCGACATCATCAAGGAAAAAACCCAGAAGGAAGAAACCAAGGGTTGGCTTTCCCGTTTTTTCAAGTAAGCCAATGCCTCCCGCCTCTTTTAACTGGCCAGACCCCTTCCTGCTCGACAGCCAGTTGGCCGCCGACGAGCGTCAGGTACGCAATGCCGCCCGCGACTTCGCGCAAAAGGAACTGCAGCCGCGCATTCTCGACGCCTTCCGCCACGAAACGACCGACCCGGCCATCTACCGCGCCATGGGCGACATGGGCCTGCTCGGCGCCACCCTGCCGCCGCAGTACGGCGGCGCCGGTCTCAATTACGTTTCCTACGGCCTGATTGCCCGCGAGGTGGAGTACGTCGATTCGGCCTACCGCACGCTGTTGAGTGTGCAATCGTCGCTGACCATGGTGCCGATTTACCAATTCGGCAGCGACGAGCAGAAGGAAAAATATCTGAAGAAGCTCGGCAAGGGCGAGCTGATCGGCTGTTTCGGCCTGACCGAGCCCGATTCCGGCTCCGACCCGGCCAGCGCCAGCAGCCGCGCCCGCGCCGTGCCGGGTGGCTGGAAGCTGTCCGGCGTCAAGCGCTGGATTACCAATTCGCCGATTGCCGACATTTTCATCGTCTGGGCCAAGGACGACGACGGCGCCCTGCGCGGCTTCATTCTCGAAAAGGGCATGGCCGGGCTGTCGGCGCCGGTTATCCACGGCAAGGTCGGGATGCGCGCTTCGATCACCGGCGACATCGTCATGGACGAGGTTTTCGTGCCCACTGAAAACCAGCTGCCCAAGGCGAGCGGCCTGAAAGGCCCGTTCACCTGCCTCAACTCGGCGCGCTACGGCATTTCATGGGGGGCGCTGGGCGCCGCCGAAAGCTGCTGGCACACGGCCCGCCAGTACACGCTGGATCGCCAGCAGTTCAACCGGCCGCTGGCCGCCAACCAGTTGATCCAGAAAAAGCTGGTCGACATGCAGACCGAAATCGCCCTCGGCATCCAGGGTGCCCTGCGCCTTGGCCGGATGATGGACGACGGCAGCGCGACGCCGGAAATCGTCTCCATGCTCAAGCGCAATTCCTGCGGCAAGGCCCTCGACATCGCCCGCCAGGCGCGCGACATGCTGGGCGGCAACGGTATTTCCGACGAGTTCGGGGTAATCCGCCATGTCGTCAATCTGGAAGTGGTGAACACCTACGAAGGTACCCACGACGTCCATGCGCTGATTCTCGGCCGGGCCCAAACGGGGATTTCGGCTTTTTGATGCCTGATCAAGCATTTTTAAGCTTTTTCGACCGTTGACCGCCAACATGCCCCTTGCCGTCATCGGCTATCAGGCCATCGTCACCGCCCCCGGGTTCGCCCTGGGGGTTAGTTGCAGCGCCAACGAAATCATCGCCATCGATTTCCTGCCGCCCGGCCCCGGCCAGGCACCAAGCACCGCCCTGGCGACCGAGGCGGTGCGCCAGTTCGATGCCTACCTGGCCGACCCCAGCCACCGCTTCACCCTGCCGTTACGCCCGGCGGGCACGGCCTTCCAGCGCCAGGTCTGGGCCGAGATTGCCGCCATCCCGCCCGGCCAGACACGCACTTACGGTCAACTGGCCAAAAACATCCATAATGCAGCGCGCGCCGTCGGGCAGGCCTGCGGTGCCAACCCCTATCCGCTCCTCCTACCTTGTCACCGCGTCGTCGCCAGCCACGGCACCGGCGACCAAAAACTCGGCGGCTTCAACCACCAGCGCGATGGTCTGCTGCTCGACATCAAACGCTGGCTACTGCATCACGAGGCGCCCCATGGCCGATATCCGGCCGGCTGATCTGGCCGACATTGACCAGTTCTGCGATGCTCTGTGGCTGGAAGACGGCCTGGCCCAAACCACCCTGGCCAGCTACCGCTCCGATCTCGGTCGGCTGGCACAATGGCTGGCTGAGCAACAGCTCGAAACCCTGCTCGACCTGCAAGCCAGCACCCTGGCCCGCTTTGTCGCCCACCTGGCCCGGCAGACCAAAGCCAGTTCGCAAGCCCGCTATCTGGCCAGCCTGCGCCGCTTTTACCGCTGGCAGGTAAGCCGCGGTCGCCTGCCCACCGACCCGACGCTGCACCTGGCCAACCCCAGCCAACCATCGCGCCTACCCAAGCTGCTCTCCGAAAAGCAGGTCGACGCCCTGCTCGCCGCACCTGATGTCGACACCCCCCTTGGCCTGCGTGACCGGGCGATGCTGGAAACGCTCTACGCCTGCGGACTGCGCGTCTCCGAACTGGTCAATCTGAAACTGCATGAAGTCAGCCTGGGCGATGGCGCCCTGCGGGCCTTCGGCAAGGGCAGCAAGGAACGACTGGTGCCGCTGGGTGAATTGGCCATCACCTGGATCAGCCGCTATCTGGCCGATGCCCGCCCAACAATCCTGCAAGGGCAGCACAGCGACGCGCTCTTCGTCACCCGCCGCGGCGGCGCCATGACCCGCCATGCCTTCTGGCACCTGATCAAACGCTATGCCTTGCTGGCCGACATCGCCCCGGAAAAACTGTCGCCGCACGTCCTGCGTCACGCCTTTGCCACCCACCTGCTCAACCATGGTGCCGATTTGCGCGTCGTCCAGCTCTTGCTCGGCCACGCCGATATTTCAACCACCCAGATTTACACCCATGTCGCCCGCGAACGCCTGAAACGCCTGCACGCCGTGCACCACCCGCGCGGCTGAAGCGCCGCGTGGTAGAGTAAGCGCCCCGCTACCCGGGCCTTGGCCAACAACGACACCCCCCACATGCTGCCGAACACCCCAGCTTCCGCGCCCCAGACCTGCGCCGATTTTCGTGGTCTGAGCCCCTTTTTACGACAAAGCATCGCCGGCATCGACCTCCGTCCGACCGCACAAGCGCTGCTCAAGACCGCCGAGCAGCAGCCCGGCCAGCCTGAACTGTGGCTAACCCTGTCTTATCTGATGCGTGCCCTGCAACTTGACGAAGCCGCCGCTGCCATGCAGGCCGAAGCCCTGGCGATACAGCGCGCTTATCCGATCGCCGCAGCCCGCCAACCAGCCCAACTGCGCCTGCTGGTCCTGATGACCGCCGGACCGCTGTCAGCCAATACGCCGATCGAATGTCTGCTCGAAGACTGTGCCGTTGAACTGATCCTCTATTACCTCGACCCCGATACCCTGTTTCCCGAGCCGCCGCCGGCCCACGATGCTGTCCTGGTCGCCATTGGCGATGCGGCCGCCCACCGCCCGCTACTGGCGGCACTGCTTCCCGTCCTCGCCGACTGGCCACACCCGGTCATCAATCAGCCGTCGGCTATCCCCAATACCGAACGCAGTCAGGCCAGCCGACTGCTGCAAGGCGTGCCCGGTCTGTCCATGCCAGGCACCTGGCAAGCCAGCCGACTGCAACTGTTCGATATCGGCCGCGGCGTCACGCCACTTGGCGCCTCCTTTCCGGCCGGCCATTATCCGGTCATCGTCCGCCCCACCGACTCGCATGGCGGCCACCACCTGGCCCGAATCGACGACCACGGCGCACTGGCCGCCTACCTGCAACAGGTGCGCAGCAACGATTTTTACCTATCGCCTTTTGTCGATTACCGCAGCGTCGACGGCCTGTACCGCAAATACCGCATCGCCCTGCTCGATGGCCAAGCCTACGCCTGCCACATGGGGATTTCGACGCACTGGATGATTCACTACCTCAATGCCGGCATGGCCGATGATGCCGACAAGCGAGCCGAGGAAGCACAGTTCATGACCGGCTTTGTGGCTTTTGCCGCACGCCACCAGACGGCCCTGCAGGCAATCAGCCAGCGCAGCGGCCTGGATTACCTGTGCCTGGACTGCGCAGAAACCACGGCCGGCAACTTGCTGGTCTTCGAAATCGACCACGCAATGATTGTCCACGCCATGGACGCGCCCGAAGTCTTCCCCTACAAACAAGCGCCCATGCACCAATTGCGCGATGATTTCTGCCGCTATCTGGCCCGTCGGGTGGCGGCCGGCACGGCTTGACGATGAGCAACCCGCGCAACCGGCTGAACTTTTCCGGCGGCCCTGGCGCCCTGCCAGAAAGCGTGCTGCAGCAACTTCAGACCGCCATTCAATGCGAACCGGACACAGGTCTGTCCCTGCTCGGCATCAGCCATCGCTCGGACTGGTTCGCCGCGGTCGTTCAGGAAACGGAAGACAATATTCGACATTTGCTGGGTGTCGACCGTGACCACCACGTCTTGCTACTGCAAGGCGGCGCCACCCAGCAGTTTTCGCAAATCCCGATGAGCCTGTTGCGCCGTGACGGCCCGCCGGCGGATTATCTGCACACGGGCTACTGGAGCGGCAAGGCGCTGCCGGAAGCGCGCAAGGAAGGACCTGTCCGCCTGCTATGGTCGGGCGCTGAACATGCTTTCTCGCGCCTGCCGGACGACCACGAACTGGACTACGCCGCCGACGCCCCCTATCTGCATTACATCAGCAACGAGACGGTCGAAGGTCTGCAATTCCATCGCCTGCTCGGTCGCGATGATGTGCCGCGCATCTGCGACATGTCGTCCGATTTCCTGTCGCGGCCCATTGCCGCTGACCGTTACGCGCTGATTTACGCACACGCCCAGAAAAACATCGGCCCGGCCGGCGTGACCGTAGTCGTCCTTCACGCGCCGCTGCTCGACCGATTGCCCGCCGAACTGCCCAGCTTCCTTGATTACCGCAGCCAAGCCGCCGCGCACTCCAATCTCAACACCCCACCGGTCTTTGCCATTTACACCGTGCTGCTCGTCACCCGCTGGCTGCGTCACGACATCGGCGGCCTGGCCAAGATGGCCGAGATCAACGCCGGCAAAGCCGCCCTGCTCTACCGCGTGCTTGACGAAGGGGCCGATTTTTACCGTCCGCGCGCCGCCGTCGCCGACCGCTCGCAGATGAATGTCGTGTTCAACTTGCCGACGCCGGCACTGGAACGTGACTTTCTGGCCAGCGCCACGGCCGCCGGGCTGTCCGGACTGCAAGGCCACCGCGCCATCGGCGGCCTGCGGGCCTCGCTCTACAATGCCTTGACGCCCGACGCCGTGGCCACCCTGGCCACCCTCCTGCACGACTTCCGCCGTCGACACTGATTGTCGACCTTTTTTGCCCCCATCGCATGCGACCATCCGATCACGGTCCGGAAACCCCGGCCACCCGCTTCCTAAAAACACATGGCGTGCCCTTCTCACACCATCCGTACACCTACGAAGAACACGGCGGCACCCAGGTGTCGGCGCGTGAATTGAACGTCGCCGAACACGCCGTCATCAAGACCCTGATTTTCGAGGATGAGCAAGCCAAGCCGCTGATTGTCCTGATGCACGGTGACCGCAAGGTATCAACCAAGGAACTGGCCCGCCAGATCGGCTGCAAGAAGATCGAGCCCTGCAAGCCCGAGGTGGCCAACCGTCACACCGGTTTTCTGGTCGGCGGCACCAGCCCCTTCGGGACCAAAAAATCCATGCCGGTCTTCATCGAAAAAACCATTCTTGACCTGTCGCTGATCTATATCAATGGCGGTCGACGCGGCTATCTGGTGGGTATTCACCCACACGACATCCTGCGCACACTGCATCCTGGACAGGTCGCCGTGGCACTCGACAAGTAATCAGAAAAACAATTAAATCCGCTCATTCAATTATTTTTGGCTATCCAAACATCGCCTGCCGCCATGGCCGCAGGCGATGGGCATGACCCGATTTTTATCCGCCATGCCCTGCACTATCCGGCTGAACTTTGTGGCGCGCGGCGAGTCGATCCTTGGTCACTTCCCACCCTGCAAGGAGACACACCATGCCCAGCCGCGCTGTCCTAAAAATCATCCAGAATCGTCATTTCCTCACCGCCACGCCGGAAAAAAGCATCCGCGCCGTCGCCCAGCACATGAAAGAGAACGGCGAAGGCGCCGTGCTGATTGTGTCGCCGGAGGACGGCGCGCTACTCGGCATCTGCACCGAGCGCGACCTGGCCTTCAAGGTCTTGGCCGCCGGCCTGGATGCAAACGCCACCCCGATCAGTTCGGTCATGACGCACGACCCGGAACGGATCAGCCCGGACAAGCCGTTCGGGCATGCACTGCATCTGATGTATGAAGGCGGCTTCCGTCACTTGCCGGTGGTGCTTGACGACGGTCGACCGATTGGCGTGCTGTCAGCACGGGATGCCTTGGGACTGGAAATGTTCGCCTTCCGTCAGGAACTGCAATACCGCGAGGAACTGGCGGTCATTCTCTGACCAGCGGGCGCTCACGCCAAGCCGGGGAAACCCGGCTTTTTCGCATCAGATCGAACGCTCGATGATCACGCCAACCCGCTTCACACCCGGCATCATGCCCAGCTTGGCGACCGAGACGCGCACCCATTGGGCAGCAAAATTCTCCAACAGGAAAGTCGCGACATGTTCGGTCAGTTTTTCCAGCAGATTGAAATGACGCCCTGACAGGTCAGCACGCAAACGCTCGACCACCACGGCGTAATCCACCGTGTCACGAATATCGTCACTGGCCCCGGCGGATGCGGTCGACACCCCAATCTGCAGCGAAATTTCGACCGTCTGGGGCATGGCCTTTTCGCGCGGATAGATGCCTATCCATGTTTCGGCGCGCAGTTCTTCAACGAAAATAATGTCCATGAGGCGGTCGACCGTGAGCGGGGTGTAAAATTCGCCGCGATTGTACCCCAGTGACTGCCCCGACTCATGCAAACCCTCCTTGCCCTTCTCACCGCCTACCTGCTCGGTTCCGTACCTTTCGCCATGGTCTCGGCGCGACTTTTCGGTCTGGCCGACCCGCGTTCCTATGGCTCTGGCAACCCCGGCGCCACCAATGTGCTGCGCAGCGGCCACAAGAAAGCAGCGCTATTCACCCTGCTCGGCGATGCGCTCAAAGGCTCGCTGGCCATCTTGATCGCCCGACAGGCGGGGCTGGATGACACGACGATCGGCCTGGTCGCGCTGGCCGTTTTCTTTGGCCACATCTTCCCCATTTTCCTCAAGTTCAAGGGCGGCAAAGGGGTGGCCACCGGCGCCGGCGTCCTGCTCGCCCTGGACCCGGTTCTCGGCCTTGCCGTCCTCGCCACCTGGCTCCTGGTCGCCTACGTCTCGCGCTATTCGTCACTCGCCGCGCTGCTCGCTGCCGGCAGCGCGCCCCTGATTTCGGCGCTGATTCATGGCATCGATGGCCAGTTTGCTGTCGTGCTGGTCATTGGCGGGGTGCTGATCATCAAGCATTGGCAGAACATCCAGCGCTTGATGGCGGGCCAGGAATCGAAAATCGGCCGCCAGAAAAAAACCTGATCCAGGCCCGCACCACCGATTTCAACAAGCATTCGGCCGAATGCGAACAGTCGGTGAACTGTGACGCCACAAGGGGAGAAACGATTTCTGCTCGCCTAACACGGTCGACCGGCAAGCGAGGGGGATTTACCCCGGCCCGGCGGGTAGCACGTTATCCATCAGTGGCCAGCGCGGTTGAACAGAGAACACCCCGGCCGGTTTGGCGGGGTTGCCAGCCTGCAGTCGCAGGCAACCGGCCAGCGCGATCATCGCGCCATTGTCGGTACAGAACTCCAGTTCCGGGTAATAGACCTGGAAGCGTTTGCGTTTTGCCTCGGCATCGAGGGTTGACCGTAACTGCTTGTTGGCGCCCACACCCCCCGCGACCACCAGTTGTTTCAGCCCCGTCTGCTTCATCGCCTTGAGCGACTTCTTGACCAGCACCTCAACAATCGCTTCCTGAAAGGCGCGCGCCGCATCGGCCCTGAAGGCATCGTCCAGCGGTACGGCCTGCTCGCGCACCAGCGTCAGCACCGCCGTCTTCAGGCCAGAAAAGCTGAAACTCAGATCGCCCGAATGCAGCATCGGGCGCGGCAAGGTGTATTTGCCCGGGTCGCCCTGCTCGGCCAGTTTCGACAACAAGGCGCCGCCGGGATAAGGCAGACCGAGCAGTTTGGCGCTCTTGTCGAAAGCTTCGCCAGCCGCATCGTCCAGCGTTTCGCCAAGCAATTCGTAATTACCGACCGCCGTCACCTTCATCAATTGCGTGTGCCCGCCGGAGACCAGCAAGGCGACAAAGGGAAAGGTCGGCGGGGTCGCCGACAACAAAGGCGACAGCAAATGACCTTCAAGGTGATGCACCGGGATAGTCGGCTTGTCGAGCGCCACTGCCAGCGCTTCAGCAAAGGCGCAACCGACCAGCAAAGCGCCGGACAAGCCAGGACCGCACGTGTAGGCGACAGCATCAATATCAGTCAGCGATTTTCCGGCCTGGCGCAAGGTCGACCGCAACAGCGGCACCACCCGCCGGATATGGTCACGCGACGCCAGTTCGGGCACCACACCGCCGTATTCAGCGTGCATTGCCACTTGCGAATGCAGGGCGTGCGACAACAAGCCAGCCGCACTGTCGTACAGCGCAATGCCAGTTTCGTCGCAGGAGGATTCAATACCGAGGATCAACATGGCGCGCATTTTAACATTGAGACAAAAAGCTTTTTTTTGAATATACTGCTCGGCTTTCCGCAAACCTGCGGACACAAATTTTGCGCGCACTGCCGAATACTTGACCTGGCAGGCGCCTAACGGAAGGGGGTGATTTAGATGCCGAACATTCGTGTCAAGGAAAACGAGCCGTTCGAGGTGGCCATTCGCCGCTTCAAGCGTACTGTCGAGAAGACGGGTCTCCTGACCGAGCTGCGCGCCCGTGAGTTTTATGAAAAGCCCACCGCCGAGCGTAAGCGCAAGTTGGCTGCTGCTGTCAAACGCCACCACAAGCGTATCCGCAGCATGACCCTGCCGCCGAAGATGTACTGATCATTCAGCACAACCGGATGCAGAAAAAGCCGCCCGCCTCAACAGCTGGCGGCTTTTTTTTAGCATTTGGCAAAGAGCAACCGCCGCCTTCTGGCGCACCACGACCGACTAAGCACGCACAAATGACACTCAAAGCCCGCATCACCGACGACATGAAAACGGCCATGAAGGCCAAGGAGGCAGCGACACTCGGCGCCGTTCGCTTGCTACTCGCCGCCATCAAGCAAAAGGAAATAGATGAGCGCTGCGAACTCGACGACAGCGCCATCCTGTCCGTCATCGAAAAGCTGGTCAAACAGCGCAAGGACAGCGTCAGCCAGTACCAAGCGGCCGGCCGCCCCGAACTGGCCGAAGCCGAAGCATTCGAAATCGCCATTCTCAGCGCCTACCTGCCAGAAAAGATGGGCAGCGACGAGATTGCCGCTGCCGTTAGCGCCGCCGTCGCCCAGACCGGCGCCCAAAGTGCCGCCGATATGGGCAAGCTGATGGCTGTACTCAAGCCGCAACTGGCTGGCAAGGCTGACATGGCCGAAGTCTCGAAACAAGTCAAAGCCGCCCTCGCCGGCTGATTCAGTTGGCCAACGCCCCACACCGCCACCCTGGGCAGACGATCCTGACGTGATCCCCGAGTCCTTCATCCAGGACCTTCTCGCCCGGGTCGACATTGTCGACCTGGTGGATAACTACGTTCCCCTGAAAAAGGCCGGCGCCAATTACGCCGCCTGCTGCCCCTTCCATAACGAAAAATCGCCGTCCTTCACGGTCAGCCCGACCAAGCAGTTCTACCACTGCTTCGGCTGCGGCGCGCACGGCACGGCGATCAGTTTCGTCATGGAATATCAGGGCATGGGTTTCGTCGATGCCGTCAAGGAACTAGCCAGCCGAGCCGGCATGGTGGTACCGGAGAGCGAGGGCTTTTCACCGGAAAAACAGGGCCAGACACGCAGCCTGATCGAGCTCATGGCCAAAGCAGCGGCCTATTACAAGGAACAGTTAAAGCGCTCGCCCAAGGCCATCGACTACTGCAAGAAGCGCGGCCTGACCGGCGAAGTCGCTGCCCGCTACGGCATGGGCTACGCACCCGATGGCTGGCAGAACCTGCAAGCCATTTTCCCCGACTACAACGCCGAAGCGCTGAAACTGGCGGGACTGGTCATTGACAACGACGCCGGCCGCCGCTACGACCGTTTCCGCGACCGACTAATGATCCCGATCATCAACCCCAAGGGCGACATCATCGCCTTCGGCGGCCGCGTCATCGACCAGGGCGAACCGAAGTACCTGAACTCCCCGGAAACCCCGCTGTTTGAAAAAGGCCGGGAACTGTTCGGTCTACCGCAAGCACGCCAGGCCCTGCGCGAAACCGACACCGCCATCGTCACCGAAGGCTACATGGATGTCATCGCGCTAGCTCAGAACGGGGTTGGCAATGCGGTCGCCACCCTGGGCACGGCAACCACCCCGGTCCACGTGCAAAAATTGCTGCGCCAGGTCGACCGCATTGTTTTCTGTTTTGACGGCGACAACGCCGGCCGCAAAGCCGCCTGGCGCGCCCTGGAAAACGCTCTGGAAGCCCTGGCCGACAACAAGCAGATCGGCTTTGCCTTCCTGCCCGCTGAACATGACCCGGACAGCTTCATCCGCGAGTATGGCAAAGTCGAGTTCGACCGGCAGATTGCCCAGGCAACGCCACTGTCCGATGTCCTGCTCCGCGAACTGGCCCAGCGCTGCGACCTGACCAGCGCCGAAGGCAAGGCTCGGCTGATCTACGAAGCCAAGCCCTTGTTGCTCAAGCTGCCAACCCCTTTGCTACGCCTGCAACTGGTCAAGCGCCTGGCCGAAGCCAGCGGCTTCGCCCAAGAGGAAGTCGAGCGCCTGTGCGAGTTGCGCAGCTTCCGGCCGGCGGCGCCTGCGCGCAGCAAACGGACGGCACCCTCACTGACCCGCAACCTGCTGCGCATCGTCCTGCACCAACCGCAACTGGCTGCCCAATTGCCGGTCAATCTGCTGCCCGACACGCCAGAAAGGGCCGCACTGACCCGCTTGCACGATCTGGCCCGTCAGCAGCAAGGCACACTGAGCTATGCCGCCCTGCGCCAACAATTACGCGGCCAACCAGAAGAAGCATTGATCGAGCAGGCCGCTTCGGAACTTCTTGGCCTGCCGTTTGACGAAGCCGAGGCGGAGGTCGAGTTTCGCGACACCCTCGACAAATTACAGGAAGGCGAACAAAGCCGGCAGTTTCATGAATTGCAGCGCAAGGCCCTGCAATTCGGCGTTGCCGGCCTGTCCGCCGCTGAAAAACAGGCCTACATCCAGCTGCTGGCCAAGCCGGCAAATCGCAGCTAAGTTGTGGTAAAATTTATGGTTTTCTCCAATTCAACGGATCGTGTTCATGGCTAAGGCAAAAGATACCGCTAAGGAAGCTCCGAAGGCTCGGACCAGCAAAGCCAAGGAGAAGGCAGCCGAAAAAGCGCTGCTGGACGGGGCAATGGCTGAAAAGCAGGAACCCCTTGACCCGGAAGCACGCAAGACGCGCCTGAAGGCGCTGATCAAACTGGGCAAGGAACGTGGCTACCTGACCTACGCGGAAATCAACGACCACCTGCCGGACGATGTCGTTGATGCGGAGTCGATCGAAGCCATCATCTCGACTTTCAGCGAAATGAGCATCCAGGTCTTCGACGAAGCCCCGGCCGCCGAAGACCTGCTGATGTCGGATGCCGCCGCCTCAGCCTCCGACGATGACGAAGTGGAAGCACAGGCCGAACAGGCACTCTCCACAGTCGACTCGGAATTTGGCCGGACCACCGACCCGGTCCGCATGTACATGCGTGAAATGGGATCGGTCGAACTCCTCACCCGCGAAGGCGAAATCGAAATCGCCAAACGCATCGAGGAGGGCCTCAAGCACATGATCCAGGCTATCTCGGCCTGCCCAACGACCATCACCGACATTCTCGACCTAGTGACCAAGGTCGAAGCTGACGAGATGCGGATCGACGAGCTGATCGACGGCCTGATCGACCCGAATGCCGTCGAAGCGGCCCCCGCCGACGACAGCAACGACGACAGTGATAACGATAGCGACAGCGACGACGACAGCGACGACGACAGCGACGATGGTGACGGCGATGGCGGCAGCAATGCCGCAGCCTCACTGCTGCAGCTGAAGACCGAAGCCATCGAGCGTTTCCAGGCCATCCGGGGCATTCACGCCAAGATGCAAAAAACCTTGGCCAGCAAGGGCTCTCAGGACAAGGCCTACCTGAAGCTGCAACAACAGCTGTCCGACGAACTGATGAACATCCGTTTCACCTCGCGCAGCATCGAGCGCCTGTGTGACAGCGTGCGCGCCATGGTTGAAGAAGTGCGCGGTTGCGAGCGAAAAATCCAGAATATCTGCGTTGACCGCGTGCACATGCCGCGCCCGCATTTCATTCAGTCCTTCCCCGGCAACGAAATCAACATCGATTGGGTGGAAGCCGAAATTGCTGCCGCCCCCAAGTCTTACGTCGCCATCCTGACCCGCAGCGCCCCGGACATTCAGGAAGAACAGCGCAAGCTGCTCGCCCTGCAGGAACGCATCGGCATCCCGCTGCGCGAACTCAAAGACATCAACAAGCAGATGTCCACCGGCGAAGCCAAGGCCCGTCGCGCCAAGCGCGAAATGACCGAAGCCAACCTGCGTCTGGTCATCTCGATTGCCAAGAAGTACACCAACCGCGGCCTGCAGTTCCTCGACCTGATCCAGGAAGGCAACATCGGCCTGATGAAGGCGGTGGACAAGTTCGAATATCGTCGCGGCTACAAGTTCTCGACCTACGCCACGTGGTGGATCCGCCAGGCCATCACCCGCTCCATCGCCGACCAGGCGCGGACCATCCGTATCCCGGTGCACATGATCGAAACGATCAACAAGATGAACCGGATCAGCCGCCAGATCCTTCAGGAAACGGGCGCCGAACCCGATCCGGCAACGCTGGCCAAGAAGATGGACATGCCGGAAGACAAGATCCGCAAGATCATGAAAATTTCCAAGGAGCCGATCTCCATGGAAACCCCGATCGGCGACGACGACGATTCGCATCTCGGCGACTTCATCGAGGATCAATCAACACTGGCCCCGGCCGATGCGGCGATGTATTCCAGCCTGCGTGGCGTGACCAAGGACATCCTCGACAGCCTGACGACGCGGGAAGCCAAGGTATTGCGCATGCGTTTCGGTATCGAGATGAATACGGATCACACGCTGGAAGAAGTCGGCAAGCAGTTCGACGTCACCCGCGAACGCATCCGCCAAATCGAAGCCAAGGCCCTGCGCAAGCTGCGTCACCCCAGCCGTTCCGACAAACTGCGCAGCTTCCTCGACCCGAACAGCAACTAAGCCACTTTCCGGGCCTGTAGCTCAGTTGGTTAGAGCAGAGGACTCATAATCCTTTGGTCCAGGGTTCAAGTCCCTGCGGGCCCACCAACGACACTGGCCCGGGAGCGATCCCGGGCCATCATTCATTAAGCCAGCGGAATGCCTTATTTTTCGATCAGCCAAGCAAAAAAGCCGCCGTTCCTTGCGGAACAACGGCTTCTTGCTGAAACAGTGGTGGTGATGGGCAGAATCGAACTGCCGACCTATGGGTTATGAATCCATCGCTCTAACCGTCTGAGCTACATCACCACGTAAGGGCGCGAATTATAGTTAGCCGCCTGCCGACCGTCAAGGCCTTGCCGCGAATTTTGAAGATAGACCCATTGCCCCATGCCTGATAACCAAGAATCCAAACCTAAAGCCCCAAAAAAACTGTTCATTCGCACCTTTGGCTGCCAGATGAATGAATACGACTCCGACAAGATGGCGGATGTGCTTAATGCCGCGGGCGGCATCGTCAAGACCGACAAGCCGGAAGACGCCGACATCATCCTGTTCAACACCTGCTCGGTGCGCGAAAAAGCGCAGGAGAAAGTGTTTCATGATCTGGGACGGGTCCGCCATCTCAAGCAGCAGAACCCGAATCTGGTGATCGGTGTCGGGGGCTGCGTGGCCAGCCAGGAGGGCGACGCCATCGTCGCTCGCGCACCTTATGTCGATATCGTCTTCGGGCCGCAAACCTTGCACCGGCTGCCGCAACTGATCGCCGAGCGCCAGGCCAAAGGCAAGGCCGCAGTGGACGTTTCCTTCCCGGAGATCGAAAAGTTCGACGCCATGCCCCCTTCGGAAGTAAAAGGCGCCTCGGCCTTTGTCTCGATCATGGAAGGCTGCTCTAAATTCTGTACCTTCTGTATCGTGCCTTACACCCGTGGCGGCGAAGTGTCACGGCCGTTCACCGACGTCCTGACGGAAGTCGCTGACCTGGCGGCCCACGGGGTCGGCGAAGTCACCCTGCTCGGCCAGAATGTCAATGCCTACCGCGGCGACATGGACGGCAGCGACGAGAAAGCCGATCTGGCGATGTTGATCGAATACATCGCCGAAGTCCCTGGCATCGAGCGCATCCGCTACACCACCTCGCATCCGCGAGAGATGAGCCAGCGCCTGATCGACACCTACCTCACCCAGCCCAAGCTGGTCTCGCACCTGCACCTGCCCGTGCAATCCGGTTCCGACCGCGTCTTGGCGGCAATGAAACGCGGCTACACGGCACTGGAGTACAAATCCATCATCCGCAAGCTGCGCGCTGCCCGACCGGACATTTCGTTGTCGTCTGATTTCATCGTCGGCTTTCCGGGCGAGACGGACGAGGATTTCGAAAAGACGATGAAGCTGATCGACGACGTCGCCTTCGATGCGTCTTTCTCCTTCATCTACAGCCCGCGTCCTGGCACGCCGGCGCTGGAACTCGATGATTCGACGCCCGCCGAGGTGAAGTCAGCCCGCCTGCTCCGTCTGCAAAAACGGATCGATGAACTGGCCCAGGTCGTCAGCCAGGCCATGGTCGGCAGCGTGCAGCGCGTCCTGGTCGAAGGCCTGTCGAAAAAGGATGCCAATGAACTCGCCGGGCGCACCGACAACAACCGCATCGTCAACTTCGCGGGCAACCCGCGCCTGATCGACCGTTTTGTCGACGTGCGTATCACATCGGCCCTCCCCCACAGCCTGCGAGGTGAAATTGTCATCCGAGAACAATAAGCCGGCCCCGAAAAGCCGCCCCATCGAGTTCAGCCTCGGGCCGCTCGACAATACCCAACTGGCCAATCTGTGCGGCCCGCTCGATGAAAATATCCGGCAGATCGAAACCGGCTTCGATGTCACCATTCGGCGACGCAATGAACGTTTTTCGGTTTTAGGCCAAAAAGCGCTGTTGACCGCGGATGCCCTCCGTCATTTCTACGACCTGGCGCGAACCCCGCTGAGCGTCGATGAAATTCAGCTTGGCCTGATCGAACTGAACAATGCGCCGGTGCGCCGGGTTTCCCGCCGCGCCGAAGGCCCGGTCGATGGCCCGCAATTGATCACCCGCAAGACGGAGTTGCACGGTCGCACGCCGCGCCAGGTGGCTTACCTGAAAGCCATTCAGGAACACGACATCACCTTCGGCGTCGGCCCGGCCGGTACCGGCAAAACCTATCTCGCGGTCGCCTCCGCCGTCGACGCCTTCGAGCGCGACCTGGTCGAACGCATCATCCTGACCCGGCCGGCGGTCGAGGCCGGCGAACGCCTGGGCTTCCTGCCCGGCGACCTGACGCAGAAAATCGACCCCTACCTGCGCCCGCTGTATGACGCGCTGTACGACCTGATGGGTGCTGACCGCGTCGCCAAACTGTACGAAAAGCGCGCCATCGAAATCGCCCCACTGGCTTTCATGCGCGGCCGCACGCTGAACCACGCCTTCATCATTCTCGACGAAGCGCAGAACACCACGCCAGAGCAGATGAAGATGTTCCTGACCCGCATCGGCATCGGCGCCAAGGCCGTCGTCACCGGCGACATCACGCAGGTCGACCTGCCGCGCGGCCAGAAAAGCGGTCTCAAGGAAGCCATCGACATCCTTCAGGATGTGCGTGGCATTGCGTTCACCCAATTCACCAAGGAAGATGTGGTGCGCCATCCCCTGGTCGCCCGCATCGTCGACGCCTATGAAAAACGCCAGCAAACGACTTAATCTGTCCGTGCAATATGCCTGTCACCGCGAAGGGCTACCCTTACGTGCCGATTTCGTTCGCTGGGCACGGGCCGCGCTGGCCAGCGGCGGCGAAATCACCATCCGCCTGGTCGACGCCGACGAGGGGCAGTCCCTGAACAAAGCGTACCGCGGCAAGGATTACGCGACCAACGTGCTCTCCTTTCCCTACGACAGTGAGCCCGTTGTCATGGGTGATCTGGTGATCTGCCCGGCAGTGGTGGCGAGCGAGGCGGCGGCACAGAACAAGCCATTGGCCGCGCATTACGCCCATCTGACGGTGCATGGTATGCTGCATTTACAAGGCTGGGACCACGAAAACGACGCGGACGCCCAGGCCATGGAAGACGAAGAAAGGACCGTTCTTGCCGCACTGGGTTACCCTGACCCTTATGCAGAATAAATATTATGGATAGTGACAGTAAACCTGGATTCATCGAACGACTAACCTCCCTGCTGCTGCGCGAACCAGAAGACCGCGAGCAACTCATCGCCATCCTGCATGCCGCGTACGGGCGCAACCTGATGGATGCCGATGCCCTGACCATTATTGAGGGGGCCCTGGCAGCTTCCGACACCCGCGTGGTCGATGTCATGATCCCGCGAGCCCAGATGGACGTCATCGACATTGACGATCCGATGAGCGAAATCCTGCCCTTCGTCATCGAGGCAGCGCACTCCCGTTTCCCGGTCATCGATGGTGACCGCGACAACGTTCTCGGCATCCTGCTGGCCAAGGACCTGCTGCGCCTGCACACCGAGGAAAACTTCGACCTGCGCGACTGGTTGCGGCCGGCGGTGTTCATTCCCGAATCGAAACGACTCAACGTCCTGCTGCGCGAATTCCGCGTTTCGCGCAACCACATGGCCATCGTCGTCAACGAGTATGGCGGCGTCGCCGGCCTGGTGACGATTGAGGACGTGCTGGAGCAGATTGTCGGCGACATCGAGGACGAATACGACTTTGACGAAGCGCACGACAACATCCGCCTCGATTCGGCTGGGCGTTACCGGGTCAAGGCCCGCACCGAGATCGAGGACTTCAATACCGCCTTTACCACGACCTTTTCCGACGAGGAATTCGACACCGTCGGTGGGCTGATCCTGCGCCACCTCGGCCGCGTGCCAAAACGCAACGAAGTGATGGAGATTGATGGCGTCCGCTTCCAGGTACTCCGTGCCGACAGCCGCCGTCTATACACCTTGCTGGTCGATCCGCCACGTCGCCCCCTGCCGACCGCGCATGCGCCTGACTGACAGCCGGGCCGGGCGCTGGCTGCTGGCCACGGCCAGTGGTGGCGCAGCCCTGCTGGCCTTCGCCCCGTTCGATCAGTTCTGGCTGGCGCCGCTGGCCTGTGCCGCGCTATTCAGTCTGTGGTGCCGGGCCGAATCGGTCCACGAAACTGCGCTCAGCGGTCTCGCCTTCGGACTCGCCTTTTTCCTGGGCGGGGTGTCGTGGATCTATGTCAGCCTCGCCACTTTTGGCGGCATGCCCTGGTGGCTGGCGGGCCCCGCCACCGGGCTGCTCTGTCTATTCCTCGCCCTTTTTCCGGCCGCCGCCGGGCTGGCTTTCAAGCGCTGGCAGCCGCTCGATGGCTGGCGCCAGGCCCTGTGGTTCGCTGCCC
This sequence comes from Dechloromonas sp., assembly GCA_028689015.1. Lineage (GTDB taxonomy): Bacteria > Pseudomonadota > Gammaproteobacteria > Burkholderiales > Rhodocyclaceae > Azonexus. The sequence continues at coordinate 6,527 of JAQTXC010000008.1, read as the reverse complement.
TGCTGGCCGCGGTCGACTGGATTCGCGGCTGGATTTTCACCGGTTTTCCGTGGTTGACCCTGGGCTACTCGCAAACGCCACCCAGCCCACTGGCGGGCTATGCGCCACTCCTCGGCGTCTTTGGTCTCAGCCTGCTGCTGGCCCTGACGGGCGCCCTGCTGCGCCAAGGCCGGCGCGGCCTGATCGCTCTCGGCATCGTGCTGCTGCTCGGCCAGGGGCTGCGGCTGGTGCCGTGGACCGAAGCCGACGGCGCCCCGATTTCCGTCGCCCTGGTGCAAGGCAATATTCCGCAGGAAATGAAATTCCGCCCTGAAGCGTTCCACCGCACACTACAAACCTATTACGACCTGCTGGCCGCCCATCCCGCCCAACTCAGCCTGTTACCGGAAACGGCGCTACCGGCTTTTCTCGATCGCCTGCCGGCTGACTACCTGAGCGCACTGGCCGACCTGGCACGTCGCCAGCAGGGCGACCTGGTACTTGGCACCATCACCGGCGATGTCGAGCGCTATTTCAATAGCGCCGTCAGCCTGGGCAGCGCACCACAGCAGATTTATAGCAAACAGCACCTGGTGCCCTTCGGCGAATGGATTCCCGCTGGCTTTGCCTGGCTGATGGCCTTTGCCGACATTCCGATGTCGTCGTTCACCCCCGGCCCGACGCGCCAGCCAGCGATGCAGGTCGCCGGCCGCGCCCTTGCGGTCAACATCTGCTACGAAGATGTTTTCGGTGAGGAAATCATTCGCGCCCTGCCGCAGGCCGGCATTCTCGCCAATGTTTCGAATACCGCCTGGTTCGGCCGCTCGCTCGCCCAGCCGCAACATTTGCAGATCGCCCGCCTGCGCGCTCTGGAAACCGGCCGCCCGATGCTGCGCGCCACCAACACCGGGGTGACGGCCATCATCACCCCCCAGGGCGAGGTCGTCAGCCAATTGCCGCCCTTCACCCGTGCGGTGCTGCAGGGCGAAGTGACCGCCCAGCGCGGCCTCACCCCCTACGGCCGCTTTGGCAATACGCTAGCGCTGGCCTTGATCGCCCTGAGCGGCCTGCTGGGGCTGAGCGGGCGACAGCACCGGCACAGCTAAGCCACCATCAATCGCGGTGATCCAGCCACCAGATCAGGCCCTGCGCATTCAGTTCAAGATCGGTGGCCAGGATCTCGAGAATACTAGCTTCGGGCAAAGTACAACCGTGGCAGCGCAATTCAGCCAGCAGATAGTCGGTCAAGCCCTGCTTGGTCGCAGCATGACGCGTTTCGCCGTCCCCGGCATGCGCTTCAGCGATCGCCACATGCTGATCGAGCCGACGGCGCAGCGCCGCCGCCTGAGTGGCCACGTCGTGCACCTGGGCGTAATGCGTCAGGTACATGGCGCGCGGCTGATAACGCATCAAACGGTCAATCGAGGCGTGCATCTCGGCCGGGTCAAACTGGGTCGGACTGGTGGTCGGCAGGATGAACTGGCGGCCGTCGACATCAAACTCACGGTAGGACAAACCGAACATGTCGCCGGTGAAGATGCTGCCGCTGTTGCGGTCGACGATACAAATATGGTGTTTTGCATGCCCCGGGGTATCGATGCACAGCAACTCGCGCTTGCCCAGCGACAAGGTCAGGCCATCGTGCGCCTCGATAATGCGCTCAGCCGGAATGGGCAAAATGTCGCCGTAGACCGTGTCGACATACGCCTGGCCGTACACCGCCGTCACACCGGCCACCAGTTTGGACGGCTCAGCCATGTGGCGCGAACCGCGCGGATGAACCACCAGCTTGGCCTGCGGCAAAGCTCTCATCAGCGTACCGGCCCCGCCGGCGTGATCAAGGTGGATATGGGTCAGGATGATGTAATCGACCGCCGCCGGCGCCAGGCCCAGTTGTGCCAAGGCAGCGAGCACATTGGGCAGCGAATCGTTGCTGCCGGTATCAATCAGGGCAACCCGGCCGTCATCGACAATCAGGTGGATCGCCGCCAGGATGGGGCGAACATAACCGGCATCAAAGGCATAAATGCCGTGTTCGTACTCTCTCCAGTCAAACATTCCATACTCCTCCGTATTGAGTCGGCCGATTATACTGTCGCTTTTGCAGCAACCCACCGAACGACATGACCCACTTTCTGGCTGATGACGGCGAAAAAATCCACGTCAAGATTTCCGGCGACGGTTCGCCCCTGATCCTGCTCCATGGCTGGACGTCCAGCAGCCAGGAATGGTTTCCCTTCCTCAACGAGCTGAATGCCCGGCACCGCGTCTATCGCTGGGATGCGCGCGGCCACGGCGGTCACCTGCTAGCCCACCCCGGGTCGGCCACCGTCGACCGCATGGCCCGCGACCTCAACAACCTGGTCGACCATTACGGCCTGGCGAACGCCACCGCTGTCGGCCATTCGATGGGCGCCCTGACCCTGTGGCAATACCTGCGCGACCATGGTCCGCATGGCCTGGGCAAACTGTGCCTGATCGACCAGTCGCCCAAACTGCTCACCAGCGACGATTGGTCGCACGGGATTTACGGCGATTTCGCGGTCGACCGCAATCAACAGATGATTTCCTGGCTACGCGAGGATTTCGCTGAAGGCGTACTCAAGCTCACCGCACACGGCCTCAATGAGCGGGCAAAGCAGAAGTACCAGGACAACGCCGCGGGCTGGGAGCGCTCCCGTGCCGCGCTGCGGGCACAGGACCCGGAACCCCTGATCAATTGCTGGCTGAGCCTGACCGCCGCCGACTACCGCGACGTCCTGGCCAACATTCCACTGCCGACGCTGCTGGTCTATGGCGGGCAAAGCAATTTTTACCGGACCGAAACAGCCCGTTACGTCGCCGACAACATCCCCAACGCCATCCTGCGCATTTACGAAGGGACCGACCATTCGCCCCACCAATGGCAGCGCGAACGCTTCGTCCGCGAGTTGCTGGATTTTGTTAACGCGCCGTAAACCGGCGCAGGCTCAGGCGAATTCCGGCTTTAACAAGGCCGCATAACGCTGGCGCACTTTGTACGCCTTGCCGGCGACCACCCCCTGGCAATACCCCTGCCCCGGGTTGCGGCGGAAATATTGATGGTGGTACGGCTCGGCCACAAAGAACGTCGCGGCCGGCAATACCTCGGTGACGATGGGCGATGGCCACAGCCCCTCGCCCGCCAGTCGGGCAATCATCGCTTCAGCGGTTGCCTGCTGCGCCGCATCGTGCCAGAAAATGGCTGAACGATATTGCGTACCCACGTCGTTGCCCTGGCGATTCAGCGTCGTCGGGTCATGGATGCTGAAGAACACAGTCAACAGCGTCGCAAAATCGATTTCCGCCGGATCGAAGGCGATCTGCACCACTTCGGCATGGCCGCTATCGCCCTGGCAAATCGCCTCATAAGTCGGTGCTGGATCATGGCCACCCATGTAGCCGGGCAAGACGCGATGCACGCCGCGCAATTGCTCGAATGCCGCCTCGGTGCACCAAAAACAGCCCCCCGCCAGGGTCGCCAGGGAAGGAAGGAACTCGGTCATGGCATCGCCTCTATCTGCTGCGTATCAACGAGGGTCGGACCGCCTGACGGGCGCTTCGTTCCCTCGTCACCCAGCAGGCGCCGCGATCAGGCCTTCTGCATTTTCTGCACAGCCTGTTCCAGACGTTGCCGCTCGGCCAGCACCTTGCTCGAATAACGCCGCGCCGGATCGTTGATTGCCCCACCAAATTGCTGCAACCCGGGCACCAAGCCCCCGTTACGGCGGATCGACTCCTTGAGCACGCGCGCCCCGACCTGAACATTGGTCACCGGATCGAAAAATGGCAGTTCACCCGCATCCTCCGGCAACTTGTCGGCGTGGAAACGCGGCATCACCTGCATCAAGCCCTGAGCGCCAACCACGCTTTGCGAGAACGGATTGAAGCCCGACTCAATCCCGATCACTGCAATGATCAGCAGCGGATCGATACCCAGCGCACGGGCGCTTTCCTGGGCCGTGGCAAAAATCGGCCGCAAGGCTTCATTCGACACCCGGTAGCGTTGCGACACGTAGCGCAGCGCCCGATGCATGCGCGGACTGATCGTCGCCGCATCGTCGAGAGCCGTCGCCTGCAAGGCGTCGTCGCCCTCAGACAAGGTCAGATTAGCCTCGGACGCAGCCACGTCGCTCGGCAGAAAACCCTGCAGCGTGCGCAGCAAGTCGACATGACCACTGTACGCACCCACCAGGGCGAGAACGGCCAACAGGCCGGCAAACATCAGAAACTTGCGGATCAGACGGGAAATATCCGCAGCCACCCGCAGCATCACGGGAGAAAGTGTTGTCGTAGCGACCATGCGCCCTCCTTCACTGTTGCCACCATCAAGCCAACAGCCTCGACAGCGAACGGTTACGGGGGGTACGACATCGGGCAGACGTCTCGTCGAGACACTGCATGACAGGAGAAAACGAAGTCTGGAAGAAACCAGCAAGCGCTGGCCGACTCACCCCTGCACCGATATTGCACCGCAACAAAAGTCCGCGCATTGTATTGATTTATTGGCACTTTGCAAACAAAAACCGCAACATACGCCGACTTGCGCGTTGTAATCACGCAACAAAATAGCGGCCAAAGCACACCCGATCAGAGCTGGCAGCAGCACGGGCAACAAGCGCCGGCCAGGCGCCCGGAGCCTGGCAAAAGCTTGTAAAATTCAAAGCTTTCCGTCTTTCCGAGTGCGTCCCAATGACCACCAGCACCACGACAATCACCCCCCCCACCTTCCAAGAAATCATCCTGCGCCTGCAGCAATACTGGAGCGCGCAAGGCTGCGCCCTGCTGCAACCGTACGACATGGAAGTCGGCGCCGGCACCAGCCACACCGCCACCTTCTTGCGCGCCATCGGCCCGGAGCCGTGGAAGGCCGCCTACGTGCAGCCGTCGCGCCGCCCGAAAGATGGCCGCTACGGCGAAAACCCGAACCGCATGCAGCACTACTACCAGTTCCAGGTGGTCTTGAAGCCGGCACCGGACAACATCCTTGAGCTCTACCTCGGCTCGCTCGAAGCGCTCGGTTTCGACCTCAAGAAGAACGACGTGCGTTTCGTCGAGGACGACTGGGAAAATCCGACCCTGGGCGCCTGGGGATTGGGTTGGGAAGTGTGGATGAACGGCATGGAAGTCACCCAGTTCACCTACTTCCAGCAGGTCGGCGGCATCGACTGCAAGCCGATCACCGGCGAAATCACCTACGGCATTGAGCGTCTGGCGATGTATTTGCAGGGCGTCGAGAACGTCTATGACCTAACCTGGACCGACGGCCTGACCTACGGCGACGTCTATCACCAGAACGAAGTCGAGCAATCGACCTACAACTTCGAACATTCCGACGTCGACTTCCTGTTCCACGCCTTCGGCGCGCACGAGAAGCAGGCGCAACACCTGATGGTCGCCCAGCTCGCGCTGCCGGCCTACGAGCAAGTGCTGAAAGCCGCCCACACCTTCAACCTGCTCGATGCGCGCGGCGCCATTTCGGTCACCGAGCGCGCCGCCTACATCGGCCGCATCCGCAACCTGGCCCGTGCCGTCGCCCAGGCCTACCTCGACTCCCGCGCCCGCCTCGGCTTCCCGATGGCGCCGCGCGACTGGGCCAACGAAGTGCTGGCCAAGCTCGAAGAACAGAACGCCAAGAAAGCCGCCTGATATGTCCGCCAAGAACCTGCTCGTTGAACTCTTCGTCGAAGAACTGCCGCCGAAGGCGCTGAAGAAGCTGGGCGACGTATTCGCCCAGACCCTGGTGCAGCATTTGAAAAATAGCGGTTTATCCGGGTCGACCGCCGCCGTCACCGCCTACGCCTCCCCCCGCCGCCTGGCCGCGCATATCACCGACGTCGCCGCCGTTGCCGCCGACAAGCCCGTCGTACAGAAGCTGATGCCGGTCGCTGTCGGCCTCGATGCCAACGGCAATGCCACGCCGGCGCTGCTGAAAAAACTCGCCGCACTCGGTGCGGATGCGTCCATCCTGCCATCGCTGCGCCGCGAAAATGACGGCAAGGCTGACATCCTTTTTTACGACAGTCTGGCCAAGGGTGCGACGCTGGCCGAGGGCCTGCAAAAGGCCGTCGAAGCGGCGCTGGCGGCGCTGCCGATTCCCAAGGTGATGACCTACCAATTGCAGGATGGCTGGCGCAGTGTCAATTTCGTGCGCCCGGCGCATGGCCTGGTCGCGCTGCACGGCAGCGAGGTGGTACCAGTGTCTGTACTCGGCCTGACATCCGGCCGCGAAACGCACGGCCACCGCTTTGAAGCCGCCGTCGATCCGGTCGTTTTTGCCAACGCCGACGAATACGCCGCCAGGCTGGCGAGCGAAGGCGCCGTGATCGCCTCCTTCGCCGAGCGCCGCGCCGAAATCGCCCGCCAGCTGGCCGCTGCCGCCGCGCAGGCCGGCACCAACCTGAAGCCGATTGACGACGACGCCCTGCTCGACGAAGTCACCGCCCTGGTCGAGCGCCCGAACGTGCTAGTCGGCCAGTTCGAAGAAGAGTTCCTCGCCGTACCGCAGGAATGCCTGATCCTCACGATGA
>JAQTXC010000056.1 GCA_028689015.1 Dechloromonas sp. | reverse complement strand
CCGCGGGACACCGCCAACTGGGCTGACTTGCTCATGCCGTAATGAACCATCTCGCCTGGCGTGTTGATGCCGGATTCACTGGAAATGAAGACGATGCGACCCCACTTGGCGGCTTTCATGGCCGGCAGGTAATGCCGCGACAGGCGCACGCCGCTCATCACATTGACGTCGAAGAAGCGTTGCCATTCCGAATCGGGAATAGCGTCGAAGGGCACGGGATCGAAGATGCCGAGGTTATTGACCAGGATGTCGGCCTTCGGACAAGCATCGAACAACACCTGGCAACCTTCGGGTGTCGCGAGATCGGCGACCACGCCTTGGAGCTTGGCATCCGGCAGCAGGGCACGCAGTTTATCGATCGCCGCATCAACGCTTTCCTGATGCCGGCCGTTGATCACAACCTGCGCCCCCTCTTGGGCGAGCTCAGTCGCAATCGCCAAGCCGATTCCCGCGGTCGACCCGGAAATAACGGCAATTTTTGAATTGATCTGGAAATCCATGGCAGGCGGCTAGATGAAACGAACCGAACAGCTGCCGATGCCACCAATCGTGACGCGCAGGTTATCGCCCTTGGCCACAGGCACCATGGCACCCATGGCACCAGACAGCACGATGTCGCCGGCATTCAGGGTGATGCCGAGCTGGCCCAGGGTATTGGCCAGCCAGACCATGGCGTTGACCGGGTGCCCCATAGTCGCAGCACCGGCACCAGTGACGACGATTTCGCCATTTTTTTCCAGCACCATGCCGCACAAGGCCAGATCGACCTGGCTGATATCCACCAATTGATCCCCGAGAACAAACACACCACAGGAGGCGTTGTCGGCCACGGTATCCTGGATCTTGATCTTCCAGTCCTGAATACGGGAATCGACGATCTCGAAACAGGCCATGACCCCTTCAGTCGCAGCCAGCACATCAGCGGCCGTGACACCCGGGCCTTTCAAATCCTTCTTCAGCAGGAAAGCAATTTCGCCTTCGGCCTTGGGCTGGATCAGGCGACTCATCTCGATCGATTGACCTTCGTTGTACACCATGCCGTCGAGCAGGTAGCCAAAGTCAGGCTGATGCACGCCGAGCATGTTCATGACCGCCTTGCTGGTCACGCCGATCTTCTTACCAACCACCTTCTCGCCCTTCTCAATACGGCGAGCCAGCATGCGTTGCTGGATGTGATAGGCGTCCTCGATCGTGATGTCGAAGCCGCGCGACGTCAGCGGGCTCATCGTCTTGCCGGCGCTCAGGGCTTCGTACAACTCGTCGCCCAGTTGTGTGATTTGTGCTTTTTCCATCGTCAGTTGTCCTCTTGTCAGTCGGCCAAAAAATGAGCGACCAAACGGTTGAAATCGCGGCTGTGTTCGATCTGGACCCAGTGACCGCAGCGCCCGAAAACATGCAGTTGCGAATCGTCGATCCAGGCATTCAGGGTTTGTGAATTAGCGAGTGGAATAACCCGGTCATCGCGACCGTGAATGACCAGCGTCTGGTGCTTGATCGCCCGGATATCAGCTTCAGGGCTGGCCATGGCATCGACCCAGCGTTGGCGCGGGGCCGGGAACATGGCAGAAAATGATTCTTGAAAGCCCGGTCGGATGCTGGCCTGATAGCGCAGCTCGGCCAGCTCGTCGTTAACCAGACTACGGTCATGGGCAAAAATATCGAGCAGGCGACGCATCGCGGCCAGCGACGGCTCGTAACCCCACACCGCGTCGAGTTCCGGCGTGATCTCGAACGGCACACCGACGCTGCCCATCAGCACCAGCTTGCGCACACGCTGCGGATGACGGATAGCCAGCGCCAAGGCAATGGCACCGCCGAAGGAATTGCCGATCAGATCGGTCTGCTCGATACCGAGCGCGTCGAGCAGGCCAATGGCGTGATCGACCCAGCCGTCGACACCGTATTCGATACCCGCCGGACGCTCGGTATAGCCAAAGCCGACCATGTCCGGCGCGATGACCCGGCTGGTTTTTGCCAGTTCCGGCAACACCAGACGCCAGTTGGCCCACGCCGTCACGCCCGGCCCGGAACCATGGATGAGCAGCACCGGTGCCCCACTACCGACATCGTGATAATTGGTTTCGATACCGCACGCCCGGATGCGGCGGCCGATTTCGGGAGAAGTCGCCGACATGATCGCCTCGCCTTACAGCTTGATGCAGACGTTCTTGAGTTCGGTATAGAACTCAAGCGAGTGCACGCCGCCTTCGCGACCGATACCCGACTGCTTGGCGCCGCCGAACGGCGTGCGCAAATCGCGCAGGAACCAGCTGTTGACCCAAACCAGACCCACTTCCATCTGTGCCGCAACGCGGTGGGCGCGGTTGATTTTTTGCGTGAACACCGAGGCGGCCAGACCGTAAGTCGTGTTGTTAGCGCGGGCGATGACTTCGTCTTCGCTGTCGAAGGGCATGATCGTCGTGCAGGGGCCGAAGATTTCCTCGCGAACGACCGTGGCGTTGTCGTCCAGACCGATCCAGATGGTCGGCTCCACCCAGGCACCGTTGGCCAGTTCGCCCGGCATGGCGGGAATGCCGCCGCCGGTGACGACCGTTGCACCTTCGTCGACGGCCTTCTTGTAATAGGAGAGCACCTTGTCGCGATGCTCCTGGCTGACCAGCGGCCCCATATTAGTCGCCGGATCGCTCGGCATGCCAAGCTTGAGCTTCTCGGCACCGGCCTTCATGCGGGCAACGAACTCGTCGAAAATCGGGCGTTCGACATAGACCCGCTCGGTGCCAAGACAGACCTGGCCACAGTTGGCAAAGCAGGAACGAATCGTCGCTTCGATGGCGACATCGAGATCGGCATCGGCAAAGACGATGCCTGGATTCTTGCCGCCCATTTCCAGCGACACCGGACGTGAACCGTGCGCGGCCGCCTTGTTAATAATCTCGCCAGTACGGGTTTCGCCGGTAAAGGTGATGGCATTGACACCCTGGTTGGTGGTCAGGAATTCGCCAGCCGAATTCGGGCCAAAGCCATGCACGACGTTATAAACGCCCTTGGGCACGCCACAGGCATTCATCACCTCACCGAGCAATGTCGCGGTCGACGGCGTTTCTTCGGAAGGTTTGACGACCACCGTATTGCCGCAGGCCAGCGCCGGGCCGACCTTCCAGGTCATCAACAGCAACGGCAGATTCCACGGGCAGACGACGCCGACCACACCGACCGGGCGGCGAATCGCGTAATTCAGCGCGCCCTTGCCATCCGGCGTGGCCATTTCGAAGAACTCGGTCGGCGCATTCTTTATCACGTCGGCGAAGATCTTGAAGTTGGCGGCACCGCGCGGGATGTCGATGTGCGATGCGAGGCTCTTCGGCTTGCCGGTGTCGGCGCATTCGGCTTCGAGGAATTCGGCGAAGCGGCGGGTGATCTCGTCGGCGACCTTGTTCAGGATGTCGGTGCGCTCGACCACGGTCATTTTGCCCCAGGGGCCTTTCAGCGCATCGTGCGCAGCCTGCACGGCGGCATCGACTTCCGGCTTGCCGGCTTCGTGCACCATGCCGATGATCGAGTTGTCGAGCGGCGTGCGCTTCTCGAACTGCTTGGCCGTCGAGACAAATTCGCCGTTGATGAAATTCAGGATTTGTTTCATTCCCTTGTTTTCCTTTTTTGTTTGCTGTTCTTAAGCCAGACCGATGGCCGTTAGCCCGGCCCGCGCACATTCTTCGTCCTGCGCTTCGGAAGCACCGGAAACGCCAATGCCACCGAGCCAGTCGCCGGAGCCAATCGGCAAGCCGCCACCGAAAACGATCAGTCGCGGCTGGGCCGAAAAGCCCAGCTTCATCCCTTCGTCGTGACCAATCGCCCCCATCCACGCCTTGGTCGGAAAACCGAAGCTGGCCGAGGTGTAGGCCTTGTCGATAGCAATATCAATCGAGTGAATGAAGGCCCCCGGCATACGCAGGAAGGCCATCAAATTGCCGCCACGATCAACCACGGCGACGTTGATCTTCCAGCCATTGGCCGTGGCATGCGCCACCGCCGCTGCACAGGCGGCCGAGGCCGCCTCGGCTGAAATCCCAGGGATCGTGGCAGCGACCTGCATCAGGTCACCACGGTCAGGAAGCGGTCATTGAGCTTGCGGTCGTGATAGAACACGGCCGCACCCACTTCATCCATGGTCCACTTCGTCGGCTTCTGATCGGGGTAGGCATAGTTGCCGCCGCAAAAGGTTTCGAAGCGATTGCCGTTGGGGTCGAAGGCGTAAATCGTCGTGCCACGGGTCACGCCGTGACGCGTCGGGCCGATGTCGATGGAAACGCGGTTCATCGACATCAGGTCGGCAGCGCGCAGCACCTGTTCCCAGGTTTCGAGCAGGAAGGAAACGTGGTGCAGCTTGCCCGGCTCCGGATGACGGACAAAAGCGATGTCATGCGCCTTGGTCGAACATGACAGCCAGATCGCCAGATCCTGGCCCGGTTCGAGCTCGATGTGTTCGACCAGGAAAAAGCCGAGCACGTCCTGAAAAATGGCCTGGGCCTTTTCAATGTCCGGACCGTACAGCAGGCAGTGGTCGAGGCGGATCGGGGCGATACCCTTTTCGGCGGAGGCACACCAGGCTTCCGGATTGAGTTCGCCCATGTCGTTGCCAATACACGTCTTTTGCGAATACAACTCGATGTCGTGCCCGGTCGGCAGCGTAAAGCGCACACGCTCGCCTGTTTCCAGCAGTTCGCCAGCCGGGATGCGCTGGGTGGCGACGCCGTAGGCGTTCAGATCCTTCTCGAGTTTGGCCAGCGTCGCATCGCTATCGACCTTGAAGGCGAAGAAGTCGATGCCGGCCTTATCGGCCTGACGGAGGATCACGCTGTTGTGGTCGCGCTCTTCCCAAGTCTTGAAATAAACACGGCCCTGGGCATCGCGACCGGTTTCGATCAAGCCCAGAACATTCGAATAGAAATCCACGCTTTCATCCAGATCGAGCACCCGCATTTGAGCGTGTCCGGGACGAAGTACACCTGTCATTGCCATTTTGTCTGCTCCTCTTTCTTGTGTGTGATGACTTCAAATCTATGCAATCGATTTACTATAACGATATTGCCACACAATCTCGATGTCAATACTTATTCTCGAGATTTTTTAAAACTCTGTACATCTGCCGGTTCAGGGTAAAATTTCGGTACGTGGTCAAACCAATTCACCGATCCCCTTATGGCTCACAAAAACACCGCTGGAGACAGCACGCCGGCCGAACCGAAAACCCTGGTTGAAACGGCTTACCGCGCCCTGCGCCGCGACATCATCGAAGGCCGTCTGGCCCCAGGGGAAAAGCTCCGTGTCGAGCACCTCAAGGACGACTACGGCGTCGGTGCCGGCACCTTGCGTGAGGCACTTTCGCTGCTGATATCCGATGCCCTGGTCGTGAGCCAGGGACAACGTGGCTTCCGGGTGGCCCCGGTGTCCCTTGAGGATTTCGAAGACATCACCCGAACCCGCGTCATGCTGGAATGCGATGCGCTGCGTCAGTCCATTGCCAAAGGCGACGATGCCTGGGAAGGCGACCTGCTGGCCGCCTTTCACCGCTTGACCAAGGCCGAAGAAAAACGCATCGGCACCGATGACCGGGAGGAATGGGAGGAGCGCAACCGCATCTTCCATGAGGTGCTGATCTCGGCCTGCCCTTCGCGTTGGCTGAAACATTTCATTGCCATCCTCTACCAGCAGGCTGAACGCTATCGTCGCCTGTCGCTCTACCTGCAACCGATTCCGCGCGACATCCATGTCGAACATGAAGCGCTCTTGCAAGCTGCCATGGCGCGCGACGCCGACAAGGCCGGCGCGATCCTGGCTGAACATATTCAGCTCACCTTCCGTTCTGTTCAGTCGATCCCCATGGCACAACTGAACGAAAAACAGGCTGCCTGAATCCCCCGCCTTATCAGGCAGCCGCAGCTATTGCTGGCTGCGGTCGACAGACATTTTTGGCCATTTTCCCCAGCACCTTCAGGCGAAGGTCGCTGGTCGGCTTGACCCGGCAAGCCAGCACACGATCGGCCGCCTCGTCATCGACGCTGACGTAATCACGACTCATCACCCGTTTGGCGTAACTCCCCGCGGTGATTTCGACTTTGCATACGCCACAGCCGCCACCACGACACCCCACCGGGATCCCCTTCTTACCCAGCCTTTCCATGCCAGCCAACAGGGTCTCGGTCGGTGCGCAGCGAAAGCTTTCACCGGTTTCCTCAATCACAATGGTGTGATAAATCATTTTTCTAGTGTCCTGGTTGCCCGGGGATGAGCACTATTTGCAGCACCCCGGGCTGATTAACGCGGGCAATACGGCTCAGTTGCCGTGCGGCTGAGCAAGCCCGCAAGGCCCCTGGCAACTAAGCAACTAGATGTTCTTGAACAGCGGACTTTTCAGTTGCTGGGAGGCATCGGCCGCAGAGAAAAATTTCTCCATGTAGATATCGCGTTCAAACAGGCGCCCTTGCATCAGGGTTGTAATGCACGCTTCGATCATCGCCGGTGGCCCGCACAAATACGCCTTGTGGCCGCGAAAGTCGTTGGCAAAGTGGGCCTTGGCGGCTTCGTGGACAAAGCCACGGAGTCCCGCCCAGTCCGAATCGGCCGCTTCATGCGACAGGGCCGGTACGTAGTTGAAATTGGCATGCTGCTCGGCGAGGGCCCGAAACTCGGCGTCGTAGTACAACTCAGCGCGATTGCGCTGACCATAAACCAGCGTGATCGGCAAGGAACAGCCTTCGGCCAGCAAATCTTCGATCATCGATTTCGGACTGGACAGGCCGGAGCCACCGGCCATGAAGATCAACGGCAAATTGGCAGATTTTTTGACGAAGAAACGACCATATGGCCCAGCAAGCTTCAGCTTGTCGCCAATCGCCAGTTGTTCGTGCAACCAGGTGGTCACCTGCCCACCCGGGACAATGCGCACATTCAGCTCGACCACATCCTGGCTGGCTGGCGAATTGGCCAGTGAAAAAGCGCGCGACTGCCCCGCCCCCACCGCCGGCACCTCCAGATTGACATACTGCCCGGCCTGAAAATGCATGGGCCGGTCCAATTTCAGCCAGATACCACGGATAGTCGGCGTCAGATCTTCAATCCGCACCACTTCGCCGGCAAAATCCTCGACCGGCAGGTTTTCTGAATCCGGATCATCCTCAATCTCGGCTTCGATCACCGTGTCACTCTCCAAGCGAGCGCAACAAGCCAGACACTTGCCTTCTTCACGCTCGAAATCCATCAGGGCAAAGGTCGAGGCTTCGCCATGATCGACCTCGCCGTCGGTGACCTGCACCTTGCAAGTAGCACACAGGCCGTGACAACAGGCATGTGGCAGGTAGATACCCGCGCGCAAGGCGGCGTCCAGAATGGTTTGTCCGTCTTCGACCTCAATGGTCTGGCCGAGCGGCTCTATGGTTAGCTCGTAGCTCATTTTTAGGATCCAGTGTTGGGAGATACGCTTGAAATCTGTCATCCCCGCCTGGACGGGAATGACGATTCGCTTAGAAATAAGTGCCGTTGCCGTTCAGACCCGGGGTTTGCAGGCGCAGCACATCCTTGTGCCTCAACCCCTGCTCGGCCAGGGTCTTGTCCATCTCCGGGACAAAAGGCTGGCCGGACTTCAGCCAAACGACCTTGCTGAAATCGATCTTTGCCCATTCCGGATGGCGGCCAAAAGCGAAGGTCAGCGTGTTCTCGACCAACTCGGAAAACTTGCTACTTGGCGGCAGCACAAATGCGAGCGGCGCGGCGAACATGAAGTGGTCATCCCAACCAACGTAAAGCAACTGGTTGCCGTGAAACTTGTCCTGAGTATCAGCCGCAGGATATTGGTAATCGTAGAGCGCTGTGACAGCCATGTTTGTCTCCTAAATTTTTGTACGGCGGGCGTGGCCGCCCGCCGCTGATATTGATCAATCAGGTGTTTTGGGTCGCCGCACCACGCCAGGCGGCAAAATTCGCCTGGTCGCTGGAGCCCTCGTAATCGCCGCCGTCCCTGGCGAGATCGATGTGGCACCACTCGAGATACTTGGCCAAGGGATTGAAACCTTCGGCCGTCGGATCGGTGCCTTCCGGCCAGCAGTTGCCCATATAGACTTGATGCACCGGCAACCAGGCCTGGATGTACTTCTCCGGCTCGTCGTCGAAGATGTGCTTACAGCCGTCCGAGCAGGTGTGGTACTTCTCGCCCTGGAACTCCGACTCGCGATAGCAGATCTTGGTCGGGTCATCCGGCTCGGTGAAGAGCATCGGGATCTGGCAGACCTGGCAGAGCATCGGCAAGGTGTTGGCGTAGAAGCGTTCGCCCTTGTCGGCCAATTCACGCAGCTGGTCAAAACGCGGACGGTAGTACTTGTCGAAGGTGTTCGGGTATTTGGCCGACAACCAGTCCATTTCCTCGGCATTCGGCAGCCAGGTATGCAGGCCCATGGCGTGCGAGTGGGTGCACAAGGTCAGCCACAGCTGGTGCGACTGGTGCTCCTTGTCGATGGTGCATTGGGCGATGCATTCCGGCACCTTGATGCCGTACTTGGCCAGGTCGTTGAACAGCGCGCCGCCGTTCTGTTCGAAGTAGATTTCCCAGGCTTCCTTCCAGCTCATGACGCGCTTCGGCAGCATGTAGTCGAGCATCGTCGACACCAGGCTCAGCACGCGGATACCGCGCCAGGCCCATTTGTCGATCCACTTCTGGACGATGGGCAGGTTGTCCGGGTCTTGCTCAAGCATGAACTTGATGCATTCCAGACCCAGCGTCATGTGACGGGCTTCGTCGGACTGGGCCGAGAAACCGAAGGTCACGGTCGCCATGTCGCCGTTGTAGGCGGCACCGGACATGAAGGGCACGAACAGCAGGTTGGTCAGCACGTATTCGAAGCTGAAACCGATGGCAATCATCCATTCGAAGGGACCGGCCGAGAAGGCGTCGTCGAAGAAGGACTTGGGCACCGACAAATACCACAGGCGTTCGATCTGGTGGCTTGCACCCGCATGGAAGCCTTCGTAGAACTTGTTGTAGTTCGACAGCGCGTGAATCTGCGTCTGGGCGTGGCGCACTTCGTCAATCGACTGCATCAGGCAGGCGACGCGCGGGCCAACGCCGGGGAAATTGCGGCCGGCAGCGGCAAAACCACGGTGGGCAACGTATTCCAGCGGCGAAATGCCGGTCAGGAACAACTTGATGGCGCTCAGGTAGCGCGCATCGGTGATGCCGAGGTGGCCGTTATTCTGGGCGAAGGCGTCGAGCACCGCATACAGCTTGCGCTCCTTTTCGGCCTGGTATTTCCAGTAGGAATCCATGGTCAGACGGAAGGGGTCTTCCCACTTGTCCCAGTCATGCACCTTGATGCCTTCGAAGGTAGCTTGCGGGAACACTTTCTCTTTCGGCTGGTAGGTCGTTTCCCAATCCAGGCCGCGCGTCATGTGGGCGTATTTTTCCTTCAGGCCCAGTTTCTTCTTGGTGGCTTTCATATCCATGTCGGTGTCTCCTCAGTTTTTCCAGGACAGGGTGAAGGTGTCGTCGTCTTCATCCAGGTGGCCGGAAATAGTGATCAGGTTGACCTGCAGTTCCTGCAGATCGAATTTGCGTCCGATGAGCTCTTCGATAGATTCGCGCTTGATGACCAGCGTGTCTTCGGCATTGATCTTGACCATGGCCGGCTGCTCGTCGAGCACGGCATGCGGGTTATCGGCCAGGATCGCTTCAATGATCGGACGGGTGTCTTCGTTGATTTGAAAGGCAATAAATACGGTAGACATGAATACTCCTAGACGGCCAGGCCAAGCTTGGTACAGCGGGTGTTGAATTCGGCGGTGACTTCAGCAATGACTTCGTCGGCCTTGTCGCCGAAAGCGCGTTGCGCCAGCGGGGCCAAGGCATCCAGCGTCTGGCTGCGGTATTGCTGCACCCACTGGCTAATCAAAACCTTGTTTTCCGGCGACTCAGCTGCCGCCACCTTGATCTGGGCATCGACCCACTTGCCGGTTTCGGTAGCCCACTCGCCCATGAAACGGGTCATCATCGAAATTGCCGTCCCACCATTGGCCGAAAAATCGCTGTCGAGTTGGTCGTAGAACAAGGGGTAAGAAAGCCCTTCGAGCACCAGGTTCTGGGCCACGAAAATCTCGAACCAATCTTGAAGAACCAGCAGGTTTTCAACGTGCTCGCGCATCGGCTGCCAGTTCGGGCAATTCATCCAGGCATCCTTGGCGGTATCGAGTGCCGCGGGCCCGTCGAGCACCAGCCCAATACGGGTCAGGTATTGCGCCACCCCCAGATGATCCATGGCGTGATAAAGGCAGGGCTGGGTAATGGGGTTTGGGGCGCAGTGGAACGGAAAACCTGGTTAGGCGTTTGTCATCGTTAATGATTTGGCTTTACAGTTAGAAAACCTCGTCATCCCATCGAGTTATGGGCTTCCGGTTTGTGCCCAAACCCGACGGTGGAGGAAAATTGAAGCGGCCGTTGGCCGAAGGGGCCGGGAAATCGAAAGCAGCCATTCATCTTGGGAAACCACTTTTTTAGTCTGAATGGATCTTCCTCGACCGATTCCAGCCGTTCGTGCTTTGAATGGCAACGAGTGCCCCCGGCCAATGGCCCGTCAGCTTTCTCTAGAACGGCCATTCCGCCAATCTATGCTGCAAACTGGAGCGCTATATAATGGCCGTTTGATATCGTCAAAAAGCGCCTGAATCTGGACTATTTGGCGCCCAACCAGCACGGAAATCACCCACCCCTGAAGATGCGCGCATTTATTCTTTGCGGCGAGCCCGTGGTTGTGGCAGCACCCTAGGCGCTGGTAACGCTGCCACGCCGCTTTACTTCAGCATGCCCAGCAATTTCTCCGCCGCCAGCTCTGACGAAGCTGGGTTCTGCCCGGTGATCAGCAGGCCATCGACGAGCACATATGGATGCCAATCCGGGCCCTTCGAATACTCGCCACCGTTGGTCTTGAGCATGTCTTCCACGAGGAAGGGCACGATCTGGGATAGTTGCACCGCGTCTTCTTCGGTATTGGTAAAACCGGTGACACGCTTGCCCTTGACCAACGGCATTCCGTCGACGTTGCGGGTATGGCGCAGCACACCGGGCGCATGGCAGACAGCTGCGACAGGCTTGCCGGCGGCGATCATGGCTTCGATCAGTGCGATGGATTGCTTGTCTTCCGCCAGATCCCACAGCGGGCCGTGGCCACCGGGATAGAACACGGCGTCAAAATCGGCCACATTCAGCGTAGCGAGTTTGGCCGTGCTGGCCAGCAATGCAATGCTTTCAACATCAGCTTTGAAGCGCGTCGTGGCCGCCGTTTGTGCCGAAGGGTCATCGCTTTTCGGGTCCAGCGGCGGCTGGCCGCCCAACGGGGAGGCTAGGGTAATTTTCGCGCCGGCTTCCTTGAAGATGTAATATGGTGCGGCAAATTCTTCGAGCCAGAAACCAGTCTTCAAACCGGTGTTGCCGAGTTGATCGTGCGACGTCAGTACCATCAGGATGTTCATGTTGTTTCTCCAATAATTAGGCGGTGGTTACGTGCAGACGCACGTCAACGTTGCCGCGCAGGGCGTTCGAATACGGGCAGACCAGGTGTGTTGCTTCAACCAGTCGGCCGGCGTCCGCTTCGCTCAAGCCAAGGATTGCCACATAGAGATCCACGTCGAGCGAGAAGCCGCCTTCCTTGTTCTGGCCGATGCCGACCTCGGCGCTGGTCTTGCTACCGGTCAGAGTCAGTTTCTGCTTCTCGGCGACGTGTTTGATGGCGTTATCGAAACAGGCCGCATAACCGATGGCAAAGAGTTGCTCGGGATTTGCTCCCACCTTGCCCGTATCCGGTGCAGCGAGATCAAAGGCGAGCGAACCGTCGTCCAGTGCTGCATGACCGGTACGGCCGCCGATGGCGGTGGCTCGGGTTTTGTAGAAAATTTTCATGAAGGGTTCCTTGAGTTTGTTTTTTTGAGAGAAAGTGGTATCGGCTTAGTTCTTGTTCAGTTGAACGACGAGCTTGCCGAAATTTTTGCCCTTGAGCAGGCCAATAAAGGCTTCAGGTGCGGCTTCCAGGCTGGTAACTATATCCTCGCGGAACTTGATCTTGCCGTCGGCGAGCCAGGCGCTCATGGCCTTGAAAAACTCGGGATAACGATGCCCGTAGTCGTCGAAGATGATGAAACCTTGCATCTTGATGCGGCGAACCAGGATTTGCCTCATCAGGTAAGAAAGCCGGTCCTTTCCTTCCGGCAGCTCGGCCGCGTTGTACTGTGAAATCAAGCCACACAGCGGAACGCGCGCGCCGGTATTGAGCAGTGGCAGTACCGCATCAAAGACCGCGCCGCCGACGTTCTCGAAATACACATCGATACCTTTCGGGCAGACGGCAGCGAGTTGGGCAGAGAGATCGAGCGCACGGTGGTCGACGCAAGCATCGAAACCGAGTTCCTCAACCACGTAGCGGCATTTCTCCGCACCACCTGCAATGCCGACCACGCGACAGCCCCGGAGTTTGGCAATCTGGCCGACTACGGAGCCGACTGCACCGCTAGCCGCCGCCACAACGACTGTGTCGCCGGCTTTCGGCTGGCCGATATCCAGCAAGCCCATGTAGGCGGTAAAGCCGGGCATCCCCAGCAGGCCCAAGGCCAGCGAGGGTTGCGCCATGCCGCCCAGCTTGCTCAGGCCGCTGCCGTCGGACATCGCGTAGTCCTGCCAGCCAGTGTAGGCCAAGACCAGTTCGCCCTCTGCAAAATCAGGGTGCCGCGAGGTCTCGACACGGCAGACCGTGGCACCGACCATGACGGCGTCGAGGGCGACCGGTGGGGCATACGACTTGGCGTCGCTCATGCGTCCTCGCATGTAGGGATCGAGCGACAGATAGAGCGCGCGCAGCAAGACCTCACCTTCGGCGGGAACGGGAATCGATGCACTTTCCAGACGAAAATTTGCGACGGTTGGCTCGCCAACGGGGCGGGAGGCCAGTACGATGCGGCGGTTTACTTTGGTGTTCATGAGGGTCTCCTTGGGAGCAAATGAATGAATTGAGTTATTTGCTTGAGTTACAGGCAGGCTTCGAGCACACGCTGACTGACATCCAGCGTCACGTCCTTATGCTCACCGATGGCAACCATGCCGTGTGCCTTGAGCTGAGCGATGATTGCCGGGACAGCATCCGCGCCGATGTCGTACGCGCTCAGGCGCGTTGGCAGCTCCAGGCTCTCGAAGAAGGCACGGGTTTTCGCAATCGCGGCATCGATTCGCTCGTCTTCACTGCCGATGCTGATATGCCACACACGTTCTGCATACTGAAGAAGCTTGCCGCGCTTGCTCTGGCGACGCACCTGCAGCATCGCAGGAAGCACCACGGCCAGGGTGCGGGCGTGGTCAATATCGTATTTGGCCGTCAGCTCGTGACCAATCATGTGGCTCGCCCAATCCTGCGGCACCCCCGCTCCGATCAAGCCGTTGAGTGCCAGCGTGGCAACCCACATCAGGTTGGCGCGGGCATTGTAGTCAGTGCTGCTGATCGCCTCAGGGCCATGCTCGATCAAGGTCAGCAGCAGTCCCTCGGCGAAGCGGTCCTGCACATGGGCCTGCGCCGGGTAGGTCAGGTATTGTTCCATCACATGCACAAACGCATCGACCACGCCGTTGGCAAGCTGGCGTTTCGGCAACGTATAGGTCTTGGTCGGATCCAGTACCGAAAACACGGGGAATAACGCGCGATTCATGAAGGGCAGCTTGGCGCCCTGCGCCTTGATCGTTACCACTCCGCCATTATTCATCTCGGACCCGGTAGCCGGCAGGGTCAGCACACTTCCGAAGGGCATCGCCTGGCGAATGGTCGAACCAAACTTGAAGAGGATCTCGGCAGGATCGCCATCGATCAACGCCGCGGCAGCCACAAACTTGGTGCCATCGATGACCGAACCGCCACCCACGGCAAGCAGGAAATCGACCTGATTCAACTTGACCTGCTCAACCGCGCGCATCAATGTTTCGAAACTCGGATTCGGCTCGATGCCGCTGAACTCGAACACCTCACGCGTACCAAGCGCG
This sequence comes from Dechloromonas sp., assembly GCA_028689015.1. Lineage (GTDB taxonomy): Bacteria > Pseudomonadota > Gammaproteobacteria > Burkholderiales > Rhodocyclaceae > Azonexus. Next base: position 1,328 of record JAQTXC010000056.1, on the reverse strand, counting down.
GCATGAACTTCGGCCAGCGTCCCGGTCTTGCGTGCACTCTCACCACCGAAGAGAATCAGTACGCGAGCCGTGGCGGGTACCAATGCACTCAGCTCGGCGATGCGCCCTTCACCGAAAACGATATGGGTCGGATTGTAATAATCGAAGCTTTTCATCTTTGTATCCTTTTATAAATAGACCGGTCGTCTAGTTTTGCTTCAAAAAAATGCGCGGCCAAAAAGGACCGCGCGACATAAATCATATCCGTCAGGTCAGCATCAGCACTTGCCGGGTTGTCTGCAACGCCGCATCGAGCGCGCTGCCATCGCGCCGAAGTTTGGAAATCAGCGACGCGCCCAACCACGCTCCGTATAACCATTGAGCGCACGCGACAGGAGACTGTGCGTTTTGAATCGAACCGTCGGCCTGCCCTGCTGCGATGCAATCTGCAATGCGTTGCATGATCCGTTCAGTCCCTTGGAGCATGGTGCTGCGCATCGCCTCCGATAAATCCGATATCTCTGCACCCAGTTTGACGATTAAGCACTTGCGCACAGCCTCGTCACCTGTCTGCGTGTCAATCCAGCGCTGGAAATAGGCCATCAAGCGTTGTGCTGCAGTTAAATCGGTACGGCCAAGTAGCGCATCGAGGTTAAGTAGATACGTCTCGAAATAGGTTTCAAGCAGCGCAATACCGAACAACTCTTTCGAAGCGAAATAATGGTAGAACGATCCCTTGGGTACGCTCGCGCTCGCCAGAATCTCCGAAAGTCCGACGCCCACAAAGCCTTTTCCGGCAACCAACTGCTGGCCGCAGGCGAGGATGTGTTGGCGGGTATCGATGCGTTCAGAACTCATGAGACGAATCTTACAATACAACTAGACCGGTCGTCTAGTGTTTTTTCGTCGTTCGATTACAGCGTACGGCATCTGGATCATTCAGTCATCTTGGGGATTGGCCTGACATTCAATCCGGTTGCTCGGCAAGGACGCTATTTGCCGGGTACAGGCTGCCACCAGAATCAATCCCAACTTTTGGACCGACAGGTTGACTCAATCGGCAGCCCCTCAACTTTCCTCACCTTTGGCAGCATGCATGCCAGCAAACGCTGGACAGCCGTCATCCAGCCGAGAAAATCTGGTAGCGCCGATTGAATGGCCGGTATGGAGAAAAGCCCCGGTTGAACGGCCGCATTGGAGAAGAATCCTGAGCGTCGGCTGATGGCCGAAAGCTGCCGATCATAGAAAAATGACGAATGACTTCACCAAAATTTGATCAGTTGCTGCGTCTCTCGCTACAGGCAGCTTGTTCAAACCAGCACTTCCAGCCCCTTGCGTTCAATCACTGA
>JAQTXC010000084.1 GCA_028689015.1 Dechloromonas sp. | reverse complement strand
CGAACGCAATGCAGCGATCCAGCGGCTTCAAACTGTCGCGACCGGCCACCCCTGCCGATGGCCGACTCTACATACTGGCCGAACTCGGCGACCAATCCTTCCTGCTGCGCGAACCCAGTTCCGGCTCTTGCCATTGCGGGTATTGCCAGCGGGGTTCTCTACCGGCTCGTTCTTGCCATGGCCAAGGTGCTCCGCCATCTCAGCTTCCAGCGCCTTCTCGACCAGCAGTTTGGTGAGTTGCTTGAGCAATCCATGCTCACCAATCAGGTCTTCCGGCTTCCGGTAATCAGCCAGCAGGCTGTCCAGTAACTCCTTGGGTACGGCTTTCTTTGCTACGGTCATCTTTGCTCCTTGGGGCGCGGCAGTCTCCTGCCAAATAACCGTTTACACAAAAATTCTTACACCCTCCCCCTTCGGTCTGCCAGTTTTGGGCAGAAATCTGGCAGACCGGGGCGCATCGCCCAACAACTGGGCGCATGCATCATCATCGATGCGGTGCCGCGTGGGTGTCTGGCTCGGCGGGGACAGCCTCCCGCGGGGCACGGGCTTTCCGGACAAGGGTTCATGGTCAGAACAGCGTGGTTGCCCGGAGCCAGGCATCCGGCAAGATTGCCACGATGCGCGCCTCCAGCCATTTATCGGCGCCCGACAGAATAGCGATCCCGGTCAGCAGGATCAATCCGCCAAACGCGCGCCGGATCCCGTCGATGCGCCCCAGGATCCAGGCTCGCGCCGCATTGAAGCCCCGCCGTGAGGCATAGGCCACGGCCACCAGCGGGATGGCGGCGCCGATGCCGAACAATCCCAGAATCAGGCCGCCGCGAAGGACGCCTCCCTCACTGGCGACCAGGGCCAGTGCAGCGGCCAGTAAGGGCCCGGAACAGGGGCTCCAGATCAGCCCGAGCACCGCACCAAGCAACAACGCCCCGCCCAGCGACCCGCCATCCAGCCGGCGGGCCGCCTGATCGGCGCCGGAGGCAATCGGCATCATCCACGCGGTCATGCGCGCGTTCATCGCGGGGACGATCATGACGAGACCGAACAGGATGAGCAGCCACGCACCGGCATGTCGCACATGATCGGCGTCGATTCCCAATGCCGGCCCGACGCCGCCCAGAAACATGCCGATCAGTGCAAAGGAGACCGCCATACCCACGCCCATCGCCAGCGGGGCCAGCCGGTTGCGTTGCATGGTCCCACCCAGTACCAGCGGCAGGATCGGAAAAACGCAGGGCGAGAGCGTGGTCAGGCTGCCCGCCAGCACACTCAGGCCGAGATGAGCGAGCGACACCTCCATTTAACGCGCCGCCTCCAGCACACCTTTCAATACCTGCGGATCGGTATCACCGGCTACCCGAGCTTTTTCCTGCGTGCCCTTGAAACTGACCACGGTCGACTGCATCCGGACCTTCATTTCCCGACGCAGCACGCGTTCCTGATCGTAATTGACGATCAGCAGCGTGCCGGGCACGCTGGCATCGCCTTTCCAGCCCTTGAATATTTTTTCTTGCGCTTTGCAGGTGCTGCACCAGTCGGCATGAAAATGCAGTGCCACCGGCTGGTTGGCGACCTGCAAGGCGGCAAAGGCCTGCGGGCTATAGGCCTGAATTTCCAATGCGCTGGCCAGCGAGGACAGGCCGAGCAGGCCAATCAGCGCGAATGTTTTCAAAGTGGATTTCATGATCGTCTCTCCGGGGTTGGGGTATCAATTGGTCGTCGACCGCCGCGTTTTATTACAGGCTCGTCAACCAGCGGCTGAATTCCGCAACCGGCAGTGGCTTGCTGAAGAGATAGCCCTGCAACTGCGTACACCCCGCCGCTTGCAGGAATTGCTTTTGCGCCACCGTTTCGACGCCCTCGGCCACCACCTTCAAATCGAGCGCCTGCGCCAAGCCCTGAATCAGTTCGATGATGGCGGCGGCTTCCGGATCCTCACCCAACCGCCGGACAAAGGCCTGGTCGATTTTCAGCGTATCGATCGGAAACCGCTGCAGATACGCGAGCGACGAGTAGCCGGTACCAAAATCATCGATCGCCAGGGTGACGCCCGTTGCCTTCAAGGCCTGCAAGGTGTGCACCACCTGCTCCGGATCGCTGGCCGCCACCGCTTCCGTGATTTCAAGTTCGATCATCCCGGCAGGAATCGAAAATTCGGCCAGCATCGCCGCAACCAGTGCAGGAAAGGCCGGATCGGAAAATTGCTGTGTCGAGATGTTGACCGCAACGGGAACCGGCGACATCCCGGCGTGCTGCCAAGCCTGCCACTGCCGGCAAGCCTCGCGCAAAACCCAGGTGCCGAGCGGAACGCTCAAACCGCTCTCTTCGGCCACCGGAATGAACAGCCCAGGTGACACCAGTTGCCCGTCGCGTCGCCAGCGAATCAAAGCTTCAGCGGCGCACAAGCTTTCTGTACGAGCACAGAGTTTCGGCTGGTAGTGAAGCTCGAAATCTCCCCGCTGCAGGGCGTGCCGCAAGGCGCTTTCCAAGGTCAGCCAGTCGGCGCTGTCCTGGGCCATGCGAAGGGTGAAGGCAACGGCCGGGCCACCCGCCACCGCCGCATGCATCGCAGCATCGGCGTTGCGGATCAGGTCATCGACTGCTTCGCCGTCGGCAGGAAAGAGACACAAACCCAAGCGCAACTCGGCGTGAAATTCGCGCCCGTCCAGAACCAGCTTGTCCGACTGGATGGCCAGCATCGCCGCAGCCCGTTGCTCAGCGGCTACATGACTGACGCTGTCCAGACAGATCAAGGCGAGCGTATCGGTATTGAGTCGGTACAACTGGGCCTGCGTGTCGCTCGCTGCAGTCAGCACCTGTTGCAGTTGACCGACGTGCGCAGCCAGCAACTGATCGGCCGTGCCATGGCCGAAGGTTCGCCCGATACGCCGGTAACGGCTGGCCTGCACAACCATCAGACAACCGGGGCGCGCGGCATGCACATGCGCGGCCAGATCTTTTTCGAGGAAACGACGATTGGGCAAACCCGTGAGGTCGTCAAAATAGGCTTGCCGATACAGGGCGTCCTGATCCTTCAGACGGGCATAGAGCGCCACCAGCACGAAGGCGGCCACCAACAGGACGGCAACACTGAACGCAACTTGCAGACGGGTCAGCTGGATGACCTCGTCCTGCGCCACCTCGCCGCTGGCATCGGCAGCGCGGCTCACCTGCGCCCGCCAGTCGGTCAGTTCGTGATGCATCTTATCCAGCGCCTCTTGCCCCGCCGCCAGATGCGCCCGCAGCGCATCCCAGTCGCGCGGCTGGGCCTGCATCACTTGATCGAAGCCATGGCTATGGGCATCGAATTCGAGAATCAAGGCAATGAAATCGCGCCGGGCCTGATCCGACAGGCCCAGACGATTGAGTTCAGCCAGATGCGCATGAGCCGCTTCGGCCAGCCCCGGATTCACTACTTTCCAGGGCGCACGATCAGCCGTCGCATAGTACAAGTAGAGCTGGTTGGCCCGATCCGCCATCGCCTGCTCCAACGCCCCCATGTGTTGCAACTCGGGGATGCGCAGTCGGGTCAGCTCATCGGTGTTTTCCGCCACCATGCGGCTGGCCGACAGGGTCAAACTAACCACCGCGAGCACGCAGAGGAGGATGAGCGCAAAGATCAACAGCAGCAGGCGCGCCCGCCGCTGCGGCTTATCCGATTGTGGCGAGCGATTCATGATCCGAGCCAGCGCCGGCGCAAAAAGTGGTCAATCGACAATTGAGAGTTGTGGGCTGGACGATGTTTGAATAACAAAAACGCCTTAATATCCAGTGCGTTATGTTACTTGGAGCGGGCGATGGGAATCGAACCCACGGCTCTAGCTTGGGAAGCTAGGGTATTACCATTATACGACGCCCGCTCGGGCGGCAAGAGCGCGATTCTATGCCGAGATCGCGTGCGATTCAATCATTG
>JAQTXC010000083.1 GCA_028689015.1 Dechloromonas sp. | reverse complement strand
AGCCGCATGGCCAGTCAGCGCGTCGGTTGCTTGAAGCAACTTCTCGCTCAGTTCGAATACATCTTCAATTTTTTGTACGGATAACTGGTCGCCATGCATCAGGTATTGATAGCGCGGCCACAAAGCCCTGATCAGCACGAGTTTCTCGGCGAACTCGGCGGCCAGTTCGGACTTTTCTAGACGGGCCAGGTTGCGTTCGAATTCCTTCTCCAGCTGGTTGAGCTTGACCAGTGCCTTGTGTGGGGAAATCGCCGAAACGATCATGCACCAGGCAATAGCCATACGCTGCGAAAGTACGCGCAGGCGGCCGCACATGTTGACCAGCGCGCCAGCCGACAGCGGGGTCTCGGCATCGAGCGCGTTGCCTTTACGTTTGCGGCAGAAACTCAGCCGCTGCCGGTTGTCGCCGCCTACCGTATCGAGCAGGGCAGCATTCTGGATATGAACTTTGCGGCCATCGACGACAAGAACGCCGTTGTCGCTCAGTTCGCGCAGGTTGCGGGAGAAAGACTCCGGCGTCATGCCAATGCGCGCCGCGATCACTTTCTTGCTGGCCTTGAGAACGACGGTGGTCTCACCCGCCAGATTGGCTTTTTCGCCCGCCGATTCAAGCAGGTAGTCGAGCAAGCGCTGGGCGCCGGTCAGGCCATAATGATGACTGGTGACATCGAACTCAATCGCGCATTGACGGCGAGCCAGGGCGGCAATGATGCGCATGCCCAATTCGAGGTGTTTCTCGGTGGCCTCGCGCAGTTTGCGAATATCGATGGCCACCAGCAGGGTCTGCGTGATGCAGCAACAAGTCGAGGCGTAATGTGTGGCGCCGAATAGTTCGCCCAGGCTTAGCAGTTGCTCGCTCTGCACAAGTTCGATGACCTTGGTGGCGCCGCCGGGAATGGTCGTGCTGCGCTTGACGCTGCCGTTGAACAGCAGGTGCGCTTCACGGATCGGATCGCTTGCTTCGTATAGTGTATGGTTGGCCGGCAGTTCGAGCAGGCTGCTCGCCTCGACCAGCTCGTTGAGCAGGGCAGGCGGCAGTCCGGCAAAGAACTTGCTGCCGGAGAGCAGTTCGCGCCGGGCTCGATACGGATCGTTAAAGCGGGCGTTCAATTGGAGAATATTTCCTGAAGTTGTTCCCGAACTCATACTAAGCAAAAAGAAAAGGGGGTGTAACTCCTCTCTCGGAGGAGCCATACCCCCTCTTTAGTCTTAGTAGACGTCGTGCTGCGTGTTGAAGACGTTGAACTTGCCGGTTGGCGTGACCAGTCTCGGATCGCGGATGACAGCCTTCAGCTTGCGCGTCTTGTCATCGACCACCACGATTGCCGATTCCTGGTCCTTGCCGTTCCAGACAGAGAACCACACTTCGTCACCTGCCTTGTTGTATTCCGGCTGGACGATACGCTTCGGGCCATCCTTGATGCCTGACCATTCACCGATCGGAATCAGTTCATTACCCTTTTCGAGGTTGTTGATGTCCCATACCGCTACCGACTGGCTGACTTTCGGTTCCGGATTGAGCGTCGTATCGACCCACAGGTTCTTCGAGTTCGGATGCGTCTTCAGGAACAGCGAACCGCCGCCCAGGCCCTTCAGGCTACGCACGACCTTCCAGGCATTGTCCGGATGCTTCTTCGGGTCGGTCCCGATCAGCGCGATCGTGTCGTCACCGAGGTGACCCGTCGCCCACACCGGGCCGAACTTGGGATCAATGAAGTTGGCGCCACGACCCGGGTGCGGTGTCTTGCCGACTTCGACCAGTTTCTCCAGCTTGCCTTCCTTGGTATCGATGACCGCAATCTTGTTGGAGGCGTTGGCCGCATCCATGAAGTAGCGATGCGTCGACTCAAAGCCGCCGTCATGCAGGAAAGGCGCCGCTTCGATCATCTTGATTTTCAGGTTGTTCAGGTCGCGATAGTCGACCGAATAGACCATCCCGGTTTCCTTCACGTTAACGAAGAACTCCGGGTTGAAGTGCGAGGAAACGATGGCGGCAACGCGCGGCTCAGGATGGTAAGCCTGGGTGCCGACGGTCATGCCACGGGTGGCGACGATCTTGCGCGGTTTGAGCGTATCGCCGTCCATGATTACGAACTGTGGCGGCCAGTAGGTGCCGGCAATCGCGTACTTGTCCTCGTAACCCTTCGCCTTCGAGCTTTCGACCGAGCGGGCTTCCATGCCGACCTTGATTTCGGCCACCGTGTCCGGTTTTTCCATCCACAGGTCGATCAGGTTGATCTTGGCGTCGCGGCCAATCACGAACATGTAGCGGCCAGAAGCCGACATGCGCGAGATATGGACGGCGTAGCCAGTGTTCAGAATGCTGACGATCTTCTTGCTGTCGCCGTCGATCAGGGCGATTTCACCGGCATCGCGCAGGGTCACCGAGAACAGGTTCTCAAGATTGAGATTGTTCATCTTCTTTTTCGGACGCTGTTCAACGGGAACGATGACCTTCCACGACGCTTCCATTTCCTTCAGGCCGAATTCCGGCGGTGCTGGCGGCGTCTGCTGGATGTAGCGAGCCATCAGGTCGACTTCATCATCAGTCAGAATACCGGACGTGCCCCAATTCGGCATGCCACCGGCCGAGCCGTACTTGATGAAGACCTTCAGATATTCCAGCCCCTTTTCGATGGTGATATCCGGGGTCAGCGGTTTACCTGTTGCGCCCTTGCGCAGCACCCCGTGACAGCCGGCACAACGTTCGAAGAAGATGCGCTTGGCTTTATCAAACTCGGGTTCCGACATCTTGGGCGCTAGCGGATTGATGTCCTGATGCATCTTCACGTCAGCCAGTGGCGAACCGCCTGCCGCCTGGTAGTCGCGCATCGCGCCGTCGCCGTGCGCGGCCGGTGTTTCGGCAAAGGCAAACTGGACAAGCGCCGCCAGAAGCGGCAATGCCATCAAGCTACTGCGTTTGTATTTTGTTGAAATCATGACTCCCTTGACCCTCTCAAAATTTGAATAAGGATCGGCACTGTCGCAAGCCTGGGCTTTGCTGCTTTGATCAAGATCAAGGGGTAATGAAGGCACCAATTGAGGCTGTCTTCGGAAGAATTTAGTCTTGATAACAATCAAGCTGCGAAGTGAATAGATATTCAACGCCATACCAGAGGCGAAAAAAACGATTCAAGGGAACTGGTGTTGGCCAACGGGCAGCCCAGTATTGAGATATCCAGAACGGCCGCTTCGTAGCATTCCAGCTCGCATAAATTGAGTATGGCTGAACGGCTGTTACCGAGTAGCCACCATGTCGGCAAAGCGTCGGTTTGCGACAGTTTGCCTCTTCGAATTCATGGTCGGAAAGCGGTCAGTAAAAACCCAATTCCCGGAAGCGGCCAGTCGCTACTGAGTACTCACGACCCAAAACGGTCATAGCGGTTTCCCGATAGCGGCCAGTCAGCCAAAGCCAGGTTTTTCGAACCTGACTGCCACAAAGCGGCCGATGGCGACCTCACACTACCGGTCATGAGCCGCCGGTCGAGGTAGCCGTCCAATTTCAATACCGAAGGTTTCGGCAAGGCTCGGCCAATGTCCGCTGTTCGGCGAGCTAATTGCCCTCTGATTGCCTCGAACCGGCCATGAGCCGTCCCTCTGGATTTTTCTCCAATGCAACCTGTTCGCTTTGCGGTGCTTCTCCAGTGGCCTTTCAATAGAGCAACCAACTTTCGCCACCTTAGTTTCCAGCAATTGAGCAGTTGACGCCATTAACGTCAATTGCACTTTATAAGAGCCATGATTCATTTGACGTAAGTCAATGCTGCGCTGCACCATATTTCGTATCATGGAACGCGGTTTTGCCAACTCGAAGAACGACATGATTGATTTGTCTGAATGGAAGCCCGAATACAGCGTAGGAAACACGACTCTGGATTATCAGCACCAGAAGCTATTGCAACTATGCAAGCATGTATCTCAATACCAATGTGA
>JAQTXC010000055.1 GCA_028689015.1 Dechloromonas sp. | reverse complement strand
TCGTTTATACCGAATATCCCGGCCAGGCACCGCAGGTCGTCGAGGATCAGGTCACCTATCCGCTCACCACGGCCATGTTGTCGGTGCCGAAATCAAAGGTGGTGCGCGGCTTTTCGTTCTTCGGCGCTTCCTTCGTGTACATCATTTTTGAGGATGGCACCGACATCTACTGGGCGCGCTCGCGGGTGCTGGAATATCTGAATTTTGCCTCCAGCCGCATGCCAAAGGGCGTCACCCCCTCGCTCGGACCGGACGCCACCGGCGTCGGCTGGGTTTATCAATATGCGTTACTTGCCAAAGACAAGACGCTGGCCGAACTTCGCACCATTCAGGACTGGTACGTCCGCTATCAACTGACCAAGGCCTCTGGTGTCGCCGAAGTAGCCTCAATCGGTGGCTTCGTGCAGACCTATCAGGTCACGGTCGACCCGGTCAAGCTACGTTCTTACGGTATTCCGCTGATGAAGGTGGCGCAAGTCATCCGAGACTCGAATCGCGATGTCGGCGGGCGCGTCGTCGAGATGGCTGAAACCGAGTACATGGTGCGCGGCAAGGGCTACCTGCGTGGCAAAAACGACCTTGAAATGCTGGTCGTCAAAAGCGACAAAGGTACGCCAGTGCTGATCCGCGACATTGCTCGCATCGAATTGGTGCCCGACGAACGGCGCGGCCTGACCGAACTCAACGGTGAAGGTGAAGTCGTGTCAGGCATCGCTATGGCGCGATATGGTGCCAACGCGCTGGAAGTCATTCACAATCTCAAAACCCGGATAGCTGAAATTGGTCCCGGCTTGCCTGAGGGCGTCACGGTACAGACGGTGTACGACCGTTCCGAACTGATACACAACGCCATCGACACATTGAAACGAACGCTGATTGAGGAAGCGATCATCGTTGCACTGGTCTGCATCATCTTCCTGATGCACGTGCGCAGTGCCCTGGTTGCCATCCTGATGTTGCCGGTCGGCGTGTTGATCGCTTTCGTCGCCATGCGCTCGTTAGGCATGAACTCCAATCTGATGAGTCTGGGAGGCATCGCCATCGCCATCGGCGCAATGATCGATGCTGCCATCGTGATGATCGAGAATGCTCATAAGCACCTGGAACGCCTGCCAGAGGAGCACACCGATGCCGAGCGCGCCGATGCCATGCTCGCAGCCTGCAAGGAAGTCGGCCCGGCGCTGTTCTTCTCGCTGCTCATCATCACTGTTTCCTTCCTCCCGGTCTTTGCATTGGAAGGCCAGGAGGGGCGACTTTTCTCGCCGCTCGCCTTCACTAAGACCTTCTCGATGGCCGGCGCCGCGCTGCTTTCGGTGACGTTGGTGCCAGTCCTCATGATGTTGTTCATCCGAGGTAAGGTGATGCCGGAAGCAAAAAATCCGGTGAATCGTTTCCTGATTTGGGCCTATCGGCCGATCATCGCCGGCGTCATGCGCTGGAAGAAAATGACCATCGTCGCAGCCGTTGTTGCCTTGGTGGCCTCTATTTACCCAGCCTCTCAACTCGGATCGGAGTTCATGCCGACGCTCAACGAGGGCACGCTGCTCTACATGCCAGCATCGCTGCCCGGTATGTCGATTACCAAGGCTGCCGAGTTGATGCAGACGCAGAACAAGATCATCAAGAGCTTCCCCGAGGTTGCTTCGGTTTATGGCAAGGCTGGGCGCGCCAACACGGCAACCGATCCTGCTCCAACCGAGATGTTCGAAACGGTGATCAATCTGAAGCCACAATCAGAATGGCGGCAGGGCCTGACCACTGACAAGCTGATCGCCGAACTAGACAAGGCGCTGCAATTCCCCGGCGTCGCCAATGCTTGGACGATGCCGATCAAGGCACGCATCGACATGCTGTCCACCGGCATTCGCACGCCGATCGGCATCAAGGTCTTCGGCAAGGATCTCGGCGAGATGGAAAAAATGGCCAAGGAAATCGAGGCCGTGGTCAAAGCCGTGCCCGGCACGACCAGTGCCTTCGCCGAGCGCATCACCGGCGGCTTCTACCTCAACATCGAACCCGACCGCGAACAACTGGCGCGCTACGGCCTGGCCGTCGGCGATCTGCAGGATGTGATCGGCACGGCGCTGGGCGGCGAGATGGTGACAACCACGGTCGAGGGACGGGAACGTTTCGGCGTCACCATCCGCTATCCGCGCGAACTACGCTCCGATCCGCAGCAGATTGCCCGCGAGGTGCTGATCCCGACCATGGACGGGGCGATGATTCCGCTCGGGCAATTGGCCAAGGTTGTCGTCGCCAAGGGAGCGCCCAGCATCCGCACCGAAAACGCCTTGCTCTCTGCCTACATTTATGTCGACATCCGCGACCGCGACATTGGCAGCTACGTGGCCGACGCCAAGAAGGCTGTCGCCGAACAGGTTAAGTTCCCACCCGGCTACTACGTCACCTGGAGTGGCCAGTTCGAGTACATGGAACGGGCTATCGAGAAAATGAAGATTGTCATCCCGGTGACGCTGTTGATCATTTTTCTGCTGCTTTACCTGAACTTCAAGCGACTGACAGAAACCTTGATCGTCATGCTGTCGGTGCCATTTGCGCTAGTCGGCGGGGTCTGGCTGATGTGGTTGCTCGGTTATAACCTGTCCGTCGCCGTCGCCGTGGGCTTCATCGCCTTGGCCGGGGTTGCGGCGGAAACCGGGGTCATCATGCTGATTTACCTCGATCATGCTTGGGAAGAATTGAAGGCCAAACGCCGGACGGAAAATCAGGCGCCAACGCTGCACGATCTCTACGAGGCCATCATGGAAGGCGCCGTGGAACGGGTTCGCCCGAAAATGATGACGGTGGTGGCAATCATGGCCGGCCTGCTGCCCATCATGTGGGGCACCGGCACCGGTTCTGAAGTCATGAGCCGCATTGCGGCGCCGATGGTCGGCGGGATGATTTCCTCGACGGTACTGACGCTCGCGGTCATCCCGGCTATCTACGCGCTGGTCAAGCAGTGGCGAATGAAACGGGGGATGGAACAATGAGGCGTAAGCGTTTGTTTTGGATTCCTGCATCGTTTCTTGTGGCGCTGCTGCCCAGCCTTGCCCTGGCTCAAGGCTGGAGCATTCCCAAACCCGGCCCCGGCCTAATGCCCAATCCCGTCATGGGCAAGGCGCTGTTCGCCAATCACTGTGCAGGCTGTCATGGCGGCGACTTGAAGGGATCGGAAAAGGGACCGCCCCTGCTGCACAAGATTTATGAGCCGTCACATCATGCCGATGCGGCATTCCAGTTGGCCGTGGCCAACGGTGTGCGGGCCCATCACTGGAAATTTGGCGACATGGCTCCGGTGAAAGGGGTAACGCCGGACGACGTCGCCCACGTCACCGCCTATGTGCGGGCTGAGCAGCGGAAGGTTGGCATCCAATAGCGGATGGTTCGAACAAAGCACTATGTCGCTGTTGCTTTACTTTAGAACGAATCGCACCGTTACCGCAGGCCCCCCCATGCTCACTTGCGCCACAGCTTTAGCGCTTGGTGCAATGGCAAATGTTCCCTTGGCGAGGAAGCGTTCTCCGTCGGGTATCAAATTGATCTCTTGCTTTTGGTTGCCGGACAAAACCGTAAGTTTTGCCGACCCCTTTGTGATGTCGGCAGGCTTGCCATGATCACGCAAATACAACTGAATCGAATCCGGCTTGGCAACCAGTTCGTAATCCATATCCTTGACCTCCCTGACGACGCCACCATGGAGCGGCTTGTGTTCGTGCCCATGGTCGTGGCCACCGGCGGAGAAGGCAAGGCCCGACATGGAGAGGATAACAGCGGCGAGAAGATGAATCGGTTTCATGAGAATTCCTTTTGTTGAGCAAAAATCAAAGCGCACCGGCATCGCGGTCGGCCATCAGGCGTTCCACATCCTTGCGGCCAAACAGCCAGAACATGGCGGGTGTCAGGAAGGTGTCGAGCAGGGTTGAACTGATCAGGCCCGAGAAAATGACCACCGCCACCGGATGCAGGATTTCCGTGCCCGGTCGTTCTGCCTCAAACAACAACGGTGCCAGCGCGAAGGCGGTGACCAGCGCCGTCATCAAGACCGGCGCGAGGCGTTCCAGCGAACCGCGCAGGATCATCTTGTGGTCGAAGTTCTCGCCTTCCATGCGCATCAGATTGATGTAATGGCTGACTTTGAGGATGCCGTTGCGTACCGAAATGCCGGCCAGCGTGATGAAGCCGACCAGCGCGGCGACCGACAGCGGTTGCCCGGAAATCCACAAGCCGAGCACCGCGCCGACCAGGGCCAGCGGAATGTTGGCCATGATCAGTGCCGACAGCGTGACCGACTTGTAGCGGCTGAACAGCACCACGAACATCAGGACCAGCGAGACGATGGAGAGCAGGCCAACCAGCCGCGAAGCCTCTTCCTGGGCCTGAAACTGTCCGCCAAGGGTGATGAAGTAGCCTTCAGGCAGCTTGCTTTCGCCGACGACTTTGCGGATGTCCTCGACGATCTCGGACAGCGCCCGCCCTTGCGCGTTGGCTGAAAGCACGATGCGCCGCTTGCCGTCATCGCGGCTGACCTGATTCGGCCCGTCGCCATCCTCGATGGTGGCGATTTTTGACAAGGGAATCGGGCCGCCCGGCGTCTCCAGCAATATCTGCCCCAGCCCTTGCAACGAGCGGGACGATTCGGGCAAGCGCACGACCAGCGCGAAGCGCCGGCCGCCCTCGACGACCTGGGTTACCTTTTCGCCTTCGACCAGACTTTGCAGCGTCGCCAGAATCTGCGGCGTCGGCACGCCGTATTGCGCGGCCGTCGCATAATTGACGCTGACCTTGATCTGCGGCGCCAGCACCTGCTTCTCGATTTCCAGATCGGCGACACCGGGAATACCGGCCAGTCTGCCGCGCAGCGCATCGGCCTGACCGCGTAGCGTGTCGAGGTCGTCGCCAAAAATCTTGATGGCGATCTGCGAACGCACGCCGGACAGCATGTGGTCGATACGGTGCGAAATCGGCTGACCGATGGCAATCGCCGCCGGCAGGTTGATCAGGCGGGCGCGAATGTCCGCCGAAATCTCATCCATTGTGCGCGTCATTTCGGACGCCGGTTTCAGACCGACATCCAGTTCGCTGACATGAACACCTTCAGCATGCTCATCCAGTTCCGCCCGGCCGCTGCGTCGCCCGACGTGCACCACTTCAGGCACCGCCTTGACCAGCACCTCGGCCTGTTGCGCCAGAGCCGACGACTCGGCCAGCGTGACGCCGGGGTTGAGGCGCATGCCAATCAGCAGCGTCCCCTCATTGAAGGGCGGCAGGAAAGTCTTGGGGAAGAAGGGCACCGCGACTGCTGCCACCAAAATAGCGACGGCACCGGCCGCCAACGCCGCTTTGGGATGGTTGAGCACCGTCTGCAAACTGCGGCCGTAGCCGGCCTTCAGCCAGGCCAGCAGTTTCGTGTCGCCATGATCGAGCGACTTCATGCTTGGCAACAGGTAGAAGGAGAGCACCGGCGTCACCGTCACCGACACCACCAGCGAAGCCAGCGTCGAAACGATGAAAGCGATGCCGAGCGGCACGAACAAGCGCCCTTCCATGCCGGGCAGTGCGAAGAGCGGCAGGAAGACCAGCACGATGATGATCGTTGCGTAGAGGATGGCCGAGCGCACTTCCATCGTCGCACGGGCCACCAGCTCAATCGGGTGCATCCGGTGATCGTGATGCTTGGCCCGGTCCTCCTTCAGCCGTCGCAGCACGTTCTCGACGCCGACCACGGCGTCATCGACCAGACCACCGATGGCGATGGCCAGACCACCCAGCGTCATGGTGTTGATCGACAGACCGTAATAGTCGAAGACCAGCGCCGTCATGAAAATCGACACCGGGATCGCGGTCAGCGCGATCACCGTCGGGCGCAGGGTGCCCAGGAAGAAGAACAGGATGACGGCGACGAAGACCGATGCTCCGATCAGCTTGCCTTGCAGCGTGCTGATTGACGACTCGATAAAACTCGCCTGGCGGAACGTCACCTTGGGCGCCTCCATGCCGGCCGGCAGCGACTTTTTCAGATCCTCGACTGCGGCCTCGATGCTCCGGGTCAGATGGATAGTGTCCGCCGTCGGCTGCTTCTGGATGCCGAGAATGACCGCCGGTTTGCCCTCGAAACCGGCATCGCCGCGCTTGATGGCCGGTGCGAAGGTCACCTCGGCGATTTGCCGCAATAAAACGGGTTGACCGTGGCGGGCCGTCAGCGCCAGGTTCTTCAGGTCGTCCAGACGCGACGTGCGGCCGAGATGGCGAATCAGGTATTCGCGCCCGTTGAGTTCGAGGAAGCCGCCGGAAGTGTTGGCCGAGTAGCCCTTGAGCGCCCCGGTCAACTGCTCGTGCGAGATGCCCAGTTCCGCCATCCGGGTCGTGTTCGGCTGCACCTGGAACTGCCGCACCTCGCCGCCGATGGGAATGACCTGCGCCACGCCGGCGATGGCCATCAGACGCGGACGCAGCACCCAGTCGGCGTATTCGCGTACCTGCATCGGCGAAATCTTCGCCGTGTCGATGGGAATGGCGATCTGCATGATTTCGCCCATGATCGAACTGATCGGCCCCATGCGCGGCGTGACGCCCGCTGGCAGCCCTTCCTCCATCGAGGAAAGACGTTCAGACACCATCTGCCTAGCCCGGAAAATCTCTGTTTTCCAGTTGAAGGTCACATAAATGAAAGAGAGGCCGGCGCTGGAGACCGAGCGCACGCTTTCCACCCCGGGCAGGCCGTTCATGGTCGTTTCCAGCGGGAAGGTGATCAGTTGTTCCACTTCCTCGGCGGCCATACCGCCGGACTCGGTCATGATGGTGACCGTCGGTTTGTTGAGGTCCGGAAACACATCCACCGGTGTACGCGAGAGCGTGAATGCCCCATAAGCCATCAGCACCAAGCTGGCGATGATGACCAGCAGGCGGTTGGCAAGGCTGTTGTCGAGAAGCCACTTGAACATGATTGGCTCCGCTCAGCGTATCTGGTTAATCAGAGTGGCCGCGCGGACGGCAACCCGATCCCCGGCTTTCAGACCGCTGGTCACCGCCACGTGGGTGCCGTCCAGCGGCTCGGCGGTCACCGTGCGCGGCTCAAAGCGTTCCGGCGCGATCTTGACCCAGACGATGGACTGATTGGCCGGGTTCTTCATCAGCGCCGCCATCGGTACGCGGATGCCTGGCACGGTGCTGCGCGTCTGCACGAAGACCCGAACCGGCTGGCCGACTGCCAACGCCGCCAAAGCGCCGCCTTCACCCCGGAAGGTCAGCGGCAGTGCCTGCTCACGCAGGCTGCGGGCGACGCCGACTAGGCGTAGCGGCAGCTTCTGCTCACCAACGGCAACAAAGGCACCAGCCACATCGCTGGCGACGGCCATGTCGAAAGCCAGCGCCTCGATCAGCATGCGTTCCGGATTGACGATCTCGAACAGGGTTTCGCGGGCTTCGAGCACCTGACCGGAGACGACGTTGGCCGAGGCGATGACGCCGCTGACCGGCGCCACCAGTTGCTCGTTGGCCACGGCGGCCTCGGCTTCCTCGATGAGCTTGCGCGGCACGGTATCGGACAGTTCGCGTAGGCGGCGCAGGCGGCTCTCGGCCAGCGAGCGGCTGTTGCCGCCGACCTCCGGCGTGACGTAAGCGAGCACCTCGCCTTTCTTGACCTGCTGGCCGGGCAGCGGCAGACCGCGTGGTCCCGGTGTGACACGACCGGCGACGATGGCCTGCACTTTGCCGCCGGCGTTCGGGTCCATGACCACCTTGCCGGCCAGTTCATGGGTGCGGGGCAGTTCGCCTAGCTCAACCAGCAGGGTGCGAACACCGATCTGACGTTGCGCCGGTTTGGGCAGGAAGACGCTGCCATCCGGCTGACGCTTGGGGCCGTTGCCGCTGGCAGCGGGCGGGGCGTCTCCGTGGTCATGGCCGTCGCCGGCCACTGCCGGAATTGCAGAAAGCGACAGGGAGAGACAAAGGGTGGTCAAATATAGACGGGGCTTCATGCGGCACCTCCGAAAAGCGGTTTACGGGAAGCGCGCAGGCGGCGCAACAAAGTGGCAAGGAGCAGCAGCCCCCCACCGGCGGCACCACCCCACAGGGCGTATTCCTTCCAGCCATGGGTGTGGGTAGCCTCTTCGGCATGCGCCTCTTCGTGCATGTCGAGTTCGCCAGCCAGCAAGTCGGTTTCCTCGCCGGCAATGACGGTCGCCGCGACCGACACGACCCCCGGTTTAAGTTCCTGCACCAGCGTTGCCTCGAACTCGCCCTCGGCATGTGGTTTGACGGGGATTTTGACGCCGCCCAGTTCCAGTTCGAGCTTGGCATCCTTGACCGGACTACCGTCGGCATAGCGGTCGAGATAAAGCGTTACTTGCTTGCCATTGACGACGCCGACCAGTTCAAAGGTTTCGGACGTTGCTGTAAAACGCGGCGCGGCGGAACCAGCAGTTGCGGCAGGTGTCTCGCCATGGTCGTGCCCGTCACCAGCCCAGGCCAGTGGGGCCGCCAGAGCGATCCAGGCGGCCCATCCCAAAGTCGCCAGTGTGTTTGTTGTTCTCATGTTCGGGTTCCTCATTTTTGTTCGGGGAGCAGGCCCAGGGCCTGACGCAGGGCGGAGATCCCAGCGGCTAGGTCAATTCGGGTGCGAGCGTTTTGCCGTTCGGCTTCGACGGATTCAAGTTCGATGCGCAGGCGGGTCGGCAGGTCGCTCTCCCCCAAGCGGAAGGACTTGTCGAAGAAGCCCCGCGACTCACGCGCCAGTTGGGCGCGTTTCTCGGCCGCCGCCAGTTGTATGCGGCTGGACTCGACGCGCACTCTTGCTGCTTCCAGATCGGCGGCCAGGCGTTCACGTTCGAGGCGAAGTTGCCCCTCGGTTTCGAGGGCTTCGGCGCGGGCCAGGCCAAGCTTGGCCCGATTGCGGCTCTCCGATCCGAACGGGATGCGCACGCCGAATGTGACCGTCTGCTGATAGTCGTCACCGAAAGCGCCCCGCTCGCGGGTAGTGGCCAGCAACAGTTCGGGATTATTCCTGGTCTGCACGCTGGCCAGATCGGCACTGCGGCGAGCAACTTCGGCTCGGTCGAACAGTTCGACGACCGCTGGATGGGTCGTATCCAGGGCGGTAAAGTCGGCAGGCACTGCCGGCGGTGTTTCCGGTCCGTCGGCTGCTTTCTCATCGGGCAGCTTGCCAATCAAGGCGCGCAGATGTTGAGTGCTGGCAGCCAGCAGGCTGCCACTTTCCGCCAGCGCAACCTCGGCGCTGGCCGCCGCACCATCGGCCTGATGCTGGTCCGAGCGGGCAAGGTCGCCAGCCTTGGCTCGGCGGCGGACATCTTCTGCCAGTTTCTGCGCGCTGATCAAACGCTCGCGGGCCAGTGACTGTTCGCCACGTGCCCGCTGCCAGTTCCACCAAGCATCACGCACGGCGGCGGCAGTGCGCAGTTGGGCGGCCGTTACCCGGCTATCCAGGGCTTTGGATTCAGCATCGGCCAAGGCGCCCTGACGGGAGCGTTCGCCCGGCAGCCACAGGGGCAAGGCAACGCCGGCCGCGTATTCGCGGCTGCCTTGATTCTTGCTCAGTTGGTCGGTCTTGCCGGCCAAATCCAGCGACGGTGGTTGAGCCGTCCAACTGTCGGCAACTTGCCGACGCGCCTCGGCCGCATCGCGCCGCAGATCGATGGATTGTGCCTCAGGTTGTCTTGCCCAGGCAGCAGCAAAGGCTTGCGGCAAGGTAATCGTGGCACCAGCGGGGGCTGGCGTCGATTGCGCCCATAGGTCGCCGGTCGCTAGCGCAGCGAGCGAGCACAGCCCGGTAACGAGCAGGCGGGCCGGTAAAAATGTCGTTCGTGGAACAGAATTACTTTTGGACATCCGATTCTCCAGTGATGAAAAAGACACACGGGGAATCGGCGAGGTGCGACCGGGAAGCGTCGCAATGCGTCAGGGCGGATCAGTCCACCACAGCCGCAAGGGAGAAGCGCAGAAAAGTGCTATCCACCCCGCCGATTAGGCGAGGACGGACCAGTTGGGGCGTTCGGGATAAGCCAGTGGCGGGGCAGTCAGATTCCCCGATAACCAAGGAATCGCAAAGGTCAAGCTGCTTGAAGCAGGCAAGGACGCCATGCTGAAAATCGCCGCAGCACAACTCGCATGGCAGGCGACGCAATCGCCGTCGATGCCACCGCCCAAGGTTTTGGCATCCGGCGTGTCTTCCTGAGCGGCAGCGGCCTGATGCTGATGGTCGTGATGGCCAAAGTGCTGCGCGGCGGCCCCGGTCTCGTGCTGGCAATAGCCAGCCACCGCCGCCCAGGTGAACTGGAACGGCAGAAAAACGAGAAGAAGTATAGAGAGCAATCGTCGCATGGGCGGGAGTGTATCAGCGAATATTGTTTGCGCAAGCCCACCGCAAAATGCGCACGCCATTGCCCACCACCAACAGACTCGCGCCCATGTCGGCGAAGACCGCCATCCACATGGTCGCGTTGCCGAAAACGGCGAGTCCGAGAAAGATCGCCTTGATGCCCAAGGCCAGCCCGATGTTTTGCCAGAGGACCGCATGGGTGCGCCGGGACAGGCGAATGGTCTCGGGAATGCGCCGCAGGTCGTCGTTCATAATGACCACGTCGGCCGCTTCCATCGCCGTGTCCGTGCCCGCCGCGCCCATGGCCACACCAATGTCGGCGCGGGCCAGGGCCGGCGCGTCGTTGATACCGTCGCC
Organism: Dechloromonas sp.; assembly: GCA_028689015.1. Taxonomy (GTDB): domain Bacteria; phylum Pseudomonadota; class Gammaproteobacteria; order Burkholderiales; family Rhodocyclaceae; genus Azonexus. The sequence goes on along the minus strand of JAQTXC010000055.1, from coordinate 5,993 downwards.
GGTCATCGCAGTCGGGCCATAGCGACGTTGCAAATCTTCGATGGCCGCAAGTTTGTCCTCTGGTAGAAGATTTCCCCGGGCGTCGTCGATGCCGGCCTCCTTGGCGATGCTCGCGGCCGTCGCCACATTGTCGCCGGTCAGCATGACCGAGACGACACCGAGACGGTGCAGTTCGGCCACCGCCTCCCGCGAACTTTCCTTGATGGTGTCCGCCACCGCAAAAATCGCCAGCACCTGCTGTGCCGATGCCAGCATGGTGACCGTCCTGCCTTGCGTCTCGTGCACTTGAAGGCGAGCCTCGATTTCGGCACTACACAGAGCACGTTCCTCAATCAGTCGATGGTTGCCGAGGATCAGCAGTTGGCCGTCGGCCCGTGCTTCAACACCTCGTCCCGCGAGTGCGACAAAATCGGTCAAGCCGTTTTCTGGAAGCTTGAGACCGGTCGCAATCGCTTTTGAGACCGGATGGTCCGAGTGCCCGGCCAGGCTGGCCGCCCAAGCGAGCACCTGGGGATCGGGGATCGTCGAGGGAAGCAGTTCTGTGGCGACCAGACGGGGTTTGCCTTCGGTAATGGTGCCGGTCTTGTCGAGGGCAATGACGCGCAGCTTGCGGGCCTCTTCGAGATAGACTCCGCCTTTGATCAGGATGCCGCGTCGAGCCGCTGCCGCCAGCCCGCTGACCACCGTCACCGGCGTGGCGAGCACCAGCGCGCAGGGGCAAGCGATGACCAGCAGCACCAGGGCCTTGTAGAGCGCCTGCGTCCAGGTCCAGCCGAGGAGCCAAGGAGTCAGAATGGCCACGGCAACCGCGATGGCGAACACGGCCGGGGTGTAGATTGCGGCAAACCGATCCACGAAGCGTTGGGTTGGCGCTTGTGTTCCCTGCGCCTGTTCGACCGCGTGGATGATGCGGGCCAACGTGGTGTTGTCGGCAGCGGCCGTCACACGGAACTCCAGGATGCCGGTTTCGTTGATCGTGCCGGCGAATACCGGGTCGCCGGCCGCCTTGTCAATCGGGATACTTTCGCCGGTGACCGGCGCCTGATTGACCGCACTCGTTCCGGCCGTCACCTGACCATCGAGCGGTATCCTAGCACCCGGTTTGACCCGCACGCAGGACTCCAGCGTTACCGCTGCGGCCGACACTTCCCGCCACGTTCCATCCGCCTGCCTGACTTCCGCCGTCTCCGGCGTCAGGTCGAGCAAGCCCTTGATGGCGTTACGCGCCCGATCCACGGAGCGGGCCTCGATCAGTTCGGCAATGGCATACAAGGCCATGACCATCGCCGCCTCGGGCCACTGGCCGATCAGGAAGGCACCGGTCACCGCCACACCCATCAGCGCGTTCATGTTCAACTGCCCGCGCCGCAATGCCGCCACGCCTTTGCTATAGGTAGAAATGCCGGACAGCCAGATGGCGACGACGGCTAATGCCATGCCGAAGCCCTTGAAAGGCAATGTGTCGGGCGCGAAGAAATCCAGCGCTTCCGCACCGACGGCCAGCCCCAGCGCCAAAACACTTCGCCATAGCTCACTGAGGCCGGCGTTTTTATTCGCTGCCTGCCCTGCCGACACCGACTTGGGGTCAAACCCCGCGTTGCGGATGGCGGCCAAGGCTACATCGAGCGTTTCGGTTGTGGCATCTATCGAAACGGTGCGTGCCGACAGTTGGAAACGCAGTGAACGGATGCCCTCGATACCGGCCACCGCCCGACGGATGTCATTCTCCTCGTTCGGGCAGTCCATGGTTGGAATCAGGAAAACGGGCACGCCATCGCTTTGAGCGAGATTGGAGGCTGGCGGGATTTCTGCGGCTGCGGTCGCTGCTGCGGAACAGCCGCCTGCACATCCGCAATGGGCGGCTTTCTGAAGAGGCTTCAGGTTGGGATCAGGACTCACGGCGTTCTCCTTGTTTCCAGCATTAGAAACCCTTGAGTGACTACAGAGTCAAGCGATTACAATAAAGAAAAATAGTCGGAGCCGAAGCCATGCTTGAGTTCGTCAAAGTTCTGGGATTGTTCGCCATCACCGCGCTGGCTGAGATTATCGGCTGCTACCTGCCGTGGCTGGTGCTGACCCAGCAGCGTCCAGTTTGGCTCTTGATCCCCGCCGCCGTCTCCTTGGGGCTGTTTGCCTGGCTACTGACCCTGCACCCCGGTGCTGCCGGGCGAGTCTACGCCGCCTACGGAGGTGTCTACGTGGCGATTGCCCTGATCTGGCTATGGCGGATCGATGGCGTTGTGCCAACTCGATGGGATCTTGTCGGCAGTGCAGTCGCGCTGGCCGGTATGGCGATCATCATGCTCCAACCGGCTCGGTCCGTTTGAACGTCAGGAGGCGAAGATGAAAATCGGCGAACTGGCCCGCCTTGCCGGGACGAATGTGGAAACGATCCGCTATTACGAGCGTGATGGGCTGCTGCCAATACCTAGCCGCAGCGAAGGCAACTACCGCATCTACGGGGAAACCCATGTCCAGCGACTGTCTTTTATTCGGCGTTGTCGCAGTTTGGACATGACGCTGGATGAGATCCGGGTCTTGCTGCACTTCAAGGAGTCACCCCAAGAAAACTGCGCGGATGTGAATCGCCTGCTCGACCGACACATTGGGCACGTCGCCCAACGGATGCAGGAACTCCAGGAATTGGAGAGGCAACTAAACGACCTGCGTGAGCGGTGTGGCGAAGCGCGTGATGCTGCCCACTGCGGCATTCTTGACAGCTTGTCTCAGGCGATTGCGCCTAGCGGCAAGACGGCATCTCACGTTCTAGGAGCGCATGGGCATGCTGCAAACCGCAGGTTGGCAAAGGGCTATCAAGGCAACCAAGGTTGATGTATTGAGTTGACGTACGATTTATTCCTTTTTCTTTCACCTCCCCAAAAAACAACGTCTCAGCGACGTACGGCAACAAGCTGACGAAACAGTGACCGGGTTGTAATGCGCCCGTTATGGGCGTGACAGCTACCCACAGGCAAACTCTCCCTACGAGGCAATGGGCCTTGATCGTGCAGCAGGGGGAAAATCATGTCCGCACACAATTCGTTCGCCATCTTCAATGCACCTTCCGACTTCCATTTGGATTTGGTTGCCCGGTTGGTTGGCGTGAATCTCGACTGTTTGGAAAAGATGGTTTCCACGCAGATTTCCCCGCTCAAGGAACTCCTCGAGCGAACACCGTCGTTTTCTCTGGGTGAGCCTGGGCAAGCAGGGGCATGGTGGGCTGCCGTCGGCTTTTCATCCATCGAGTATTGGAAGGCATACACCCTCGACAGTTTGGATTACCAACATCAAGTATTGCAGACGCTGGCCCAACATTCGGCAAATTGAACTCGATGAGACCGTCAAGATCGACGCGTTGGCAAGACTCATCCGGCCAGGTCATTGCCTGTACGGAAAAAATCAAGGTGCTGAACGAGAACCTGGATGAGCTTCGTCAGATGGCTCAGGATGCGCTGGAGGACGGAATTCTGATGGGGTGTTGCGAACGGCAATTGCGTGATGCGCTTGCGGAGGCAGTCGGGCATTTGGTGAATCCGTATTCGGCCGCGCTTCCTGACAGCAATGTAATCGGCAAGTCACCTTGCTGACAGTGACGGAAGCACAAAATGTAACGGTCCACTCGATTCGGACCGTTGAAATCCCCAAAACTCAGGAGCCACGATCATGAAAGTTTCCTCCCTCATTGCCGCCGTTCTGTTTGCTGGCACCACGATGACCGGCGTCGTCTTCGCCGACGAAAAAGCCGCCGCCCCGAAGGCCGCTGAGGCCCAAATGGACAAGACCGCGAGCAAGCCCCATTCCCATGTCCAGGAAAAAACTGGCATGCCGCAAAGCATGCCGGATGCCAAGGCCGAAAAGCCCAACGCAGCCAAGGACAAGAGCAAGCATTTCCATCCGCGAGATGGAAAGTAAGCGTCCAGTAAAGGCCCCGGAATCGGGGCCTCATCATTTAAGCCATGGATATCCGCAAACCGGCAGAGCACGGCAATCGGTGTGTGTGTCGCACACTGGCGCTGGCGGTCGGGTGTGACCCGAAGATGCTGAGTTACAACTATTGTCGGACGGTGCTTCAGAAACACTGGATCGTCGAATGCAATCATGGATGCCAGGCAGAGCCTGCCATAATGGACAGCGATCGAAGATGGCATGACATCGGCCAGATTGATCCGGTGAAGGCCATCCTGATCATGAACGAGTAGTCGCCGTCATGGCAGGAATTCCATCCATTCCACCGGCTGCCAACACACCTTTATCTTCGGTTCAGGGCGGTCATGAGGGGCATGGAGGGGCGTCGGCCAACGCCGACAACGGGGGGTTTTCCCAAGCATTGAATCAGGCGATTGCTCAAAAGGCCAACAATCCCGAAGGCAACCACGGCGCTCACGGCGGGCAAGTTGCCGGGACGGCATCCAGCACGTCATCTGCCCATCCCAACCATTTCTCAATCGGACAAGGTGGTCATGCCGGTCATGATTTTCAGCAGAAAATGCTGGGCGTTCGAGTTTATCGACAGCAAATCCTGGCGTCGAATATCGCCAATGCCGATACGCCAGGCTACAAGGCCGTCGATATCGACATCGAAGACGCCGCCCAAATCGTCAAAGGTGCATCGGGATCGTTGCCATTGGCAACCACCGCTACCGGCCATTTATCAGGGGGCATGCAGGCACCACCGTTCCCGCTGAAGTACCATGTGCCGTATCAAACCGCAGCCGATGGTAATACTGTAGAAATGGACGCAGAGCGACAGAAGTTCTCTGAAAATTCGCTGATGTACCAGTTTTCTCTGGATCGAGTTAGCGGTCACTTCAAGCACTTCATGGAATTACTGCAGAATTTAAAATGAAAACCTTCGAGCTTCCTGAAACTCCCCGGCAATTGCGCCGCATGTTGGCGCGACGCCTTGGCATCGGCGCGCTCCTGGTTGGAAGCCTCGCGGGAGGTCTTGCCTATTGGGTCGAATCGTATCGCGTCGAGCAGCGTACCCTTGAGCAAGCCATTGCGGGGGTCAGGCATTTCGAGTCGCCTGCAATGCAATTGGCTGTCAGCGGAGAGAAAGGTGATGGTCACTCCGCGATTTCGCAGTTGCTGACCGACGAGTTTGTCGGGATTCGAGTTTTTGCACCCAATGCCGAGATGCTGTTTGATGTCTGGCGACCACTACCCGAAGCATTGAAAGAGGTTGCCCGACAGCAGCGCCATCCATGGCCAATCCCGCCCAATAGCCATAGCAAGCGAATCCCCGTGGCAGGAGAGGAACTGGTCCAGGTCATTCTGCCGATAACCGCCAATGACGGTCGTCTTGCAGGCTATGTCGAGGGAATCAGCCTGGTGTCCCGGTCGGCGCTGCAAGAGAGAAAACAGCAGATTCGCTGGGCTGCCTTGACGGCCTCTATATCGGTATTCATTGCGGCCTTGTTGCTTTACCCATTGATGTCAGGATTGCTGAGCCGAACGGTGGCATTGTCGTCTCGACTCCTGGAGTCCAATCTTTCACTGCTGCGCTCCCTTGGAAACGCCATCGCCAAGCGTGACGCGGACACCGACGCCCATAACTACCGGGTTACCTGCTATGCGGTCACACTTGCCGAAGCGGTGGGCGTAGACAAGGAAACCATTGCCGAACTGGTGCTGGGCGCCTTTCTCCACGACGTTGGAAAAATTGGCATTCCGGATCAGATTCTGTTGAAACCTGGACGGCTGACGAGCGAAGAATTTCAGGTCATGCAGACTCACGCCGTACTGGGCATCGAGATCGTCGCCGGCAATCCCTGGTTGGCCGGTGCCGAGAAGACCATCCGGCATCATCACGAACGCTTTGACGGGAAAGGCTATCCAGACGGACTTTCGGGAGAGGTGATCCCGCTTGCCGCAAGAATCTTTGCCCTGGTCGACGTGTTCGATGCACTGACCTCCGTTCGTCCCTACAAACCGGCTTTGTCATTGGACGAGACGCTGAGCATCATGGAACGCGAGGTTGGGCAGCATTTCGA
>JAQTXC010000082.1 GCA_028689015.1 Dechloromonas sp. | reverse complement strand
TAACTGAGCGTCAGCACTGGCCGACGACTTGCCTGAGTCCGCGAACAATTGGGCGGCCGGTTTAAGATCAGTTACCTGCCGTTCGCACCAGTTCAAATTTCCCAGCCCCTATGTCCGTTGATGGCCGGTAGTTCCCATTGGCACTCTAAGCCCGAACGGCCGGTGACGAATGCACAGCAGCCATTCATGTTGATCGGTTCAGGGTGTGTTTCCGGCCGACGCAGTGCGATCTACGCGAGCGCCTGAATGAAGAAAAGCTAGCCCGCTAGTCCAGGCTGGCTGTGGGCGATCCCTTGATGCACAATAGGCGATTCACTTTCGACGCCGGCGTTGAAACAACCCAGACCCAGAGGAATTGACATGAACAAAACCGAACTGATTGATGCCGTGGCCACCAAGACAGGCCAAACCAAAGCGGCCACCGCTGCGCTGCTCGATGGTTTCATTGAAACCGTCAAGGAAACTCTGGTCAAAAACGAGTCCGTGCAACTGATTGGTTTCGGTGCGTTCGAGGTCACCGAACGCGCGGCTCGTGAAGGTCGAAACCCAGCCACGGGCGCTGCCCTGAAAATTGCCGCCAAGAAGATCGTTAAATTCAAGGCAGGCAAGGCTCTGGCCGAAGCTATTGCTGGCGAGTGACATGGGAGAAGCGAGACGCAGAGCGCGTCTCTCCGTGCCCGAAACAGAAGCACATCGGCGCGTAGCCAGCCGTATCGACGCCAAGATCAAGCAGCTTGAAGCACGGGGTCTGGTGGAAGTCGAGATTCTTCCCGCCATGGCTGAGGACATGCCCGATTTCCACCGATTGATGGTGACGGCGCCGGGTCCGGAGATGGATGCCTTGTGTGCGGAATTTACGGGCTTCTACCGCTTCGCCAAAATCCTGGAGACGCTGGCGTCGGGTATTGCCGCCGGTAAAGTCAAGGTGCCCGGCGGACGGACGGTCAACGACGAGCACCGCCTCGCTGCCGCGATCGATCTGCGGGTGCGTCAGCTGGAAGCGCAGGGCATGGGTGGCGCGGCCTTGCTGGAGCATATGGTCGGGCATGTCCTGGACCTGCAACGGCTATGGAGCACAACCTCCGATGAAACGCTCGCGTTTCTCTGCCGCGAGTACCCTGGCCTGTACCGCTACGGCATGCTGATGGAGGAAGCGGCAGAAGCCGAAAGCAAGAAGGCAACAACCGCCTACGGTCACTTGCCAGAGCTGCCCGTGTCGCTCAAAGCACCGGTCGCCCAACTGCTCACGAAGGGTGCAGCGCTTGAGCGCGGGCTTCAAACGGTTCTCGATGCGCGCGGGCCGCAAGACATGTGGGTGGAAATGGAAATACTGGAAGGTCAGCATCAGGAATGGACGGTGCAACTGGCCGGCTTGTCTGGTGATTTTCTGGCGGCCAATATTCCCGAGGAAGCCTGCGGGATACTGAATCGCATTTTTGAGCCCATGGCTCAGCGCATTGATCACCTTCATCGCCGGGTCATTGCCAAGCAAAACTGAGGCGCCATCAGGCGGCAAGCAAAAGGCGTCGCCCCATGTCCAGCTCAATGCGGCCGTACGGATTCACGTGGTGATAGATCAGCGGCGTGAGTCCGCGCCAATCATCAACCGTCATGCGATCACGCCATGCCGGTTCCGTCAGCACTTCCTGAATGAACAGCGTATTGACGTACACCAGACAGACTTGCAGCAAATGGAGCGACAAAACCGCCAGCTCCTGATCGGCCACACGATTGGTGGCGAACTCGCCGCGCTCGCCGTAGAAGATAAAGTTGTTGGCGCTGTTCCAGTTTTCGACCACATTGAGCCCCTCGTGGATTTCGCGCCGCAGCGACTCTTCGTGCAAGTAACGACACAAGAAAATGGTCTTGATCGCCTTGCCCAATTCCGTCAGTGCCTTGTAGGTCGGATGCGCCGCCCCGCCACGGGTAAAGCGGCGCAGGATGGCTTCCGGCTCGGCCGTGCCCAGCTTCAGCGCGGTGGTGTACTTGATGATTTCGTCGTACTGCTGCCGAATCAGCTCCCAATTGATGGACCGCGTCAGGATCGGTTCAAGGTTGGGGTATTGTGCGGCATCCGTACTTGCCGCCAGACTGAGCTTTTGTCGGGCGATCGCTTTGAGTCGAGGCAGCAGGTCGAAGCCCAGGATGTAGCTGAAGGCAAAGGCGACTTCGCTTTGCCCGTGGCTATCGACGTACTGGCGCTCAATCTCCATGTCCGTGCAATGGCGCAGCACGCCTTCCATCATGGCGGCTACTTCCGACGACGAGCAACGGCGCAATTGTGAGTAAATGCAGGTCGAATTGGTGTCGACGTGCCAGTAGATCATGACACCGCGCCCACCATAGCGCGCGTGCCATTCGGTCATCAGGTTCTGATCGTAAGCCCCGAACTTTTTGGAATCAGCCGCGCAGGCGGTGGTTGCGCTGCCCCAGATCGCTGGGTTACGGATCTGAAAGATCCCATTGACGACTTCGCCGATTGCGGCACGTAACGCCTCTTTCTGCACGAAGCGGCGTTTGACGTAGCGTAATTCCTCGAAGCTGACGCTCGGTTGTTGGCTGGCCACCCGTTTTAAGCCCACATTGGTGCCGATGCCAAACAGGCAGAGCAGCAGGCGGCGCTGCAATAGGGCTGGGTCGAGCGCTTCGCGGCTGGCGGTGGTACGGAACGCGGCGGTGAAGTTGACCCGCAAGTCGACTTCCTTGACGATGTCGATCAGCTCGACGTCTGACCAGCGTTGGCCGATCTCGCGCTTGAGCGCGGCGGTATTGGGAGGCTCAGTCTGCGCCTCCAGCGGCGAGAGGTGGATCAAGTTCTTGCCTTGTTGCCGCAGGCGCACCTTCGGGTTGTCCGGAAGGCCGTCGTTCAGTGTTTTCAGGCCTTGCCGCAGGGTGGACTGGATCTGCTCAATGAAGACCGCCACGTCCTTGGGTACGTCCAGCATCGCATAATAGTTGTCGCGCTTGTCGGCAAAATCGGCCGGTAGATCCTGTTCTGGATTGCGATAGCGATCCGCACCATCGACCCAGATTTCCTTGGTGCGCAGGCGTTTCCGCAAGGCGCGCAGGACACAGATTTCATAGTTGATGCGATTGACCCGGTCTTTGCCGTTTTTGTCCTGTTCCACCACGACATCGCGCAATTTCGTCGACACAATGCCTTCGAGCGGCACGTCGGCGGCGTTGTAATACTGCTGTCGGCTATCCCGGTTGGCCTTGAGGACAGCCAGGGCTTCAATGACCGGGCGATGGACGGTATTGTTGGACTGAAAGATCAGCGCATCCAGCACCGGCATCAGCATGCTCCGGTAGTGATGGCCATAAGAAGACCGCATGGACTCCTGTACTTCCCGTTCGAAGTCAAAGCCCATAGTCTTGAATTCGGCGACCAGTTCTTCCAAGGTTTTCTTGGACACCACCGGATAGACGACCTCTTTGATGATTCCCTCCGGCTGATCGACGGTGGCCTCGGCCAGCTTGAACAGGAGACGGGCCTTGCCGCGAATTTTCTTGAAGGCAACGAACTGTTTCTTGTCGATCTTCTTCTCGGCACGGGTGCCCAGGTTGTGAATCACTTGCAAGAGCAAGTCGATCAGCGAATCCGTGAGCTGTTGCTGGCGTCGCCAGCAAAACATGGCCACCATGCTGTAGCGGATTGCAACGGGGTGACGCCGTAGTTCTCGGATGGATTCAGTCGAGCAGCGTTGCCGGAACTGGTCAATGAATTTGGCGGGAACATCAGTAAACACCTCCGGCGCCAAACCAATCTCGTCGATACACTTGAGTTTGGCAATGGCGACCAGCAGGCTATCCAGACTGGCTTTGCCTGGATCGGTCTTGAGGCTGCTGAAGGAGATGCTCCTGGCGTTTTCGTTGTCAGCTTCGTCGGGATCGGTATCGTCTTCGCCCAGCAATCGGTTGATCGCGGCTTTGCTGCTTGCGCTTAAGCGCGAGTAAATGACCGCTTG
>JAQTXC010000054.1 GCA_028689015.1 Dechloromonas sp. | reverse complement strand
TCGTCGTCAAGTTGTTTGCCGAAATCGGCCCGCGCTATGCAACCCGTCCGGGTGGCTACCTGCGGATCCTGAAGTGTGGTTTCCGTAATGGCGACAATGCACCGATGGCTTTTGTCGAACTGCTGGATCGTCCGGAACAGACAGAGGCCGTGGAAGTGGCTGACGACGCTGCCGAGTAATTGACGATTGCTCTGACTTTAAAAGGCTGCCGCTCAGGCAGCCTTTTTTTCGATTGATGTTCTGAACACGGGCGAGCGTTAGCGACCCGAGCTCAGGGGCAATCGATGATCAGCAAGGACACATCGTCGGCTGCAGGGGTGCTGCCGAGGTGCTCGTGCAGCGCCTGCTCAATCCGTGAAAAACGTTGGTCAGGTGAACTGTTGGCAATGGCCGAGCGCAAGCCAGCTTCGCCGAACTGCTGGTTTTGGGCGTTGCTTGCTTCCAGTAAGCCATCCGAATAAAGAACCAGTTGGCTTTCGGGTGTCCAAGTAAATGAACGTGGCTTTCCGGTGAGTTGCGTGCTTTCGACGATACCCAGCGGCAGGTTGTCCGACGGAAATTGCTCGCTCATCCGCCCCCAGCGATCGACCAGTACAGCTTCCGGTGTGCCGCCGATCCATATCTCGCCGTGCAGGCTTTCTTCGTCCAGGCAGACCAGGGTGGCTGCGACAAAGCGGCCGATGGGCATGGACTCTTTCAGTTGACTGTTCATCTCCCGCGCCATCTCGTCGATCGAGCGGTTCAGTCGTGTCATCCGGTAAAAAAGTGCCAGCACAGGCAGGACACAGATTGCCGCGGTCAGACCGTGCCCGGTGGCATCGGCGAGTAGCGCGTAGAAACGGCCTTCTGCCGAGCGACTGGCGGCCACAATGTCGCCACTGAAATTCTCGGTGGCTGTGACCTTGTACTTGATTCGCGGATCTTGCAGGCCGCGGCGATGGAGTTGCTTTTCCATCAGGCTAAGGGCTAGTTGCTGTTCACCCTGGGTGCGATCGAAATAGTTCTGCAGCAGTGTGGCATTGTCGCGCAGGCTAATTTCTGCCTGTTTTCGTTCGGAAATGTCGCGGACCACGAGGATATGGAAGTTTTGTTCATCCAGCTGCACTTCGCTGATGCCGACGGTGACCGGAAAATGATGGTCGTCGGCACGTTTCGCCAGATCTTCGTGCTCGGGACGGTCCGCTTGATCGGCTTGTCCGCGATAGTGTTCGGTCAGGCACGACTCATGGCCACTGGTGGCGGGGAGCAATTGACTGATCAAGGCGCCGACTAGATCCTTGCCGGGATGGCCGAAAATGGTTTCGGTTGCATGGTTGACCGTGGCAATGCAGCCCGTGCGGTCGATGGTGATAATGGCATCCCGAACATTATCCGATATTGTTTTCAGCCGTTCAGCGGCGTTGACCGCGGCAGACTGCATGGCCAGTGAGCGCTGCATCGAACGCAGTTTGGCTTCGAGCACGACGAAGTTGATCGGCTTGGTGAGATAGTCGTCCGCGCCGGCTTCCAGCCCCTCGACCAGGTTTTCATCGCGGTTGAGCGCCGATAGAAAAATAATGGGTGTCCAGTGCCCGGTGTTACTGGCTTTGATCTTTCGGGCTGCCTCAAAGCCGTCCATGACCGGCATCATGATGTCGAGCAGAATCAAGTCAGGTTGTTCGGACTGGAATTTATCGACCGCCTGCTGGCCGTCTTCGGCCAGGATCACTTGATGGCCGAGTTTTTTCAGGAAAACCTGCAGGATATGCAGGTTGGTCCTGTTGTCGTCGACGGCGAGGACCTTCATCGTGTCGTATTGTCTGGGCATGGTCGTCTGTTGTTGTTCTGGCGAGCGGGCATCGGTGGGCTAGCGAGCCGCATCGAGTTCATGACGCTTCATCAAAAGTGTCAATACTACCACGCACAATTGCTGCATATTCGGCTGCTAAGGCGTGATTGCAGCATCTTGCGGCAGCTGCGCCGCCGCTTGCTGCAAGGCCCACATCCGGGCGTATTCACCCGCAGCGGCGAGCAACTCGGCATGCCGACCGGCCTCAATGATTTCACCTTGCCGCATGACCAGGATACGGTCGGCTTTCATGATGGTGGATAGGCGATGGGCGATGATCAGGGTTGTTCGGCCAAGGGCAGCGTGCTCAAGTTGAGCCTGGATGGCCCGTTCGGTGCCTGAGTCGAGCGCCGAGGTTGCCTCGTCAAAAATCAAAATCGGTGGATTTTTGAGCAAGGCGCGGGCAATGGCGACCCGTTGTTTTTCACCGCCGGACAGTTTGAGTCCGCGCTCACCCACCTGGCTGTCATAGCGCTGGGGAAGAGACTCGATGAAGTCGTGCAGATGTGCCGCCCGGGCGGCGGCGATGACCTCGTCGCGGCTGGCTGTGGGGCGGCCGTACTGAATGTTGTAGTAGATGCTGTCGTTAAAGAGCACGGTGTCCTGCGGCACGATGCCGATCGCCGAGCGCAAGCTGTGCTGGGTCAGGCGTCGCAGGTCGTGGCCATCGATCCGGATGCTGCCGCCGCTGACATCGTAAAACCGATAGAGCAGGCGTGACAGGGTGGATTTTCCCGCGCCGGAGTGACCCACCACTGCGACCGTTTGCCCGGCCGGAATACTGAACGATAGTTTTGACAGGATGCGACGATTGGCATCGTAGGCGAAGTCGACCGCGTCGAAGTCGACGGGCAGGGCCTGGCTGGCTGGCAGGGTCAGGGCATCCGCTGCATCGTCGATTTCCTTGTTTTCCTTGAGCAGGATAAACATCCGTTCGATGTCGGTCAGCGCTTGGCGGATCTCGCGATAGACGATGCCGAGAAAGTTGAGCGGGGCGTAGAGCTGGATCAGGAAGGCATTGACCAGCACCAGGTCACCAATACTCATTCGCCCGGCGACGACCCCATCGGCCGCTCGCCACATCATGGCGGTGACGCCGAGGGCGATGATGGCCTGTTGGCCGAGGTTGAGGAAGGCCAGTGTCGTTTGGCTGCGCGTGCTGGCATCTTCCAGTTTGCACAATTGTTCGTCGTAACGCCGTGCTTCCCAGGCTTCGTTATTGAAATATTTGACCGTTTCGTAATTGAGCAAGCTGTCGACCGCACGCGTATTGGCGGCCGAGTCGTTTTCATTGACGGCGCGCCGAATGCCGATTCGCCAGTTGCTGACCTTGACCGTGAATACGATGTAAGCGGTCAACGACAGGGCGGTGATTAATACGAAGACAGCGTCGTACTGGACGAACAGAATGCCAAGGACCAGGCCGATCTCGACCAGCGTGGGCAGGATCGAATACAGGGTGTAGGAAATCAGGCTGGAGATTGAACGGGTGCCGCGCTCGATATCGCGCGAAATGCCACCGGTTTGTCGTTCGAGATGAAAACGCAGCGACAGGGCGTGCAGGTGGCGAAACACTTCCAGCGCTACCTGGCGTATTGCCCGCTGCGTGACGCGGGCAAACAGGATTTCGCGTAATTCGGTAAACAGTGCGGTGGAAAAACGCAGCAGGCCGTACAGCGCCAGCAGGAGTGCCGGCAGGGCAAGCACTTGTTGCTCGCCAGACAGGCCGTCAATCATTTCCTTGAAGATCAGCGGTACCCCGACATTGGCGACTTTGGCGGCGACCAGACAGCTCAGGGCGGCGGCAACGCGTAGCCGATAGGCCCACAAATAGGGCAGCAGGGTTCGCAAGGTCTGCCCGATATGATTTTCCGGCAGGGGCTGGCCGGCGGGGGGCTTGGGCAAGGCGGTAGCGTGACGCATGGCAGCAGACCAAAAACAGGGAGTCGGCCAGTATATGAAAAGGCGGTGCTTTCCGGGAGAATCAAGCTTCTTCTCTTTTCAAGGCGCAACCATGGATGCTGAATCTTCCTTGCCTGGCGACAAGCAGCCGACCTTGCGGGTCATGCCCATGCCGGCTGACCTTAACCAGAATGGTGATGTCTTCGGTGGCTGGGTGATGGCGCAGGTCGACGTGGCGGGTGCCATCCCGGCCATGCGTCGCGCCCGTGGCCGGGTCGCCACGGTGTCGGTCAATTCCTTCCTGTTCAAACAGCCTGTCTCGGTCGGCGATATTGTCAGTCTCTACGCCGAAATCGTTCACGTCGGCCGGACCTCGATTACTGTTCGGGTCGAGGTATTTGCCGAGCGCAATTACGCGGCGCCCATCGTGGTTCGGGTCACTCAGGCCGAATTAACCTATGTGGCCATCGACGCTGACGGCAAGAAACGCCTCGTGCCGCCAGAAGATGCCGCAAAAATGGAATAAAATCGCGCGCTGTACGCTTAACGCCCGTCTTCAAGGAAATCACGCCATGAACAAGCACCTCCTGCGCAGCCTGCCGGCCTTGCTCGCCCTCGCCTTTGCCGGCTCGGCCTCGGCCGCCGCCTTTCAGTTGCTCGAGCAGAATGCCAGTGGCTTGGGGACGGCGTATGCCGGATCGGCAGCTGTGGCGGATAACGCCAGCACCATTTTTTACAATCCAGCCGGGTTGACCCTGTTGCCGGGAACGCAGATCTCGGTCGGCGTGGTTGGTGTTCAGCCCAGCTACACTTTCCACGACCAGGGAACGACCGGTCTGGGGGCGGGGGTTGGCAACGGCGGTGATGCCGGCGGTCTACATGCGGTGCCCAATGCTTACGTCTCACAGCGCCTGACGAATCACCTGGCGATCGGCCTGGGGATTTCTGCCCCCTTCGGTCTGGCGACCGAGTACAGCACGGGCTGGTTGGGTGCGGCGCAGGGGATCAAGTCAGAAATTCGCACGGTCAATTACAACCCGTCGCTGGCCTACCAGGTCAGCGAGCGTGTCGCTCTGGGTTTCGGGCTCAATTATCAGACCATTGACGGAGAGCTGACCCGGACCGGGGTCAGTCTCAAGGGTGACGATGCTTCGCTGGGCTGGAATGCCGGCCTGCTGTTCACCCTGTCGCCGGCCATGCGGCTGGGCCTGTCGTATCGTTCGGCAGTCAGCCATACGCTGGAAGGAACAATTAATGGCGTCGTGCCGGTGCGGACGGATGTCAAACTGCCTGATACCCTGACCTGGTCAGTCTGGCAGCAGTTGTCCGAGCGCTGGGAGGCGATGGGTGATTTGTCCTATACCCGCTGGGGGACGCTCCAGCAGCTTGAGGTGTTCAATCGGACGACCGGTGCCGCGCTGCCGGGCGAAAGCTTTAACTACAGCAACTCATGGCGCCTGGCTTGGGGGGCCGCCTACAAGGCGAGCGAGCGCCTGAAGATCAAGTTCGGCATTGCCTACGATCGGACGCCCGTCAAGGACAGCGACCGCTCGGTACGGGTGCCTGATAACGATCGCCTGTGGCTGTCCTTTGGCGGGCAATGGAATAGCGGCGGCTACGGCGTGGTCGATCTCGGTTATGCCTATCTTTACGTCAAGGACCCCTCGATTGCGCAGAGCCGCAATGGCGTTAATCTGCTCGGGGCCTATGATGCCAGCGCGCATTTGCTGGGCATGCAGTATTCGCTCGGGTTCTAAGGAAGCGTGTTCGGTCATCTGCCCACGATCGAATTTGCTGGCATGAGCCTTGGTGCGCGCGAAATCGTCCTGGGCCTGGTGGTTCTCCTCGGGCTTTACATGCTGCGTGTGTTGTGGCGCATGCGCCGGCTGACGTCGTCCGCCGGCACCGAGAGCCCGGTGGCCGAACCCTTGCTCGCGGTCGACCGCGGCGCTGCTGACAAAACCTCGCCCGGAACTGCAGGTGAAACCGCTTGGGAGGCACCGCCGACCAGTCTGGCCGCCGAGGTGATTGCCGGCGCACTGGAGCGCGAAATCGAAGCCTTACGCAACGAAGTCGATGCCATTCGTGGCGAACTGGCGGCCTTGCGTCAGGATTTGCAACAGGAAATGGCGCATGTTCGGGCAACGCAGTCGGTATCGCCGATTTATGGTGATGCGATGCAGATGGCCGTGGCCGGTTACGACGCCGTGATGATTTCGGAGCGCTGCGGCATCGCCCGTGCCGAAGCGGAGCTGGTCGTGGCCTTGGCGCGCAGTCAGGAGAATGCCCATGGCCATGACTAAAGATCGCACCCCGCCTGAACCTGGGGCAGCGGCAGCCGACTTGCGTGCCGTCCTGATCAAGCGCCTGGCCTTGGCGGGCGGTCTGGTGGCCGTACTGCTCAGCGTGTTGGCCTTTTTTGATTATCTGTCCAAGGCGGGCGATGAGCCGGATTTGCCCGTGTTTACCCAGCCGGTGCCGGTGGGGCCACGCAAGCCCATCACCCAGCCGGTGACACCTGCCGACAATTTGCCGGCGCCGCCTCCGGCCGAGACCTCGCCTGCCGAAGGGGCAGTCACGCCTGAAGACAAGGAATCTGGCGTGACTGCGGCGCTTGAACCTCCTGCCCCGCCGACACCTGCCGCGATGCCGGCACAGTCGTCTGGCCGGGCAGAAAGTGCTGCTGTCACGCCGTCGACCGCGCCGCAGCGCGTCGAGTCGCCACGGTCAACGGTGCCCCGACCGGATCTGGTGCGCCGTACGCCTGCCCCGGTCCCGACTTTGCCCCAAGGGGTGCCGACCCGCGGCGCGCCGGAAGAAATGACTGCTTCGCCACCCATGCGCCCGGCGCCAGCCGCTGCGCCAGAGCCCTCGCCGGTGCTGCGTGCTGAACGGCCATCGTCGTCGGTCGCCACCAACAGCCCGCCAGGCGCCCGCGTCCTGCAGCGTACGCCACGACTGTTTTCTGGCTTTGTTCTGCAGGCCGGGGTGTTCAACAGTGTGCAGCGCGCCGAGGAGTTGCACGCCAAATTGACCTTGAGCGGTGTGCCGTCGAGCGTTGAGACGCGGGTGCAGGTCGGCCCTTTCCGGACCCGTGAAGAGGCCGAGGCCGCGCAGGCCAAATTGCGCGAACTGGGTATCGACAGCATTTTGGTCCCGACGCGCGGCAAGCCTTAAGCCTGGACGGGCGCTGGGCTCAGTCGGCGCAGAAAAACCTTCATTTCCTTGGCGGCCTGGAGGTCGCCTTTGTCTTCCGCAATGACGATGCCTTGTTGGTAAGCGGCACGGGCACCTGCCGGGTCACCCGCTTCGTTCAAAGCCTTGCCCAGCGCCTTGAAGGCGGCGGAATACTGCGGGTCACGGTCGGCCGCGGCCAGGAAACATTTTGCCGCCTCCCCCGGCGCACCGGCCTTGAGGTATTCATTGCCTAGCGAAAAACGCAGCAGGGCGCCATCGCGGGGGCCATCCAGCATTTTTGTCAGGGATTCGATACGCGGGTTCATCTAAAATTGTCGCTCCGAAAAATTCAATAGAAAGATCGATATGGCCAAGACCATTATCAGTACGCCGAACGCTCCGGCCGCCATCGGGACCTATTCGCAAGCCGTACGCGTCGGCGACACGGTGTATATGTCCGGGCAGATCGGCCTTGATCCGGTCAGCATGCAAATGGTAGACGGGATCGACGGGCAAATCGTTCGTGTTTTCGACAATCTCAAGGCGGTGGCCGAGGCCGCTGGCGGCTCACTGGCCGATGTGGTCAAGCTCAATGTCTTCCTCACGGATCTGGCCAATTTCGCCAAGGTCAACGAGTGCATGGCCCGTTATTTCAACGAACCCTTCCCGGCCCGCGCTGCCGTTGGCGTCAAGGAGCTGCCGCGCGGCGCTTTGGTTGAGGCCGACGCGGTGATGTTCATCGGCTGAGCTGCATGGCTGGGGCTCTGCCGCCCGCGCCCGACGCCATTCGCGCGCCGGAGGCCTTGCGCAAGAAGCTGGCCAAAATCGGCCTGCATCGGGAGGCCGATTTGCCCCTGCACTTGCCGTTGCGTTACGAGGATGAGACGCGGATTACCTTGCTGAACCAGGCGTTCAGTGGCGAACCGGTGCAGATCGAGGTCGTTGTCCATGACAACGAGGTGCAGTTCCGGCCACGCAAGCAGATGATTGTTCGGGCGGCGGACGATAGCGGCGAAATCACGCTGCGCTTTTTCAGTTATTACCCGAGTCAGCAGGCGGCGCTGGCGGTTGGTTCGCGCATCCGGGCTTTTGGCGAGGTGCGCGGCGGATTTTTTGGGTTGGAAATGGTGCATCCACGCTTTCATAAGATTGCTGATGACACGCCTTTGCCGACCGAAATGACCCCGGTTTACCCGTCGACCGCAGGCGTCGCCAACAGTGCCTTGCTCAAGTTGGTTAGCAAGGCGCTGAGCGTACTTGATCTTGCGGACACGCTGCCACCGGCCATTCGCCAGCGCCTTAAATTGCCTGGCTTGGCGCGTAGCCTGCAGTTTCTGCACCGACCGCCCCCGGGGACCGACCTGGATTCCCTGCACGCCCGCCATCATCCGGCCTGGCGGCGGGTCAAGTTCGACGAGGTGCTGGCCCAACAACTGTCGCTGCGCCGCGCCTACCTTGCCCGCCGTGAGCAGGGCGCGCCGGTATTGGTCGCGCAGGACGACCTGGGGGCCCGCCTGGTCGACCGTTTACCTTTCGGTCTGACTGGCGCGCAGTTGCGGGCAATGGCTGAAATCGCCGGCGACCTCGCCCAGCCTTACCCGATGCAGCGCCTGCTGCAGGGCGATGTCGGTGCCGGCAAGACCATCGTCGCGGCGCTCGCCGCTTGTCAGGCGATTTCTGCCGGTTGGCAAGCGGCCTTCATGGCGCCGACTGAAATTCTGGCCGAGCAGCACTATCTGAAGTTGCGCGATTGGCTGGAACCACTCGGCGTGCGTGTCGCCTGGCTGTCGGGCAGCCTTAAAACGAAGGCCAAGCGAGAACATCTGGCGGCGACGGCAGCTGACGCGCAACTGGTGGTCGGCACCCATGCGCTGATCCAGGACGGCGTCGATTTCGCCAAACTGGGCCTGGCCATTGTCGACGAGCAGCACCGCTTTGGTGTCGCCCAGCGTCTGGCGCTGCGCAAGAAGGGCAGCAACCCGCACCAGTTGATGATGTCGGCGACGCCGATCCCGCGCACGCTGGCGATGAGCTATTACGCCGACCTCGACGTCACCGTCCTCGACGAACTGCCGCCGGGGCGGACGCCGATCAAGACCCGGCTGGTTGCTGACAACCGCCGCCAGGACGTCGTCGGCTTCGTCAAGAAACATGTCGAGGAAGGTCGCCAGGCCTATTGGGTATGTCCGCTGATCGAGGAGTCGGAAGCCCTGCAACTGCAGACGGCGCAGGAAACCTACGAAACGCTTTCGGTCGATTTGCCGGGGTTGACCGTGGGATTGGTGCACGGCCGGCTGAAGGCTGATGAGAAGCAGGCGGTGATGGCGGCATTTGCCGCGGGTGACATCAGCGTGCTGGTGGCGACGACCGTGATCGAGGTTGGTGTCGACGTGCCCAATGCCAGCTTGATGGTCATTGAGCACGCCGAGCGTTTTGGCCTGTCGCAGTTGCACCAGTTGCGCGGCCGAGTCGGGCGTGGACCCTACGAATCGAGTTGCGTCCTGATTTATGCCGGGCCGCTTGGCGAGGTGGCGAGGCAGCGCTTAAAGATCATCTTCGAGCATACCGACGGTTTTGAGATCGCCCGCCAGGATTTGCAGATCCGCGGCCCCGGCGAATTTGTCGGCGCCCGCCAGAGCGGCGTGCCATTGCTGCGCTACGCCGACCTTGAGATGGATGCCGACTTGGTCGAGATGGCGCGGGAGGTGGCCGAGGAGATGTTGACCGCGCATCCTGATCTCGCCGACAAGCATTTGCAGCGCTGGCTGGGCAGCCGCGAGGAATTGCTCAGGTCCTGAGCCCGTGTTGGCGGTGCGCTTCGGGGCGTGGGCATCACGTCACGCGCGGCGGCGCTTGTCACGCCGGGGAAAAATCCTGTTCAATCAAATGGGCGATTTGTGCTGGCTGATCGTGGTGCAGCATGTGGTCAGACTGTTCGATCCAGGATTCACGTAAATCAGCGAAGCAGGCCTGGCGTGCTGCCCAGTCGCCAGGGCGCTGGGCAAAGTCACGCACCACCCAGGATTGGCGACCGGCGACCCAGTGCACCGGGCAGGTGATTTGCCGCCAGATGGCCATCGACTCTTCCAGTCGGAACAAATAGGGCGAGCTGGCCTTATGCCAGGGATCACCATTCCAGACGACGCCGTGCTGCAGGTGGCCGGCCTTGCTGCGGCCCTCGCCAATGCGCGCCAGATGGTTTGATAAAAACGCCGCCCGCTCGGCGCTGAGATAGGGGTCGCTTTTCAGCAGGCGGCGGGCGAAGGCCGTGCGGTTGGGATAAACGTGCATGCGCGGTGGCGACTGCAGTTCGTCCAGCCATTGCCGGTAACGGGCGGGGGCCATGGCGGGTTGGGTCGGTGCAATGCCAAAGCCTTCCAGCGACAACAGGCGGGCAACCCGCGCCGGACGCAGGCCGGCATAGAGTCCGGCCAGGATGCCGCCCATGCTGTGGCCAACCAGGCGGAGCGGCTCGTTCGGCGCGTAATGCTGGATGATGGCCTCCAGGTCGCCGAGGTGTTCAGCGAAGAAGTAAGGCCGGTGCAGCCACTGCGATAGTCCGAAACCCCGCCAGTCAGGGGCGATGATGTGCCAGTCGTCCGCCAGTTCATCAACGACGAACTGCCACGAGGCCGAGACGTCCATCCAGCCGTGCAGCAGGAACAAGGTCGGTTGCTGGCGGTCGCCCCAGCAGCGGATATGCAAGCGGACACCCCGGCAGTCGAGGTAGTCGGAACGAGATGGGCGCATCGGATTTTCAGCCTGACGGCGAGGGGAGAGAGGGGCGATTTTCGCATGCCGCTATCGGAACGGTGGCGCTATGCGCGCGATGGCGCGCTCAGCATTGCGACAGGGGTTGCTCCGATTTGATACCCTGCGGTTTTTCCTTGTCGGGTGTTTTGCATGTTTGCCTCGCTGTCGCACGCGCCTATGGTCTGTCTTCGCTTTCTCTCGACATGAGCGGCCCGTTCCGCCTGCTGACCGTGCCGCGTTTCGGGCCCTTGTTCGGGACACAGTTTCTCGGCGCCTTTAACGACAATCTCTACAAAAATGCCCTGATCGTCCTGCTGACTTTCCAGACGGTGCATTGGACGACGATGGCGCCGGCGTTGCTGGCCAATCTGGCCGCGGGCCTGTTTATCCTGCCTTTTTTCATTTTTTCGGCGATGGCCGGGCAGTTAGCCGACAAGTACGACAAAGCCTGGCTGGCTCGTTGGTCGAAACTGCTGGAAATCGCCGTCATGGGGGTGGCGGTGGCAGGTTTCTGGTGGCATAGCCTAGCCTTGCTGCTGGTAGCGCTTTTTCTGCTGGGTTTGCAGTCGACCGTGTTTGGCCCGGTCAAGTACGCCATTCTGCCGCAGCATCTGGTGGCGGAGGAATTGGTCGGCGGCAACGCCTTGATTGAGGCCGGTACCTTTGTCGCCATTTTGCTCGGATCGCTGGCCGGGGGTTTGCTGGCCGGGGCGGTGGACCAGCCGATGTGGATTGCTCTCGGCGGCATGCTGGTGGCTGTGCTCGGCTATTTGCACAGCCGGGGCATTCCGCCAGCGCCGGCCCCCGATCCGGCGCTGGCGGTCAACCTCAATCCCTTGACCGAAACCTGGCGCAACCTGGCCTTTGCCCGTCGCGACCGACTGATCTTTCTCGCCATCGTCGCCATTTCGTGGTTCTGGCTGTACGGGGCGCTGTTTCTGGCGCAGTTTCCGGCGTATACGAAAGCGGTGCTGGGCGGCGGTGAGGCGATGGTGACGCTCTTGCTGGCGGTGTTTACGGTCGGTATCGGGGTCGGTTCCTTGCTCTGCGAACGCTTGTCGGGCAAGCGTCTGGAAATTGGCCTGGTGCCACTGGGGGCGATTGGCCTGACAGTTTTTGGTGGCGATCTGTACTTCGCATCACCCGAGGGGCTGGCAGGCACGACAGCGCATGAGTTGTCGGCCTTGCTGTCGTTGGCGGCGGTCTGGCGGGTGCTGCTCGACCTGGGGCTGCTCGGTGTTTTTGGCGGACTCTTTATCGTGCCGCTGTATGCCCTGTTGCAGGTGCGTAGCGATGCCGCCCATTTGGCGCGCATCATTGCCGCCAACAATATTCTAAACGCCTTGTTCATGGTGGTCGGAGCGCTCGCTGCGACTGCTTTGCTCGCCGCTGGTTGGTCGATTCCAGCGCTGTTTGCTATCGCTGCCGTACTTAATTTGCTGGTGCTCGGCTGGATCGATCATTGTCTGCCGGAATTTCGTCAGCGTTTTGTCGCCTGGGTGCGCGCCGCCTGGCACAGGCGCTGAACAGGCGGCGCCGTCGCCGAGGTCAGGCATCGGCGTAAAATGCCGCCTTTTCCTTGTGAGTGACCGCCATGCCGAGTGCCCACCCGATTCCCGCCGATCCGCTTGCTGCGCTGGCTAGCCCAGAAACCCAGCGCCTGGCCGCACGGATGGTCCAGGACGTGTTTGCCGGTGTCTTTCGTCAGGGGCTGCTGGCCGAGGGGGCGCCCGATGTCGGCATCCTGGGCGAAGTGGCCGGGCATTGTGCCGACTGGTGCCGGGCGGCCAGCGACGACGAAGCGCGCGCCTTGCGCCTGGCCCTGCTCATTGGGGGGCTTGATCAATGGGGGCTGGCCTATACCCAGACCTTTCAATTGACGGCAATTCATCCGCTGACTGCCTTGATCGGCGGCTTGCGCACCCGCCTGGATGTCCGTGCCGACAGCCTGTTTCAACGTTATTTTGAACAGTTGGCGCAGGATGAATTTGCGGCGGTCGACTTCAAAGTGGCGCTGCGCCGCAGCATTCATTTGGCCTTATGGCACGCTCTGGCCGCCAGCGAGTCGGCCGATGAGGGGGCGGCCATCGTCCAGTCATTGGGCAGCCTGATGTTGGCGCTGGAACAACGTTTGCCCGAATTGGGCTGGCGGCTGGTGGCCGATGCGCTGGCCCACATTCAGATTGCCTTGCTGGCGGCCCAGCCGCCGGCCTCCGCCCTGGCGCAAGATGGGACGCAGCAGTTATTTGCGTCGCTGCAGCACGCCTTGCCGGCTGCGCGTTACCAGGCCATCGTGGCGCACGCCGGGCAGGCGGTGGTGGCCTGGCAACAGGCGGGGCGGGCCAGCCGCCATTAAGAATTGGTCATCGCTTGGTGATTGCTGGACTGCCGGGATTGTTTGCGGTCGACCTCCGTGGCCAAGGTAAAATCATTCGCCTATGAACTGGCAAATTCTGCGGGCACGGCTCGATCTCTATGAAAAGCTGATGCGGCTCGACAAGCCGATTGGCATCCTGTTGCTGCTCTGGCCGACCTTGTGGGCGTTGTGGCTGGCCGCCGATGGCCTGCCGGACCTGGCCGTGCTGGCGGTTTTTGTGCTCGGTACGGTCTTGATGCGGTCGGCTGGTTGTGTGATCAATGATTATGCTGACCGTGATTTTGACCGCCATGTCGAGCGTACCCGCGACCGCCCCCTGACCGCCGGCAAGGTGAGCTCGCGGGAAGCGCTGGGGCTGTTTGCTGTCCTTTGCCTGGCGGCCTTTGCCTTGGTGTTGTTATTAGGCAAGACGCTGGTCATCGGCTTGTCGGTCCCGGCCGTTTTTCTCGCCGCCAGTTATCCCTTCACCAAGCGCTTTCTCGCGATTCCACAGGCTTATCTCGGTATTGCTTTCGGCTTTGGCATCCCGATGGCTTACGCCGCGGAATTGGGCCATGTGCCGGCTGAGGCTTGGTGGCTGCTGCTGGCCAATGTGTTCTGGGCGGTGGCCTACGATACCGAATACGCCATGGTCGACCGGCCCGATGACCTCAAAATTGGCATCAAGACCTCGGCCATTACTTTTGGGCGCTTCGAGGTGGCGGCGGTGCTGACCTGTTATGCGCTGACCCTGCTGCTGCTGGCCGCGGTGGGCCAGGGGCGTGGGCTGGGCTGGGCCTTTTATCTTGGCCTGCTACTGGCGGGCGGGGTCATGGCACGGCATTATGTCTGGATACGGGATCGCCAGCCGGCACAGTGCTTTCGGGCTTTTTTGCATAATAATTATGTTGGCATGGCGGTGTTCGTCGGAATCGTTGGGGATGGGCTGCTCAAAGGAGGGGGGGCTTGATGCTGGATGACGACAGGAAATTCATACGGGTCACGGCTGATGATATTGAATTGGCCAAGCCGTTGCGCTGGACGCTTTATGACGGCAATCGCCAGATCATCAAGGAAAAGGGCGGCATCTTCGGAACGCAGGCCGACATTGAGGCGGCGCTGGTCATTGGTGGTTACCGCCTGCCTGATGAGGCCAGTGGCGAGGTGGGGAACGCCATTCTGCGTCCGGAGCGAGCCGTCGAGACGGCACGGGCGGCGGCCAAGACCGGATCTCGGGTGCTGAGCATCGCCTTCGAAAATTCAAAAATCCGGATTGGCGATACGCTGGTGCTGCAGTCGGCGCCCGATCAACCGCGTTTTCCGGTGCGGCTGATTGGTTACCTGCGCAATCGCAGCGTGATCGTCACGCCACCCGAGATCAACGGCGAAGTGGTGATGGTGCGCGATGGTCAGTCCTTTGTCGGTCGCTTTTTCTCTGGCCAGAATGCGTTTGCCTTCTCGACCAGCGTTAGTAAACAGACCAGCGTGCCCTATCCGCACATCCATCTGGCTTATCCGCGTGAGCTCAAGGTGCAGGAAGTCCGCAAGAGCCCCCGGGTCGATGTCAGCCTGATCGCGGCCATCGAGTTTGAAGGCAAAGGGGGGCAGACGGCAGGAAAACTGATCAACCTCAGCCCGACTGGGGCGGGTTTTCGCGCTAAACAGGCGTGCGGTGCGCCGGGCGACAAATTCCTGCTCAAATTCAAATTGACCATCAATGGGCTCGATACCGTGGTCAATGTGCGCAGCGAGGTGTGCAGCGTGCGCGAGATGAGCGAAGAGCTGACCATGCCCTTCCTGCACGGCGTCCGCTTTGTCGAGGTCGAAGAATCGATCCAGTTTGCCTTGTCGGCCTTCGTCTATGGTTCGCTGCTCGGAGAAAATTGATTGAAATACCAGGATTTGCGCGACTTCCTGTCGCAACTGGACAAGACCGGCGAACTCAAGCGTGTCGCGGTCGACGTCGATACCCACCTGGAAATGACCGAGATTGCCGACCGCGTGCTGCGCGCTGGCGGCCCCGCGCTGCTGTTTGAACAGCCGGTGACCGGCGCCCGGCGCCACGACATGCCGGTACTGGCCAACCTGTTCGGCACGCCGAAGCGCGTTGCGCTGGGCATGGGCGAGGAGTCGGTGCAGGCGCTGCGCGAGGTCGGCAAGCTGCTCGCCTACCTGAAGGAGCCGGAGCCGCCCAAGGGCTTGAAGGATGCCTGGGACAAGCTGCCGATCCTGAAACAGGTGCTCAACATGGCGCCGAAAAAGGTGAGCAACGCGCCCTGTCAGGAAATCGTCTGGGAGGGCAAGGACGTCGACCTGTCGCGGCTGCCGATCCAGCATTGCTGGCCGGGTGACGTCGCACCGCTGATCACCTGGGGGCTGGTCGTCACCAAGGGGCCGCACAAGAACCGGCAGAATCTCGGCATCTACCGGCAACAAGTGCTCGGACCGAACAAGCTGATCATGCGCTGGCTGGCGCACCGCGGCGGCGCGCTGGATTTCCGCGAATTCCAGCTGGCCCATCCCGGCCAGCCTTTCCCGGTGGCGGTGGTGCTGGGCTGTGATCCGGCGACCATCCTCGGCGCGGTGACACCGGTGCCCGATTCGCTGTCCGAATACCAGTTCGCCGGCCTGTTGCGCGGCGGAAAAACCGAGTTGACGCAGTGCCTCGGCTCGTCCCTGCAGGTGCCGGCCCGCGCGGAAATTGTCCTCGAAGGCCATATCCACCCGGGCGAGATGGCGCTCGAAGGTCCCTACGGTGACCACACCGGTTACTACAACGAACAGGCGGAATTCCCGGTATTTACGGTCGACCGCATCACGATGCGCAAAAATCCGATCTACCACAGCACCTATACTGGCAAGCCGCCGGACGAACCGGCGGTGCTCGGCGTGGCGCTAAACGAAGTCTTCGTGCCGCTGCTGCAGAAGCAGTATCCGGAGATCGTCGATTTCTACCTGCCGCCGGAAGGCTGTTCGTACCGGATGGCCATGGTCAGCATCAAAAAGGCTTATCCCGGTCACGCCAAGCGGGTGATGTTCGGCATCTGGAGCTTTCTGCGCCAGTTCATGTACACCAAGACCATCATTGTGGTGGACGACGACATCGACATCCGCGACTGGAAGGAAGTGATCTGGGCGATGACCACGCGCTTCGACGCGGTGCGCGATACAACGCTGGTCGACAACACGCCGATCGATTATCTCGATTTCGCCTCGCCGGTCGCCGGCCTCGGTTCGAAGATGGGGATCGATGCCACCAACAAGTGGCCGGGCGAAACGAATCGCGAGTGGGGGCGGCCGATCGTCATGGACGATACGGTGAAGAAAAAGGTTGATGCGATGTGGGGCGTGCTCGGTCTATGAGTTCGTCGGCTGGCTGGCACATTGTTGCGGTCGACCTGAAAAACGAGCGTATTTCCAGCGCCTGGCTGGCCTTGCTGGATCACTATGCCCAGGACCCGATGGGCGGCGGTAAAGCCTTGTCGGCTGCGGCCAGAGATAGTCTGATTCCTGCCCTGGTCGATCTGCCGGCCTTTCATGGTGCGCTGGCCATGGCGGGGACCGAGGCGGTCGGCTTGATCAATTGTTTTACCGGTTTTTCGACCTTTGCGGCCCGGCCCCTGCTCAATGTCCATGATCTGGTTTGTCGTGCCGGCTGGCGCGGGCAGGGTGTGGCTCAGGCGCTATTGGCGTGGGCTGAAGCGCGGGCTCGGGCGCTTGGCTGCTGCAAGCTGACCTTGGAAGTGCTGGCCAATAATCACCCCGCGCTGGCGGCCTATGCGCGGGCAGGCTTTGCGCCTTATGAACTCGACCCGGCGGCTGGTCAGGCCGTGTTCCTGCAGAAAGTCTTGAAGGAGGTTTGAGCATGCAACCCGTTCCGTCGCCCGATTTGCGAGGGGTGCGCCCATCGTTGGTGCAATTGACTCACTTGATTTACGGTCTGCATGCGGTCGCCGTGGTGGTCGGGGTGACTTCGGCGGCGACCATTGCCGGCGGCTTTGTGTTCGGCCTGCCGTCGTTGTTGGCGGTTTTTCTCAACTACCTCAAGCGCAGCGATGTGGCGGGGACCTGGTTGGAAAGCCATTTCCG
>JAQTXC010000053.1:15229-17468 GCA_028689015.1 Dechloromonas sp. | reverse complement strand
CAACAAAGTAGCTTTTAAGCTACAATTGCGCATGATCTCACTTTACCGCTATCAAACTGAATCCGGTCAGGAGCCCATCACAAACTGGCTGAACCAGTTACGTGACAAACGTGCCCAAGCAAAGTTACGGATTCGACTGAAGCGACTTGAACTAGGGATGTTCGGTGACTGTGAGTCTGTCGGCGACGGTGTGCTGGAACTGCGTGAGCATCTTGGGGCTGGCTATCGCGTGTACTTTGGCAAGCATGGTCAGACGGTAGTCATCCTGCTTTGTGGCGGTGACAAAAAGAGTCAGGCGTCGGACATTGCTACGGCGAAAGCCTATTTTGCGGACTGGAAAAGGAGGCAAGGATGAGTAAGAAACTGACAGGGGCTGTATCGCACCATGATCGTGAGATTGAGGAGCTACGTGCTGACCGTGATCTTGCTGTCGAGTACCTCAAGGCTGCAATGGAATCACTGGATGATCCCGAGGACCGCGCGGCGGGTCTGCTCGCATTGCGTACGGTTGCCGAAGCCTATGGCGGGTTAGGTGCAATTGCTGCACAGGCCGACATCAGTCGTGAGTCACTCTATCGTGCGCTTTCTCCCAAAGGAAACCCAACCTTGAAGACCATCCTGGCTGTGCTGCACGCTGTGGGCATGCGACTGTCTGTCGAGCCGGAAACTCAAGCGATGGCGTGAGAGAAAAGCCACCTGCCTACAGTTTGCAGATAACTCAAATTTCATTCCGAGCCGTATCGGGTCCAGTTTTTCTGAAGGTAACGATGGATTCCCGCCTCTTCAAAAACGGAGAGGCGTTCAATCAATGCATTTAAAATCACCTACTCAACAAGGTTCGGCAGGGGCGTCGGCGATGGTGACCTTTGTCCGCATATTCAGGGAGCATTTAATATATGGCGATCACCTCTAACGCCCTTGATGGCTTGTTGTACATCCGCAATGGTTATCAAACCAGTCGCTGGAACTTTCCCGATGCAATTGGGACACCATTGGATGCTCCCGGAGGGATTGGTAATGCAGTTAGCCTGAGCTACAACTTCCCGAGCAGTTTGCCGAGCTATTCGTCTGAAACAGGATTCCAAGTCTTTGACAGTAGTCAGAAACAGGCTACAAGAACCGTTCTTTCTTCCATCGAAGCCTTGATAGATGTTGATTTCAACGAAGTGTCAGGTGTTGGGCAAATGACTTTTGGGATGTCATCGCAGTCCGCTGGGCAAGGGGGGTATGCATACACGCCATCCTTCTCCTACTCGTATGGGAACAATATTTTCTCCGTTACCGAGAGAGAGGTCGCTGGGGATGTCTGGCTAAACTCCAACATAGACTGGACTGTGGCTGATTGGACAGCAGGCCAAGATGGCTATGTGACTTTGCTTCACGAAATTGGTCATGCACTCGGTTTGAAACACCCCTTCAATGGCACCAACACCTTGTCTGCATCGCTTGATAACGAGAGCCATACGGTCATGTCGTACACGCATGCACCCAACTCAGCTCTGATTGCTGTCAGTGGAAACCTGTATAGCTACTCATGGGTAACGTCTCATCTTCGTCCCAGCACCTTGATGCCTCTCGATATCGAAGCCCTCCAATATCTCTATGGCGCCAACACAAGTACCCGAACCGGGAACGATGTTTATCGCTGGTCTCTCAATGCAGAACTCCTGGAAACGATTTGGGATTCAGCGGGCACAGATACCATTGACTGCTCCAATCAGACACTGACATGCGTCATCGATTTGCGTGCAGAAAATTACAGCTCAATCGCGTTACGTCAGACAGATGCCGAAAAACGCGTTGGCCTAGATTTACCTGCGTGGTTCTCTGGATCGCTCCCGGCCGACATCTACAACGGCAGCCACAATCTGGCGATTGCAAAGGGGGTCGTAATAGAAAAAGCACTGGGCGGAAGTGGTAATGATCAACTCATTGGAAACGATGTCAGCAATTCACTAATTGGCGGTGCGGGCAATGACAGTCTTTCCGGTGGACTAGGTAACGACTCAATAGATGGAGGGACAGGCATCGACACCATGATTGGGGGTGACGGCAATGACTATTACTACGTTCGTGATGTGGGTGACTCAGTCAGTGAAACTAATGCCACAAGCAGCAGCGGTGGTAACGATACCGTTTACAGTTACTTGAACGGCTATACCCTGACTAGCAACGTTGAGAATGGCCGAATCATGAGCACGGGTCTGGCCAGCCTCACCGGCAACACGCTTAACAACGT
>JAQTXC010000053.1:0-15129 GCA_028689015.1 Dechloromonas sp. | reverse complement strand
GGAAATGACACGTTGGATGGTGGTGCGGGCATTGATACCATGGTAGGCGGGGATGGCAGAGACAGTTTGACGGGAGGATTGGGTAATGACATTTTTGATTTCAATTTTCTCAGCGAGATGGGACTGGTGACTGACAGTAACACTTGGGATGTCATCACAGACTTTAGTACGGGAGACCGAATTGACCTTTCATCTCTTGATGCAAACACCAGCAACACGGCGGGTAGCAACGATACTTTCAGTAGCTCCTTGGTTTCGAGTTTCACTGCTGCGGGACAATTGAAGTTCGATAATGTCGCGCATGTGCTTTACGGCAACACCGATAGCAATCTTGCAAATTTTGAGTGGGCTATTAAGCTTGCCGGCGTGACCACGCTGGCGGCAGTCGATTTTGTGCTTTGATTTCAATACGCATCGAGTCCGGCAAGGTGCGAAACTAAAGCGTGCCACTGACTTGTCCCGCTGCAATTCCCTTGCTTGGCGGGAGCTCAAAAGTGTGTGCCGTTGTTTTGCCGATCATGATCTGGATGTTAAATCATTGTTTTGGCCGATAGGGCAAAGGGTTTTGAGGGGAATTATCAAGGGCAAACGGGGTGGCAACTATCGGGAAAATGCCGGTTTTTTGCCGGAAATTGCGGCGAAAATCGGACATGGCATAGGTCATTTCGTTGGCTCCTTGTCACCGTTTAAACCTTAGGCTACTAGCTTTCGCCGGTGGTGGCCGGGGAGTGGATAGAGGGCAAGGTAATTCAGTGGTGCTCACAAATTATTGTTTTCATAGGATTTTTGATGGCCCCTCTATCGACACTGCTTGCTTTTTTAGAGGGTAGGGTTGAAAATCCGCGTGTCCGTGGTTCGATTCCGCGATTGGCCACCACCCAGATTCAAGCACTTAGCCCAGCTCACCAGGCTGGGCTTTTTGCTCTCTGGTCGCCCTGCGACGGTTTGCAGCTTGGCTTTAAATGGCTGCCAGGTTTTGCCCATGTAGCTCAGTGGTAGAGCACTCCCTTGGTAAGGGAGAGGTCGGAAGTTCGATTCTTCTCATGGGCACCAAGCGCAACAAAGCTTGGTCGCCGCGTTTTTGCCGTGCTTCCCTGCCGGTCAAACAATATCCGTGTTCCCGTCAATTAAGTTGCCAGCCCCACCCATGCTGTCGAGTGGGCCTTTTGCTTTCTGCGGGAGCAGGTTCACGAATTCTTTGCCGCTCGGCGCCAGAGCGGCGCGAGGGCCCAAAGGGCGAACAGTGGACCGGGCAGAAGTAGCCAACTGATCTGGCTGCCCCAATCGGCCATGATCTGGCTGCTCCATTGAATGGAAATCATGGTGACGGCGAAGCCAAGGGCATTCTGGAAAGCGAGTGCGCTGCCCACCATCTCGGGTGGGCAGGCGCGGGCAGACAAGGCTGAGAAATGGGGTGAGTCGGCAACCACGCTGCCTCCCCAGAGCAGGAGTAAGGTGATTTTCAGCCCGCTGGGCAGGTCGACCGCGAATGGATAGAGGGCACAACAGGTAGCGGATAGTGTGAGGGCGATGGCCGCAACGCGGGCGCTGCCAATCTGCTGGCTCAGCCAGCCACCGGCCAGGCAGCCGATGGCGCCGATGCCAATGATTGCGAAAGAGAATCCGGACAAACTGGGGGAGCCTGCAGGCGCGAGTCCACTGAGTATGATCAGGGCAGGAACCAGCGTCCAGAACGCGTACAGTTCCCACTGATGGCCAAAATAGGCGAGTGCTGAAGCCCGGAACTCGGGCCGGCTAAAACACATCAACACACGCCCCAGGCGGAACGGTGGCAGGTCGTGGCGGCAGCGCAAGTGCGGGCCGTCGCCCAAGTGGAGGATCAGGCCGGCAGCCAGGATGGCGAGTGCGGAGGCGCCCAGTAGCGGCATTTGCCAGGGTAGGTTGTGGCCAAGCAGGCGGATGCCATGCGGCAAGGCGGTGCCCAGGGTTAGCATGCCGACCAGTTGGGCCAGGGCCTGGCCGGCGCGCTCTGGCACCCAGCTAACAATCAACTTCATCCCCAATGGGTAGACGCCGGCCAGACAGAGGCCCACGGCAAAACGCCAGGGAATGCCGCTTGCCAAGCTATTGGCTGACACGGCAAAGCCGGCGTTGAACAGTGCTCCGGCCAGGGCGCTGAGGGCAAAGATCCGGCTGGCTGGATAGCGGTCGGCCAGGCCGGAGAGTGCAAAAATCAGTGTGCCCAGAATAAAGCCCAGTTGGACGGCG
The DNA here is from genome assembly GCA_028689015.1 of Dechloromonas sp. Classification (GTDB taxonomy): domain Bacteria; phylum Pseudomonadota; class Gammaproteobacteria; order Burkholderiales; family Rhodocyclaceae; genus Azonexus. The sequence goes on along the minus strand of JAQTXC010000053.1, from coordinate 12,900 downwards.
TTGGTCAATGTCCCCAAGTCGGTGGCGCTGATGCCCCACCGCAGGATCAGGTCATCCGCAGCACTATTGGCAGAAAACCAGAGCGAGGTGCCAAAGAGTTGGGCCAGAACAATGACGAAAACGGGGCGTGGCATGGCGTTGACCGTGAACAAGGCCATGCAGCTTCATGCATGAGGGCCATGAAGGCAAGCTCCCTCAGACACCGATCTTGTGGCTGAGCCCCATGCGGCTTTGCTCGAAGTCGCTGCTTTCCAGCCAGTTGCGGCCAGCGAGCTTGGCGGTGCCGAAGGCCGAGAGCAGCCGGTTTTTCATGTCGTGGGTCGTCGATTTGTCTGATCCATGCGGGGCGAACAAAGCCCGTAAGCGTTCGGTGAAGTCTGGATTTTGTTGTCCGAAATCGGTAGACCGTGAATACGGGGTGGCGGGCCGCGTCCGCAGGGTTTGTGCCAATTGATGCAGCACGAAAGGTTTGACCAGTCAGGGCGATTAGTCGGTATCTCGTTGGATTAGGCGCCGATGACGAGATCACGCGTATTGGCGCTTGCCGTGCAACACGGCAGTAACATCGTTCTGGCATGATTCCGGTTTTTGCGGGGTGGTCAATGGATTTGTTGTTGTGGCGGCATGCCGAAGCGGAGGATGGCGAGGAAGATTTGCGGCGGCGTTTGACCGAGCGTGGCGAACGTCAGGCGCGTGTGATGGGGCAATGGATACGTGATCATCAGCCCAAGGACATGCGGATCATCGTGAGTCCGGCTGTGCGGACACAACAGACTGCGGCCGCCCTCAAACTACCTTTTGAAACGCAGCGCAAATTGGGGCCGGACGCCTGTGTGTCGGAATTAATTGCGGCGTGTGGCTGGCCGGATGCGCCGGGGGCTGTGCTGATTGTGGGGCATCAGCCGTCGCTGGGCCGTCTGGCGTCCTTGTTGCTGGCCGGGCATGAGAGTGACTGGAGCATCAAAAAGGGGGCTTTGTGGTGGCTTAGCAACCGCCTGCGTCGTGGCGATACGCAAACCGTACTCCGGGCCATGCTCCCGGTAGAAATGCTCGACTAGACAAGCGCTGCGGATAGGCGTGAAATGTTCCCTTTGTTCGTGCACAAGGGGACGTTATGGTTGTATCAAAAAACAAGACGGCAGCGACAATCGAGGGCGCGGAGCCTGTAGCCAAACCACCCCGGGTACCCCGCCGCCGCCCGGTCGCCAAAGGAGATGTGCCGCCGGCGTTGACCGCATCGGGGATTGAAGGTTTTTCGGTGCATGCTGCGGTCGACGCGGCGCAGGAAAAGAAAATGGCCGCCTTGCGCGACGTGCTGGATAACTCGGCACCTGAAGAAGCGCTGGCCCTGTTGAAAAGCTTGTTGAAGCAGAAGCGCCTGGCCTTCGACGATGCACAGGTTAATCCCGACGAGGAACTGGTCAAGGATTGGCGTGATGGCGGGTATCCGTACAAAAATCTGATGGCGCGGCGCAATTACGAACGCCAGAAATACCGTTTGCAGGTTGAGTTGCTGAAACTTCAGGCTTGGGTCAAGGAAACCGGCCAGAAGGTGGTGGTACTGTTCGAAGGGCGTGACGCGGCCGGCAAGGGGGGCACCATCAAGCGTTTCATGGAACACCTCAATCCACGCGGTGCACGGGTGGTTGCTCTGGAAAAACCGTCGGAAATCGAGCGTGGTCAGTGGTACTTCCAGCGTTATGTGCAGCACTTGCCGACCAATGGCGAGATCGTGCTGTTCGATCGTTCCTGGTACAACCGGGCCGGGGTCGAACGGGTCATGGGCTTTTGTAGCGATCAGGAATATCTGGAATTTGTGCGTCAGGCGCCGGAGTTTGAGCGGATGTTGGTGCGTAATGGCACGCACGTCATCAAGTTCTGGTTCTCGGTCAGCCAGGAGGAGCAGCGCCGTCGTTTCCGCGAGCGCAAGGTCCACCCGCTAAAGCAGTGGAAGCTGTCACCGATCGACATGGCCTCGCTTGATAAATGGGACGACTACACCAAGGCCAAGGAAGCGATGTTCTTCCATACCGATACGGCGGATGCGCCGTGGACGGTGATCAAGTCCAATTGCAAGAAGCGCGCGCGCTTGAATGCCTTGCGCTATATCTTGCACAAGCTGCCGTACGCCAACAAGGATCCAGTGCGCATCGGCAACCTTGATCCGCTGATCGTCGGTCGAGCCAACGTGGTGTACGAGCGGGGCGAGCAGCAGGGGATTCCCATTCTGTAAGGGGATTGAGCGGTACAGGTCGGGCCTGACGGTCTAAGGGACGCACTGCCAGTGTCAGGTGTCATGAATCAAAAAAGGGCGACGGGGTTAACCGTCGCCCAAACCGAACGCTAAAAAATTAGCGTAACGCAGAGGACCTTATTTCTTGCGCGGCGGCGGAACGTCCGTGCAAGAGCCGTGGGCCACTTCGGCGGCCATGCCGACGGTTTCGCCCAGGGTGGGATGCGGGTGGATGGTCTTGCCGATATCGACGGCGTCGCAGCCCATTTCGATGGCCAGACAGACTTCGCCGATCATGTCACCCGCCGATGGGCCGACGATGGCGCCGCCGATCACGCGGTGGGTTTCCGCATCGAAAATCAGCTTGGTGAAACCGTAGTCGGCACCGTTGGCGATGGCGCGGCCGGAGGCTGCCCATGGGAACTTGGCGGTTTCCACCTTGCGCCCTTCGGCCTTGGCTTGCGCTTCGGTGTAACCGACCCAGGCCACTTCCGGATGGGTATAGGCCACGCCCGGAATCACTTGGGCGTCGAAGGCTGCCTTGTGGCCGGCGGCGACTTCGGCGGCGACGTGGGCTTCATGCACCGCCTTGTGGGCGAGCATGGGCTGGCCAACGAGATCGCCGATGGCGAAGATGTGCGGCACATTGGTGCGCATCTGGGCGTCGACCGGGATGAATCCACGGTCGGTGACGATCACGCCCGCCTTGTCGGCGGCGACCTTGCCGCCATTCGGCGCACGGCCGGCGGCCTGCAGGATCATGTCGTAGCGCACGGCCTCGGCGTTCGGCGCGCCTTCGCCTTCGAACTTGACCCACAGGCCATCGTCCTTGGCGTCGACCGCAACAGTCTTCGTCTTCAGCATGATCTTGTCGAAACGGTGCAGGTTCTGCTTCTCCCAGACCTTGACCAGATCGCGGTCCGGTCCCTGCATCAGCGCATCGCCCATTTCGACGACGTCGACCTTGGCGCCCAACGTCGAGTACACAGTGGCCATTTCCAGGCCGATGATGCCGCCGCCGATGACCAGCATCTTCTTCGGCACCGAGTTTTTGCCAAAAGTCGGCAATTCCAGCGCGCCGGTCGAGTCAACGATGCGCGGGTCGCGCGGGATGAAGGGCAGATGCACGGCGGCAGAGCCGGCGGCGATGATGCACTTCTGGAACTTGATGACCTTCTTGGCGCCCGTCTTGTCTTGCCCCGTGCCCTCGGTGACTTCCACCTCAAGGTGATTGGGATCGAGGAAGTGGCCGTAACCACGCACGATGTCGACCTTGCGGCCCTTGGCCATGCCGGCCAGGCCGCCGGTCAGCTTGCCGACGACCTTGTCCTTGTGCGCACGCAGTTTGTCGATATCGACTTGGGGGGCTGCGAAACTCACGCCCAGATCATTGGCGTGGCTGGCCTCGTCGATGATGTCGACCACATGCAACAGCGCCTTGGACGGAATGCAGCCGACGTTTAGACACACGCCGCCGAGCGTTGCATACCGCTCGACGATGATTGTCTTCATGCCCAGATCGGCGGCACGGAAGGCGGCCGAATAGCCGCCGGGGCCGGCGCCGAGCACCAGCATGTCGCATTCCATGTCGGCGGTTCCGCCATGGCTGCCGGCTGCTGGCGCGGTCGCCGGGGCCGTTGCTGCGGTCGACGGTGCTGCGGGGGCAGAAACCGGCGCCGCAGCGGCTGCCACAGCGCCCGCTTCAACCTTGATCAGCACCACGCCTTCGCTGACGCGCGAACCGAGCTGGACCAAAACTTCCTTGATCACGCCGTCGACCGTAGACGGGACATCCATCGTGGCCTTGTCCGATTCCAGCGTGGCAATCGCGTCGTCCACCTTGATCGTGTCGCCGACCTTCACAAACAGGTCGATGACCGGCACGTCGGAGAAGTCGCCGATGTCCGGGACTTTTACTTCAACCAAATTACTCATGGTTCATTCCCCTTAGACGATCATGCGGCGCATGTCGGCCAGCAGTTCGGCGACATAGACGTTGAAACGGGTGGCCAATGCGCCGTCGATGACGCGGTGGTCGGCGGTCAGCGACAGCGGCAGGGTCAGGCGCGGCACAAACTGCTTGCCGTCCCACACCGGCTTCATCGCCGACTTGTTGACGCCGAGGATGGCAACTTCCGGTGCGTTCACAATCGGCGCGAAGTAAGTGCCGCCGATGCCGCCCAGGCTGGAAATGGTGAAGCAGGCGCCCGACATGTCGGCCGGCTTGAGCTTGCCATCACGCGCTTGCTTGGCCAGTTCGCCAGTTTCCTTGGCGATCTCGAACACGCCCTTCTTGTCGGCGTTCTTGATCACCGGCACGACCAGGCCATTCGGGGTGTCAGCAGCAAAACCGATGTTGAAGTATTTCTTCAGCACCAGGTTGTCGCCGTCGAGCGAGGCGTTGAATTCCGGGTAACGCTGCATCGCCTTGACGCAAGCCTTGATCAGGAAGGCGAGCATGGTCAGCTTGTTGCCGGACTTCTCGTTTTCCTTGTTCAACTGCACGCGGAAGGCTTCAAGGTCGGTGATGTCGGCGTCTTCGTGATAGGTCACGGCCGGGATCATCACCCAGTTGCGCGACAGGTTCTGGCCGGAAATTTTCTTGATGCGCGATAGCGGTTTGACTTCGATTTCGCCAAATTTCTTGAAATCAACCTTTGGCCAAGGCAGCAGATCGAGTACGCCGCCACCGGTGACTCCACCGGTAGACGCGGCGACCGGGCCGGAAATGGCGCCGGACATCACGCCCTTGACGTACTTGGTTAGGTCTTCCTTGACGATGCGACCCTTGGGGCCGGTGGCCGGCACCTTGGAGAGATCGACGCCCAGCTCGCGGGCATAAGCACGCACGGACGGCGAGGCATGCACCTTGGAGCCGATGGGCAGGGCCGGAGCGAGGGCAGCAGGGGCTGCCGGGGCCGTTTTCGGGGTATTTTCCACGTTGACCGCAGCAGGTGCCGGGGCGGCGGCAGGCGCGGCCACGACTGGCGCAGCGGCTGCGGACGCACCCGTTTCCACCTTGATCAGAACCGTGCCTTCGCTGACCTTGGCACCGAGCTGAATCAGTACCTCCTTGACTACACCACTGACCGTGCTCGGCACGTCCATCGTGGCCTTGTCGGATTCGAGGGTGGCAATCGCGTCGTCGACCTTGATACTGTCGCCAACCTTGACGAACAGGTCGATCACCGGGACTTCGTCGAAATCGCCGATGTCCGGCACCTTGACTTCGACCACGCCACCACCGGCAGCGGCCGGTGCGGCTGCCGGTGCAGGCGTCGGCGTTGCGACAGGCGCCGCTGCAGGCGCAGCGGCCTGAGCGGCCGGCGCCGGTGCAGCAGCTGCCGCGCCAGCGGTTTCAACCTTGATCAGCAGTGCGCCTTCGGCAACCTTGCTGCCGAGTGCAACCAGCACTTCCGTGACCACGCCGGCAACCGTCGAGGGCACATCCATCGTGGCCTTGTCGGATTCGAGGGTGACGATGGCGTCGTCGACCTTGATGCTGTCGCCGACTTTGACAAACAGTTCGATGACCGGGACTTCGTCGAAATCGCCGATATCGGGAACTTTGACTTCAATGATTTGGCTCATGTTGTCTCTCCCTGATTAAACCGACATCGGGTTCGGCTTGGCCGGATCCAGGTTGTACTTGACCAGCGCGGCGGCGACTTTTTCGCGACCGATTTTGCCTTCGTCGGCCAGGCCTTTGAGTGCGGCCAGCGTGACCCAATGGCGGTCAACCTCGAAATGGTGACGCAATTTCTCGCGGGTGTCGGAACGACCGAAGCCGTCGGTGCCCAGTGTGATGTAGCTGCCCTTCACGAAGGGACGGATCTGCTCGGCAAACAACTTGATGTAGTCGGTCGCGGCAACCACCGGGCCTTCGGCGCCGGCCAGCTTCTGTTCGACGTGCGACAGTTTCGGCGTTTCCAGCGGATGCAGCAGGTTCCAGCGGGCGATGTCCTGACCATCGCGGGCCAGTTCGTTGAAGCTGGGGCAACCCCAGATGTCGGCTTCGACACCCCAGTCGTTTTTCAGCAGATCGGCAGCGGCAATGACTTCGCGGAAGATGGTACCGGAGCCCAGCAGCTGGACGCGCAGCGCGCCTTCGCCACCCTTCTTGAAGGCATACATGCCTTTAATAATGTCGGTTTCAGCGCCGACCGGCATTTCCGGATGCTCGTAGTTCTCGTTCATCACGGTGATGTAGTAGAAGACGTCTTCCTGCTCCTGGAACATGCGGCGCATGCCGTCCTGCGTTACCACCGCGACTTCGTACTGGAAGGTCGGGTCGTAGGAGATGCAGTTCGGGATCAGCTGCGACAGGATCAGGCTGTGGCCGTCTTCATGCTGCAGTCCTTCGCCGTTCAGCGTCGTGCGACCGGCGGTGCCGCCGATCAGGAAGCCGCGGGCGCGCTGGTCACCAGCAGCCCAGCACAGGTCGAGCGTGCGTTGCAGGCCGAACATCGAGTAGCAGATGTAGAACGGAATGGTCTGGACGTTATGCACCGAGTAGCTGGTTGCGGCAGCGATCCAGTCGCTCATCGCACCGGCTTCGTTGATGCCTTCCTGCAGCACCTGACCGGTGGTCGATTCCTTGTAGAACATTAATTGGTCGTGATCTTCCGGCACGTAGTTCTGGCCTTGCTGGTTCCAGATGCCGACCGAGCGGAACATGCCTTCCATGCCGAAGGTGCGCGATTCGTCCGGCACGATGGGGACAACGTTCTTGCCGACATTCTTGTCCTTCAACATCATGTTCATGATGCGGACGATGGCCATGGTCGTGGACAACTCGCGACCTTCGCCGGAGGCCTTGAGCAGGGCATCGAACTTGTCCAGCGACGGAATCGCCAGCGGCTCGGCCTTGCGCCGGCGTTGCGGCAGGAAGCCGCCGAGGTCCATGCGGCGTTGGCGCATGTACTGGTACTCGGCAGAGTCTTCCGGGAACTTCAGGTAGGGCAGTTCGGCCAGCTTGTCATCAGGCACCGGCAGGCTGAAGCGGTCACGGAAGCGGCCGATCTGTTCGACGTCCATCTTCTTCTGCTGGTGCGAGGTGTTCATCGCCTCGCCGGCCTGACCCATGCCGAAGCCCTTGATGGTCTTGGCGAGAATGAGGGTCGGGGCGCCCTTGTGGGTAACGGCGGCGTTGTAGGCGGCAAAAATCTTGAAAATATCGTGGCCGCCACGGTTCAGTTGCCAGACGTCGTCGTCGGTCCAGTCGGCGATCAGTTCGCGCAGCGCCGGGGTGTTGAAGAAGTGTTCGCGGACGTAGGCGCCGTTTTTGGCCTTGAAGGTCTGGTACTCGCCATCGACCAGTTCCATCATGCGTTGCTTGAGGATGCCCTTCTTGTCGCGGTTGAACAGGGCGTCCCAGTGGGTGCCCCAGATCAGTTTGATGACATTCCAGCCGGCACCGCGGAACTCCGATTCGAGTTCCTGAATGATCTTGCCGTTGCCGCGTACCGGGCCATCCAGACGCTGCAGGTTGCAGTTGATGACGAAAATCAGGTTGTCGAGCTTTTCACGGCCGGCCATGCCGATGGCGCCGAGCGACTCGACTTCGTCGGTCTCGCCGTCGCCGAGGAAGGCCCAGACCTTGCGATCACCGGCCTTGGCCAGTCCGCGTGAGTCGAGATACTTCATGAAGCGAGCCTGATAAATGGCCTGAATCGGGCCGAGGCCCATGGACACGGTCGGGAATTGCCAGAAATCCGGCATCAACCACGGATGCGGGTAAGACGAAATGCCCTTGCCGTCGGTTTCCTGACGGAAGTTGTCCATCTGCTCCTCGCTCAGGCGACCGAGCATGAAAGCGCGGGAATAAACGCCCGGCACGGAATGGCCCTGGAAGAAGATCAGGTCGCCACCGGACGGATCGTTGATGCTGCGCCAGAAATGCGAGAAGCCGACGTCGTAGAGCGCGGCAGCGGATGCGAAGGAGGCAATGTGGCCGCCGACGTTGGTGTCTTTGTTGGCGCGGACGACCATGGCCATGGCGTTCCAGCGGATGTAGGAATGGATCTTGATTTCCATGTCCGGGTTGCCCGGATACTTGGGCTGCTGGTCCGCCGGAATGGTGTTGATGTATTCGGTATTGGCCGAGTAGGGGATGTCGATCCCGTCCTGGCGCGCCTGACCGATCAAAGTTTCGATCAGGTAATGAGCGCGTTCGGCGCCTTCCTGTGTGATGACGCCTTCGAGTGCGTCAATCCATTCCTTGGTTTCCTGCGGATCGGTGTCGGCAGATTGTACGTTCGGCTGGTCGGCCATGGTTTGTCTCCTACGTGGGTTTCATTTGTCCTGCCTGGTGAGCATGACAACTCTAGCCGCGAACCGGTGGGTTCGCGAATGCGTGTTTACACCTATGTGAATCGCGAGGAACTGCGCTTTTGTTCCGCATTGTAAAAACAATATTCGCATCGTGCAATATGTTGCGGCAAAAAAGAGCGAATCATGGCGACGGGTGCCCGGAGGCATGGCGTCTGATTCTGCTAAAATGGCGTCAATTCAAAGGGAAAGGTTGCGACCTTTCCCGTTTTCTTTTGATGGATTCGACGATGACGGCACAAATAATCGACGGCAAGGCGCTGGCGGAAGAACTCCGGCAAAGCTTTAAGTCCCGAGTGGACACCCTGACGGCCCAAGGGCAGCAGCCTGGTTTGGTGGTCATTCTGGTCGGGGAGGATGCGGCCTCGCAGGTGTATGTGAAGAGCAAGGTCAATGGCTGCCTGGCCATCGGCATGCATTCCGAGAAAATCACCTACGATGCTGCGGTCGACCAGGAAACCGTGCTGAAAAAGATTGCCGAGCTGAATGCCGATCCGGCGATTCACGGCATCCTTGTGCAATTGCCCTTGCCGAAGCATTTCGACGAAGAGAAGGTGCTTGAAGCGATTGCTGCCGACAAGGATGTGGACGGCTTCCACGCCGAAAACGTCGGTGCGCTGGCCCAGGGCAACCCGCGCTTCATTCCCTGCACCCCGTATGGCGTGATGAAGATGTTCGAAAAAGGTGGTGTGGATCTGAACGGCAAGGAAGCGGTGGTCATCGGCCGCTCCAACATCGTTGGCAAGCCGATGGCGCTGCTGCTGATCAATGCCGGCGCGACCGTCACCGTCTGCAATTCGCGCACCCGCGACCTGAAATTTCATACGTCCCGCGCCGACATCGTCGTTGCCGCCGTCGGCAAGCCGAAGTTCGTGACCGGCGACATGATCAAGCCGGGCGCCGTGGTCATTGACGTGGGCATCAACCGTTTGCCGGATGGCAAGTTGTGCGGCGACGTCGATTTCGCCGACTGCCTGAATGTCGCCGGGCAGATCACGCCGGTGCCGGGTGGCGTCGGCCCGATGACCATTACCATGCTGCTGGCCAACACCATTGAGGCCGCCGAACGCAAAGCGGGGATTCGTTAATGTCAGAAAAGAAGATTTCCGTCGGTATCGTCATGGGTTCCGACTCCGACTGGCCGACCATGCAGGGTGCCGCCGTGATCCTCAAGGACTTCGGCGTGGCTTTCGAGGCGCGTGTCGTTTCCGCGCATCGCACACCTGACCTGCTCTTTGAATATGCCGAGACGGCCGGTCCGCGCGGTCTCAAGGCAATCATTGCCGGTGCCGGTGGCGCTGCCCACCTACCGGGCATGCTGGCCGCCAAGACCATCGTCCCAGTGCTCGGGGTGCCGGTGCAATCGCGGGCCTTGTCCGGGGTTGATTCGCTGCACTCGATCGTCCAGATGCCCAAGGGCATTCCGGTGGCCACCTTCGCCATCGGCGAAGCCGGTGCCGCCAACGCTGCGCTGTTTGCCGTCGCCATGCTGGCCAATGAGGACCCGGCGCTGAATGCCAAGCTGCAAGCCTTCCGCCAGGCCCAGACCGAAAAAGTCCTGGGCATGAAGCTCCCGGAAGTGTGATGCTTGCGGTCGACCACGACTTTGTGACTGTTTTGACTGCGCCGATGAGGTTTTTGTCTTGAGCTCCATGATGATTCTGCCGCCCGCGACCTTGGGTATGCTCGGTGGCGGCCAATTAGGCCGCTTCTTCGTCACCGCAGCGCATGAGCTGGGCTACCAGGTCTGGGTCCTTGATCCGGACAAGAACAGCCCGGCTGGGCAGATTGCCGAACGCCATTTTTGTGTCGACTACGCTGACTATGCCGCGCTGGATGAGTTCGCCGCCGGCTGTGCGGCGATGACGACTGAATTTGAGAACGTGCCAGCCGCGACCCTCGATTATCTCGCCAAATTTGTGCCGGTCCGCCCGCAGGCGTCGGCTGTAGCGATTTGTCAGCATCGCGTCAGTGAGAAAAACTTTTTGCGTGAGCATGGTTTTCCGCACGGCCCGTTTATCACGGTCGACAGTGAAAATGACCTGAAAAGTGCCCCGGCCTCGCTGTTCCCGGCGATTCTGAAAGTGGCCCGCTTCGGTTACGACGGCAAGGGCCAGGCGACGGTGAACAACGTTGAGGAAGCGTTGCTGGCCTTCGGGAAATTCAAGGGCGAACAATGCGTGCTCGAACAGCGCCTGGTCCTCGATTACGAAGTGTCGGTCGTGCTGGCGCGCGATCAACGCGGTCAGGTCGCTTGCTTCCCGACCAGCGAAAACCTGCACACCCGCGGCATCCTCGATGTCTCCATCGTTCCGGCACGGACGACCGGGTGCGTGAAGAGCGATGCCGAGGACGTGGCCGCGCGCATCGCCGAGAAGCTGGGTTACATCGGCACCATGGGCGTCGAGTTCTTCGTCAGCCGCGGCCAGCTGATCGTCAATGAAATGGCGCCGCGCCCGCACAACAGCGGTCACTACACCATTGATGCTTGCGTTAGCAACCAGTTCGAGCAGCAGGTGCGTGCCCTGTGCGGCCTGCCGTTGGGCGAGCCGCGTGCGCATTCGGCGTCGGTCATGGTCAACCTGCTCGGCGACCTGTGGTACGACGAGGATGTCTACCGCGAACCGGACTGGTCGCTGTTGCTCGCCATCCCCAACCTGAAGCTGCATCTGTACGGCAAGCACCACGCTCGACCCGGTCGCAAGATGGGCCACTTCACGGTGATCGGCGAGAATGCAGAAACCGTGCAGCAGCTGGCGTTGGCTGCCCGCGCCGCCATTGGCATCAAGGATTGATGACCCCGACGGATCCCGATTATCAGCGTGCGGTCGACCTGCTTCTCGCCGGCGAATTGGTCGCCTTGCCCACCGAGACGGTTTATGGGCTGGGCGCGGACGCCGCCAATCCCGCCGCTGTTGCCAAAATCTTTGCCGCCAAGGGGCGGCCGGCCGATCACCCGCTGATTGTTCATCTGGCCGGCCATGACGCGGTCGACCACTGGGCGGCACAGGTTCCTGCCGTGGCTTGGGAATTGATGGAAACCTTCTGGCCCGGACCGTTGACCGTGATTCTCAAAAAACAAGACTGGGTGCCCGATGCCGTGACCGGTGGCCAGGAGACAGTGGGTCTGCGCGTGCCGGGGCATCCAGTGGCGCTTGAATTGCTGCGCCGTTTTTCGGCTGTTCGGGGCGAGCATGCCGGCATTGCCGCGCCATCGGCCAATCGTTTTGGGCGGATCAGCCCAACCTGCGCTGCGCATGTGGCAGAAGAGCTCGGTGAGCGGGTTTCGCTCATTCTGGAAGGTGGACCGTGTGCAGTGGGTATCGAGTCAACCATTGTCGATTGCTCGCGTGACGAGCCGGTGGTGCTGCGCCCTGGTCATATCTCGCCGCTGCATCTCGCCGCCGTGCTTGGCGGCCTGCCGGCCATTGAAACAGCCTGTGGTGCGCCACGTGTCTCTGGTTCGCTAGCTGCGCACTACGCGCCCGTCACGCCGATGCGCTTGGTGACTGGCGAACGGCTGCTCGATTTCCTCAACGCCCAGCGCCATCGCGGTGGCCGCTGCGCAGTGATTAGCCCCAACCAGCCGTCGCAGGCTGGCATGCCGCACGTCTGGCGCATGTTGCCGGCGGATCCGGTTGGCTATGCGCACGATCTGTACGCGGCGTTACGTGACATGGATCACGCCGGTGTTGACCTGATCGTGGTCGAGGCCATCCCGGAGGCGGCCGAATGGGCCGCAATTCATGACCGTCTGCGCCGTGCCGTGGCTGGTGCCGGTCAGACCGGTTGACCGGCGCTTCCATCGGCACCCGGGGCATTCAATTGCTCGATTTTGGCGGCGCAAATGAAATCATTCTCCGACAGCCCATGGATCGCATGGGTCCAGTAGCGGACGCCAACCGAGTGATAACCCACGACCAGTTCCGGGTGATGGTCCTCGCGATGTGATATCCAGGCGACGGCGTTGACGAAGGCCATCGCTTCATAATGGTTGCGAAAGGAAAAGTTTTTTTCCAGCCGCTGATTGGTTATCGACCAGGCTGGCAGATCGTTGAGAAAGGCGCGAGCAGCTTCGTCCGATAACGGGGGAATGCCCCCTTCGCAAGGCTCGCACGAACGGCCGGACAACGAACAAGATGGCATAGTACGACTCCGCTTTGGATATGCTGCTCAGAGTCGAATCCTGCACCGAGGTTCCGCTGTGCAGGGTGCTTTATTCCCGCCGGGGACTAGGCTAGAATCACTGCTCATTGGGGGGGTAGCTCAGCTGGGAGAGCGCCGCGTTCGCAATGCGGAGGTCGTGAGTTCGATCCTCATCCTCTCCACCATACACA
>JAQTXC010000052.1 GCA_028689015.1 Dechloromonas sp. | reverse complement strand
GAAGCGTTCGATACCTGGCTGAAAAAGATCGAAACCGCGGCGTTGACCGCGGTAGACACCGAAACCACCAGCCTCGACAGCTTCGCCGCGCGCATCGTCGGCGTCTCGCTGTCGGTCGAGCCGGGCGCAGCCTGCTACATCCCCCTCGCCCACAACGGCCCCGGCGTCGCCGAGCAGTTGCCGCGCGACGAGGTGCTGGCCAGGCTAAAACCCTGGCTGGAAGCGGTCGACCGCAAAAAGGTGCTGCAAAACGCCAAGTACGACCAGCATGTCTTCGCCAACCACGGCATCGGGATCAAAGGCATCGCCCACGACACCATGCTGCAAAGCTACGTCATCGAATCCGACAAGGGCCACGACCTCGGCCAGTTGTGCACGCGGCACCTCGGCCTCGCCACCATCGCCTACGAGGACCTGTGCGGCAAGGGCGCCAAGCAGATCGGTTTCGACCAGGTCGACATCGAACGCGCCGCCACCTACGCCGCCGAAGACGCCGACGTGACACTGCGCGTGCATAACGTTCTGCACCCGCAATTCGCCAGTGAACCCGGTTTAAGCCGCATCTACCACGACATCGAACTGCCGGCCCGCCAGGTGATCTGGCAGATGGAGCGCACCGGCATCCTGATCGACGGCGACACGCTCGCCCGCCAGAGCCACGAGATCGGCCAGAAGATCATGGCCCTGGAAACCCAGGCCTATGAACTCGCCGGCCAGCCGTTCAACCTGGCATCGCCGAAGCAACTGGGCGAAATCCTGTTCGGCAAGCTCGGCCTGCCGGTGAAGAAGAAAACCGCCTCCGGCGGCGCGTCGACCGACGAAGAAGTGCTCTCCGAACTGGCGCTCGATTACCCGCTGCCCAAGCTCTTGCTCGAACACCGCAGCCTGTCGAAACTCAAGGGCACCTACACCGACAAACTGCCGCGCATGATCAATCCGGAAACGGGCCGCGTGCATACCCATTTCTCGCAGGCTTCAGTCGTCACCGGGCGGCTGGCTTCCAGCGAACCCAACCTGCAGAACATCCCGGTGCGCACCGACGAAGGGCGGAAAATCCGCACCGCCTTCGTCGCCCCCGAAGGCAGCAGCATCGTCTCGGCCGACTATTCGCAGATCGAACTGCGCATCATGGCCCACCTCTCCGGTGACGACCGCCTGCTTGAAGCCTTTGCCCACGGCGAGGACGTGCACCGCGCTACCGCCGCCGAGATCTTCGGCGTCACGCCACTGGAAGTCGGCCCGGATCAACGCCGTGTCGCCAAGAGCATCAACTTCGGCCTGATCTACGGCATGAGCGCCTTTGGCCTCGCCCGCCAGCTCGGCCTGGAACGCAGCGCGGCGCAGACCTATATCGACCGCTATTTCGCCCGTTACCCCGGCGTCGCCCGTTACATGGAAGAAGCACGGGCGACGGTGCGCGAGCACGGCTACGTCGAAACCGTCTACGGTCGACGCCTGTGGCTGCCGGAAATCCGTTCGAGCAACGGCAACCGCCGCCAGGCAGCGGAGCGCGCGGCAATCAACGCGCCGATGCAGGGCACCGCCGCCGACCTGATCAAGCTGGCGATGATCGCCGTCCAGGGCTGGCTGGAACAGGCCGGACGCCAGTCGAAACTGGTCCTGCAGGTACACGACGAACTGCTGCTCGAAGTACCCGACGACGAACTGGTCGACATCCGCACCCATCTGCCCCGCCTGATGACGCAAGTCGCCGGACTCAAGGTACCGCTGGTGGTTGAGCTGGGCGTCGGGGCCAATTGGGAAGCGGCGCACTAAAGATCATTGCTGCTCACCCGCAAACAACCTTCTCCCATAAATGCAATCTGCATCACACTCTCCCATATATCGCCCTGAAATTGACGGATTGCGTGCCATTGCGGTCATCGGCGTCGTCATCTTTCATGCCTTTCCAAGCTGGCTTCCCGGAGGTTTCGCGGGAGTCGACGTGTTTTTTGTCATTTCCGGATTTCTCATTACCGGGATAGTTAACCGCGAATGTCATGCACAAGGCTTCACCATTTCTCGGTTCTATTCAAGACGGATCAAACGCATCTTTCCGGCACTCTTGTTAGTTCTGATCACGACTTGGTTAGCTGGCTACGCATTAATGACGCCAAGTGAATTTCGGGAACTGGGAAAATCCCTCATTCGCAGCGCCTATTTTTCAAACAATTTCCTGCTGATTTCTCAAGCAGGGTATTTCGACACTCATGCCGATCTAAAACCACTGCTGCATTTGTGGTCGCTAGCTGTTGAAGAGCAGTTTTACATCGCCTGGCCATGGCTCATCCTGCTAGCGTCCCGCATCAGCCAATATGGCAAACCCCTGCTACTCACCTTGGGCGCGATCAGTCTTGCCTGCAACCTAGCACTGACACCAACCCAGCCTGTCGAAAGTTTCTTCCTACCACATACCCGAGCATGGGAATTGATTGCTGGTGCCATTCTGGCAACACATGCCCACACCCTACATCGCAGTTTGCTGCAAATAGTCAATCCTGCGCTACTTGCCCCCTGCGGCATCCTCTTGATTTCTTTGAGCTACCTGTTTTTTTCGGGGGATGCACCTTATCCAGGCTGGAGAGCCATGGTGCCCGTTGTCGGCGCCATGCTGGTCATCCTGGGAGAAAACAAGGGGACGTTCAGTCAGCGCATCTTATCCGCGCGCCTTCCGGTCACTATCGGCCTGATCAGCTATCCGCTTTACCTGTGGCACTGGCCCCTCTTCTCGTTCGCCCGGATATTGTTTGATCACCCCACCATCGCGATGATTTGGATACTACTGATCCTATCGATCATAGCCGCCTGGATCACCTATCGTTATATAGAAACGCCACTGCGCCACGGTGCCTGGAAACCGCTGAAAAGTCCTTTTTTTCCCATTGGCGGACTACTGCTTCTTGTCACCATCGGCGCCTTGGGCGACTGGACCAGAGCCAACAAAGGTTGGCCCGGACGCTTGACCGGAAACAGTTGGCAAGACCTGCAATGGACAAAAGAACTGATTGCAGATGAGGCCTGCAAAAAACACATGCAGGAGCAGATTTATATCGGCTATTGTCGAATCAGCAACGACGGTCCAATCACCCACGCCCTTTTCGGAGACAGTCACGCAAATCATTTTTTTGACGGTCTCTCCCCGGCAATTGAACAGAGGGGCGGAAATCTGCTGCAACTCGGCGGGCCATTTGTCAGAACGACTGATACCAACTGGAACAATCTGGATTTCTTACTTAAACACTCTGAAATCAAGATGGTTTTTATTGCCTATCACCAAGGCAGGATCAAGGAAGTCGACAATCCTTTCGAGGAAATCATGGAGCGCATTGTTTCCACACTGACAAGAGCAGGGAAAACAGTGGTTTTCATAGTCGACAACCCGGAGTTTGATACTGATCCGCGTCTGAATATCCAACGACCACCGATAGCGGAATGGCTCGGCGCAGGAGAAAATGCCGAAATAAAAACAACCGAAACGCTTGATTACATACAACGCAAGCGTACTGCCTATAGAAGCTACGTAGAACAGCTCAGCCAAAGATACCCGACATTAAGATTTTTTGATGCGCTGACACCGTTTTGCGAACAGGGCATTTGCGTTACCCGTAAAGACCAAAAGCTGCTCTACCGTGACCGTCACCATTTAACCCAGCACGGCGCACGCCTTCTCTTCCTGAAAACTGATCTGGATACCGACATTGTCAAATTCACCGACCTAGAATCAATGAGGCCAAATAAAGTTACGCAATGAAAATTTCCTCCGCCAAACACCTTCCGGAAATCGATGGCCTGCGCGCCGTCGCCGTGCTTGCCGTCGTGCTCTATCACGCCAACGTCCCCGGCTTCTCCGCCGGCTATCTCGGCGTCGATATTTTCTTCGTCATCTCCGGCTACCTGATCACCGGCCTGCTGCATCATGAGGGGCAGCACAGCGGGCGAATCGATTTTCTTGCCTTCTATGCCCGCCGCTTCCGGCGGTTATTGCCGGCGCTGGCCATCGTGCTGGTCGTCACCATCCTGGCGGCCTGGCTGATTCTCTTCCCGGCGGAACTTCCTCGCCTGAGCAAGGCTGCGACCGCCGTCCTGCTGATGTTCTCGAACATCCATTTCATGCAGTATTCCGGTGGTTATTTCGACCCCTCAGTCGATGTGATGCCCTTGCTGCACACTTGGTCGCTTTCGGTCGAGGAGCAGTTTTACCTGTTCTGGCCACTGCTGCTAGCCGGCTGCCTCGTGCTAGCACGCAAACTCGCATGGAACGTTGATCGACTACTGGCCGGCACGCTGCTCGTCGCAATTCTCGCCTCATTCGCTTACTGGCTGGGCAACCTGACCAGCAATCCGAATAACTCCTTTTACATGATGCCGGCTCGTGTCTGGGAACTGGCGCTGGGCGGTTTGATCAACTTCCTGCCCGGTGCCTCGCGCCATCAACGCCACCCTTCGTCCCCGGTACGCCATGCCTCGAGCATCGCGCTGACAGTCATTGCCGCCACCCTGTGCCTGCCGCTCGACCCGGAGAAATACACCGCCCTGCTTTATCCTTCCGCAGCCCTGGCGACGACCGTGCTGATCTATGCCATCCACTGCCATTCCAGTTCAGCGGGGGTGCAAATCCTGCTGAAGAACAAGCTGGCGATCTACATCGGCCTGGTGTCGTACAGCTTCTATCTCTGGCATTGGCCCCTCCTCTCCCTCGGACGCGCCTACTATCTCGGCGAACGTTTGCTGGCTCGCGATATGGGTTTGGTAGTGTTCTCGCTGGCACTGGCTTACCTGTCCTATCGCTGGCTTGAGACCCCAGTCCGCCGCAAGCGCCCATGGCCCTTCTCGACCGACCGCAACACACTCAAGGCGGCACTAGTAATCGTCCTGACGGTCGGCTTGCTCGGTCACCAGGCCAAGGAGTGGGGGATGGCGCGCAATACCGAGATCACCCGCGAGATCAAGAACAACAGCACTATCTGGGGCAAGGAACGGCTGACGATCGATGCGCCGTCCTGCAAGGAGCCGAAAGATGGCAAAGAACTGGCGCCGCAGGCTGACTGTCGGCGTGGGCCGCAAAACACACCGCTCAGCGTCGTCGCCTGGGGGGATTCGCATGCCGGCCATCTCGAGGGCATGCTTTATCCGCTCGCCCACCAAGCCAAACAACAATACCTGCTGCGTTCTTTCGGTGCCTGCCCTCCACTGGTCGATGCCGCACCGATAAAAGGCAGCAGCATCCAGTTGCCATGCGCCGAACGCAACCGCTTGGTTCTCGAAGAAATCCGCGGCCTTGCCGCAAACGGCTTGCGGACCGTGGTGCTCGGCGGTCGCTGGAACTCCTACCTGGCGATGCCGGAAACCAATCCGGCGGCAATCACCTCGTATGCGCTGGTGGACCACTGGCAGGAAGCACAAGCACAGCGAGCACCGCTGAAAGTTGGGGCAGCGCCGCAGGACACAGCCGGCTCGTTGGAAACGCTGGAAAAATCCTTGCGCCGCACGCTGGAAGCGTTATCAGCAATGAACCTGGAGGTGTTGCTGATGGCACCGGTGCCGGAACCCTACTTCAACGCCCCGCATTGTCTATATCGAAAAACCGAAACGGAATGCCGCTTTGCCCGCCAGCGCGTCGATGAACGCCGTAATGCCAGCCTGCTGCGCTTGCAAAATGCGGCGAGAGGCCTGCCGCAAGTCCACCTGATCGACCCAATCGAGCATTTCTGCGATCAACAATCCTGTCGCGTCCAGAAAGACGGGTTCTCAATCTACTGGGACACCGACCACCTGACCCTGGAAATGGGCCACTACCTGAGCCAGCAACTCGCCCCCCAGTTGCCCTGGCTCTGGGCCGAGCCCGGCACGGCACAATAAACCGCTCAGGCCGCTGCCCGCTGACGCGGGTGGCGGCATTTAAGCGGCGACAAGCGCCAGACGGCCAAACGCCAACACCGCTTCCTCGACGGAGATATCGCCGACATCCTCCGACGGTTTCTGCAGCAATTCATAGGGAACCCTCCAGGGATGCCAACGTCTGGCCGGTGAGTTACCGAAGAAACAAACCAGCGGCTTGCCCAGACCCGCCGCCAAATGCATAGCGCCGCCATCAGAGAGTACCGCGAAATCGGCCAACGACAGACCAGCAATCAGTTCAGCCAACGCTCCAGTACGCACCGGCGCCACTGGCAAATCGGCAATTTTGCTTAACAGGCGGGCCGCCTTGCCATCATCGCCGGGATGGAAGGGATTGTTTTCATCCCCTGGCGACCAGAACACCAGAAAGCGGGCACCATGCGTGGCGTGCAGTTGCCGTGCCAATTCGGCAAAGCGGTCGACCGGCCAGCGCTGCTTTTCCTTGCGAGCGCTCAAGTGCAGTGCCACGACCGGCCCAGCGGCCCGGGCAAACGCCGCCGGCAAAGCGGCAGAAATCTTATCGGCCAGTGCCTGATCGGGCACCACGGTCAATCCAGGAATCGGCCCCAGCACATCGAGCGGCGCCAGCAGGCGGCAAATATCTTCTGTTTCGTGCAGATGCTCGCCGCCAGCGTGGGCAATCGGCACCGTCAGTCCCGCTGGAGGCGTTCCCGAAAAGAAACCGACAATCCGACGTGGCTTGAGCAGCCGGGCAAATCTGAGCGCCCGTGCGGCGAAGCCACCATTGGGCAGGATCACAACATCGAAACGCTGCCGCCGCAAGCGCCAGATCAACTGCAAGCGGCGCCAATGCGCACCGAGCACCGAACTGCCCGCATGCTTGCCCTTGGTATAGGCAAAAATATCGTCTACGAACATATTGCCGTCGATTGCCGGTGCGTTATAGCTATTGACCAGCACGCCAATATAGGCATCGGGATAACGCCGGCGGATCGCTTCGAACATCGGCGTAGTCAGGACCAAATCGCCGATGTTGTCGCGCCGGACGATCAGGATAGATTGTTTCTTTTCAGCCATTGTCACCCACACCTGACGCACTACCCGCTCCACGAAACGCTGAAACACATGCTCGGTCACCAGATTGATTTATGAAGCATTCTCCAAGCGTTCACGAGCGCTCAAAAAAGAACACCTTGCCCGAAGATGACAGAAAATCGCAGACAAAGCCCTCATTGAGTAAGCGCTGAACGATTTCGCTAGTTCCTGCATTGCCAATCACATGGGGATGTAATTCGATACACAGCTTCTTGACGCCCGTCAGCGGCATGTAGGCCAGCAAATCCTGCTCGCCGCCCTCGATATCACAAATCAGAAAAGTCGGCCTGACCTGCTCGATAAAAGCCCGCGCATCGTAGCGCGGGGTCTTGACCGGTTGCGCCGAAGCACTGCGTTGCAAGGTCGAGGAAGAAATGAAATTACCCTCAACATAAAAGGTTTCCTCGCCATCACCTTGCCCCAGTAAGCCACAGGTCAGTTGCGGCGCGACACCGTTCAGGCGGTAGGTTTCACGGATCGTCTCAGCCATCACCGGGTTCGCTTCGACAGCGAACACCCGCTCGCTGCCAATCCGCTTGGCACAAAAGGTCGAAATAAAACCGATGCCCGCCCCCAACTCCAACACCACATCATCGGCGGCCAGTTTTTTCTCGATCACCCCACGCTCGTGCGCCTCATAAGGATCAAGATAAATCGCCCGGCGCAAGGCCGGCGAAATACCCTGGCCACCGACCGGCAAAAAAACCCCACTGTTTTCCGCTGTCTGCGGCTTGTTCAAGGCGAAGCGCAGTTTGCGCAAACGGCGCATGGTGCGACCATCTTTTCTGATCATGTTGTTCCTCGGTATCGGAATGGCGTCAATCGAAATTCGCCTTCAATACAGGCGCGATCTGTTCGCCGAGATATTTACTGCCATTAATATTCAAATGATGACGGTCCCGGAATAACAGTTCCGTTCCGCGGTTCATCGCACAGCTTACTGAATTACAGAAAACTTTTGCCGTCTCGATCAGGTGGACCGCAGGATCTTGCTGCAGCTTGGCCAGTAGTTCGCCATAAACCACCGTCTGCCGGTCGAATAATTCGCGTGGCATCTCGCATTGCTGCGACGACAGGAAAACGCGCCGCACCTTGCATTTCATCGGATCGAACGGGAATAGCGGATTGTCGTCGGTCAGGAAAACTGATTTGCCGTGGCTGACCAAAGCATCGATCGTTTTGCGCATTTCCTTTTCCATCGATACTTCGGCCGGCAGTTGCCCAATCCGCTTGGCCCAATACATGGTCAGGATCACCTGCTTGATCGACGGCGACGCCAGCACATGTTCGTAAATCCCGGCAAAGGCAGGACTGTCCACGAACGGTGGCTCGGCACGGATATAAAAGGCGACATTCTTGCTCGGCAACTGCTCGGCGACACTGAGGAACAAGTGCTCGGCATGACTGTCGCCGATTAGGGCGACATCGACCGGGCGATCGGCTTGCGACTGCAAGCAGCGCACATAACCATCCCAGCGCATGGCCTTTGCGAACAGGGCATCGGGTTGGCACGGATGATATTTGCCGGAGACGTAACGATGATAGGTCGTGTGCCCAATATCCCCTTCGAGCATTGCATCCGGCCGGGCCGCCGAACGGGACGGCAGACCCGCCTGCTGCAGAATCAGCCAGCCGCCGATTCCCAGCAGAGTGACGCTGGCCAGCAACAGGAAAGTTTTGCGCCGGATCCGGCCACCGAAACGCAAGGGACGCTCAACGCCCCGATAAGTCAGCCAAGCCAGGATAAAAGTCAGACAAATCGCGGCAAGCCGCTGCATTTCGTCCGGCGTATCGCCTTCGATAATCCGCAGGAAAGACAGGATCGGCCAATGCCATAAATAAAGCGGAAAACTGATCAAGCCGATCCAAACCAGAAGGCTGCGTGACAACACCCGGCGATTGGCCCAGGCCGTCGGACCGGCGGAAATCAGCATAACCGCCCCCCAAACCGACAGCACCGCCCATTGCCCGGGAAAATGCTTCTGCTTGGTAATGACGACCGCCAGCACGATGAACAACAAACCGGCGATCGACAATCCGGTCCGGTAGCGATTCAACGCCAGGGCAGTCCACTGTCGACCAACATAGCGGCCCAGCACCACGGGTAGGGGTTCGGCATGGACCAAGGTCCGGTAGGCCAGCAAGGCACCGGCCAGCAATTCCCAAAAACGGGTCAGCGGCGAATAAAAATCGGCGACGGGGTCACTGCGATACAGCGCCATATTCCAGCCGAAGGACAAAGCTGCCAGCAACAGGCAGGACCACAACGCCGAAAAGCGCAGCCGCCAGGCGAGCCACAACAGCAATGGCCAGACGATGTAGAACTGCTCCTCGATGCCCAGGCTCCACAAATGCAGCAGTGGCTTGGTTTCCGCATCGTTATCGAAATAACCGCTTTCGCCCCACAAGACCAGATTCGAGACGAATGCCGCGCCGCCGGCCACGTGTTTGCCCAGTTGCTGATACTCCTCAGCCAGCAGCACGAACCAGCCGAGGGCCAGCGAAGCCGTCAACACGGTCAGCAAGGCCGGGAATATCCGGCGAATCCGCCGGCTGTAGAATTCGATGAAGGAAAAGCGCTGGTGTTCCAGCCCGGACAGGATAATCGAAGAAATCAGAAAGCCGGAAATGACAAAAAATATATCGACCCCGACAAACCCACCCTTGAGCACTTTCGGGAAGGCGTGGAAAGCGACCACCGACAGCACGGCAATCGCCCGCAAACCATCGATATCAGGACGATATTTGACGTGATCGACAGGCGTTTTCTCACCTTGTGATCGATTTCCATGCAACCAAGCAGTTTTCGGCGCCAGGCGGTGCAAGCCCATCAACGACTATCCTTGTAATTTCGCCCAAACAATGGGGACGACATTATAACGATCGATACCGCCCACACACGGAGCCCCCTAATCAATATCCGACAGCAGCCTGCCCAGCCGAACAGCAAAGGCTTGCCGGGAAAACTGTTCCATATGGGCAAGCGCCCGTCGCGGATCGGGCCAGTTGCCACTCGCCTGCTGCGCGATGATCTGCGCCAACAATTCGGCAAAAGCCGGATAGCCTGTCTCAGCCGCAGCTTGACGCGGGTCGGCATATAACCAGCCGGTTTGGCCGGTCACGATGGTTTCGGTAAAGGGCGGCGCTCCCGGCGCAAGCACGGGTACACCGCAGGCCTGAGCCTCGATGACATTCAAGCCGAGTGCTTCGCGCTCCGGCAACCCGGTCAACAGGACATCGATGCCGGCATAAGCGCGAGCGACATCGCGCTGATGCCCCCAAAAACGCACGCGATTGCCGAGCGGCTTGAGCGCCTGACGCAAATCGCGCACCGAGGCGTAGCCGCCAGCCCCAAAGATTTCCAGATAGACGTCCCGATGACGGGCCAACTCGGGCGCCAGCAATTGCATCAGCAACGGAAATTGCTTGATCGGCGCCAGACGTGACACGATGCCCAAAGTCAGGCCATCCCGTTTCCGGTAGGCGGCCCGTCGGCGCAGCGTCGACCAAACGGGTTCGCTCAAGCCGAGCAGGCGATCGCGAAATTTGCGTCGGTCCCACTCGAACTCCGAGGCGGAAACGATCCCCAGGCCATCGCCCGGTCGCTGGGCGCTGGCCACGCCATAGAACGGCTCCGGCCACGGCTCGATGCCTAGCCCGCGAATCGTCTCGAGCACATAATTCGACACCCCGACCACCCGCGTACACGCCGCATAGGCATGCCGGCTCTCGGCATAAAAATGGTTCAGCGGCATATGAACGAAGCCGATCAACGGTCGAGTGGCAGTAATTTCGCGTGCCATCGCCTCAGGCAGCGCAGCATGGGTGATCACCGGGATCCCCGGCGGCAGCTTGGCGACCGCTTCGGTCCAGTCATGCGCCTCGATCAGCCGCGTCTGCGGCAAGTGCATGTCGGCCCAATGACGTGCATCCGGATGGACAACCAGCACCGAACTGCCACCCAGACTGGCGGCGGCTTCGGCCAGGTGGGCGGCGAAAACTTCACCACCACCAAAATAAGTATGCAGCTTGATCTGGGCGAACAGCGGCTGGGCGCTCATCCCAGGCCTTTCGCGGTCAACGCCTCGAAATGAGCAATATAGGCGCGGATAGTATTCTCGGCGCGGAAGCGCTCGATGTGCTGTTCGCTGATCGGCGGATAGCTTTCGAGCGCAGCACGGATATTCGCCGCCAGGGCCGGCGCATCGTCGACCGGCGACAGGAAGCGCGCCAGATCGCCGGTCAGGATTTCACTCGGGCCGGTCGGGCAATCGGTGCTGACCACCGGCGTGCCGAGAATCAGCGACTCGATCAGCACGGTCGGCAGGCCTTCGCTGTCGGACGACATGGCGACCAGCGCCGCACCCTGGATCCAGGGATAGGGATTCTGCTCGAAGCCCTGGAAACGCACCCGCCCGGCAATGCCCAATTCAGCCGCGAGGGCTTTCATCTCGACTTCATAGCGTTCGCCTTCGGCACCACTGACGCCGCCCAAGAGCACCAGCGGCAGCGTGGCGCCGGATTGGGCGTAGGCGCGCAGCAGCAAATCCTGGCGCTTGCGCGGCGTCAGGCGGGCCGGATACAGGATGTACGCCTCGCCGGGCAGCTCACGCGGTTCGCCGGCGCGGCGGCGCAGCAGGTCGAAATCGAAGGGGTTGTAGATGGTTTTGATCGAGCGCGGCTTGAGGCCAACGTCGTTGACCAGTTCATCCTGCAAGGCTTGCGACACGGTGACCAGATGACCGCTGTACAACCGGCGGAATTTGTTCAGCCAACGCAGATGGCGCACCCGGCGCTTGAACCCTCGGGCGTCGCCGACCTTGGCGTCGAGAAAATGCAGCAAGGAGTTGCGATAGCGAATGAACACCGGGCGCAAGCCGGCCATCCGGGTCAGGCGGTCGGAATCCTCGGCGTTGGAAATGAAGAAATCGAAAGGTTTGCCGTCGGCCTCGATTTCGCGCACCAGCTGACGGATGCGCCGTGCGTACAGCCACTTGTTGAGCGGTCGCCAGTTGGCGAGTTTGAATTGCTCGCTGACCAGATGGATCGGCACATGGCCGGTTTGATGCTCAATCGGTGGATGCAGCACGAAAACCCGTGCGTCGTGGCCCAGTTCGATGAATTTTTCGGCGAAATTGAGCGCCACGCGCTCGGCCCCGCCGCCCATCAGCGAATCGACAAACAGCCCGACCCGTTTCTTGTTTTCCGAACTCATGCCCGCTCCTTGCCCAGCGTCATGCCGGTAACGTGTTCAATGGCCTGCATGACCTGTTGATTTTCGATGGCCCACATGCAGCGCGGCTGGCCGCACTCGGCGACGCTGCGCCAGCAATGGCGCACCCAGGGCAAAGGACGCTCGAACAACAGATGCTGATTGCGGCAGTCGATGCTTTCTTCCCAGAGCACCGCGAACGGGCTGTTCTGCCAGAAACGCCCCGGCCCGGAAACCACCGGCGATCCTGGCCCGAACAGCACCACGGCGGGCGTGCCGGTCAGCCGGGCGAGATGCGCGACGCCGGTATCGGGGCTGACCAGCACGGCAGCCCCGGCCATCAGATGCCACAAGCCGGCCATGTTGAATTGGCCGGCGAGATTGGCATACCGCCCCAGAGGATCGACTATTGCAGCCAAACCCTTTTCATTCGGCCCGCCCGACCAGACCACCGTCAGACCGGCTGCGCCCAAGGCATCGGCCAAGGCCAGCCAGCGTTCCGGCAGCCACAGCTTGTGCGGGCTGGAAGCGCCGAGATGCAGCACGGCATAGGGTTTTTGCGGCAGTGCCGGGGCATCGCCCGGCAAGGGCGGCGCCGGCCATTCGCCGAGGACAAAAGGCACCGGCTCGGCGCCCGGCGCCAGGCGGCTGGCAATATCGCCCCAAGCCTCGGGATCATTCGGCCAGGCGACAAACTCATCCACTGGCCAATCCTTGCTGCCCCCCCCGCCGCCGGCAAAAGCGGTGACCCAGCGTGCGCCCATGGCACGAGCGATCCACGCCCAACGGTTATCCGCCGGGACCAGCGCCCAATCATAAGGACCTTCGGAAATCAGGCGTTTTTGACTGTCGACCGCACGCGGATCGTAAGCCAGCCCGCGCACACCATAAGGCTGGCCGGCAAAGATCGGCAACCAGGCGGCAGGTACCAGCGCGTCAATTTGCGCCTTGGGGTGGTCGCGGCGCAACTTCTTGAACAGCCCGGCCAGCATGATGGTGTCGCCCAACAGCAAATGATGGGCGATCAGAATGCGTTGCGGATTGGCCGGCTGGCGGCGGCCAAAAACCAGGCGCGGCACAGCGTGCGACATGATCAACAGGCGAGACCAGAAACGACTTTGCTTAGCCATGCGCCGCCTCGGCCAGGCGCTTCAACTGCCCCAAGGATTCGTCGAGAATCAGTAATTGCAGCAATTGTTCAGCGCAGGATTTGTCGCTACGCCATTGCGTCAGCGCCTGATGCAAAGCAGCGGCGGACAACTGGCCGGCGGTCAGTTTCTCCAGGCGCTCCGGCAAACCGGCAAAGCGGCCTTGCAGCGACTGCAGCAGACCGGCAACCGGCGGGTTGAAGCCCATTTTCTTGCGCGCGAAGAAGGTGAATTCGTCGGCCTGCGGGCAAACGCCGGCCAACGCCTGTTTGGCCGGGTCGGTAAAACGTTCGGCAGCGGGCATGGCGCGAACCCGGCGGACGAAAACCTGGTCAAGCAACGGCGCCCGCCCCTCCAAACCATGCGCCATGGTCAGCAAATCGGCCTTGCGCAGGATGTATTCCGGCAGGTAGTTTTCGCTGTCGATCGCCAGCAATTGCTCAATCGGCGACTGCCCGGCGAGTTGTTCAGGAATCCGCCAATAATGGGCGTGGGCCGTAAAAGTCGGCTGCAAGGCGACGCGTTCGCTCAAGCCAATGCCGGAGAAGCGCAGCGGATAAGCATCAAGCCAGCTCAGCGAAGCTTCGAGCGCCAGACGCTGGCGCTTGCTCGGGTGCACACTGGCCGCCGGGCGCAGCGCGCCGATGGCCGGCAAATGTCGCCGCCAGGCTGAGCGCAGGTGCTGGCGATAGCGTTTGTAACCAGCAAACATCTCGTCACCGCCATCACCACACAACACCACCTTGACCGATTCGACCGCCGCCCGCGCCAGATACCAGGTCGGAAAACTCGACGGGTCGGCAAAGGGTTCGTCGAGATCGGCGACGATCTGCGCGAAATCAGCGACGGTATCGGCCGGCATCGCGACGCGCTCGTTGGCCATGCCCAACCGCGCGGCAATTGCTGCGGCGCGGACACTTTCGTCCATCGCCGGATTCTCGAAGGCGGCGGTGAAGGTCTTGATGTTGCGATAGCCCTGCTCGGCGAGACGGCTGGCCAATACAGTCGAGTCGATACCGCTCGACAGGAACAACCCGACCGGGCGATCAGCGGCGGTGCGCAAGGCAATCGCCTGATCAAGTTCGGCCTGCCAGGTATTTTCGCCGTCGACCAGCGGCTCGGGCGACCAATAGCGGCGTTTTTTCAGCTCGCCGCTGGCCAGGTCGAATTCCAGGGAGTGGGAATTTTCCAGGCGCTGGAGGTGGGTGAAGATCGTCCCCGGAGCCGGGATCGTTCGGTGCGCCAGATAGGCGTCGATGCCAGCCGGCGAGAACTGGCGCTTGTCGGCCGGCAAATAAGGCAGCACGCCGCGCACCAGCGAGGCAAAGGCGAATTCGCCAGTGACTGCATTGTGGTAATAAAGCAGCGGTTTCAGGCCCATCCGGTCACGCGCCGCGAAAACCTTGCCGATTCTGCGGTCGACCACGACCAGGGCAAACATTCCGCGCAGGCGCGGCAACAGGCCATCCCAGCCCCACTGCTGGTAGGCGCGGAGGATGAATTCAGTGTCGGACGTGGTGTTGAAGACGTGGCCGGCAGCCTGCAAGTCGGCCTTATCCTGCTCCCAGCCATAGACCTCGCCGTTGTAGCAAAGCCAGATCTCGCCGTCTTCGCTGCGCATCGGCTGGTCGGCCGCCGGGCGCGGGTCACGGATCGACAGACGAGCGTGCAACAGCGCCTGCTGCAGGCCGTTGAAATCATTCTGCCAGGCCAGCGGCGCAGCTGTTTCGCGGCTGCCGGCAACATGGAAAGCATCCGGCCCACGCCGGGCAATCGCCGCGCGCATGGCCTCGACCGTCGTCGCGGCGACCGGGCGACGGCCGAAGAAACCGGCAATGCCGCACATGGCTCAGCGCGCTCCGGGCCGGCCGAAGCGGCGAAAGATAGCTTCCATGCGGTCAAGCATCAGGCTTTCACCACAACGCGCCACCGCCAGTTCGCGGGCAGCGCTGCCCAGGCGGGCAGCTTCGGCCGGATCGTCAAGTAGACGGTCAATCGCCCCGGCCAGGGCATGCGCATCGCGTGGCGGCACGATCAGGCCGGTTTGGCCGTCGTGGATGACTTCGGTCAGGCTACCGACCGGCGTCGTGACAATCGGCAGCGCGCAGGCCATGGCCTGCATCAGCGCCTGCGAAACGCCTTCGTCGCCCCACGAGGGCAGCGTGAACACGTCGATCGCCGGCAACCAGCGTTCAGCATCGCTGCGGTGGCCGACGAAATCGAGCTTGTCGGTAATGCCGAGCAATTCGGCGCGGGCATCGAGGCGGTCACGATACGGGCCATCGCCGATGATCAACACACGCAAATCCGGGCGTTGGGGCAGCAATTCGACCAGCGCGTCGAAGAGTACGGTATGGCCCTTCCAGTCGCGCAGCGTCGCCAGGATGCCGATATAAGTCACCTCGCCCGGCAAGCCGAGTGCAGCCCGCGCCTGGTCGCGCGGCTGCGGGCGGAAGCGTTCGAGGTCGATGCCGGTCGGCACCGAAGTCAGTTGCTCGGCCGGGTAGCCGTTATCGCGGATCAACTGCGCCTTCAGTGCCTCGCCGGTGACCACGACATGGGCGCAGCCTTTTTCGTACAACCAGCGGGTCGACCGTGAACGATTGACCGCCGTCGACAGATGCCGGGTACGCACGATCGGCGGCGCGTCGGCCAGCGATTGACAGGCCAGCGCGGCCAGCCAGGAATCGGTCGAGCTGTGAGTGTTGATCACATCGAAACGCTGATCGCGCAGGAAGGCCCGCATCGCCAGCAGCGGCCCGAGGCGCTTTTTGCCGATATTCAGCGCATGCACCGGAATGCCGTAGTCCGGTGCGGCAGCAAAAATCTGCGCCTCGGCCGGGCATACCAATTCGACCTGATGACCGCGGCGGATCAAGCCACGGGCTTCGGTCAGGATGCGAATTTCCTGCCCCCCCCAACCGCAGGAGGCTTCGGTATGGAGAATTTTCATGCCGGCTCCCGCAGCGATTCAGTTTGTTCCTGCAGGCTGTGCAAACGGGCGTAAGCGCCATTTTTCGCCAACAAGTCGCCATGGCGACCGGCTTCGAGCACCCGGCCCTCGCCCAGCACGACGATGCAATCAGCCTTTTCGATGGTCGACAGGCGGTGGGCAATGACCAACGTCGTGCGCTGCTGCATCAGGTTCTCCAATGCGCCCTGGACCAGGCGTTCGGATTCGTTGTCGAGCGCCGAGGTCGCCTCGTCAAGAATCAGGATCGGCGCATCCTTGAGAATGGCGCGGGCAATCGCCAGGCGCTGGCGCTGGCCGCCGGACAGGTTGTTGCCGTTCTCGCCGATCACCGTCGCAAAGCCGTTGGGCAGGCGCTCGATGAACTCCAGCGCATTGGCCGCCCTGGCCGCCGCCTCGATTGCCTCGCGCGGCGCGCCGGCCATGTCACCGTAGGCGATATTGGCAGCCACGGTATCGTTAAACAGCAGCACGTCCTGGCTGACGTAGGCGATATTGCGGCGCAAGCTGTGCAAGCTCAACGCCTGCACATCCTGGCCATCGAGCAGGATGCGGCCACTGTCAGGATTATGGAAACGCGGCACCAGCGCCGCCAGCGTCGACTTGCCGCCGCCCGACTGGCCGACCAGCGCCACGGTCTGACCCGGCGCAATCGTCAGGTTAATCGCCGACAAGGCATTGCGCTCGGCAGCCGGGTACCGGAAACTCAGGTGCTCAAAAACCAGTTGACCGGCCACCCGACCGGCATCGACGCCGCCCACATCACGCTCGGCAGCCTCATCCAGTAACTGAAAGACACTTTCCGCCGCCGCCAGTCCGCGTTGCAGCGGTGCATTGACATCAGCCAGGTGGCGCAACGGCGACAACAACATCAGCAAAGCGGTAATGAAGGATACAAAACTGCCCACCGTAATCTGCCCCGAGGCCGACTGCACCTGCGCAACGTAAATGACCACTGCAACGGCCATCGCCGCAAATAACTGAACAATCGGATTGGTCGCTGCCGCAGCCACCGCCTGACGCATGTTCTGCTGACGAACCTCGTTATTCGTTTTGTTAAAGCGCGCGACCTCCTGGGCCTCTCCACCAAACACTTTGATCACCCGCTCGCAATGCGCCGTTTCCTGCAGCACCTGAACCATATTGGCGGTGCTAAGTTGCGCCGCCCGGCTAGCCTTGCGCAAGCGACCGGAAAAAGTCCGCATGGCCCAGGCGACTGCGGGAATCAAGGCGAAACAGATCAAGGTCAGTTGCCAGTTCAACCACAACAACCAGCCGAGCAAACCGATGACCACCAAACCATCCTTGAGCACGGTAACGATGACATTAGTCGCCGCCGAGGCAACGCCGTTGACGTCATAAGCAATTTTGGTCAGGGGAACGTTCGACGAAAAACGCTGGAAATATGCGCTGGGCAGATTCACCATCCGGCCATACATTTCGGCGCGGATATCGGCAATGACGCGATTCGACACCCAGGAAAAACCGTAAGACGACAAATAGTTGAAGACGCCGCGCAACAGAAAAACGCCCACAATGCCAAGCGGAATCAGCAGGGGATTGTCCATCTGCCCCCCCGGCTTGGCGAAGCCCTCATCCAGTAGCGGCTTCAACAAGGCCGGAAACATCGGCTCGGTTGCCGCCATCACGGCAGTCGCACACAGGGAAAGCACAATCGCCTTCCAGTAAGGACGCACGTACTGAAGAAGACGCAAATAAAGGTCCCGGCTGCTGGCGGATTTGGTCATGGGCGGTCGACGGACGAAACCGGCATTATACCGTTTCGCGCCGGAGACTCTGGTGGGGGAGCAAGCCGA
>JAQTXC010000007.1 GCA_028689015.1 Dechloromonas sp. | reverse complement strand
AGTATTTCCGGCCTGCACGTCACCATGGTGGCCGGCTTGCTGGGGGGGCTGGCCGGCGGCTTGTGGCGCCGTTGGCCAGGCGCCTGCCTGCGTTGGCCGGCGCAGCGCGTGGCGGTTCTGGCGGCTTGTCTGGCGGCGGCGGGTTACGTGCTGCTGGCCGGTTTTGCCATTCCGGCCCAGCGCACCTTGTACATGTTGCTGGTGGCGGCGCTTGCCCAGGCGCTTAACCGGCGTTTGGCGCCCAGCCGGACCTTGGCCCTGGCTTTGCTGGCGGTGTTGCTGATTGATCCGTGGGCCGTGCTGGCGGCGGGTTTCTGGTTGTCGTTTGCGGCGGTCGGGGCCTTGCTTTATGTCGGTTCGGCGCAGGTGGGGGGCTTGGCTGGCTGGCGCGGACAGGTGCGGGCCTGGGGGCAGGTGCAGTGGGCGGCGACGCTGGCCTCGTTGCCTATCTTGTTGTGGTTGTTCCAGCAATTTTCGCTGGTGTCGCCGCTGGCCAATGCGCTGGCGGTGCCGGTGGTCAGCTTCGTCATCACACCCCTGGCCTTGCTGCTTGCCATTCTGCCCTGGCCGATGTTGGCAACGCTGACTTATGCCTTGCTTGGCGGCTTGATGCATTTCTTGTTGTGGTGTGCCGACTGGCCCTTGTGGCAGGTGGCTGCACCGTCCTGGCCGGCGGTGGCGGTCGGCGCCTTGGGTGTCGTCATCGGCCTGTTGCCGCGCGGCCTGCCGGGGCGTGGGCTGGGGGCCTGCTTGTTGTTGCCAGCTTTGTTCTGGCCGGCCGAGCGGCTGGCCAATGGTGAGGCCCGGGTTGATGTGCTCGATGTTGGACAGGGTTTGGCCGTGGTGGTACGGACCCGCCAGCATGTGCTGATTTATGATCCGGGGCCGCAGTACGGCAGCGAGGCAGATGCCGGGCAACGGGTGGTCCTGCCTTTTTTGCGCTGGCTGGGTGTGGACCGTATTGATCGCCTGCTGATCACCCATCGCGATACCGACCATGCTGGCGGGGCCGCTTCCTTACAGGCCGCCCTACCCGTCGGCGACCTCGTGACCTCGGCGCGCGAGTTGGGTGGCGCACCATGTATCGATGGTCAGCAGTGGCAGTGGGATGGGGTTGATTTTTTGATCCTGCACCCCTCGACCAGCGATTACGTGCAGCCCACCCGTACCAATCAACTGTCCTGCGTGCTACGGATTACGGCGGGCGGGCAGCGGATGTTGCTGACCTCCGACATTGAAGCGCCGGCTGAGCAGGCCTTGCTGGCCCGCCATGGCGCAGCGCTGGCGGCAGATGTTCTTCTGGTGCCGCATCACGGCTCGCATTCGTCATCGACGGTGGACTTTTTGGTGGCGGTCGGCGCCCGTCACGCCGTGATTCCAGTCGGTGAGCGCAACCGTTTTGGCCATCCGGCACCCGTGGTGCTCGAGCGATTGGATGCCATGCCAGCCACCGTCTGGCGGACCGACCGCCAGGGGGCCATCCGCATTGCGCTGGGCGGCGAGCCGTTGGTCCAGATCAGCCATTGGCGGGCCGGACGGCAGCGTTACTGGCATCGGCAGTGATACATTGGCCACCGAGGAGGAGACAACGATGATCCAGCAACACACAGTGCAATGCAGCAGTCCGTCCGGTCTGCACCGGATGGCCTATACCGAATGGGGGGCGCGCGACAATCCGCGTGTCTTGATCTGCGTACATGGCCTGACCCGCAATGGTCGGGATTTCGACGAGTTGGCCCAGGCCCTGGCCAGTCATTACCGCGTGATTTGCCCGGACGTCGTCGGTCGCGGTCAGAGTAGCCGGCTGCGCGACCCTGTCGGCTATGGCATCGCACAATACGTTGCCGACATGGTGACCTTGATAGCTCGGCTGCAAGTCGATAGCGTGCATTGGCTGGGCACCTCGATGGGGGGGCTGATCGGCATGGCGCTGGCTGCCCAGGAGGGCACGCCGATTCATCGCCTGGTACTCAACGATGTCGGTCCGCTGATTACCGTCGAAGCCTTGCAGCGTATTGCGACGTATGTTGGCACCGACCCCACCTGGGCGACGCCGCTGGAGGCCGAAGCTTATGTCCGGGCGATCAGCGCGCCCTTTGGCCCATTGAGCGATGCGCAATGGGCGCAGCTGACAGCGACCAGCATTGGCCAGCGGGCTGACGGGCGCTGGGGCTTTCTCTACGATCCGCGCATTGCCGAGCCTTTCCGCAACGCTTTCGTCGATCAGGACATTGACCTGTGGCCGCTCTATCAGGCCATTCGTTGTCCGACCCTGGTCGTGCGCGGTGCCGACTCCGACCTGCTGACCCAAGACACCTGGCAGCGTATGGCGGCTTGCGGTCCACGGGCGCAACTGGCCGAAATTCCCGGTGTCGGCCATGCCCCGATGTTTCAATCCCTCGCACAGATCGATATCGTGCGCGATTTTCTGCTTGCCCCATGAAGCAGCTGATCATTGACGGCCGCCAGGTCGAATATCAAGAATGGCCGGCCCGGCAGGCCGGCATGCCGCCGCTGGTGCTGTTGCACGAAGGGCTGGGGAGCGTGGCCCTGTGGCGTGATTTTCCGGCGGAACTGGCGGCGCATACCAGGGCGCACGTCATTGCCTACTCACGGCCGGGTTACGGCCAGTCCGACCCTTATCCCGAGGCCCGCACGCCGCGTTACATGCACGATGAGGCCGAACGTATTCTGCCCGCCTTCCTTGCTGCCCTGGGCATCCAGCAGCCCTTGCTGGTCGGTCATAGTGATGGTGGCAGCATCGGCTTGCTCTATGCTGCCCGCTTTCCGAAGACCTTGGCCGGTCTGGTGGTGATGGCGCCGCATGCCTTCGTCGAGGAGGTGACCCTGGCCGGTATTCGGGCTGCTGCCGAGGCTTGGGAAAAGACCGAGTGGCCGCAACGCCTGGCTCGTTATCACCGTGCGGCACCGCGGGTTTTTGCCGATTGGCGGGATTGCTGGCTGTCGCCTGAATTCCGCGACTGGAATATCGAGGACGACTTGTCGGCCATCCGCTGTCCGGTGCTGGCCCTGCAGGGCATTGACGACGAATATGGCACGCTGCGCCAGATCGAGATCATTGCCGAACGGGTGCCGGGGAGTCGCCTGCTGGCTCTGGCGAATTGTGCACATAGCCCGCATCGCGAGCAGCCCAAGGCTGTTTTGCAGGCCATCGCTGACTTCCTGCCGAGCTGCCGTTGAGGCACAAAACGAGGTGCTGTTGACGGCGGGCGGGTTTGGTCAATTGGGCCACATGGTCTTACCATGGCCCTTTGCCCGGAGAATCTGCCTCGTGATCAGCCCGTTGTTACCGCTCACTTCCCTGTTGCTTGGCGTGGCCTTTTTGCTGCTCGGCAGCG
The DNA here is from genome assembly GCA_028689015.1 of Dechloromonas sp. GTDB lineage: Bacteria > Pseudomonadota > Gammaproteobacteria > Burkholderiales > Rhodocyclaceae > Azonexus. Next base: position 77,577 of record JAQTXC010000007.1, on the reverse strand, counting down.
GCCTGCTCAACACGCTGCTGGCGGTGCGCGGAGGGGTTGAGGGCTTCGATAGCCAGACGCTCGGCCTGCTGGGGTCGATGTACTTTGTCGGCTTCCTGGCCGGGACCGTGGTCGGTCCGCAGCTGATCCGCCAGGTGGGGCATATCCGTGCCTTTGCTTTTTTTACGGCGGCTAACGCCTGTGTTGTGCTGTTGCACGAATTGCTGCCGGTGGCCTGGGTGTGGGCGCTATTGCGTTTGATCACCGGGATGGCCATGGTTGGCTTGTATACGACCATCGAAAGCTGGCTCAACAGCTACGCTGCGCCACAGCAGCGGACACAGATTTTTGCCGTTTATATGGCGGTTAATCTCGGCGCCCTGGCCGTCGCCCAGCAGTTTCTGCACTGGTCCACGCCGGATGGTCATGTGCTGTTCGCCATCGCGGCACTCAGCGTCTGCGCGGCGGTGATGCCGGTGGCGGCGACCCGCTTGACCCAGCCGACACTGGACAATGCCCGTCATCTGCCCTGGCGGGCCTTGTACGACAAGACGCCGGTGGCTTTTCTGGCCTCGCTGCTCGGCGGCCTGGCGCAAGGGGCGTTCTGGGGACTGGGGGCGGTGTGGGCCGACCGCAGCGGCATGGATGCTTCGGGCATTGCCTGGTTCATGAGCCTGGCGATTGTCGGTGGTGCATTGTTCCAGTGGCCGATTGGCCGGCTGACCGCGCATGTCGACCGTGGCCAGGTGATCACCGTGGTCTCGCTGCTGGCGGCGGCGCTGGCCTTGCTGCTGCTCGGTGCCGATGGGGCGAGCGGGACGGTGCTGCTGGTTGGGTTTGTTTATGGCGGCCTGGCTTTTGCCATTTATCCGATGGCGGTGGCACGAATGATGGATCGGCTGCAGCCTGACGAAGTGCTGTCCGGTAGCGGCAGCCTGCTTCTGGTGCATGGCATAGGCGCCGCCATCGGGCCGTTGATCGCCGGCAGTGCGATGGATATTTTCGGGCCGGATGCCTTGCCGGTGTGGTTTGCCATCGTTGAAGTCGGCCTGGGTCTGGTGGCGTGGGTGCTGGCCCGGCGTTGGCCGGCCGATGTCGATCATCAAACGGCCTTCGTACCCATGGTGCGGACTGCCTCGACGGCTTTTGAGCTGCTTGATCCCGAGCACGAGACGCGCCCCTGAGCGCTGTTCAGCGTAGGCTGTGCTGCAGGCGGGCCAGCGGGTCTTGCCGGTAATAACGGCGTAGCAAGGCGTACCAGGCCGGGAACTCGGCCGCCAGCTGCGCCGGCTGTTCGAAAAACACTTCGCTACTGACAGCGAAAAATTCTTCCGGTGCTTCGCTGGCGTAAGGGTCGAGACAACTGGGCTGGCCGGCATCGAGCTGGTTGCAGAAATCATCCCAGGCCGGGAAAAAGTCCCTTTCCCAGTCGTCGACCGTGAGATCGGAATGCAGGGCCGGCAGGCCGTCGGCTTCGCCGTTCAGCATGTCGAGTTTGTGGGCAAATTCGTGGATGACCACGTTGTAACCGTGGCCGGCTGCCTGCACGTCGCGCCAGGAGAGGAGGAGCGGGCCGCCCGCCCAGGCTTCGCCGGATAGCACGTCGCGGTATTGATGAACAACGCCGGCCTCGTCCATGACGGCGCGGTCAACGACGAATTCGTCCGGGTAAACGACGATGCCCACCCAGTCGCGGTAGGCCGACAGGCCAAGTTCAAGGATGGGCAGGCAGCCTTGGGCTGCGATAGCCAGGCAGATGTCGTCGCTAAGGACGAGATCGCCGGCGGTGGAAAATTCCTTTTCGGCCAGAAAGCCTTCAGCCAGGCTTTTCAGCCGTTTTTTCTCGTCGACCGTGAGCACGGCGAGAAAGGGATAGGCCGCCAGGGTTGCCTGCCACGGCGCTGCGGCGATAGTGACCGGGTCGGTGCGGCGCAACCAGTCGAACAGTCCCATGGCTCAGGGCTTCTTCATGGTCAGGCCGATGCCGGAAAAAATCAGTGCAATGCCGAGGAGGTGATACCACAAGGGAATTTCGGCCAGGAAGAGGGCCGACAGCAGGGTGCCAAAGACCGGCATCAGGTGGATGAACAAGCTGGCGGTGTTGGCCCCGACTTCGGCAACGCCACGGTTGTAGAAAATGTAGCCGACGAAGCTGGGAAAAATGCCGACATAGGCCAGTGCCGCCAGCGAACCGGCATGGAGGTGGATGCTGCGACCGCTGATGAACATTTCCCACAGGTAGGCTGGAATCAGCGGCAACAGGCCGACCGCAGTCATCGCGGCCAGCATCAGCATCGGGTGGACGCCGCCCGGCCGCCAGGCCAGGCCGACGGTGTAAATCGCCCAGGTCAGCACGGCGCCCAGCATCCACAGGTCACCCTGATTGAGGTTCAGATGGGTCAACACCTGCAGGTCGCCCCGCCCAATGATGGTTAGCGCGCCGCACAGCGAGATCGCCACGCCCAGGCCTTCACGCCGGCTCAGCCGTTTGCCGAGAAAAGCCCAGGAAATGGCGATGGTGGCAATCGGCACAAAGGCATTGAGCAGCACGGCATTGGTCGCCGCCGTGTATTGCAAGGCGATGTAGGCGAAGGTGTTGTAGCCGCCGACGCCGAGCAGGCCAAGGATGAAGAGGGGCCGCCAGCCCTGGCGCAGGGCCGGCCACTGGCTTTTCAGGTGGGGCAGGGCGAAGGGCAGGACGAGGGCGAGGGCAATCGCCCAGCGCCAGAAGGCCAGTGCCATCGGTGGAACGTCGGCGCGGATGCCGCGGCCGAGCACCATGTTGCCGGACCAGAAAAGGACCGTCAGCGTGAGCAGCAGGTAAGGGTTGGCGAATCGTTGGCGCATGGTCGGGCGATTATGCCTGATCCCCCGGCTTGATCCGCGGTCGGATTTTTGAACGTTTTTCGCGGTCGACCGTCGGAAAAGAGAATGTCCTGGCGCTGCTCAGTTTTATAAAGTCAAATGGAATCATGCTCTTGCTGTTTTGGTGCTGGCGGGCATGGGCCTTGCGCTACAGAATGGTATCCGTTTTATCCTTTCCATCCTTTCATCAGGAGACCCCATGAAGAAGACTTTGCTTGCTGCGTCGATCGGCTTGGCCGTTTTGTCCGCCCCGGTTCTAGCCGAGGGCACGCTGGACAAGATCAAGGCGAGTGGCAGCATCACCTTGGGCCACCGCGAGTCGTCCATTCCCTTCTCGTATTACAACGACCAGCAACAGGTCATCGGTTATTCACAGGAGGTCATGCTCAAAGTGGTCGAGGCGATCAAGGCCGAACTGAAGTTGGCTGCCGTGCAGACCAAGCTGATGCCGGTGACCTCGGCCAACCGCATTACCCTGGTGCAGAACGGCACGGTCGACATCGAATGTGGCTCGACGACCAACAACACCGAGCGCCAGAGGCAGGTGGCCTTCTCGAATAGCATTTTCGTCATTGGCACCAAGTTGCTGGCCAAGAAGACCTCGGGCCTCAAGGATTTCCCTGACCTGGCCGGCAAAAACGTGGTGACGACGGCGGGTACGACCTCGGAGCGCCTGCTGCGCAAAATGAACGAGGACAAGAAAATGGCGATGAACATCATCTCGGCCAAGGATCACGGCGAAGCCTTCCTGACCCTGGAATCTGGCCGAGCCGTCGCCTTCATGATGGACGATGCGCTGCTCTACGGTGAAATTGCCAAGGCCCGCAAGCCGGCAGACTGGCAGGTGATGGGGACTGCACAATCGCAGGAGGCCTATGGCTGCATGATGCGCAAGGACGATCCGGCCTTCAAGAAGGTGGTGGATGGGGCGATTGCCAAGTTGCAGACCAGCGGCGAGGCGGAAAAAATTTATAACAAATGGTTTATGAACCCGATTCCGCCCAAGGGACTGAATCTGAACATGCCGATTTCCGCTGAGCTGAAGGCGCTGTTCGCCGCACCAAACGACAAGGCGTTTGATTAAGTCCTTGTCCGCCCGCCTGGCCAGATGCGCCGGGCGGGTCCTTGGGGAAAAAACATGAATTACAACTGGAACTGGGGTGTTTTTCTCAGTGAGACGCCTTCCGGCGGCACGACCTATCTGGCCTGGTTGTTCGAAGGCCTGCAGTGGACGGTCATGCTGTCGCTCAGCGCCTGGTTGATTGCCCTGCTGGTGGGTTTTGTCATCGGTGTGCTGCGCACGGTGCCTCATCGCGGCTGGTCTACCCTGGCGACGGCCTATGTCGAGATTTTTCGCAACATCCCGCTGCTGGTGCAGCTTTTTCTCTGGTATTTCGTCATGCCGGAGTTGTTGCCCGAGGCCTGGGGCATGGCCTTCAAGCAATCGCATCCGCTGACTCAGCAGTTTCTGGCGGCCATGGTCTGTCTGGGCTTGTTCACTGCTGCCCGGGTGGCCGAGCAGGTGCGGGCTGGCATCGAGTCCTTGCCCAAGGGGCAATGGGCGGCCGGTCAGGCGCTGGGTTTTACCTTGCCGCAAATCTACCGTTACGTGCTGGTGCCGATGGCCGCGCGTATCGTGGTGCCGCCGCTGACGTCCGAATTCCTCAATATTTTCAAGAACTCGGCCGTGGCGACCACCATCGGCTTGATTGAGCTATCGCGCCAGGCGCAGCAACTGGTCGATTACACCGCCCAGCCTTATGAGGCCTTTATTGCCGTGACCGTGCTCTATCTGGCAATCAACGTAGTCGTCATGTTCCTGATGCGCCGCTTGGAGCAGCGGACTCGGGTGCCCGGTTTTATTGGTGGAGGGCAATGAGTATGTACGAATTTGACTGGTCGTCCATCCCTGGCGCCTTGCCGTTACTGGCCAAGGGCCTGATGGTGACTTTCGAGGTGACGCTGACCGCCATCGTGGTCGGCATCGTCTGGGGAACGCTACTCGCCGTCGCCCGTTTGTCGAGTAACAAGCTTGTGTCCTTTGCTGCTGCCTCCTACGTCAACCTGTTCCGTTCGGTGCCGCTGGTCATGGTCATCCTGTGGTTCTACCTGATCGTGCCGCAATTGTTGCGTTCGGTGTTTGGTGATGCCTTGGGCGACATTCGCCTGGCTTCGGCGCTGATCGCCTTCTCGCTGTTTGAGGCGGCGTATTACTCGGAAATCATCCGTGCCGGCATTCAGAGCGTGGCGCGTGGCCAGATCGCCGCCGGGCTGGCGCTGGGCATGACGTATGCCCAGACCATGCGGCTGGTTGTCCTGCCGCAAGCCTTCCGTAACATGACGCCGTTGCTGCTGACCCAGGCCGTCATCTTGTTCCAGGACACCTCGCTGGTTTATGTGATCGGTCTGTCGGACTTTTTCGGTACGGCCTACAAGGTGGGTGATCGTGACGGTCGACTGGTCGAATTGCTGCTTTTTGCCGGTGCCATTTATTTCATTATTTCCTTTGCCGCGTCGCAACTCGTCAAGCGGCTGGAGTCGAGGTATGCCCGATGATCGAAATTAACCAAGTCTCCAAATGGTATGGCTCATTTCAGGTGCTTACCGATAACACGACCCGGATCAACACGGGCGAAGTCGTGGTGGTGTGTGGCCCCTCGGGTTCCGGCAAGTCCACGCTGATCAAGTGCGTCAATGGTCTGGAGGCTTTCCAGCAAGGGACGATCACGGTCAACGGCGTGTCGGTCGGCGATCCGGCCACCAATCTTGCCAAGCTGCGTTCGCATGTCGGCATGGTGTTCCAGCACTTCGAATTGTTTCCGCACATGAGCATTACCGAGAATCTGACCATCGCCCAGACCAAGGTGCTGGGGCGCAGCCAGGATGAAGCCGTCAGCAAGGGTCTGGCGCTGCTCGATCGCGTCGGCCTGCGGGCGCAGGCTGACAAGTTTCCCGGCCAGTTGTCCGGGGGGCAGCAGCAGCGGGTGGCGATTGCCCGTGCCTTGGCCATGGACCCGATCTGCATGTTGTTTGATGAGCCGACCTCGGCACTCGACCCGGAAATGATCAACGAAGTGCTCGATGTCATGGTTGAACTGGCGCAGGAGGGAATGACCATGATGTGCGTGACCCACGAAATGGGCTTTGCCCGCAAGGTGGCGCATCGCGTCGTGTTCATGGATCACGGCCAGATCGTTGAAGATGCCGCCAAGGATGCCTTCTTCGGTACGCCGCGCTCGGAGCGGGCGCAGCAGTTCCTGTCAAAAATTCTCAATCACTGAGCGTCGACCGTGGCTGGACGGGCCGCCCCCGTTCTCATCGGTGCCTGGCGCTGGCTTTCCTGTGCGACAAGGTCGGAAAGTATGGTCTGCGTAGAGATGACTGAACGGCCATACAGGCTTCCTGGTGGATGACTGACAGGGAAGCGGTGCCCATCATATAATTCCCCCATGGTTTCCGTCGTCCACTCCGTCGCCGCCCAGAGCGACTTCGATCAGTTTCTTGCCACCCTGTCAGAAGGGCTGTCCGAACCGGATGCGGCACGTCTGCGACATGCGGTCGAGTATGCCTGGGAAGTTTATGGCGTCCGGACACTGGGCAGCGGCGAACGGATCTGGTCGCACGCCCTTGGTATGTCGGTCATTGTCACCGGCCTCAAGTTGGATGTGGAGTCGCGCATTGCCGCTGTTTTGTTCGCCATTCCGGCGCAGGATGAAAACGGCATGGCACGGATCGAGGAGCAGTTTGGCAAGGGGGCTGCTCATCTGGTGCATGGCATCTCCAAGCTCAATCGCTTGCGGCCGATCACCAAGGGGCTGGCGCTCAGCCATGTTGAAGCCGGCGAGGCCAATCCCGAGGAAATGAAGTCGCAGGTTGAAGTGCTGCGCAAGATGCTGCTGGCCATGGTCGAGGACATCCGTGTGGTCTTGCTGCGTCTGGCCAGCCGGACGCAGACGCTGCGGTTTTACGCGGCCAATCCGGATGAGATGCGGGTTCCGGTGGCGCGCGAGACGCTGGAAATCTACTCGCCGCTGGCCAATCGGCTGGGCGTCTGGGAATTGAAATGGGAACTGGAGGATCTGTCCTTCCGTTTCCTCCATCCAGAGACCTACAAGCACATCGCTCGCCAGCTCGACGAAAAACGCAGCGAGCGCGAGGCCTTCATCAGCGATGCGGTCAATCGCGTGCGCAGCGAGTTGGCGTCCTCGGGCATCCACGATGCCGAAATTTACGGTCGACCGAAGCACATCTACAGTATCTGGAACAAGATGCGCAAGAAGGGGGTCGAGTTTGCCGAAGTCTACGACGTGCGCGCTTTGCGCATCATCGTCGATGACATCAGGTCCTGCTATACGGCGCTCGGCATCGTGCACAACCTGTGGTCGCCGATTTCCAAGGAATTCGACGACTACATCTCCAACCCCAAGGGCAATTACTACCGTTCGCTGCATACGGCGGTGCGCTGTCCGGATGGTCGCAGCCTGGAAATCCAGATTCGCACCTGGGAAATGCACAAGCATGCCGAACTCGGTGTGGCTGCCCACTGGCGTTACAAGGAAGGGGCGCGGGCGCCAGGGGCCGACGACTATGACGAGAAAATCGCCTGGCTGCGCCAGTTGCTGACTTGGAAGGACGAGGTCGCCGACAGTTCGGATTGGGTCAATCACTACAAGCAGGCGGCGCTCGACGAAACCATTTACGTCATCACGCCGCGCGGCAAGGTGGTCGACTTGCCGGCCGGCGCGACGCCGGTCGATTTTGCCTATCGTGTCCATACTGATCTGGGCCATCGTTGTCGCGGCGCGAAGGTGGGCGGCCATCTGGTGCCGCTGAATACGCCGCTGGAAACCGGGCAACAGGTCGAGATCATTACCGCCAAGCTGGGCGGGCCGTCGCGTGATTGGCTTAACCCGTCACAAGCCTATATCAATACCAAAAGTGCTCGCCTCAAGGTGCGGGCCTGGTTTGCCAACCTGGCCTTGGAAGAAACGCTGGCCGAAGGGCGGGGCTTGATCGGCAAGGAATTGCAGCGCGCCGGGCAAAGCAATGCCAATATCGATGAGCTGGCCCACAAGCTGGGTTTTGCCAAGGCTGATGACCTGTATATCGCGGCAGCGCGCGGCGATTTGAATCAACGGCAATTTCAGAGTGTGGCCCGTGGTGGTGAGTCACTGTCTGAACCGGAACCCGCTGACGAGGTGTTGACTCGGCCGAGCCGGCCGGTCGAAGGTAATCAGGGCATCCTGATTGTCGGAGTGGACAAGTTGCTGACGCAGTTGGCGCGTTGCTGCAAGCCGGCGCCACCGGACGAGATTCAGGGCTTTGTGACGCGCGGCAAGGGGATTTCCATCCATCGCATGGATTGCCCCAATTTTGCCAACCTGGCGGCTCTCCACCCGGAACGGGTGATCGAAACCGACTGGGGGCTGGAAACCAGTGGCGTTTTCGCCTGCGACATCATTGTCGATGCCCATGACCGGCAGGGCTTGCTGCGCGATATTTCAGAAATTTTCACTCGCGAAAAACTCAATGTCGTCGGCGTCAATACGCAGTCCAAACAGGGCAAGGCGCACATGAGCTTCACCGTCGAGGTGGCCAACCTCAAGTTTTTGCAGCGCACTTTGACCCTGATTCACGAGGTTGATGGCGTGGTCGGCGTACGCCGCGCCTGAGTGCAGTGGTCGACGAGTCAGTCGGCCAGTAACTGGCGGGCGGCGGCTTCGAGATCGGCCGGCCGCAATAAGCCGAGTTTGTGACCGACGATGCGGCCCTTGGCGTCAATGAACACGGTGTAGGGCAGACCGCCTTGCGTGTTGCCCAGGGATTTCATCAGCGGAATGGCTTGCTGCCGGGCGAGTAGCACTGGGTAGATCATGGCGTATTCGCGAACAAAATCGCTGACCAGGGCTGGATTGTCTTCCAGGCCGATGCCTAGCACCTGAATCCGCCCCTGGTAGCGGCGCTGGAAATCGTTCAGTTCCGGAATTTCAGCCCGGCAGGGCGGACACCAGCGGGCCCAGAAATTGACGACCAAGGGTTTGCCCTGATATCGCTTGAGCGGCACGGCCTGGGTGAGTGGATTGTCCAGCGTGCTAGCGAACAGCAACTGGGGGTCGGCGCTGTCGGCACCGGCGTTGCATGCGGTCAACAGGATAATCAATAAAGAAAACAGGGATTTGCGCATGACGGCTCGTGTTGTCAAAAAAACACTGGGCATCTTAGCACCCCGCGCTGCCGGCGATGGGTCAGCGTGCTGTGCTCAGGCGTCCAGGCGTTCAGCCAGGGTCTGGGCCAGTTCGCTTAAGCAGTGTTCGAATGATGACTGCGCGTGATTGATGCTCGGCAGGTCGCCCGCTTTGATCGATTGCTCCAGAATTTTTGCCAGTGCATGTAATTGTTCCGCACCCAGCGTTCCCGCTGCACCCTTGATGCCATGCACCAGTCGGCCGGCCTGGACCAGATCGCCCTGTTGCAAAGCCTGCCGCAGGCGACTGATTTCCTTGCTGTGGGCATGGGCAAACTTGCCCAGCAGGGACAGGAAAAGCGGGGCGTTTCCGCTCATCTGTTTCAGGCCGAGGTCTGGATCAAAACCGCTGATCGCTTGTAGATGAGGCAGTGCATCACTGGCCGGGGCGAGGGTGGGGGCGGGATCAAGTTGGCCAGCGCTGCTTGCGACCGCGGCTTCCGGGAGCCATGACAGCAGCGCTTCGTGCAATTTTTCCGGCAGCAGCGGTTTGCCCAGGTGATCCTGCATGCCAGCAGCCAGGCAGACTTTCCGGTCTTCATTGAATGCATTGGCGGTCAGGGCCACGATTGCTGTGTCCTGGTTGGGGCCGCTAGCCCGTAAATGACGGCAGGCGGTCAGTCCATCCATTTCAGGCATTTGCATGTCCATCAGAATCAGGTCGTAACGTCGGCTCATCCCGGCGCTGACGGCTGCCCGGCCATCGTCGGCCAGATCAACGGTAAGACCCAGTTCCTGCAGCAGGTGCAGGGTGACTTCCTGGTTGATCGGTTGGTCTTCGGCCACCAAAATTCGCCGGCCGACACAACGTCGGTGCAGATTGGCCAGGCGCGTCGTGCTGTCTTCGGCGGGGGTGGGCAAGAGGAGGTCCGCCCGGGCTTTGGGCAAATTGACCGTGAACCAAAAAGCGCTGCCCCGGCCAGGCTGACTCTGTACGCCAATGTCGCCGCCCATCAGTCGGACAAATTGCCGGCTGATATAGAGTCCCAAGCCGGTTCCGCCGTATTTCCGGGTGGTGGAGGCATCGCCTTGTTCAAAGGCCTGGAACAGGCTTGCCCCTTGTTCAGGCGTCAAACCGATTCCCGTATCCTGGACCACGAAACGTAACTGACAATGCGTGTCGCTGTCTGCCACGACATGCGCCAGCAAGCTGATCGAGCCTTGCTCGGTAAATTTGATGGCGTTACCGACCAGATTGACCAGGATCTGGGTCAGCCGGATGGGGTCGCCGATCAGCGCTGGCGGCAAGTCGCTCATTGGGTTGAACCAGTGCAGATGTTTGGCGGTCAGGCGCTCACTCATCATCGCTGCGACATTACGGCAGATATCGGCCGGCGAAAACGGCTGCGGGAGCAATTCGTAGCGGCCGGCCTCGATTTTTGAGATATCGAGAATGTTGTTGATCAGGTTCAGCAGATGATCTGCCGCACCGGCGACCTTGCTTAAACGTTGGTTGGTGCTTGGGACCTGGGTTTCCTTGAGGATCAATTGCGTCAGGCCGATGATGGCGTTCAAGGGGGTACGGATTTCATGGCTCATGTTGGCCAGGAAGCGGCCCTTGGCCTGGCTTGCTGCCTCAGCAGCCTCTTTCTCCAGGCGAGCTTGGCTGAAGTCGGCTTGCAGGCGTACGGCCTGGGTAATATCGTTTTCAATCGCAAAATAATGTGTGGTCCCGCCATGCTCATCGATTACCGGCGCGATATAGGCGGCCAGAATGATTTCGCTCCCATCCTTGCGCCGATTGACGAAACGACCAGTCCATGGCCGGCCTGCCCGGAGTTCTATCCATAGGCTGTCGTAGGTGCTGGCCGGCGTTTTACCTGAGCGATTAAACCCGGCTTGCTGGCCGATGGTTTCGGCGTGCGAGAAGCCCGTGATGGTCAACTGGGCCGGATTGGCATAGATGATCCGGCCGCGCGCGTCGGTGATGATCAGGGCGTTGGGCATCTGGTCGACAACCAGCGATAGAGTGCGCAAGCGTTCCTGGCGTTGTCGGCGGCGCAGGATGTTGCGGGCAACCGCAACATGGCCGGTCGTTTGCTGCTGCTCGTCAAGCAGCGGTGTTCGCTCAATTTCCCAGATGATTGGCGCACTGTCACCGTGCTTGATTGCCTGGAATTCGCCTATTTGCGAGTGTGGATTGGCGGCTTCCGGCTCCTGTTCGTTCAAGCGGATCAGTTGGGTGGTGATCAGTGATTCCGGGCAATCTTCCGGGTGCTGAGAGTCTGGCATCGGTAGGCCAAAGGCCGTCAGCGCGGCTCGATTGGCTGCGGTCAACTGGCCGTGGCCATTGGTAAACCAGATTGGGTCGGGAACCAGGCTCATCAGCGAATCGACCCATTGTTGCTGCTGGACGACCTGCTCAACGAGCTGGCGATTGGCGTATTCCAGCGAACGTCGCTGGTCGACTAAGGCCAGTTGGGTCAGAACCCGGGCCTGAAGAACGGCAAAATTGACCGGTTTGGAAATGAAATCGGCGGCACCACAGGCCAGAGCACGGGTTTCACTTTGCTGGTCGCTGCTGCTGGTAACAAAAATAACCGGAATGGCCGCCCACTCGACGCTGCCTTTGAGTTGCTGGCAGACGGCGAAGCCATCCAGCCCCGGCATCACGGCGTCGAGCAAAATCAGGTCGGGCAGGGGGGCGTTGGCCAAGGCTGTCAGTGCGGCCTGGCCACTCTCCAGTGCCGTAACCGTGCCAAATTTTTCCAGGCCGCGCGCGAGCAGGCGGCGATGAAAAGAATCGTCATCAACCAGCAGGATGTGCCGGGTTGCAGCCATGGCCTAGCGATTTAAAGCCAGACTTCGGATTGCGGCTGTGCACCGCTCCGCGGGCGCAAGGCATTGAGAATCTGCGAAAAGCGATGGTCAAACTCAACCCCCAGATCGAACAGTTGCAGCACGCGTTCGGTGCCGCTGTGCAGCATGTTGCTGACGGCGCTTTCCTGCGACTCGGTCAGGCCCAGGCTGATGTAGGCGCGTTCGACATCGTCGATCATCCCTTGCAGGCTGATTCGGGTATCGACTTGCTGGTTACGGTACAACTCGCGCAGGGTTTCAACCGCTTCTGCAGTTTCGCCTGAAGCGTGCTGCAGGGCTTCGGCCCGTTTGCTCGATTCGGTGCGCATGATGATGGTTTCGGCAATGGCTTCGGCACTTTCGGCCAGAATGGCAATGTTGTCACGCAAGCGGCCAACTTCATTCTCATCCTGAGGTAAATCCAGAATCAGTACGGAAACCATGTCGTAATTGACCACCATCCGGCGGCTAAATTGAAAGATCCGGCCCATGGTGGCGCTTTGCTCAAGAACCGAAACTTCGAGCGGAGAGGCCGGCCCGTTGGGCGTCAGCGTGCAGTTAGCGCCATCGTAACGAATCTGGATATGGCAGCGGATGCCGTAATTGGCGGTCGTTTCGAGCAGGCGCTGGGCCAGGCTGGGATAGTCGGTCAGGCCCAGGCTGCTGCGCATGAAATTGAGCAGCACCCCGGTATCGCCGATGTTCTTCATGAAATCCATCGCCATGTCGTGCAGCGAGGCTTTTTCGGAATGCAGGGCGTGTTGTTGTGCGTGTACTTCCACCATGCGCTGCACCTTGCGGCGCAGGATGTCAGGGTCAAAAGGCTTGACGATGAAGTCATCGCCACCGCTGTCGAAGGCTTCAAGCCGGGTGCTCAGTTCGTCATGGCCGGAAACAAACATGATCGGCATGTGGTGCGATTGACGCAGGCGGCGGCAGGTTTCCAGGCCGTCGATACCGTCCATTTCGATATCGAGCAGAATCAGATCAACGGGGGTTTCGGGTTGTTTCAGGTAGGCCAGGCAGGCTTCACCGGAGTCGAGGAGGGTGACATTGAATTGCGCCGCCAAGGCTTGACGCATGCTCTCGCCAGTGAAGAGATTGTCATCAACGACAAGCAGGTGGCCTAGCGGCTTTGAGTTTTTAGGATTCATGATGCTCACTTGTCGAATAATTATTTTTAAAATCAAATTATCGAGAAAAAGCACACGCATGACAAGTTAATGACAAAAATATGGCCATAGGCTGCGACATTTTGTCGCGCCTGTCGGCGTCCTGAGTGTGAAAAAATTCGATCGGCGTCTCATGGATGCGCTGGTCGCACGCATAAAATGGGCGATTAACTTGTTGTTATCCGGAGGGGCTTCGTGACCAGAAAAATATGGATTGACCTGATCGGCTTGTTATTGATCGCCCTGCTCATTGTGGTGGGTTACAAGTTATCGCCCTTGTTACAGCCTCAGGTTGACCGCAGTTTGCCGCTGGCGGCGTGTGATCTGCAGCAAACTGCCTGTGATCTTGATCTGGGGGGTGGCGCGCGTCTGCATCTTGATGTCGGCAAGCGGCCTGTCCCGTTGGTCCAGCCATTCGCGGTACGCTTGCAAGTGGAGGGCATGGCAGCAAAGTCGGCGGTGCTTGATTTCACCGGTGTGGACATGAATATGGGGATCAACCGTTTTGATTTGCAGCCGGCCGGAGCAGGGCTGTTTGAAGGCTCGGCTAGCCTGCCGGTGTGTGTCTCTGGCCAGATGTTGTGGCAATTACAGGTCGTGATCCACTCTGACCGGGAGCGGCTGGCTGTACCGTTTCGCTTTGTGACAGGAGGACCAGGGCATGAATAAGCAGGGATCACTGATCGCGGTTGTCTTGGCGTTGCTGCTTTTGTTGCTGGGGCTGGCCTTTTTCTGGCAGCCGGTGCCGGCACCACTCGGCCATACCGAACGCGCCTTGCCCGGCGGGGATTTCACGGTCGACAGTGCCCAAGGCCCGGTTTCGCTGCACGATTACGCGGGCAAATTGACGGTCCTCTATTTTGGCTACACCTATTGCCCCGATATCTGTCCGACCTCGTTAAATGCGACGGCCGAGGCTATGCAGCAATTGACGCCGGCTGAATTGGCGCAACTGGGCGTCTTATTTGTGTCGGTTGATCCGCAACGCGATACGCCTGCGCGCCTGGCCGAGTATGTCCGCTTTTTCCACCCGCAAATGGTTGGGGCGACCGCCAGCCCGGCGACCATTGCTGAAATTGCCAGCCGCTACGGCGTTTTCTATGCTCGCCAGGATGTCGCGACGGCGGGTGACGGTTATGTGGTGGATCACAGCGCGGAAACTTTTTTGCTCGGTCGAGATGGTCGCGTACTTGAGCGCTGGCCGCATGGCACCAGCCCGGCGGCGATCGTCGACCGCTTGCGTCACGCTTTCTAATCCGTTCATGAAAGGAACGACATGAAAAAACTTGCCTTCTTTGTCCTGACCCTGAGTTTGTCCGCCGCCGCTTTGGCGGGTGCAGCCGATCAAGTCTCCGTGGACCAGCCTTACGTCCGCCTGGCGCCGCCCAATGCACCGGCCACCGGCGCCTTCATGCGCTTACGCAACAGCAGCGAGCAGGATGTTAAGTTGCTTAAGGCTAGCAACCCAGCGTCGCGGGTGACCGAACTGCATACCCACCTCAATGATAACGGCGTCATGAAAATGCGCCCGGTGGCTAATATCGAGATCAAGGCCAAGGGCGAGGCGGTGTTGCAGCCAGGTGGCCTGCATGTCATGTTGATCGACCTCAAAACGCCGCTCAAGGAAGGCGATATCGTGCCGGTGACGCTCAGTTTTGATGATGGCAGTGAAAAAACTGTTGATGCGCCAGTAATGCGCAGCATGGCCGGCGGCATGCCGAAGATGCAGCACGGCCACTAATCACCGCTTGGCCGGCGTGTTGACCGCAAGCGCTTGCGGTCAACGCCTCATTCGGCGCGTTTTTCAGCTCACGATTAGTCGATGCTTAAACTCTGAAATCTGTTCTGTTATAGGTGTCCGCCTTGTTTTACGTGGACACATCTTTCACCACTGTCGCTCAGCCGGTAAGTGCGTTGTTGATCGCTTACGGGTCTCAGTCAGAATTTTAGCAAGTTGCGGACGTAGAAGAATGAGCCCGAAAGCCGAGAAATTCATCAGAAAAGCATATACCACGCTCGGCGCGGCCAGCGCCGGCACCTGCAGCAGCAGGTTGGCGACGAAGATGCCGAGCGCCGCGTTGTGCAGGCCGCATTCCATGGCCAGCGCCAGTTGCTGCCGTCGTCGCAGGCCGCCGAGGCTGCCTGCGATGACGCCGAGGCTCATGCTCAGCAGGTTGAGGACGACAAGCAGCGGTCCGAGGCTCGGTAGGTGGCCGAGCACGACTTTGCGCTGAGCGACGAAAGTGGAAAGCACGATGAGGATGAAGAGTACGGTCGACACCTTGGCGAGCGGCTTTTCCAGACGGCCAGCTAGTTCCTGCAGGCGCTGCCTGAAGAACATGCCGAGGCAGACCGGTAGCACGGTGATCAGGAATACGCCGACGCCGGTGCGCATGGCCGGCATCTGCAGGTTCGCTTCGCCGCCGGCGAAATGCGCTAGCGCCAGGCCGACCGTGAGAGGCAGCGTGAATAGCACGCCGAGGCTGGTGATTGCGGTCAACGAGACTGAAAGCGCTGTTTCACCGCCGGCGAGCAGGGTGAGCAGGCCGGCGCTGACGCCACCCGGCGTGCTGGCCAGAATTATGACGCCGACCGCCATTTCGCCACCGATGCCGAATAAGTTGAGCAACATGAAGGCGAGCAGGGGTAGGCCGAGGATCTGGATGCCGAGCCCGATGCCGATAGCGCGCGGGCTGGCGAAGACGCGCCGGAAATCGGCCGGCTGCAGGCTGATACCGAGTGAAAACATGATGAAGGCGAGGCTTAGCGGCAGCAGGATGTCCATCAGGCGAGTTCGACCAGGAGACCGGCGGTGAGTAGCACGGCGAGGATCAAGCTGCAGCGTGCGGTAGCCGGCAGCAAGAGATTGAGCGCTGGGTTGTTGCTTGGGGCGGTCAAGGTGCGTACCTTGGCGAGTCCGTTGAGCAGGGCGAAAAGGCCGAGCAGGACACCTCTGTGACCGAACCGGGCGAGTAGGGAAAAGCGCAGAAAAGGCGTCAACAGCATCGCCGTGTAGGCGCGCGTCCCGCCGGCCCGGCTGAGCAGCGCGGCCAGCGTGTGGCGGCCGGCAGGCCGCAGATGAGACCGGCGAGCAGGGTGGTTGATATCGGGCGCGTCCCCTTGCAGCCAGACGCTGCCGCAGACGGCTTGCCTGCCGAAAAAGAAGAGCACGAACAACTCGCCGAAGGGGGCGTTGGGAATTGGCCGTCGCCCGCTTGAGTAGGAACAGCCGCCGTCCGCGGTGACGCGCAGCAGGCTGGGGCGGTCGGGCAAATCGTTGCCTTTTTCGCAGTCGACCGCATCGTTGTGCCGGTTGGTCGCGATCTGGGTCAGCGTCGCGCGGCACAGCGCGATGAACAAGGCCAGCCAATGCACGCTGCTGCCCTCGATCCAGGCCAAACTGGATCCGATCACTATCGGCGCTCCGATACGCTCTGCGTGCGCGGACGGACTGCCCGCTTGGCAATACGGCAGGCCTTGCGGCGAGTTACCGGGGTAGGCAAGGGGCGGCAGCTGTTTGGTCAACGGAATGGTCTCCCGCTTAGGGAGCCCACTCTGCCGACAATGGCTAAGCGTGGTTTCGTTCTGTAGAAAATTTTCAATAGCCCTGCCAAGCACAGCCGCGCAGGACCTTGCCTGGTCGTCGCAGTTCGGCCTGCCAGCCGAACAGGCTGTTCTTGTCCTGGCTACTGCACAACTGTCGGGTCAGCAGCCATTGTTCGGACTGTTCCTTGCCGACTGTGATGGCTACAGTTTCGCTACCTGCCGCAATGACGACCTCGTTGTGGCGGAATTCGGGCTGGCCGGCTTCATTCAGCCGGACTTGCTGCTCGCTCAGGTGCATCGTCCAGTCCGTCGCAGCGCCGAGGGCGCGCCATTTCTCATCCGGATTGGCACTGGCCTGGCAGCGCGCATCGGTGTGGGCAAAATTGATCCACGACACCTTGAGGCGATCGGCTTCGGCCAGCCCCGTGAATTCGACGTAAAGCGGCTTGTTCTCGGCCAGGCCGAGCTTGACCAGGGCGGCGCTGAGCTGCTGGTCGGGCGAGGTGTCTTCGAGCTGGACGTAGGTGCGCTCGCGGCAGGGCGTGAAAATCATCCGGCCGGCGTGTTGCAGCAACAGGCCGCGGGCGATTCTCTCGCTGGCCGGGGCGCTCGCGGCGTCGGCCGCACTGGCGAACAGCGGCAGGGTGGCGCAGCAAAGGGCTATGAAATGGTGGAGCGGATGTTTAGCCATGATCTTTCCTGGGAAGCCGGGCGGCTTCGGTTAAATGCCGGGATTCAGCGCTGCGTTTCGAACGTGCTCAGGAAAACGCGGAGTTCGGCGAGGATTTCATCAACCGGCCGGCCGTAGGCGAATTTCTTGACGAACTGGCCGGCGGGATCGAGCAAATAGAGTCCTGCCGAATGGTCGACCGCATAGTTTTGGGCATCCTTGCCGGCGACCTTGGCATAGCGCACCCGGTAGTTGCGCGCCGCACGCTGGACCAGTTCGGACGTGCCGCTCAGACCGAGGATGCGTTCATCGAAGAAGCGCGTGTAGGTTTGCAGCACGCGCGGCGTGTCGCGCTCCGGATCGACCGAAATGAAAATGCTCTGGACGCGGTTGGCGTCGGGGCCGAGCTGTTTGAGCAGTTCGGCCATGTCGACCAGCGTGGTCGGACAGATGTCCGGGCAATAGGTGTAGCCGAAAGCAATCAGCTGGAAACGGCCGCGCCAGTCTTGGTCGCTGACCGCCTGGCCGTCCGGACCGATCAGCAGATAGCGCGGATTGACTGCACTGGCTTCGCCGGCGAGCAGCTTGTGGGCCGGCTCGGCGAGCGCCGGCAGGGCAATCAGCAGGGAGCCGAGGTAAAGCAGGAGCAGGCAGCGTCGCAGCATGGCCATGCTCAGTGTGCTTGCTCGACGACACGGCGCAATTCGACGGCAGCAGCATCAACCCGGCCGGCTAGCGACTTGCTGTCCGGGCAGGCCTTGCCGGCCTGGCCTTGTGCCAGATACGCTTCTTGGGTGGCCTGTTCGAATGCTTCGCCGACCACCCGTTCCTTTGGCGCGTCATGGATCAGGATGTCGCGCAGGCGGGTACTCAGCGCCATTTGCTTGCAGGCCAGGGCCAGGCCATTGAGCTGGCCGAGGCTGCGGACGCTGGCCTGCAGGGCCGGCGGCAGTTCGTCGGCGGCGAGGCAGTTGCCGGCGGTCAATGCGCTGGCCAGGGCAAAAACGAGCATGTGGGTCAGGGTGGGTTTGGTGTGGGTCATGATGGTATATCCGTGATCAGGAGTGGAGCGCGGGCTGGGCATCAGGGCGCCGCCTGCGGCAGGGGAGTGACGCTGCTGATGATGGTCGCGCTGCGGCGGTCGACAAAATCGATGGCCTGCAGCTTGCCGATCAGGTAACGTTTTTTCAGGGTGAAATCGACCGGCTGGCCGTGTGTTGCCTTCCAGAAGGTTGTGCTTTCACTGCTCAGAGGTTCCTCCAGGCAGGCCCGGGCGCGCATGGCCGTGTTAGCGGCCAGGCCGGCCGGCAGATGGCTGGCAAAACCGGCGGCGTCATTGACTTCGCGCCGGTAGAAATCATAGATGTTGTCGAAGGCGAGGAAATAATCGTGGCGCCAGCGCACCTGCATGGTCTGTATTTCGCCGATCTGGTCTTCTGCCCGGTATTCGCCGCGGGCCTCCTCGGTCGAGCCGAGCGGCAGGTATTTGTAGCGGTAATAGTCTTCCAGACCGGGCTGGCTGCCCGGCTGCCAGCTCCAGCCCTCGGTGACGTTGTTGAAGGCCATCGGGTAGGTCAGTTCGCCATTGTCGCCGTTCAGTCCCGGCCCCTTTTCGAGGTCAATGTCGACTTCGAAGCAGGTGCCGGCTTTGGCCTGGCCGGCGAGGCGCGCATACAGACTGGCGCCGCTTTCGGCATGCACGCTACCGGGCAGTGCAGCGATCAGCAGCAGCGGAAGAAATAGGCGGGGCAGCGACGGCATGATGATTTTGCGTCCGGGAGCAAGGAGTCGCCATTCTTTCGCGCCCGGCGGTCGACAAAAATGATCTTGATCAATTTGGCGTGCGACTTGCATCAGTCGCTGTCTGGCGCAGCCCCCATCATTTCGTTGCAGGTGGCGCGACCGAAGGTCTCGGCATGGCGGCGGGCGGCGATCTGTGGTTCGGCGTAAATGCGGCGGGTAATCTGATTGGCGATGCGCGGGCCGTGGCTGCCGTCTTCGTCAAATAGTTTCATCGGTCGACCATGCTCGCGGTCGTAGAAAGCCTGCAATGCCTGGTCGCGCATCCGCTCGCAGAAACGGATACGCTCGGCATCGGGCAGGCTGTCGTCGATCTTGCCGTGGGCGTGTTCGGCCTGGGCGGAGGCCATGCAGAGCAGTGCAAGCAGGGTTGTGAGCAGTGTTTTCATGTGTAGGCTTGGCGGCGGAAAAGTCGCGTTTCCAGGCGGTCGACCGCCTGGAAACGCGCAAAAATTCGGGTTCAGTGCTGCATCCGCATGCCGGTCGGCAGAGGGCGAATGACCTTGGCGTCGACCTGCTTGCTGCTGCCGTCGTCGAAGCCAAGGGTGATTGCTATGTTGTCGCCTTCCTGCATTGGTGCCTTGAGCTCGATCAGCATGATGTGCAGGCCGCCCGGCTGGAGCTGGGTTTCGCCACCGGCCTTGATCTCGATGGCTGGCACCTGGCGCATTTTCATGACACCGGCCTCGTTTAGATGTGTGTGCAGTTCAGTTAACCGGCTTGCCGGATTGTCGGCCTTGACGACTTTGACGTCTTTGCTGCCGGTATTCCTGATCACCATGAAGGCACCGGCAGCCGGTGCATTGGGCGGGGCGAGCCGGACGTAAGGTTGATGAATTTCGACCTGGTCGGCGGCAGCGGCAAACAAGCCGCCCGAGAAAAGCAGGCTGGCGGCGAAAAAAACGGGATGGCGCATGGAAGATCCTTTCTGAATGAGAGTTTTGGCTGTTCCGGGGCACCCGGATCGCGGCGCCAAAAGGCATCTCTACATTTTCCTCACAATTACCGGATTGGGATTAACAGAGATCAATTTTTTAAAAATCGGCCTGGTTTACAGTGCGACAAATTGTCGCTGCGGCATCTGGTCGCAGGCGACGATGGGGGCAGGCCGTATTACTTCTGTTTTGTTGGGAGATATTCAAATGCAAAAAATTGCAGTCAAATCCAGCGTGCTGCTCATTGCAGCCGGGATCGGGCTCAGCGCCGCAAGCGCCTGGGCCGCCGAGTCGCTACAGGACGTGATGAAACGTCGCAACCTCAGTCAGCAGGATCTGCTGGCTGCATCCAAGACCTATGTCCCGACCGGCAAGCGTGATGACTTCGTCGCCTTCAGTTCGGGCGGCCAGTCCGGCCAGGTCATCGTCTACGGCATTCCGTCGATGCGCATCCTTAAATACATTGGTGTGTTCACGCCGGAACCCTGGCAGGGCTACGGTTTCGATGAAGAATCCAAGCGCGTCCTGCGCCAGGGCAACATCGACGGCAAGGAAATTAACTGGGGCGACACGCACCACCCGGCCATTTCAGAAACCCAGGGCAAGTACGACGGCCAGTTCCTGTTCATCAACGATAAGGCCAATCCGCGCCTCGCCGTGATCGATCTGCGCGACTTCGAAACCAAGCAGATCGTGGTCAACCCGATCTTTAAGTCGGAACACGGCGGCGCCTTCGTCACACCGAACACCGACTACATCATCGAAGCCGCCCAGTACGCTTCGCCGCTCGAGAACAAGAAGTTCTACCCGCTCGAAGAGTTCAACGAGAAGTATCGCGGCGGCATCACCTACTGGAAGTTCGACCGCAAGGAAGGCCGCATCGATCCGAAGCAGTCCTTTTCGCTCGAACTGCCGCCGTACTCGCAGGATTTGTCGGATGCCGGCAAGGGCCCATCCGACGGCTGGTCGTTTACCAACTCCTTCTGTTCCGAGCGTTACGTCGGCGGCATCGAAAAGGGTCGTCCACCGTATGAAGCCGGCTGTTCCGCCAAGGACACCGACTACCTGCACGTGATCAACTGGAAAAAAGCAGCCGAACTGGTTGCTGCCGGTAAGGCAAAAACCATCAATGGCCACAAGGTCCTGATGATGGAAACGGCTATCAAGGAAGGCATCCTCTTCCTGGTTCCGGAACCGAAGTCGCCGCACGGCGTCGATGTCACCCCGGATGGCAAGTTCCTGACCGTCGCTGGCAAGCTCGATACCCACGTATCCGTCTATTCCTTCGAGAAGATCCAGGCCGCCATCAAGGCCGGCAAGTTCGAATCCAAGGACCCGTACGGCATTCCGGTCATCGGCATGAAGGATGCACTGCACACCCAGGTTCAGCTCGGCCTCGGTCCCTTGCACACCCAGTACGATTCCAAGCCCTGTATCGCCTACACCTCGCTGTATGTCGATTCGCAGGTCGTCAAATGGAATCACTGTGACGGCAAAGTGCTCGACAAGATCTCCGTGCACTACAACATCGGTCACCTGATGACCATGGAAGGTGATTCGGCCGATCCGAAGGGTCGTTACCTGGTTGCGCTCAACAAGCTGTCGATCGACCGTTTCAACCCGGTCGGCCCGCTGCATCCGCAAAATCACCAGCTGATCGACATCTCGAACGACAAGATGCAACTCTTGTACGACATGCCGATTCCGCTCGGCGAGCCGCACTACGTGGTTGCCATTGAAGCCTCCAAACTGAAGCCGGGCGTACGTTACAAGGTGGGAACGGATTCCCGTACCGACAAGCCGAATCCGGGTGCAGTTCGTGCCGGCGAGGAAAAAATCGTCAAGAAGGGCAACAAGATCGAAGTCTTCGGTACGTTGATCCGTTCGCACATCACACCGGAAACCATTGAGGCTGAAGTGGGTGACGAAATTACCATCCACCTGACCAACCTCGAACGGGCCCAGGATGAAACGCACGGGTTTGCGGTGTCGACCTATAACGTGCATGCCTCGATTGAGCCGGGCAAGACTGTCACCGTCAAGTTCAAGGCCGACAAGGAAGGTGTCTATCCGTACTACTGCACGGAATTCTGTTCGGCGCTGCACCTTGAAATGCAGGGTTACCTGCTGGTCAAGCCGAAGGGCTGGAAGCCGGGCAAGACGGTCGAGGTCAAGGCCAGCTATACCGAAACCGACTACAAGGCGACGGTGAAGAAGGTGGTCGATACGCAAGCCATCATTGATTCTGTGGTTGGCTACATCCTCAGCACCAACTATAAGGACTTCCCGGACGTGGTGAACATGGTCGAAGATGCAACCGACCAGCTCAACAAGACCAAGGATGCCAAGGCTAAGCACGAAGCCGCTGCTGCCAAGAAGGATTGGGACCAGGCCAACCTGTGGGCCGAACAAGTCTGGCAATACCAGGTCAAGGCCGCTGACATCGGTCTGCGCGCCAAGACTTATCTTGAGCAGAATGGCGCCAAGAAGGTCAAGTAAATTGGATGCCTCGATCCTTAATTGAGGCTGACCACAGGGGGTGGTGAGCACTTCCCCCTGTTTCCGGATTTAGGGGAAATAGATGAAACTTGTTATTGCACTGCTTGCTGCTGGCCTTGTTGCCAGCCCAGTGATTGCGGCCCCGGATGGCGCCGCGTTGTATGCCGAAAAAACCTGCAATGCCTGCCACGGGCCGAAGGGTGACAAGCCGCTGATGCCGAATTACCCGAAGCTTGCCGGCCAGAATGCGGCCTATGCCGAACAGCAGATGAAAGATATCAAGAGTGGTGCACGTAACAACGGCCAGACGGCCGCCATGAAGGGTGTCATGCATCTGGTGAGTGATGAGGAAATGAAGGCGATTTCAGTATTCCTCTCTAAACTGAAATAGATCGTTCCCTGTTCCCGGAAACTGATACGTATCAAGGCATCCGGGTTTTCGACTGCCGACAATGGTCAGGCATTTCGAACAATACACCATCGAGGAGATCGAAAATGAAAGCATCACTGTTACTGATTGGCCTGCTCAGTGCAGGTGTCGCCTTGGCCGGTCCACCGGCTCCGAAGAAGGAGGGTATCGAGGGTAAGAGCTACCAGTGGAATGCCCAGGAAGGCGAAAAAATCGAAGCGCTGAAGCTCAAGGGCGACATCAAGAACGGCGAGGAAGCTTACGAGGTTTGCGGTGCCTGCCACCTGCCCTCCGGCGCCGGACGTCCGGACGGCACCTTCCCTCAGCTCGCTGGACAGCACACCACCGTGCTGATCAAGCAAATGGCCGACATCCGCGCCGGCCTGCGCGACAACCCGACGATGTACCCCTTCGCCGCAACGCTGACCGATCCGCAGGAACTGGCCGACGTCTCGGCCTATATCGAGAAGCTGTGCATTCCTAGCGACCATGGCAAGTATGAAGGTCCGGATGCCGCGATCCAGGTTGCCAAGGGTAAGGAACTGTACGAAAAGCAGTGCCTCGAGTGCCACGGCAAGAACGGCGAGGGCGACAAGACCAAGTTCTATCCGGTAATCGCCGGCCAGCACTATAAGTATCTGTTGCGCCAGATGACCGAGATTCGCGACGGCCATCGCCGCAACGCCAACCCGGACATGGTCAAGGTCATCAAGCCTTATACGAACGAGCAACTGGTGGCGATTTCCGCCTACCAGTCGAGCCTGGTGATGCCGGGTAATATGTGCAAGCCGAAGGCCGGCAAAAAGAAATAAGAGCAGTCATTGTTTTGCCCGCTGCCCGCCTGAGGTGGGCAGCGTTTCTCTCGCACAAAATGCGGGAGTCAAAGGAACAGAGAGTGGCATGATGGAAAAACAGAACAAAATCGTTGGTGGGCTGACCTTCATTGCGCTGGTCGCGCTGGTCGCCGCCTATTTCGCACCGATCTGGTGGGTCTCGCTGACCGCCCCGAACTATCCGCCCGATGCTTTCCCGGACGGCATCCGCATCCATTTCCATTTCGACGGTGTCTATAACGGCTGCAAGGCTGCCGGCAAGGGTACGCGCATGGCCGGCGAAATCATTCAGAAGGATCTCGCCGCCGAGGATGAACGCTACAACCCGATCACTGATGCCGCGAAGAATGTCGACAAGGGGGCCGAAGGCCTCGACTGTGTGCATGAGATGAACACCATCAATCACTATGTCGGCATGTTCCCGATCGCCACCGGGGCGCCGGTCGAAAAGCCGCTCGCCAAGTTTTTCTTCGGCTTCTTCGCGGTGATGATGGCAGCCTTCGCTCTGCCCAGGAAAAAACCGCGTCTGATCGTGTTGACCGCCGGCTTCGCCGCCGTCGCCGCCTGGATGATTGTCGACCAGTTCGTGCTTGGCCATCTTGAAAGCCATGTCCAGGATTACATGCGTGAATCCGGCACGTTCTTTAAGGACATGGATCGCATCCAGCAATGGGGTGACAACGTGCGCCAGGTATCGCAACTCGTCATCTTCGGGCTGCTTGCGGTGATGGGTGTCGTGATTGCCGGCACTGCGAAAATTCGTCCCTTCCAGTTGCTGCTGGCGCTGGTCCCGGCGCTGCTACCGGTCTTCTTCGTGATCACCTACGCTGGCTGGCTGTGGTTCTTCGGCCACAACATGCATCCGTGGGGTGCCTTCACGGTCAAGCCCTTCATGCCCACTGTGTTCGGTGAAGGCAAGGTTGCACAATTTTCAACCTTCTCCTATCCGTACTGGGGCTATGGCCTACTCGTCATCATCTTCGCCAGCCTGATGCTGGCCTTGCTGATCCGGCGCAAGCAGTTGCGCGAAGGCCTGGCTGAGTAGTGTCATGCGGCACCTGAGCACACTGGGCCGGGTCGGACTGGCCGCCGCTATGCTGCTGGTCATTCCGATCGGCAAGACCGAGCAGCAACTGGGCGCTACTGCAGACCTGAGCACCGCACCTCGGGTCGGTATCGATCGCCCGAAGCCGACCTACATGCTGATGCAGCGCGACAAGCGCGTACATGGCCTGAAGCCCTTCCAGACGCTGGTCGACCAAGCAGCACCGGGGGCGGTGATCAAGCCAGCACCCGGCGTCTATGCTGGGCCGGTCGTCATCGACAAGCCGCTGACCATCGAGGGCGGCGGCCAGGTCACTATCGACGCTGGCGACCGCGGTACGGTCATGGTGCTCAATGCTGGTGACTCGGTCATCCGCGGCCTACGCCTGACCGGTTCTGGTGACTCGCACGATACAGATGATTCCTGCCTTGATGTGCGTGGTAACCGTAATGTCATTGAAGGCAATGTTGTCGACAACTGTTTGTTTGGCATCGATCTTAAGCAGTCGAGCAACAGCGTCGTACGCAACAACAAGGTGCGATCCAAGGACCGCGAACTTGGTGTGCGTGGTGACGGCCTGCGCCTGTGGTACAGCAACGACAATCTGGTCGAAGGCAATGAAGTTATCGATTCGCGCGACATGGTCGCTTGGTATTCGCACCGCAACATCTTTCGCGGCAATCTCGGTCGGCGCAGCCGCTACTCGCTGCATTTCATGTTCGCCAACGACAACGTGGTAGAGAACAACCGTTTCTACGACAACGCGGTCGGCGTCTACTTCATGTACACCGAGGGCGGCGTTGCTCGTAACAACGTAATTTCGCACGCCACAGGCGCGACCGGCATGGGCTTCGGCTTCAAAGAAGCCTCCGGTACGCTGGTCGAGAACAACGAAATCATCTACTGCGGCGTCGGTGTTGGTTCAGATCTGTCGCCTTTTCAGCCCGATAGTAGTATTGAGTTCCGACATAACCGTTTTGCCTACAACGGGATTGGCATTCAGTTCAACAGTGAGACGGGAGGTAACAATGTCATCGACAACGTCTTCGAGGGTAACCTGACCCAGGTCAGTTACGGTGGCCGCGGCGACAACAACAATAATGCGCGTAATTTCTGGCAGGGCAATTACTGGGACGACTACCAGGGTTTCGACCGCGATGGCAACGGTTACGGGGACCAGAAACACGATCTCTACGCCTACGCTGACCAAATATGGATGGAACTGCCGATTGCCCGTTTTTTCCGTAGTTCGCCGGTCATGGAACTGCTCGATTTTCTTGAGCGCCTAGCCCCCTTCTCAACCCCCGACCTGATCCTGCGCGACGAAAAGCCCCGCTTCATCAAGCCCGCACGGCCGGCCCTGTCATGAATGTTCCTGTCGAGAAATCGAAAAAGCCGGCGATGTCGCTGGAAAAAGCTGCCAAGGCGCGGCGCAAATTTCTTCAGTCGGTCGGCCTGGTCGGCGGTGTCGTTGGCCTTTCGCTGCTCGGCTACATTCCGGTGCTGAACGCCTCACCGCACCGTCTGCGCCCGCCCGGCGCGCTCAACGAATCAGATTTCCTGTCCTCGTGCATCAAATGCGGACAGTGTGTCCAGGTCTGCCCGGTGCAGGCTATCAAGCTTGGCGATATTGATGATGGCTTTGGTCTTGGCGTGCCTTATATCGACCCGCGTGAGCAGGCTTGTGATTTCTCCTGCGATGCCGTGCAGTGCATCCTGGCCTGTCCAACCGGCTCACTGACCTACAAGAAGCCACCTTCACTGAATATCCGCGAGGGTGCCTTGCTCGCTGAGGCGCCTATTCTCAAGGCCAAGGAAAACGATCCCGAGCCGACGCTCAATCTCAAGGAACGTATTGGTATTGCACGACTGGCCCAGCCCTCCGCATGCCTTGCAGTGCAGGGTAAAGGTTTCAAGGGGCAGGCGCGCGGTGCCGGCTTTGACGGAAAAATGCGTTACATGGACGTCGACCGTTGGAAACCGATACCGATCGCCGAGCATCCCTACGACCTGCCGCTGTGCGACCTGTGCGTGCGTGAGTGCCCGGTCAAGGGCGCCATTGAATTGCGCCAACTCAAGTCGGCCGACGGCTCGACCCGCATGATGCCGGTTGTCCTTGAGCCTTGTGTCGGCTGTGGTGTCTGCGAAATGGTTTGTCCGTCTGAGCCGGCAGCCATTGTGATTGATGCCCAGGCGACCTGGAAAGGGGAGCTAACATGAGCCGCTTCACTGACCTGTTCATGGGTATGCTCGGTGCTGCACCGAAAAAGCCCGCCGTGGTTTCTGAAAAGGTTCAGAAGATCATGTTTCTCAAGTACGAGGACAAGGATCGCTACATCAAGGAAAAGATGCATGCCCGCGACCACCACCTGGTCAGTCACAAATGGCGCAACCGCCGCTGGGCGGTTCTGCTGGCGGTAAACTTGCTGTTTGTCTTCAGTTTCTGGCTCGACATCCAGATTCTCGAAGGGGCGCTGACCGCCTCGCGCTTTGTCGGTTTCCACCTGATTGATCTCAATTCGGCGCTGCAGGTGATGCTGGCCCACAAGCACATCATCGTGAACCTGTTCATCGGCACCTTCACGGTCTTCCTGATCTGGGTGCTGCTCGGCGGCCGGACCTTCTGTTCCTGGGTCTGCCCTTACCACCTGCTTGCCGAATGGGCCGAAGCGCTGCATATCAAGCTGGTCGGGAAGAAGCTGATTACTGACCATGAGTTCCACCGCGGCACGCGCACCGTGTTCTGGCTGCTCTTTGCGCTGCTCGCCATCGTCACCGGCTACACAGTGTTCGAAACCCTGTCGCCGACTGGCATCCTCTCGCGCGCCCTGATCTATGGGCCTAGCCTGGCGCTGGGCTGGGTTGGCTTGCTACTGGTGTTCGAAATTGTCTATTCGCGCCGTGCCTGGTGCCGCTACGTCTGCCCGATCGGTCTGACTTACGGTGCGGTCGGCACCCTGTCGCCACTTCGCGTCAGCTTCCACGTCGAGCATTGTTTCCACGAGGGCGATTGCCGCAAAGTCTGCCTCGTGCCGCATGTGCTCGATGTCACGGTCAAGGGCCGGGCGAGTGAAGAAAGCATGAGTCTCGGGCCGGATTGCACGCGTTGCGGCTTGTGTGTTGATGTCTGCCCGACTGGTGCCCTGCGTTATGAAGTCAAGGGTCTGTCGCAACTGCTCTGAGCACTCGACCCGATAAAAACAGGCATTTTCACTCGATGACTCCCATGATCCAATTCAACAACTTGGCCAAGACTTTCCGCCGCGCCCGCGTTCTAGACGGCATCAGCCTCGATATCGGGATCGGTGAGCGTGTCGCGCTGATCGGCTCGAACGGCGCCGGCAAGACGACGCTGATCCGCTGCCTGCTCGGCGAATACACCTTCGACGGCACGGTCGCCATCGCCGGCCTTGACCCGCGCAGCCACCGGACGACCGTGCTCGGGAACATCGGCTTCGTGCCGCAACTGCCGCCGCCGCTCAAGATGCCGGTCGGCCAACTGATCGAATTTTCGGCCGCGCTGTGTGGCACAGATCCGCAGCGCATCCACGCCATTGCGCGCCGTCTCGGACTCGGTCTCGAAAGCATCTTGGCGCGCCAGTTCGTGCGCCTGTCTGGCGGCATGAAACAGAAGCTGCTGATTGCCATCGCGCTTGGCC
Organism: Dechloromonas sp.; assembly: GCA_028689015.1. Lineage (GTDB taxonomy): Bacteria > Pseudomonadota > Gammaproteobacteria > Burkholderiales > Rhodocyclaceae > Azonexus. The sequence goes on along the minus strand of JAQTXC010000007.1, from coordinate 49,122 downwards.
GCGACGCTAAGGTGCTGGTTATGGATGAGCCGGCCGCCAATCTCGACCCGGAAGCGCGCAAGATCTTCTTTGATCTGCTTGCCGAACGCCTCGACGATGCGACGATGATCATCTCCAGCCACCGCCTCGACGAGGTCTCGGCCCTGGTCAACCGGGTGATCGAGATGGACATGGGCAAGATTGTCCTTGACGACAAGGTTACCGACGCTGTGACCCTGACCGCAGTGCTCGACTGCCGTATTGCTCTGTGTCGCTTCGAACCGGCCTTTGCCAAGGCGCTAGCCGGCTGGAAGTTTACAGCCAGCGCCGACAACCTGGTCTGGGAAGGTGCAATCGCCGGCCCGGATCGCCTACGCTTTCTTGGTATCGTATCGCGCTACACGGCGCTGGTCAGCGATTTGTCATTAACAGAGGCGAGGAGCTGATCATGTGTGATTTTGGACGTCGTCAATTTGTGAGCCGCCTTGGACTCGGGAGCTTGCTGTTGACGCCTCTGGCCGTGGCTCTTTCGGGCTGCAAGAAAGATAACTGGCCGGAGGGAATGGGCGAGATCAGATGGGATCGTGATACCTGTATCCGCTGCAATATGGTTATTTCAGACCGTCGCTTTGCCGCAGAAATACGTGGCGGCCCCAGCCAAACTGTTTTTATGTTCGATGACGTTGGTTGCCTGCTTTTCTGGCAGAGAGACAAGATCGACAAATATCCATGGATGACCGATGCTGCTACTCGTTTCTGGGTTGCTGACAGCGACAGTAAAAGTAGGGATGAGATGCAGTGGTTGGATCCCCGGCAGGCAAGTTACGTCAGAAAAACTTCGCCGATGGCTTACAACTTTGGCGCTGTAAGCAGGGCACAGTCGGGCAGCGTCGATTTCAACGAAATGCGCCGGCTGACGCTGGCCAAGGGCAAATAAATGAAGCAACTGTGGTTGACCGCCAAGCTTGATATTGTTGAATCCTTGCGTGCGCGCTGGTTTCAGATCTACACGCTGATCTTCGGCGGCATTGTCGCGATGCTTTTCCTGTTCGGCCTGACCGAGTCGCGTGTGCTCGGTTTCATTGGCCTATCGCGTCTTCTCGTCACCTATATCCAGCTGACTATGGCGATCCTGCCCATCTTCGTACTGATCACCACGGTGCGCTCGGTTGCCGGCGACCGTGAGGCGGGTGTCTTCGAATACCTGCTGTCGCTGCCAGTGTCGCTGTTTGCGTGGTTCTGGGGCAAGATCATCGGCCGCTACATCGTCGTCTTCGCGCCAGTCTTCCTAGCCATGCTCGCCGCGGTTGGCTGGGCGACCATCCAGGACATCGAGGTGCCGTGGGCGATTTTTGGCTATTACAGCGCCTTGCTCGCCGTGATGTCGGTCTGCTTCCTCGGTATCGGTATGCTGATCTCGGCCTTGGCGCGCAGCACCGATATGGCGCAGGGCGCAGCCTTCATGGTCTGGCTCGCTCTGCTCCTTTTTCTCGACCTGATCCTGCTCGGTGTCATGATCCAGGGCAAGGTGGCACCCGAAGTCGCCGTCATGCTCGCCCTGTTGAATCCGCTGCAGGTCTTCCGCACCGCGGCGCTCGCCATGTTCGACCCGCAACTGATCGTGCTCGGGCCATCCGCCTATGTCGTACTCGACCTGTTCGGCGCAGAGGGCTTCCGCCTGTTCGCGCTGGTCTATCCGACACTGATCGGCCTGCTCAACGCCTGCGCCGGCTACTTCGTGTTCAAGCGCGGCGACCTGCCGTGAAATACCGCCTGGCGCTGTTCGCCCTGCTTGGCTGGGCTGCCCTGGCGCTGGCCGAGCCGGCGCCGCACAATCCGCTCTTCGCGACCACTTTCAATGATCTCGCCGGCCAGCCGCAGGCCTTGCGCCAGTGGCAGGGCAAGCCGCTCATCGTCAATTTCTGGGCGCGCTGGTGCAGCCCCTGCCGCGCCGAAATTCCCGATTTTGCCAAGGTCGACCGCCTGTACAAGGGCAAGGGGCTGATCGTGCTCGGCATCAGCATCGAAGACCAGGCCGACCCGGTGCGCGAGTTCGCCAAGGCTTACGAGATGGACTACCACGTCCTGATCGGTAAGACGCAGGGCCTGGAACTGATGCAGGCGCTCGGCAACAAGGTGATGGGTTTGCCCTTCACCGTGGCGGTCGACCGTAGCGGCAAGGTCATTCTTGCCCGCGCTGGGCGGATCAGTCCGACCGAGCTGAGCGCCCTCGCCGAAGCGCTGCTCAAGTAGCCATGCCGGATAGCATCGATCCGCTCGAACACAGCTTCGGCCGTCAGCCGGTCGTCACCGACGAACGCCGGGCACGCATCCGCGAAGTCTTCGAAGTCGTCGCGCCGCGCTACGATCTGATGAACGACTTGATGAGCTTCGGCATCCACCGCCTGTGGAAGCGCTGTCTGCGCCGCCGCTGCGCCGGCATCACCGGGCAGGTCGTCGACCTCGCCGGCGGTACCGGTGACGTGGCGCGCCTGCTCGCTGATGGTGAACGCATTGTCACCGTCTGCGACCCTAGCCTGGCGATGATGGCGGCCGGTCGGGTGCAGGGCGGTGTCGCACTCAACTGGCTGGCCGGTGAGGCCGAAGCGCTCCCTTTTGCCGCCAACAGCATCGATCTGCTCACCGTTTCCTTCGGCCTGCGTAACGCGACCCGGCTTAGTCAGGCGCTGGCCGAAATCCAGCGCGTGCTGAAACCCGGCGGGCATTTCGTCTGCCTAGAGTTTTCGCCCCCGCTGTGCTGGCTGGCGCCGTTCTACGATCTCTATTCCTGGCTGGTGATTCCCCGCCTCGGGGCGGCTGTGGCCGGCCAACCGATCGCCTACCAGTATCTGGTTGAATCGATTAGGCGCTTTCCTGACCAGACGGCTTTTGCCGCCTTGGTCGGTGCGGCCGGCTTGGTCAATGTGCGCTGGGAAAACTTGTCATTCGGGATTGCCTGCCTGCATTTCGGCGAGAAGCCGCTGGCTACTAGTTGGTGATTTCAGGTCTGACTGGCGTGCACGACCGGCGTGGTTTTCACTAGGCGGCAGGGCGCTGCTTGTGTATGTTCGCGCTCGCCCTCACTCTCACCCTGGCTGTCGAGCACGGCACGTAACTGCGCCAGATCGAGAACCTCGATTTTCTTGCCGTAGACCGTGATTAGTTTGTGCTCGACCAGTTCGTGCAGGATGCGCGAAAAGTGTTCAGCCGTGACGCCCAGATGCGAAGCAATAGTTCCCTTGCTCGCTGGCAGGATGATGACCGGCACTGTACTCAGGACGGCGGCAGGCTTCATCTGGCGCAGGATGTAATCGACGATGCGCTGTTTACCCGAGCGCATGCTGTTGAATTCCTGGTTCTGGAAAAACTGATGCAGGCTGCTCGACAGGCAGGTGATCAACTGCCGGGCGAGTTGGGCATTGGTTTCCAGTGCCTGCAACACCGATGTCTTGGTGATGTAGATGAAGCTCGCATCGCTCAGGGCTTGGGCACTGAGCGGGTAGGGCTGGTCTATGAACATCGCTGATTCGCCGAAACTCTGTCCCGGCATCAGGATTTCGATGACCTTTTCACTGCCGCTTAGTGAGTTGAATAGCAACTTGACCTTGCCGGAAACGATCAGATAGAAGCCGTGGCAGGAATCACCCTTTTGAAAGAGGATTTCCCCCTTGTCGGCCTGGAGGTTGCGGGCAGAGGCAGCGATGCGCTCCAGTTCGAGTGCCGACAGTGGGCTGAACACGGGCAGGGCGGCCAGTTGCGTGATGATGCCGTCCGAGATTACCGGATCGACGCGGGCGTATGTGTAGCGTGAATTGAACGGGGCCATGCTGATTCTCTTGATTCCTGATCGCAGCCTAACGGTCGCTGCTATGGAGTCAGTGTAGGTTTGACCCGGCGCTGCCGGCAGCAGACATCCCCTGATTGTTGCCTAGGAATAGCATCGATTGCGGGTAGGAATATTCCTAGGGCGGCGGCGCTCAGGTATCGATCCCATCGGGGCCACCGATCAACTGGTGGCGGATGGCGTAGTGGATGAGATCGGCTGTGTTGGCGAGATTCATCTTTTCCTGGATGCGGGTCTTGTGCGTACTGATCGTTTTGACGCTGAGATTGAGCTCGCGCCCGATGTCGGTGACGCCCAGGCCGCGCGCCAGCAGAATGAAGACCTGGTATTCGCGGTCGGTCAGCCGGGTGTGCAGCGCGCCGTTGCCGGCACCGGTCAACATGTCCATGGCGAGCTTTTCTGCCACCGCCTGGTTGACGAAAAGACCGCCGCCGACCACCTTGCGGATGGCCTGGGCGAGCAGAGATTCGGCGCTGTCCTTGCACAGGTAGCCTGAAGCACCGGCCTTGAGGGCGCGCACTGCGTAGAGATCTTCCTTGTGCATGCTGAGGATCAGGATGGGCAGGCGGGGAAACTCACTCTTGATCTGCTTGATTAGTTCGATGCCGCTCTTCCCCGGCATCGACAGATCGAGCACCAGGGCATCCCATTGTCCGGTGCGCACCAGGCTGAGCGCCTGGTGCCCGTCGCAGGCTTCGCCGGCGACGATGATGTCGCCGGTGTCGTGCAGGATATGCTTTAGGCCGGCACGCAAGATGTCATGGTCGTCGGCAATCAGGATTCGGATCATTTTCTGTGAGCTCCCTGCTTGGGAAATGTCGCTTCGATCCGGCAACCTGCATTGGGCTGGCTGCTGATCGCAATGCTGCCGCCGAGCATTTTGACCCGCTCCTGCATACCGAGCAGGCCGAAGGTTTTCTTGTCCTGGGCCGGCTGGAAGCCTTGGCCGTCATCCTCGATGCTAACCCGGATGCAGTCTTCGTCTTCGTCGATGCTGACATTGAGCTGGCTGGCGGCCGCATGCCGGAGGACATTGGTTAAGGCCTCCTGGATCAGGCGGAAAATCGCGGTTGCGAGCTCGCCGTCGATGGTGAACTCTTCCTGGTTCATGGTTAGCGTACAACTGATCCCGTTGCGTTCCTCGAATTGCGTGACATGGTGTTCGACGGCGGCGGCCAGACCGAGCACGTCGAGCATGCCGGGCCGCAGGCCTTCGGAAATCCGGCGCAGAGCATCGATGGTGCGCTCGACCAGCGCGTAGGCGCCGTTCGCTCGGTCGACCACGGCTGCACCCTGTTTTATACATTTGTCGCGCAGCCAGCCGAGATCGATGCGCAGCGAGGTCAGCGTCTGGCCGAGTTCATCGTGCAGTTCGCGGGCGATATGGGTGCGTTCTTCTTCGCGTACGTTTTGCAGAAAGCTGGCCAGTTCCTGCAGGCGACCCTGCGATTCGAGCAGCCGGGTCTGGGCTTCGAGTAATTGGGCGGTACGTTCCCTGACGCGCTCTTCGAGGCCGCTCTGCAGGCGGCGCAACTCGGCATGGGTGCGCACCCGAGCCAGCACTTCCTCGGGCCGGTAGGGTTTTGCGATGAAATCGACAGCCCCGAGCGCAAAGCCGCGCAGGGTGTCGGACTCGTCACGCAGCGCGGAAAGGAAAATGACTGGGATGTCGCGCGTGCGCGCATCGGCTTTCAGGCGGCGGCAGACTTCAAAGCCATCGATGCCGGGCATGCGGATATCGAGCAGGATCAGTTCCGGCGGCTTGGCCTGGGCCGAACGCAGCGCCATCGCACCCTCCGGGGCCGGGCGCACGGCATAGCCGGCCTGGGTCAGCAGTTCGCAGAGCAGTTCGAGCGAAGCCGAGGTGTCTTCGACGATCATCACCTCGGTGCGGGCGGTCGACGTGTTTTCCATGCTTATTCCTCGTTGTCGAGTATACCGAGCACCTGCCAGAGGCGCTGGTAGCGGCGGGTGTCGCAGAATTCGCCCAGTCCCCTGGCCAGTTCCGGATAGTCGCCGGCGAGTTCGTGCAAGGCCGTGGCGATCTGTTCCGGGTTCAGTGAAATGGCTGCCTGGGCCAGTCGGGCGCGAATTTCGGGCGGCAGGGCAAGCAGGTCGGCGGCGGAAATCTCGCCGGTGCTGCCGAATGTAGCTGGCTCGGTTTGCGTTTGCCGACGGGTGAAATGAATGGCGAGCTGCTTTTCCAGTGTTGCATAGAGTTCGTCTTCCTCATAAGGCTTGCTCAGGAAGTCATCGGCACCGGCGGCAAGTGCGGCCTCGCGGCTTTTTTCGAGGGCGTTGGCAGTCAGCATGACGATGCGCGGCCGGGCTGGTCCGTGCGTGCTGCAAATGTGCCGGATGGCATCCAGACCGTTCCCATCGGGCAGAAACCAGTCCATGAAGATGAGGTCAGGCAACTCGCTACGCATGGCGCTCTTGATCTCACCAACGCTGGTGGCTTCGCTGACCCTGAAGCCCAGCGGTTCGATTAGTGAGCGCACGAGCAGGCTGGATTCGGGAGTGTTGTCCACCACCAGAACGTGGTGACCCTGTTGCGCCGCTTCGAGTGCGACGACACGCCCTTTCGGCGGGGTGCTCAGGGCTTGTTTGCCGGCGCTCACCGGCAGCGCAAAACTGAAAGAGGACCCCACGTCCGGCGTCGATTCAAGCGCCAGTTCGCCGCCCATCATTGCTATGTATTGTCGGCAGATGCTCAGACCGAGGCCGGTGCCGCCTTGTTGTGGGATACCGGCCTGTTCAAAGGGACGGAAAATGCGTTCCTGATCCTCGGGTTGGATGCCGATGCCTGTATCGAGCACGCTGAAAGACAAGCGCACCCGATCATCGTCCAGTCTGGTGCTGCGTACACTCAAGGTAACCTTGCCGTGCGGAGTAAACTTGATCGCGTTCGACAGCAGGTTGAGCAAGACTTGGCGCAGCATCAGCGGGTCGAGGATAACTGTTGCCGGCAGGTCGGCGGCGTCGAGATGCAGCGCCAGCCCGGCCTGCTCGGCGCGCAGGCGCATCATGCCAACGACTTGTTCGAGCAGGCTGGCCGGATCGATTTCTTCCTGATGCATCTCCATCTTGCCCGACTCGATCTTGGAGAGCTCTAGTACGTCATTGATCAGGGTCAGCAGGTGATTGCCAGAGTGGTTGATGATTTCGACGTGGCGGCGCTGCAGGTCGGCCAGGGCCGGGTCTTTTTCCATCAGTTGCGAAAAGCCGATCACGGCATTGAGCGGAGTACGCAGCTCGTGGCTCATGTTGGCGAGGAAAGTTGATTTCGAGCGATTCGCCGCCTCGGCCGCATTGCGCGCCTCGGTTAGTTCCTCGGTACGCTTGCGGACCTGCTCCTCGAGGTCTTTACGGTAGTTTTGCAACTCTTGCTCGATACGCTTGCGCTCGGTGATGTCGGAAAAGATCGAGATGAAACGGCGTATCCGGCCATCCGGCCCCTTCAGAGCCTGGATCGAGATTTCCTCGGGAAAGATCTCGCCCGATTTTCGCTGATTCCAGAGTTCACCGCGCCAGTGGCCTTTTTCAGTCAATTGGGTCCACATCTGCTGGTAAAAGGCAGCGTCGTGCCGGCCCGACTTGAACAGGCGCGGGTTTCGATGAATCACTTCGTCACGCGGGTAGCCGCTTATCCGACAAAAGGCATCATTGACCCAAAGGATGCTGCCATTAGCGTCGGTAATCACGGCACCTTCGGCCATGGCACCGAAGGCCATCTCGTTTTCGTGGCGCTCCTCATCGAGCTGGGTTCTTTCGATGTTGCGCCGGCGGGCCAGGTAGCCAAAACTCAGAAATCCGGCCAGGCCGATGATCCAGATGCCAAAGTGCCAGAGCTGGATGGCATGCCAGGTGGGCTCCTGGGCGGTGCGGTAGGCGTTCAGATTGATCGAGATGGTTGCGCCGCCACGCAGGCCGCCAACCGGTACGAGGGTGTCGCGGTGACATTCCAGGCATTCCTTTTCCATGCGCATCGGGATCATCGCGCGCATCAGGCCGTGCGAGCCCTTGGTCGGGAGCGATTCGGTGACTAGCTCGGCCCCTTTGCTGAGCGCCTCCAGTGCACTTGATTCCCAGTCGTCAGGGGCGTTTTCGACATTGCGTAACTGCTTCGAAGTCAAGCGTTCGCGCCCGCCAAAGGCGGTGTTGCTGGTTTCCTGGATGGCGAGCAGCAGATGCATGGGCGTCACGGAAATCAGGCGCAGGGATTCGCCATTGGCCTGGGCGACGAAAACGCGTTCGGCCTCCTCTAGGGAGTTGAAGGGGGGCAAGTGTGCCTCGCGGATGAAAACACCGCCGACACTCGATGCCCACTTGCGGATCGACATGTCTTTCTTTAGGTTGGCAACCGCATCGATGCGGGCGAGTGCATTCGCAGTCCGGTTCAGTTGTTCGCGCTGAGTAAGCAGGGAGGCGAGCACGAGGATCGTCCAGATGACAATGAACAGCAGAACGGATCTGATGACTGGCCAGTTGGCTGATGTTTCTCTTAAGTCACGCATCCTTTATTGATTTTTTTGGTTGGTCATTTTTTGGCGATTTGTCGTTTTTATACCGTGGATATCTGGTCTCGATTGTCAGCAGGGAATGGGGCGGGAATAAAGCAGTGCTTCCCTAGTGTGCTCAAAATGCGGGCGATGAGGGCGATTCGTCGGGGAGTTCGATCACGGTCGCCGCAGATTACAGCAAGTGCTCAACGTTTTGAAACTTTCCCCGTGCCGGCTGGGTTCAGCCGGCTTCGTCGCTGCCCGGGGCCTTTTCGAAGGTGGACCAGTCATGCCGTGCCGGACGGGGCAGGGTGTTGGGCTGCTGGGTGTGCAGCCAGGCCTTGGCCAGGAAATGGGCGGTAATCGGTGCGGTGAGAAAGAGGAAGAGCGAGATCAGCAGTTCGTGGATCGATACCGTGCCGTTGAGTGCCAGGAAATACACCATCGATGCGACCAGCGCACCGCCGACGCCGAGCGTCGTCGCCTTGGTCGGGGCGTGTAGGCGACTCATCAGGTCGGGCAGTTTGAGCATGCCGTAGGAGCCGATCAGGGCGAAGGTGGCGCCGATGACGATGAGGCTGGAAACCAGTAGTTCGTTGAGAAATTCCATGGTTGCTGCCCTATTCGATGATGTTGCCGCGCAGGATGAACTTGCAGTAAGCCACCGTTGACACGAATCCGAACATGGCCAGCAACAGGGCGGCCTCAAAGTAGACGGTGCTGCCCATCTGGATGCCGTAGACGATGATCAAGGCAATGACGTTGATGACCATGGTGTCGACGGCGAGGATGCGGTCAACCGTGCTGGGGCCGGCAAAAAGCCGCCACAGGTTGAACAGCAGGCCGAGGCTGATGGCACCGTAGGCGTAGAGGATGGCGTAGTCGATCATGCGAAGATCTCCTGCAACCGGGATTCGTAGCGTTCCTTCATCTCGCGAATGGCGGCTTCGGCATCCGGGGCATCGAGGCAATGGACCAGCAGGGCCTTGCCATCGGCCGACAGGTCGCAACTGACGGTGCCCGGTGTCATCGTGATGGTGCCGGCAAACAGGGTGATCGCTTCCGGGCTGGTCAGATCGAGTGGTACGCAGAGCCAGCGGGTGTGCAGGCTGCCAACGGGACGGAACAGGATGATAAAGGCGACTTGCAGATTGGCCACGATGATGTCGCGGATGACCAGCAGGACATAGGCTACGACTTTGCCGTAGTGCCGGACTCTGGGGCGGCCCGGCCAGAAACTGCTCGTCAGGCGCGGAATGGCCAGGCCCAGAGTCAGGCCGACGAGCAAGCCGCCGACCGAGAAACTATTGATCAGCAGCAGCCAGATCAAGGTCAGCGCCAGGCTAAGCAGGGGGTGTGGGCAGCAGCGGCGCAGCAGGCCGGGCTGCTCTGGCATGTGCGGATCAGCCATTAGCGGATGCCTCCTTGCAGTGCAGTATTGCCAAGTACTGCCGCGATGTAGTGGTGCGTGGCAAAAATTTGCTCGGCCGTGGCGTCGAGGTAGGCGGTCAGTGGTCCGGCGAACAATGTCAGCCCGATGATGCCGGCGAGCAAGAGGCCGATGGCGACCAGCGACAGGGTCTGGCGCTGGTCGGCGGCTGGAAACTCGCCAGCTTCGCCGGTGCTTTTCCAGAACAGCGTACTGCCGGCCCGGCCAAAACCGATGATGGCGAGCAGCGAGGTACCAAGGATCAACGACCAGATCAGGACTGGGGCGACGCTACTGCGGGCGGCGTTGAGAATCAGCAGCTTGCCGATGAAGCCGGATAGCGGTGGCATCCCGGTGGCAGCGATGGCGGCAACGAAGAAGGCACCCGCCAGCAGGCTCAGTTGGGCAAAGCGCGGGGCGACGGTGAGCCTATCGTCGTGGCCGGGGCGCTGGCGGCTGATGAGGTCGGCGATCAGGAACAGGACGGCGCCGGCCAGGGTTGAGTGCAGCAGGTAGTAGAGTGCAGCCGACAGGGCGGCCGGGGTGAATAGTGCAATGGCGATGAGCAGCATGCCCATCGAGCCGATCACCGCGAAGCTGGCCAGCTGGCTCAAGCGGCGAGCGGCGAGAACGCCCAGCATGCCCAGGGTCAGCGTCACCAGGGCGGCTGGCAGCAGCCACGGTGCGGCCAGCCAGCTGGCGACACCGGCATCGGCGCCGAAGGCCAGGATGTAGAGGCGGATCACGCAGTAGGCGCCGACCTTGGTCATGATGGCGAACAGCGCGGCGACAGCGGCTGGTGCATTGGCATAGGTACCGGGCAGCCAGAAATGCACTGGCACCAGCGCGGCCTTGATGCAGAAGACCAGCAATAACAGCAGGGCGCCGGTTTGTAGCAGCGCCTGGTCGCCGGCCGCGATGTGCGGGACGCGAATCGCCAGGTCAGCCATGTTCAGGGTGCCGGCCACCGAGTAGATCATGCCGACGGCGATCAGAAACAGCGTCGAGCCGACTAGGTTGATCGCCACGTACTGCACGCCGGCGCGCGTTCTGGTGGCGCCACCGCCATGCACCATCAGCCCGTAGGAGGCGATCAGCAAGACTTCGAAGAAAACGAACAGGTTGAAGAAGTCGCCGGTCAGGAAAGCGCCGTTGATGCCCATCAACTGGAACTGGAACAGCGCATGAAAGTGGCGTCCCTGGTGGTCGCTGCCGTCGACGGCGAAGAGCAGCACGGCCAGCGCCAGTCCCGCGGTCAACAACAGCATCAGCACGGAAAGGCGGTCGGCGACGAGGACGATGCCGAAGGGGGGCAGCCAGTTGCCGAGAGCATAGGTGACGATCAGGCCATTGCTGACCAGGGTCGTCAGGGCCAGGGCGATGCCAAGTAAAGCCAGGACCGAGGCGATGGAGAAAATGCGCGCCAGCACGATGTCGTGGCGCGCCGCCATGAGCAGGATCGGCGCCATGATGGCCGGCAGGACGATCGGGGCAATGAGCCAGTGGTTCATGGTAGAGCCTCGTCCGGCGCGGGCGCATCGACATGGTCGCTGCCGTTTTCGAGGTAGCTGCGCAGCGCCATGACGACGATGACCGCCGTCATACCGAAGGAAATGACGATGGCAGTCAGCACCAGCGCTTGCGGCAGGGGGTCGGTATAGCCCGTTGCCAGCGTCGAGATGACGGGTGGCTGGTCCAGCACCAGGCGGCCGGTGGCGAACAGGAAGAGGTTGGTGGCGTAACTGAGCAGGGACAGTCCGAGGACGACCGGGTAGGTGCGGGCGCGCAAGATCAGATAGACGCCGCCTGCGGTCAACAAGCCAATGGCGGAAGAAAGCAGGAATTCCATGTCAGTGTTCCCCGGGCGCAGGGTGGGTACGGCGTAGGTCAGGTTCCATGGCCGCCTCCTGCAGTGGCAGTGTCTCGGCCAGGCAGCCAATGCGCGACAGATTGGCTAGTGCCAGCATGGTGGCACCGATGACGGTCAGGAAAACGCCGGTGTCGAAGGCCATTGCCGAGGCCAGTTCGAACTCGCCGATCAAAGGCAGGTGGAAATGGCCGAAAGCGCTGGTCAGGAAGGGATGGTCGGTGAGCCAGGAAACGGCACCGGTGGCGGCAGCGATCAGCACGCCGCTGCCGATCAGGGCGTGGTAATCGACCTTCATGCGTTGCGCCGCCCAACTGTAGCCGCTGGCCATATATTGCATGATCAGGGCAATGGCGACGATCAGGCCGGCGATGAAGCCACCGCCGGGCACATTGTGGCCGCGCAGAAAAATGAAGGCGCCGACCAGGAGCGCCAGCGGCAGCATGACGCGGGTGGCGACCACCATCATCAACGGATGACGGTCGGCGGCGCGTTGCTGGTCCGGTTGCCAGGCGGCCAGCTTGCGGCCGACGGCACCGCGGGTGGCGCCGTCGAGCAGGGCGTAGATGATCAGTGCAGCAATGCCGAGGACGATGATTTCGCCAAAGGTATCGAAACCCCGGAAATCGACCAGAATGACGTTGACCACGTTGGTGCCACCGCCGCCTGGGAGCGATTGCTCCAGGTAGTAACCGGACAGCGTTTCGCCAGGGCGCGTGGTCATCGCCCAAGTTGCGCCGCCGACGCCGAGGCCAGCCAGCGTTGCGATCAGGCCGTCGCGTAGCCGGCGACTGGTGCTGCTCTCGTTCGGCGTGGCTTTGGGTAGAAAATTCAATGCCAGCAGAATCAGGATGACCGTGACCACTTCGACCGAAATTTGCGTCAGCGCCAGGTCCGGTGCAGACAGATAGACGAAGCTCAGCGAGACGACCATGCCAATGACGCCCACAGCGATTAGCGCGGTCAACCGCTGGCGATGCAGTAAAACCACGGCCAGCGTCGCACCAACCAGCAGCAGCCAGACGATGACCGCGACCGGGGTGGCCGGCAGCAGCGGGCGTGTGCCCGGGGCGTGGGTGGCGGTGGCAAAGGCGACGAAGCCGAGGACGACAGCGGCGCCGACCGTGAAGGCCAGGTGGCGTTGTAGTGAGCCGTTATGCAGGCCGTGCGTGATGATCTGGGCCAATCGGACGGCGGCAGCGAGCGTTCCCTGGAATATCGCCTTGGCTTCCGGATGCGGGCCGGCCGCCCAGCCGCGACGGACGCGGGTGTAGGCCATCAGCAGCGACAGACCGACGACGACGGCCACAGCGCTCATTCCCAGCGCCGGCGTCAGGCCGTGCCAGATTGCCAGGTGATAGTCGGGCAGCGGGCCACCGATGACGGCGCTGGCAACGGTGGCGAGCAGCGGGCCGGCGATGGTCGCCGGAAAGAGGCCGATTAGCACGACCAGCACGACCAGCAGCGTTGGCGGCCCCCACATCCCGAACGGCGGGTCATGCGGATGCCGCGGCGTTTCGCCGGCCGGTTTGCCGAAATAGACATGGACGATGTAGCGGAACGAATAGGCGACCGAGAAGCAGGCCGCCAGCGTCGCCAGCGCCGGCACGATCCAGTCGTTGCCGAGCCAGGCGGTGTGAGCGGCTTCCTCCAGCATCATTTCCTTGGACAGGAAGCCGTTGAGCAGCGGCACGCCAGCCATCGAGGCGGCGGCGATCATCGCCAGCGTGCCGGAAATCGGCATCAGCGCCATCAGGCCGCCGAGTTTATTGATGTCACGGGTGCCGGTTTCATGGTCGACGATGCCGGCGTTCATGAACAGCGCGGCCTTGAAGGTGGCGTGGTTGAGGATGTGGAAGACGGCGGCGACGGCGGCCATCGGCGAACCGAGGCCGAGCAGGAAGGTGATCAGGCCGAGGTGGCTGACCGTCGAGAAGGCGAGCAAGCCCTTCAGGTCATCCTTGAACAGTGCGATCCAGGCGCCGATCAGCATGGTGATCAGGCCGGTCGTGGCGACCAGGTAAAACCATTCGTCGGTGCTGGCCAATACCGGCCACAGGCGCGCCATCAGGAACAGCCCGGCCTTGACCATGGTTGCCGAGTGCAGGTAGGCGGACACCGGCGTCGGTGCGGCCATGGCGTGCGGCAGCCAGAAATGGAAAGGGAATTGCGCGCTCTTGGTGAAGCAGCCGCCGAGGATCAGGATCAGCGCCGGCAGATAGAGCGGCGAGGCCTGGATCGCTTCTTTGTGCTGCAGGATGACCGACAGGTCGTAGGAGCCGGCGATGTCACCCAGAATCAGCATGCCGGCGATCATCGATAGGCCGCCGGCGCCGGTGATGGTCAGCGCCATGCGCGCGCCCTGACGACCTTCCGGCAGGTGCTTCCAGTAGCCGATGAGCAGGAAGGACGACAGGCTGGTCAGTTCCCAGAAGACCAGCAGTAGCAGGATGTTGTCCGACAGCACGATGCCGACCATGGCGCCCTGGAAGAGCAGCAGGTAGCTGTAAAAGCTGCCCATTGGGTCTTCCTTGGCCAGGTAGAAACGGGCGTAGGTGATGATCAACAAGCCGATGCCGAGGATCAGGCCGGCGAAGAAGAAGCCGAGACCGTCGAGGAAAAAATTGACGTTGAGACCGAGCTGCGGGACCCATTCCCAGCGGGCGTGGACGATTTCGCCGCGCAATACCGTCGGCGCATGGGTCATCAATAACAGGAAGGCGAGCAGCGTGACGGTGAAGGTGCTGGTGGCGCAGGCATTGCGTCCGGCACGGATCATCAGCGCCGGCAGGATGGCGCCGAGAAAGGGCAGCATAACGATCAGGGCAAGGCTCATGGGCTCACGGTCCGGGGGCTCGAGGTTGCAACGGTAGGGCAGCGGGGGTGAGGAGACCACGGTCAGGCTGTGGGAAGGGCAGTATAAGGGGCCTCTTCTGGATTCGCCAAGGCCGCCTGGCTTGCACGATGCGTAGATATTCCCGGATTGCGGCGGGTGGTCCGCCGATTGTTCAGGCGCGTACCGGTCGTTTGGTGAGCTTGCGCTGCAAGGTGCGGCGATGCATTTTCAGGGCGCGGGCGGTGGCCGAGATATTGCCATCGTTTTCACTAAGCACGCGCTGGATATGTTCCCACGCCAGGCGGTCGACCGAAAGCGGCTCATCGGATGGGGTGATGCCTTCGTCGGCCGAGCTTTGGTCGTCAAAAGCGGCGAGGATGCTTTCGATGTCTACCGGTTTGGCCAGATATTGGGTGGCGCCACGTTTGACTGCCTCGACGGCGGTGGCAATGCTGGCATAACCGGTCAGCACGACGATGCGGCAGTCGGGGGCCTGGGCCAGGATCTGTGGAATCAGGGCCAGCCCGGAGCTGCCGTTGAGATTGAGGTCGAGGATCAGGCGCTGGCAGGGGTGATGGTGCAGGTGCTGCAAGGCTGTCTCGCCGTCAAGCACGCCATGCGCAGCCAGACCGCGTCGATTCAGGGTGCGCACCAGCACGCTATTGAAAACTGGGTCGTCGTCGACCACCAAAATAGGCGTGCTCATGGCTGTTGTTCCAGAGGGATTTCGAGGCAGGCCAAGGCGCCGCCATGTTCCGGGTTGCTGAGCAGCAGGCGACCACCCAGTTGTTCGATAGCGCTGCGGGTGAGCAGCAAGCCGACACCGCTGCCGCCAGCATGGGCCGGAAAATCAGTATGGCCGCCGAGGTCGAGGACGCTCGGCGGAAAGCCCGGGCCAGCATCGCCGATGGCGATACTGAATTGTTGCCCGGACCAGCTTAGGCTGATGTCTACCGGACAGGGGCTGGCGTTGGCCGCATTGTTGAGTAGATTGAGCACTGCTTGTTCCAGGCGGGGATCGATGATGATCTCTGGTGCCGGTGCGGTACTGAGCACGTGCAGCAGGCTGGCCGCTTGCGGCCGGGCGGCGTGCCAGTGCTGGCGGAGTTGTTCGAGCCAGCGGTCGACCGCCTGACTGTTCGATTTTTCCAGACGTTCGGCCCCGGCACGGCGGGCCAGGCCGCTGATGATCTCCTTGCAAATGCCTAGTTGCTGGCGCAGGACGGCCATATCGTCCTGGACGGCGGCCGCTAAGGTCGGGTCGCGGGCCAATTCGCCGACGATCAGGTGCATGGTGGCCAGGGGGGTGCCCAACTCGTGAGCTGCACCCGCCGCCAGCGTTCCCATGGCCAGCACTCGTTCGTCGCGCAGGGCCGTTTCCCGGGTGCTGGCCAGTTCGGCATCCCGTTGGCGGATCAACTGCGTCATGCGCAGGATGATCCAGCCAATCAGCCCAGCCGAGACGACAAAGGTCAGCCACATGCCGATCAGGTGCAGGCGGGTGGCGCGCGTTGCATCGGCAATGGACAGTGGCACATAGAACAACATCAGCAAGGAGTAAGTGAGGATGGCGGCACTGCCGACCAGCAGGACATGGCGTGCGGGGAGCGCAATGGCGGCAATGGCGACTGGTGGCAACAGCAGCGATACCAGGGGATTGGTGGCGCCGCCGCTGAAAAAAACCAAGCCACCGAGCGCGCCGATGTCGAGCAGCAACTGGCTGCTCAACTCACCGGCCTGGGGGTGGCTGGTGTGCAGCCGCTGCTGGGCGATGGCATTGAGGATGGCGGCGATGGCCAGAATGCCCAGCATCGGAAGATGCGGCAAAGGCAGATCGAGGCCAACGGGAGCCCACAGGATGAGCAACGTCATGCTCAATAGCATGAGCCAGCGGGCGACGATCAGACGACGCAGGTGAAGCCGGTGATCAGCATCACCGATGCTGCGGAAAATGAAGGGCATGGCCGGATTATCCGTGATTTGTTGGCGGCCGCGAGGCGCTGTGTCTGCGGCATCTTGTCGCAGCGGGTAGGGTGATTTGTCAGGTTTCGGGATTTTGTCGCATTCATTTTGGTGCGGGCACCTATAATCCACCACCCGTCTCATGTTCTCTCGGCATTTCATGCTTTCAACCCTGCGCCGCGATTCTCTGATTGCTTTTAGCTACGCCCTGAGTGGTTGGGCTGCCTTGCAAATTGCCGTGCCGCCCGGCTATGCCGCACCGCTTTTTCCGCCGGCCGGCATTGCCCTGGCGGCGATGCTGGTGCTCGGACCACGCAGCTTGCCTGTGATTTTCCTGGGAGCCCTGGGGGTGCAGTTGCTGGCCGCCAGTCAGAGCGGTCTGGTCGGTATGGCCTGGTTAGCCACGCTTGCCATTGCCGGGGGGGCGACCTTGCAGGCCTGGTTCAGTTATACCGTGTTCCGGCGTTTTATTGGTTTGCCTAACCCGCTGGATAGCCACGACAGCATCTTGCGTTTTGTGGCAGTTGTCGCACCGCTCGGCTGTCTGGTGAGCGCGACGATTGCCATTACCGTGCTGACGACGACCGGTTTGTTCGCGGTCGATGAGATTTTCTTCAACTGGGTCAATTGGTGGGCAGGGGACACGCTGGGTGTGCTGGTGATGGTGCCCTTGTTGCTGGTCTTTTTCGGCCAGCCGGCCGAGGACTGGCGGCCGCGCCGCTGGGCGGTGGCCTTGCCGATGGGTATCGGTTTGAGTCTGTTGGCGATGGCCTTCTTGCAGGTTCGCGACTGGGAAAACCATCGACTGCAAGGCCAGTTCAATCGCGATGCCGAATTTGTCGGCAGTCAGGTCGGCAAGCGTCTGGAGGCCCAACTGGATCAGGTGCTGGCCTTGCAGCGCCTGGCAGTCGTGCATCCGGCCTTGACGCGCGATGCCTGGCGACAATTCACGACCCCTTTATTGGCGCGTTACCCGGGAACGCAGAATTTTGGCTGGAGCCCTTTGATCAATGCCGAGCAGCGACTCGCTTTTGAAGCCGGGGTGCGGGCGGGCGATATCGCTGATTTTGCCATTTTGGGGCGCGATCCCGCGGGGCGGACTTTCATTGCCGAACAAGCGGCCGAGTATCTGCCGATTCTCTATGTCGAACCGCTGGCCAATAACCGCAGCGTGGTTGGTCTGGATCCGCTGGTTTTGCCCCGCACGGCGCGAGCTGCCCGGCAGACGCTGGAAAGTGGCCAGGCTGTGGCCTCCGAACCAATCCGCCTGGTTCAGGAGCGAGGCGAACAACGGGGGGTGGTGGTTTATCAGGCGGCCCTGGATTCGCGATCGGGTGCCCCATTGGGCATGGTGTCGGCAGTGTTTCGCATGGAAGATGCGATTGATGCCGTGCTAGGCCAGCGAAGCACAAGTGATGTCGATGTCTGCCTGGTCGACCGTGGACAGCCCGAGGCTCCTGAGCATCTATACGGCCCGGTTGGTTGCAAGGAAGTGGCCTGGTCAGGCGTGCGCCTGAATTGGCAGAAAAAACTGGAATTTGCCGGTCGACCGTGGGAGCTGACGGTGGTGGCGACGCCGGCTTACATGCAGTCGCTGCGCAGTTGGGGGGTCTGGTTGACCCTGGCTCTTGGCTTGCTCAGTACCGCCATTCTTGGTGCTTTCCTGCTCTTGACCAGCGGCCGTGCCCGGCGGGTCGAACTCTTGGTTCATGAGCGGACACAGCAACTGGCTGAGGCATCGCAACAATTGATCCTGCAACAGGAAGAACTGCTGCAGGCGCAACGCATCGCGCGCTTGGGGAGTTGGGAGGCCTTGCCAGGCCGGCCGATCTGGAACTGTTCAAGTGAATTGCTGCTTAACCTGGGTTTGCCGGAAAACGCCCGGGTGGATCGTCGTCGCTTGCTCGAATGTGTTAATACAGAGGACGTGCCGGCGTTGCGCAATGCCCTGAACAAGATGGCGCTCGAAGTGGGGGAAATTGCCCTCGATTGCCGTCTGGCAGCGAATCACCTCAATCCACGCATTCTGCATTTCCGGATCGAGAGCGATGGCGATCCAGCCAACGGCCTGCGGATCCGCGGTACTGCTCAGGATGTCACCGCGGCGCGCGAGGCAGAAGCGCATATTGCCTATCTGGCCCATTACGATGTGCTGACCGGTTTGCCGAACCGTACTTTGTGGAACGAGCGCATCCACAGTGAGTTGCGCAATGCGGCGCGGCACGGCGACATTCTGGCGGTCCTCTTCCTCGATCTTGATCACTTCAAGGCGGTCAATGACTCACTCGGCCACCCGGTTGGCGATCAATTGCTGTCCGGTGTGGCGCGTCGTCTGGCGGATTGCCTGCGCGACAATGATTTTCTGGCCCGTCTGGGGGGCGATGAATTCGTCGTCTTGCTGCCGCGCATCAGCCATCAGGAAGATGCGGCCTTGGTCGCTCGCAAGCTGATTGCCGCCTTGCAGTCACCCATGCCGATCGACGGCCACGAATTGAGCATCTCGGTCAGTATCGGCATTGCGCTTTATCCGGATGACGGCAGCGATGCCAGCGATCTGCTCAAGCATGCCGACGTGGCTATGTACAGCGCCAAGAACCAGGGGCGCAATGCCTTCCATTATTTCAAGCCCGAGATGGATACCCATGCCCTCGAACGCCTGATGCTGGAAAACGCCTTGCGCCGGGCGATCGAACGCAACGAACTGGTGCTGCATTACCAACCGCAGGTGACGGCTGGCGATGCCACCCTGCAAGGCGTCGAGGCCTTGTTGCGCTGGCAGCATCCCGATCTGGGCTTGTTGCCGCCGCTGCAGTTCATTGGCCTGGCTGAAGAAAGTGGCCTCATCCTCAGTGTGGGCGAGTGGGTGCTGGAAGCGGCTTGCCGCCAGCAGGTCGCCTGGGCCACCGCCGGGTTGCCAGTGTCGATGGCCGTCAATATTTCCGCCATCCAGTTCCGCCAGGCGGATTTCGTCCAGACGGTGCAACGTCTGCTGGATCGGACCGGGATAGATCCCAACTGCCTGGAACTGGAATTGACCGAGAGCGCCCTCATGCAGCCGACCGCTGAGGTACTGGACCGCATGCAGCAATTATGTGATCTCGGCATTCGACTGGCGCTTGATGATTTTGGTACGGGTTATTCCAGCTTGAGCTACCTGAAGCGCCTGCCGATTCACCGGCTGAAGATTGATCGCGGCTTCGTCAAAGATTTGCCAGAGGATGTGGAAGATGCCGCGATTGCCTCGGCCACCTTGTCGCTGGCCCGCGATCTGGGCATGCAGGTGGTGGCTGAAGGGGTGGAGAACGAAGCGCAACGCGCTTTCCTGGCGGCGCGTGGTTGCCAGTTCATGCAGGGCTACCTCTTTAGTCGGCCGCTACCGGCTGACGACCTGTTCGCCTGGCAGGCCGCCCGCCGGGCCTGAGCGCCGTTCAGCGGCCGGCGAAGGCTGCACCCAGGGCTGCGATCAGGTAGCCGTGGTCGAGTACGCCGGCGCTTTCACGGACACTGTGCATGGCCCACATCGGTGAGCCGACATCGACACTGGGCACGCCCAGGCGGGCCGCCAGGATGGGGCCGATGGTGCTGCCGCAACCGAGATCGGTGCGGTGGGCGTATTGCTGGCAGGGCACGCCGGCCCGTTCGCAACAGGCCATGAAGCGGGCGGCAGTTTCAGCATCGGTGCTGTACCGCTGGTTGGCGTTGTTTTTGATCACCGGGCCGGCGTTGACCGCGAGCGTGTGGCAGGGCTCGTAGGCGGCTGGAAAATTCGGGTGCCAGGCATGCGCCATGTCGGCACTGATGAACAGGCTGCGCGCCAGCATGCGCTGCCGGTCTTCGTCGTCCAGTCCCTGCCCGCTGCTCAGGCGCTGTAGTACATCGCCGAGAAAACTGCCACCTGCGCCGACCGCGCTGTCGCTGCCGACTTCTTCGTGGTCGAAGAGGGCCAGCAGACGCGAGCTGGTGTCGTCAGGGCTGGCGATCAGCGCACTGAGCGCAGCGTGGCAGGAGGCCAGGTTGTCGAGCTGGCTATTGGCCAGGTATTCGCGGTCGACGCCCCAGAAAGCCCCTTTTTGCGTATCGAAGGCGGCCAGTTCCCAGGTCAGCAGGCTGGCCGGGTCGACATCGAGTTGCGCTGCCAGCGGCTGACGGAAGGCATCGGCCGCGGTCAGGCCGGCCGGCAGGGCGCCGAGCAGCAAGGGCAACTCGGTCTGCTTGTTGAATTTCAGCCCCTTGTCATTGACCTCGCGATTCATATGAATGGCCAGATTGGGCAGGCGTAGCAGGGCGTCGCCAAAATTGACCAGTGCGGTGCGTTGACCGTGAGCATCGCGCAGCACGACACGGCCAGCCAGCGACAGGTCGCGGTCGGCAAAGGTGGCGAGAATCGGCCCGCCATAGACTTCGACGCCAAGGCGGACGACGCCGCCAACACTGTCGGCCGGGCGTGGTTTGAGGCGCAGGCCGGGCGAATCGGTATGGGCGCCGACCAGGCAGAGGCCTTGTTCGGCCAAGGGTGCTTCGCCAACGACAAAGGCGATCAGCGACGAACCACCCCGGGTGACGTAATACCGTCCACCGGCGCGCAAGGACCAGCGGTCGACCTCATTCAGCGGGCAAAAACCGGCGGCCTGCAGGCGCTGGCTGGCCGTCTGCACGGCATGCCAGGGGCTGGGGCTGGCGTCGATGAAGTCGAGCAGGTCTTGCGCCTGCTGGCGAATGGCGTCGGGGATGTCGAGGCTCATGGGCGTTGCTCCGGGGGGGGCGTGTCGGTGGTGGCTGCGCTCAGCCAGACGCAGGCACCTTTCGATTCCTTGTCAATGGCGTTCAGCAGGCGGCTGTGCTCGGCCAGTTCTTCGGCGCTTGGCTGGCGAACAATGAGCGTTTTGCGCTGGCGGGCCAGGCCGTCGGCACCGAGCAGAACAGGCGGTGTTTCATCGGGCTCGATCATCAACATGTTCTGGCCGCGCGTCATGGCCAGATAGACCTCGGCCAGCAGTTCGGTATCGAGCAGGGCGCCGTGCAGCGTGCGGCCTGAATTATCGACCGTGTAGCGTTCGCACAAGGCATCCAGGCTGTTGCGTTTGCCGGGGTGCAATTCCTTGGCCATCTTCAAGGTGTCGATCACGCCACTGCACACGGTGCCGACCGGCACCCGACCCAGGCGGTCGAGTTCGGCATTGAGAAAGCCGAGGTCGAAGGGGGCGTTGTGGATGATCAGTTCGGCGCCATTGATGAATTCGAGGAATTCATCGGCGACATCGGCGAATTTCGGCTTGTCGGCCAGGAATTCGAGCGTGATGCCATGCACGGCCTGGGCGCCGGCGTCGATATCGCGTTCCGGGTTGACGTATTTGTGCAGATGGCGACCGGTCAGCCGGCGATTGACCAGCTCGATGCCGGCCACTTCGATCAGGCGGTGGCCGTGGCGCGGGTCAAGGCCGGTGGTTTCGGTATCAAGGACGATCTGACGCATGGGTTTTCCTGTTATTTGTGCAATTCGTCGATGCCGCGATTGGCCAGGGCATCGGCCCGTTCGTTTTCCGGATGGCCGGCATGACCCTTGACCCACACCCATTCCAGTTTGTGCTGTTGTACCAGGGTGTCGAGCGTTTGCCACAGGTCGGCATTTTTGACCGGTTTCTTGTCTGATGTTTTCCAGCCATTGCGTTTCCAGCCGTGGATCCATTCGCTGATGCCCTTGAGGACGTATTGCGAGTCGGTGAAGACAGTGCCGACCACCGGGCGTTTCAGGGCTTCCAGGCTACGAATGACGGCGGTCATTTCCATGCGATTGTTGGTGCTGGCCGGCTCGCCGCCCCACAATTCCTTTTCATGCGGGCCCACCCGCAAAATGGCACCCCAGCCACCGGGGCCGGGATTGCCCTTGCAGGCGCCGTCGGTAAAGATCTGGATGCGTTCTTCAGTCGCCATGTTTTTCCTTTTGTGCGACAGGGCGCAAGGCCTTGGCGCGGAGCGGCTTTTTACGCCAGTTGGGGGTGAGCAGCCGCATGCCGTGCACGCGTTTGATGGCGCGCAGCAGGTAAATGGCGCCGGAGAATGTCCACCAGCGCCGGCCAGCACTTTCAGCAAAGCGCCAGCGTTGCAGCCATTGTTGTTGTTCGCAGGGCGGGGCATAGCAGCCAAACTGACCGCGGTCGACCTCGAAACCGAGCAATTTCAGCCAGTCCTTGAGGCGGGAGGGTGACAGATAACTGCCGTTCCACGGAAAGACAGGGGTGCGCCGGGTCTGGCGACGCAGGCCCCACAGCGACAAGGGATTGAAGCCGACGATGATGATCTGGCCTTCGGGGATCAGGATGCGTTCGACCTCGCGCAAAATCTGGTGTGGATCGGCAGCAAATTCGAGTACATGCGGCAAGATGACCAGGTCGACACTCTGGTTGGCAAAGGGCAGGGCGCACAAGTCACAGCGGAGATCGACCTGGCCGATGTCGCAGACCCGGCAACGTAGCGCCATGCGGTTGGCGCGCAGGAAATCGCACTGCGGCAGGCCGAGCTGCAGGGCATTGAAGCCAAAGACATCAGCGACGGCGGCATCAAGTTGCTGTTGTTCCCAGGCCAGTACGTAGCGACCTTGCGGCGAGGCCAGCCAGGCGTCCAGGCCGGGAATTGACATCCGCGCCGCCTGGCTCGATAGTTCTGGCATGTTTGAAATCTCGCTCATTCCTGCCTTCAAGGACAATTACATTTTCGTGTTAAGCGCCGGTCGGCGTGCCTTCGTCGTCGACCCGGGGGATGCGGCACCGGTGTTCGACCACCTGCAGGCGGCGGACCTGGCCTTGGCCGGGATTCTCATTACCCATCACCATGCCGACCATCAGGGCGGTGTCGCTGCCCTGCAAGCGGCGACCGGGGCCGAGGTCTTCGCGCCGGCCGATGAGTCTATCACAGGCCGCACACGGCCTTTGCGCGGTGGCGAAACGATCAAAGTGCTCGATGTGCCGGTCGAGGTCATGGCCGTGCCCGGCCATACGCTGGGTCATCTAGCCTACCGGGCGGGGAATGCCTTGTTTTGTGGCGACACCCTGTTTGGCGCCGGTTGTGGTCGATTGTTCGAAGGCACGCCTGGTCAGATGGCTGCCTCGCTGGCCCGTCTGGCGGACTTGCCGGATGATACCCGCGTGTACTGCGCTCACGAGTACACGGCCATGAATCTGCCCTTTGCGCAGGCGGTTGAACCCGAAAATCCAGCCATTGTGGCCCGCCAGGCGAGGGTGGCGGCGCTGCGCTCGGCTGGTCAGCCGACCGTGCCGCTATTGCTGGCCGAGGAAAAAGCGACCAATCCTTTCCTGCGTTGCCAGGTGCCGGCCGTGCTGGCCGTCGCGCATCGCCTGGGCGCGGTCGACGGGGATCCCGTCTCGGTTTTTGCAGCCTTGCGAACCTGGCGTAACAACTTCTGACTAGCGTTTCTGGCGCAGGCGGTTGCTGACCCTGTCCAGGGTATCGAGGACGCTGGCGGCATTGAAGGGTTTGATGACGAAACCGGAGGCGCCGTTTTGTATCGCTTCCTGGACGGTTTCCATGTCCGAACTGCCGGTAATCATCACCACTTCGGTTTCCGAGCGGGTTGCCTTGATTTCGCACAGGGCTTGCAGCCCGTCTTTTTCCGGCATCTGGATATCGAGACAAACGATGTCGGGCTTCAGACGGTCGGCGTGTTCGACCGCCTGGGTGCCATTGCGCGATTCGCCAATCACTTCGTAATGCTCGCCGCGCAGCATGGCGCGCAGGACTGCCCGCATCATGTCGTTATCGTCGACCAGAAGGACGGTGATTTTTTGATTGGGCATGGGGGTCAAGGGTGCGTCAGGGGGGCTGAGTTTACCGGCAATAATTCTTGAAGAAAACCAGGGCAGCGCAGGCCAGGGCGACGGTGAGTCCCCCCCAGCCGATGACTGCCGCCATGGCCTGGCGGGCTTCGTGAACCATCCGCCGCTTCCGGGCTTGAAAATGGCGCTGCAATTCGCCCAGGGTCAACACGCTGCCGAGCATGAAAAAGATCATGCCGCTGAACAGGGCAATGATGTGACCGTTATTGATTTCGCGGCAATTGGCTGATGTGTGGTGTAAAAAAGTCAGAATCGAGTCAGTCCGCAGCGCCAGGCGACTGACCATGTAAACGAGTACCCCCAGAACCAGCAAAACGAGGATTACGACCCAGGTTTGCCAATTGAGCAGGGCTTGCCAGGCGCGCCGGATTTCGTCGACGAGCCAGTCGACAATCCCGCCGATGATCCTTTTCATGGTGCTGAGTCCTTGTGAGGCTATGGGCTGTGCTAGATTGCGCGGATATTTCCCCCGAAAAGATAGCATGTCCCGCGCTCTGCTTCATCTGCCTGCCGTGTTGCGTCAGTTTATGGCCCGTCGTTTTGCTCGTTGGGGTCTGGGTTTGCTGGCGGCCGTTGGGGGTTATGCCTTGCTGGGGTTTGTGGTGTTGCCATGGGGGATCGAGGCTGTCCTGCGCAGTCAGGCGACCGCCCTCGGCTTGCAGGTGCAGCGTGTCGAGCGCATCGCCGTTGATCCTTTTGCCTTGACGTTGCAGATTGATGATCTGGCGCTGGCGACCGCAAGTGGTCAGGATCAGTTGGGCTGGGCTGGGCTGACGGTGGATGCCGGTTGGCGCTCGTTGACCCGGGGTGCCTGGGTGGTCGACGCGATTGAACTCGAGGCGCCCTTTGTCCGTTTGCAGCGCCAAGCGGGCGGGCAGATTGAATTACTCGACCGGTTGGCTGCCTGGCAAGCCCGTGATCCCCAGCCGCCCGGGCCGATGCCACGTTTTGAACTGGCTGGTTTGCAACTGCGCGATGGGCAGGTCGACCTGGATGATCAGGTGCGGCACCGCCAGCATCGTCTGGCCGCTGTGCACTTCAGTACCTCGCTTGTCAGTAGCGTGCCTGAGCGGCGCGGGCAGCCTGTTGACGTGGTGCTGCAGGGGCGGTTCGATGGCGCGGCAGTGGCCCTGAATGGCACGGTGCAGCCGCTGGCCGAGACGCCGTCCGGCCAACTCGAATTGACCGTCGATCAACTGGCGCTGGCACCCTGGCAGGGTGATCTGCCACCGCCACTGGCGCTTAAATTGCAAGCGGGTACGCTGGCGACGCAGCTGCAATTGCGCTTTGGGCCAGACCTGGCCTCGCCCCGCCTGCAAGGCAGTGTGCAAGTGCAGGGGCTGCAGGTGGCGACGACTGACGGCCAGCCACTGCTTGGCTGGCAGCAGCTGACCGTCGAACTGGCCCCCAGCCAGCCCTTCGCCCGGCAACTGGCAATTGGCCGCGTCGCGGTGCAGGGGTTGACGGCAATGTTGGCGGTCGACCCGGCGGGTCTGCTCAATATCCAGTCGTTGTGGCGGGATGACGCCTTGGCGCCAGTGCTCGCGACGCCGGCGGCGCCGCCCTGGCGGTGGTCGGTGGCGGCCGTTACCCTGGCCGATGCCCGAGTGCGCTGGCTGGATGCTTCGCGCGCCAGGCCGGTGGCCGGCGAGCTGGCCCAGTTGCAGGCGCAGATTGGGCCCTTTGACAGCCGCCTGGCTGCACCATTCAATGTGGCCGAGGTGGCAGCCCGGCTTGATTTTGGTCGGCCATTGACGGTCGACCGTATTCGTCTGCAGGGGCTACGCATTGATCTGGCCGAGCGCCACATCGATCTGGCTGATTTCGAGCAGCAGGGGGTGCGCTTGAACTGGCAGCGCCTGCCCCGGGGAGGGACGCGCTGGCTGACGCCGCCCCGGCTGACAGAAAAAGCCATCTCGCCTGCGTCGACCGCGCCCGAATCGGACAAGACAGCGGCTGCCGGCTGGTCTGTCGGGCTCGGGCGCTGGCGCATGACTGACCTGGTGGCCGGGCTGGATGAGGTGTCTGCCGGGCCTGCCGGGCACACGGTCGACGCCGGAAAGTCTCAGGAAATGCTGCGCTGGCAGACGCTGGCACTGAGCGGCTTGCGCGCCGCTAGCGCGCCACCCCAAGTGGCTATTGAGCAGGTAACGCTCAGCGATTTTGCCGGGCGCTTGCTGCTGGATGCCCAGGGGCAGCTGAACGCCACCGCCCTGGCAGCAGCGCCCGCTGCCGAGGAAAGGCCCGTGCCGGCCCAAGCGCCAGAAGCCGCCGGTGGGCCGTTGCCGGCTATCCGGATCGATGAAATCCGGCTGGCGGCGGGGCAGGTCGATTTCACTGATCAGTTCATCCAGCCCAATTATTCGGTGACGGTGGGCCAACTGGCCGGCACGGTGCGCGGCCTGTCGTCAGCGCCCGGCAGCTTGGCCGATCTCGATGTGCGCGGCCGTTATGGCGAGCATGCGCCGGTGCAGATCACGGCCCGCCTCAATCCCTGGCAATCCCTGCCGCAGCTTGACTTGACGGCGTCGGTCAAGGCGGTCGACCTGACGGCCTTGTCGGCCTATGCCGGCAAATACGCCGGTTTTGGCATTGCGCAGGGGGTGTTGTCGATGGATGTGCATTACCAACTGGCGGCAGGGCAGTTGCAGGCCGACAATCATCTTTTTGTCGACCAGCTGACCTTTGGTGAGCCGGTGGCGAGCAATCAGGCGACCAGCCTGCCAGTGCAGTTTGCCGTTGCCTTGCTCAAGAACAGTCGGGGCGAAATCGACCTCAACCTGCCCATCGCCGGCTCGCTCGATGATCCACAGTTTTCAGTCAGTGGCCTGGTTTTCAAGGTGCT
Organism: Dechloromonas sp.; assembly: GCA_028689015.1. Lineage (GTDB taxonomy): Bacteria > Pseudomonadota > Gammaproteobacteria > Burkholderiales > Rhodocyclaceae > Azonexus. The sequence goes on along the minus strand of JAQTXC010000007.1, from coordinate 22,008 downwards.
GGGCCAGGTTGTGATGAAGGCAGTGACCTCGCCGTTCAGCATGCTCGGCGCCTTGTTTGGTGGGGGTGAAGATTTGTCGGCGGTGTTTTTTGCACCGGGCGAGGCGACGCTGGACGGGGCTGCACTCGTCCGGCTGCAGGGGCTGGCGCGGGCGTTGAAGGAACGTCCAGCCTTGCACCTCGACCTGCTTGGCCAGGCTGACCCGGCCGGCGATATGCCCGGCTTGCCGGCGGTTCGCGCGGTGGCGGTGCCCAAGGAAGCATCCAGCGCGCCGGGCACTGAGAAAAAAACGCCGCCCCCTGAACCATCCCCGGCTTTGATTGCCGAGCAGTTGCAGCAACTGGCAGCGCGGCGCGCGGCAACGGTGCGTCACTGGTTGCAGACGCAAGGACAGATCGAAGCCGGCCGTCTGCATGTTTTGCCGTCTTCACCCGCTGCCGAGACGGTTGCTCGCTGCGTCCAGTTTTCCTTGAGGTAATGCCGTGATCGATGTTTTAAGGACGGGCCTGTTGCCGGTTGCCCTGCTGATTATTTTGCTGTTGCAGCTTTATTTGCTGTGGCGCAGTCAGCGGCAAGGGAATGCGGCGACGGTCGAGGCGCGGGTGCTGGCCTTACAGGACATGCTCGACAAGGGCATGGCGCGGCTTGAGCGCGAATTGCGTGAAGAGCTGGCGCGAGGCCGGCGGGATGATGCCGAGGAGTCTTTTCGTGATCGCGAGGAAAGGGCGCAGTCAGCCAATCTGCTGGCCCAGGCGGTGACAACCCAGGTCAGCCAGTTCGGGAGTTTGCAGGGCGAGCGCCTGGAAAGCTTTTCCCGCGAGTTGGCGCGCTTTTCTTCTACGCTGGACGAACGCTTCGAGCGCCTGAAAATATCGGTCGACGGGCGGTTGACCGCGATTCAGGCCGACAATGCGCAGAAACTGGAAGAAATGCGGCGTACGGTCGATGAAAAGTTGCATGCTACCCTGGAGCAGCGCCTGGGTGAGTCCTTTCGTCTGGTCAGTGAGCGCCTGGAACTGGTGCATCGCGGTCTGGGCGAAATGCAGACGCTGGCTAACGGCGTCGGTGATTTAAAACGGGTGTTGAGCAACGTCAAGACGCGTGGCACTTGGGGTGAGGTGCAACTGGCGGCCTTGCTCGAGCAATTGTTGACCGCCGAGCAGTTTGCAGCCAGCGTCGTGACCCGGCCAGGCAGCCGTGAGCGGGTCGATTTTGCCATTCGCCTGCCGGGTAGTAGCGAGGGGGCCGTGGTCTGGCTGCCGATCGATGCCAAGTTCCCGATTGAGGATTATCAGCGCTTGCTGGATGCTCAGGAGCGTGGCGATGCGGCGCAGAGCGAAGCGGCCGGCAAGGCCATCGAGGCCCGCCTGAAACTGGAGGCGCGCAGCATTCGTGACAAGTATATTGCCCCGCCGCATACCACCGATTTTGCCCTGCTTTATCTGCCGATCGAGGGCTTGTACGCCGAAGCCTTGCGCCGCCCAGCGCTGGCCGAGACGCTGCAGCGTGATTTCCGGGTGAGTTTGAGCGGACCAACGACGCTGGCAGCACTGCTCAACAGCTTGCAGATGGGGTTTCGTACCCTGGCCATCGAGCAACGTTCGGCCGAGGTCTGGGCGGTGCTGGGGGCCGTCAAGGCGGAATTCGGTCAATTTGGCGAGGCATTGGCCCATACCCGCAAAAAACTGGAGGAAGCCAGCCACAGTATCGGCAAGGCAGAGACACGTACCCGGCAGTTGTCGCGTAAGCTGCGTGAGGTCGAGGCCTTGCCGGTCGCCGATGCGGAAAAACTGATAGGAGCAATGGATCTCGATGGCGAAAACGACTGAGCGGGCAGCGGCCTTTGCCGCAACGACGTATTGTGTCTTCCTGCCTGGGGCGCCTTGCGAGTTGCGTGTTGAGGTGGCTCATGCCGTCCTGGCCGCTTGGCTGGCCGAGCATGAATGCCACAGTTTTGCCATCCTGACGGCCTGGAATCCTGGCACTGAGCGGCCCGCTGCGGCAATCAATGCCGAACGTCAGTCTGCCCTCGAATGCGATCTGCTGGAAGGCAACTACGAGACCTACGCCGCTGAAAATGTGCCGGATGATCCGGCCGCACCGCGTGAGGAAAGTTGTTTTGTACCGGATATCGCCCTTGAGGATGCCCTGGCATTGGCGGAAGATTACGGCCAGGACGCGATAATCTGGGGTGAAAGGGATGGTACGGGCCGCTTGATGTGGATCCCGGCGACAGAATAATGATTAGAAAAATTGGACGCTTCGATATTCGGGGTGAATTGGGGCGCGGCGCGCAAAGTACGGTTTACCTCGGTTTCGACCCGCAGTTGCAGCGCGAGGTGGCGATCAAGACGCTGCATTTCACGCATCCCGATCCGGCGCAGAATCAGGTGCTGCTCGACGAGGCGCGCGCCGTCAGTAAAATGCGCCATCCCAACATCGTGCCAATTTTCGAGGCAGCGGAAGAGGGCGGTGATCTCTATCTGGTCTTCGAATATGTACCGGGCCAGAGTCTGGCGGCATTCCTGCAGCAGAGCGGCACCCTGTCGGCGGTCAAGGCGGTGTCGATGCTGCGGCCGATTCTCGATGCGGTGGCCCAGGCCCACGCCCGCGGCATCATTCACCGCGACCTGAAGCCATCCAACATACTGCTTGATGAGAACGGTACGCCGCGCGTTATGGATTTTGGTATCGCCGCCCGCATCGATGGGCCCAGCGATAATCCGGAGGAATATTCCGGCACGCCGGCCTATATGGCACCGGAGTACATCGAGCGACGTGAACTGAGCGAACGCACCGATATTTTCGCGGCTGGGCTGATCCTGTTCGAAATGCTGGCCGGGCGGCGGGCTGTCGAGGGCGATAACCTGTTTCGCATCATGCACCGGATCGCCAATGAGGATATCCAGTTGCCGCAAGCTGTCACGGTCGACGACCGCTTGAGTGCCATTTTGTACAAGGCGCTGGCCCGGGACCCGGCCTTGCGCTACCAGAGCGCCCTGCAGTTTGCCGAGGCGCTGGATAATTATTTCGATCCCGAGGGTGAGGACAGTGCTGACCACAGCGGCCGCCAGGCCACCATCGATTTCCTGTTGCGCCGGATGCGGCACAAAAGTGATTTTCCGGCTTTGTCGGAGTCGGTCAGCACCATCAACAAGATTGCCAATAGCGAAACCGAGAGCGTCAATAAGCTCTCCAATTCCATCCTCAAGGATTTCGCGCTGACCAATAAATTGCTGCGTCTGGTCAACTCGGCGTATTTCCGGCCCGTCGGGGGCGGCAATATCAGTACGGTATCGCGGGCAGTGATTGTCCTCGGCTTTGAGGCTGTCCGTAACATTGCCATTACGGTGCTGCTTTTCGAGCACATGCAGAACAAAGGCAATGCTCAACAGTTGAAAGAGGAGTTCCTGCGCTCCAATCTGGCCGGTATTTTGGCCAAGGATCTGGGGGCGGCGGCTCAGATGCGTGATCTGGAGCAGACCTTCATTTGCTCGCTGTTCCACAGCCTGGGTCGTTTGTTGTCGCAATATTATTTTCCTGAGGAGAGCGACGAAATCCGCCGTATCGTCGCCCAGAAGTCTTGTTCTGATGACCAGGCAGCGCTCCAGGTACTCGGGATCAGCTTTGAAGATCTGGGTATTGCTATCGCCCGCCAATGGGGATTTCCGCCGCTGATCGTCAATTCGATGCGGCGCCTGCCCTCGGGTCATGTGAAGCGGCCGAACAGCAGTGAAGACCGGCAACGGACCCTGTCTGGTCTGGCCAACGAATTGTGCGATCTGATTGCCCAAGCCTCGCCCGAGGTTCGTGACCGCGAGTTGCGCAAGGTGATGGCGCGCTATTCCGACGCCGTGCCGCTGGGTGAAAAGGAGGTGCTGCAGACCGTCAAGCGAGCGGTCGAGGAAATCTCCGACTTTGCCCGCATCATTCATCTGAATATTCAGCAAACCAGTTTTGGCAAGCAGATGCGGCAATTTGCGCATGGCGGCGGCAGCGATAGCGCTGCCCATGTGGCGCCAGGCGGGAGCGAGATGGCTGAGGATGGGGTGCTGGGCGCCTCTCTGGCGGCCGATGACGGCCAGCAAATTGATCCGCAAGCGGTGTTGACCGCAGGGATTCAGGACATCAGCAACACGCTGGTCGATAGTTTTAAACTCAATGACATCCTGCGCATGATTCTGGAAACCATGTATCGCGCCATGGGCTTCAAGCGCGTCGTGCTCTGTATTCGGGACGCCAAGGCCGGCGTGATGCAGGGACGCTTCGGTTTTGGCCCGGATGCCAACGAGGTGGCGCGATCCTTCCGTTTTCCAATGAGTTTCACCCCGGATATTTTTCATGCGGCGACCTCGAAAGGGGTCGATATCCTGATCAGCGACATCAACGATCCCAACATCGCCCAGCGTATTCCTGACTGGTATCGCAAGGCGGTGCCGGCGCACTCACTGGTTCTGTTTCCGCTCAATATCAAGGGCAACCCGGTGGCGCTGATTTACGCCGACCGGGATGAGCCGGGTGGTATTTCGATTCCCGAGAAAGAGTTGTCCTTACTGCGTACGCTGCGCAATCAGGCAGTGTTGGCCATCAAGCAGGGCGGTTAAGGCGCTGTGACGCTGGGCAAGAAAAAGCCCGTCGCGCAGGACGGGCGGTCGGGGCTGCTCTGGGCTTACCAGAGCTTCCACCAGGGTTTCTTTTCCTCCAGGCCTTCGCTCAGGTAGCGGCTGTTCGGAAAATTCTTTTTGGCGACACGGGCGGCATCGTCGCGTAGGTCAGTCATACCCAGCTTGTCGTAAGCAGCGACCATGATGAACATGGCTTCTTCTATGGCGGGCGCTTGCGGATAGGTGCGAATCGCTTCCTGAGCGCGGTTGGCGGCGGCGATGTAGGCGCCACGCTTCAAGTAGTAACGGGCGACGTGATTTTCCAGCGAAGCCAGCGCGTTGACCAGATAATTCATGCGCAGGCTGGCGTCTTCCGCGTATTTGCTCTTCGGGAAGCGGGTGACCATCTCCTTGAAGGCATCAAAGGCATCGCGTGCTGCCTTGGGGTCGCGCTCGGTCGGGTCCTGCGTGCTCAGGTAGCCGATCAGGCCGAGATCTTCGTTGAAATTGATCAGTCCCTTCAGGTAATAAACGTAATCGACTGACGGGTGATTGGGGTGCAGTTTAATGAAGCGATCGCAGGCAGCAAGCGCTGAACCGGATTCATTGGCTTTCCAGTAGACGTAGCCGAGTTCAAGCTGGGCTTGTTGGGCATAGCGGCCGTAGGGGTAGCGCGACTCAAGCTTTTCGAGCATTTTGGCGGCCTTGTCCCAGCCGCCGTCGGCTTGGGCATCCTTGGCTTCGCTGTATAGGCGACCGGCCGACCAACCGGCGGTTTCGTCCTTTTCTTCGGGTAGCAGGCCGCAACCGGTGACGGCGACCAGTAAAATGAGGGCACAGAACGTGCGGAGGAAGGTAAAAGGCCGGAATGCGGCTAAACTTCGCATCATGAATGATCCTTTGGAAAACTGCGGCGATTATAGCCCAAGCGAACCGTTGCGCCTGACGGTTCCCGATACCTCGGCCGGTCGGCGACTCGACCAGGCATTGGCCGACCTCTTACCCCAGCACTCGCGCAACCGTTTGCAAACCTGGATACGCGACGGCTGTATTACCGTTGATGACGTGGTGATCAGCGAGCCCAAGCGCAAGGTGCTGGGGGGCGAGCGGCTACTGGTCAATGCGCCGGCCGATCTGCAGCAAATGACCGAGCAGGCGGAAGATATCCCTCTGGACATCGTTTTTGAGGATGAGGCACTCCTCGTGCTCAACAAACCGGCCGGGCTGGTGGTTCATCCGGGTAGCGGGAATTGGCATGGCACCTTGATGAATGCCTTGTTGCACCATGTGCCCGGGATTGGCGAAGTGCCGCGGGCCGGTATCGTCCATCGGCTGGACAAGGACACCAGCGGCCTGCTGGTGGTGGCAAAAACAATTGAGGCGCAAACCCAACTGGTCCGTCAGTTACAGGCGCGCTCAGTGAAGCGGCAGTATCTGGCGGTGACCAACGGCATTGTGCGGCGCGATAACGGCGTCGACTCGCCGATCGGTCGCCATCCGGTGCATCGCACCAAGATGGCGGTCGTGCCGGAAAGTCGTGGCGGCAAAGCTGCACTGACCTGGTATCGCATCCTTGAGCAATATGCCCATAGTTCGCTAATCGAATGTTCGCTCGAAACCGGACGGACGCATCAGATCCGGGTGCACATGGCATCGATTGGTCACCCGCTACTGGGTGACCCGGTGTATGGCAAGACCGACCCGCGACTTCCCTCCTTCCATCGCCAAGCCCTGCATGCGACGCGCCTGGCCCTGATGCATCCGCTCAGCGGCCGACTGGCGCAATGGGAGGTGCCGATGCCGGACGATATGCGCGAGCTAGTCGATCAATTGCGCGATGGCTGACCTGTTTGCCCCGAACTGGCCGGCGCCGGCCAGCGTGCAGGCTTGGCAGACCGTGCGGACGGGCGGGGTCAGCCCGGTGCCGTGGGCAAGTTTCAATCTGGGTGATCATGTGGGCGATGCGCCAGCGCGGGTGGCGGCCAATCGGGCGCTGCTTGCGGCACATCTGCCGGCCGCGCCTATCTGGCTGCAGCAGGTGCACGGCACGCGCGCGGTCGACGCGGCGGATTGCGAAAAAACGCCGGTGGCTGATGCCGCTTATACCCGCCAGCCGGGGGTGGTCTGCGCGGTCATGACGGCCGATTGCCTGCCCATTCTTCTGTGTGACCGTGCCGGTCAGGTGGTGGCAGCCGTCCATGCCGGCTGGCGAGGTTTGCTGGCCGGGGTGGTCGAGACCTGCATTGCGGCCATGGCCTGCCCACCCGGTGAGTTGCTGGCCTGGCTGGGGCCGGCGATTGGTCCGAGTGCTTTTGAGGTCGGCGACGAGGTTCGGGCGGCTTTTGTCGACCACGACGCGACGGCCGTCCGCGCTTTTGTCGCCACCCGCGCTGACAAGTGGCTGGCGGATCTGCCCCAGTTGGCGCGGCAACGGCTGCAGGCGCACGGGGTTCTGGCGATTTATGGCGGCGAGCAGTGCACGGTCAACGCCCCGGAACATTATTTTTCCTATCGGCGCGATGGGGTGACCGGACGCATGGCGACACTGGTCTGGCTGGCCCCGGCCAGCGGCGTATAATCCGCGGCTTTCCTCCGTAGGCGACCTGTTGTGAGCACCCTGAACTGGATCATCGTCGTTTCGCTGGCTGGCGGCTTGCTCAGCGTGCTGGCGGCGGCTGCCCTCAGCGTTTCTGTGGGGGCACACCGGGTCGGCATGCTGATTTCCTATGCCATCGGGGCCTTGCTGGGCGCAGCCTTTCTTGAAATCTTGCCGCATGCCTTTGAAACAGCCGATCCGCATGAAATGGCGGCGACCGTGCTGGGTGGCATCCTGGCCTTCTTCGTGCTGGAAAAGCTGGTGCTGTGGCGCCATTGCCACCATGATCACTGCGAAGCGCACGACGCACATGCGCCGGCCCACGACCACGGACGCTCCGGTCTGCTCATTCTGGTGGGCGACACCTTCCACAACTTTGTCGATGGCATCCTGATTGCAGCAGCCTTCATTGAAGATACCAATCTGGGCATAGTCACCGCCCTGGCCATCATCGCCCACGAAATCCCGCAGGAGCTTGGCGACTATCTGATTTTGCTGCACTCGGGCTATAGCCGCTTCAAGGCGCTGGTCTTCAACCTGTTGTCCAGCCTGGCGACTCTGGCCGGGGCCATGCTGGCTTATTTTGCCTTGTCGGAATTGACCGCCTGGATTCCATCCTTGCTTGCCTTGGCGGCCGCTTCGATGATCTACGTTGCGGTGGCTGATCTGATTCCTGGTCTGCACAAGCGCACGGCGCTCAAGGAAACCGTGCAGCAGGTGTCACTGATCGGTTTTGGCGTGTTGACCATCGCCCTGATGGGAAGCTTGGTCGGCCATTGATTCCAGGTGACGCCGCCGTTGGCGGCGCAGCTTGCTGCCGCTGATCCAGAGCAGCAAGCTGCACGGTAGCAAGCCGTAAAAAAGAAAAGAAATGATGCCGGCCACGACGCTTGGCTCGGTGGCAGCAACCAGTAAAGTGACGTAAAGCCAGCCGATGGCGATGATGTACATGCGTGCACACTGAGGTTTTGGGCGGGTCATTATGCATGCAAATGCATTGACAGCCCCGGAGTCGGTATGCAGAATCCAAAAGCTCCAGCCCCCAACAAATAGCGAGACAAGACCTCACATGGCGCAAGGATCGAACAATAACGACGCTTTCCTGGGTTCTGCGATGCAATTCATGCAGGCGGGGCAAGGCATGATGCAGCAGTTTATGGCGCAGTGGGGGCAGGCAGCGGCGGCCAGTGGCCAGTCCTTGCCACCCGTGACTGATCCGCAAGCGCTGACGGCGCTGCAGAAAAGATTTTCTGATCAGCAAATGTCTTTGTGGCAGGCGATGCTGGCCAAGCAAAAGGGAGAGGCCCAAGTCTTCAGCGTAGCGCCGGAGCCGGGTGATCGTCGCTTTGCCGCGCCAGAATGGCGGGATAGTCCGATTTACGATTATCTGCACCAGGCCTACCTGCTCAACGTGCGCTATCTGAAGGATATGGTCGAAGTTCTGCCTGCATCGGACGATAAGGCACGCGACAAAATGCGTTTCCTGGCGCGTCAGTTGAGCGATGCCCTGGCCCCCACCAATTTTGCAGCGACTAATCCGGAGTTCATCCAGCGGGCACTTGATACGCAAGGTCAGAGCATTACCGACGGCATCAACAACCTGCTCAAGGATTTCGAGCAGGGCCGGATTTCGATGACTGACGAATCGGTGTTCGAGGTTGGCAAGAATATTGCAAATAGCGAAGGCGCCGTCGTATTTGAAAACGATGTGATGCAATTGATCCAGTACGCGCCGTTGACCGCAAAAGTGGCGACGCGCCCCTTGCTGGTGGTGCCGCCGTGCATCAACAAGTTCTACATCATGGATTTGCAGCCGGAAAACTCCCTGATCCGCTACATGGTCGAGCAGGGCAACACCGTTTTTCTGGTTTCCTGGCGTAATCCGAGCGAAGCGCAAGGCGGGCTGGGCTGGGATGATTACCTTGAACACGGACCGATCGCTGCCTTGGGTATTGTCCGTGAGATCACCAAGGTCAAACAGGTCAACGCCCTGGGGTTCTGCGTGGGTGGCACCATCCTGACGTCGGCACTGGCCGTGCTCAAGGCGCGTGGTGAAGACCCGGTGGCTTCGCTGACCTTGTTGACCACGCTGCTTGATTTCTCTGATACGGGCGAAATTGGTCTGTTCATCGACGAGCAGGGGGTGGCTGCCCGTGAAGCGACAATTGGCCAGGGCGGCTTGCTGCCGGCACGTGATCTGCAGAATACCTTTTCCTTCCTGCGGGCTAACGATCTGGTCTGGAATTATGTCCAGAACAATTACCTGAAGGGGCAGAAGCCGCAGGCTTTCGATCTGCTGTACTGGAATTCGGATTCGACCAATCTGCCGGGCAAATTTGCCTGCTGGTACATGCGCCATATGTATCTGGAAAACAAGCTGCGTGTGCCGGGCGAACTCGGCATGTGCGGTGTCCAGGTCGACCTGGGTCAGCTCGACATGCCGGTCTATCTGCTGGCGACGCGCGAGGATCACATTGTCCCCTGGCAGTCGGCCTATGAAAGTACGCGCATTCTGGGCGGTCCCATTCGTTTTGTTCTGGGCGCTTCCGGACATATTGCCGGGGTGATCAACCCGGTCAGCAAAAACAAGCGCAGTTACTGGATCAATGAGGATGTGAAAAATGACGCTGCAGCCTGGTTGACCGCAGCCGAGGAGAAAAAAGGCAGTTGGTGGGCCGATTGGTCCGCCTGGCTGCAGCCGTTGTCAGGAGAACAGCGGGCACCGCGCAAACCCGGGAATACCCAATACAAGCCGATCGAACCGGCGCCCGGTCGTTATGTCAAGGAACGCGCGGTCTGATACTTCCCGAGGAGACAAGGATGTCAAGAGTTGCATTGATTACCGGTGGTATGGGCGGTCTGGGTGAGGCCATTTGCATCAAGATGGCGGCGCTGGGCTACAAAGTGGTGACGACGCATTCACCCGGCAACAGCAAGGTCGATGCCTGGCTGACCAGCATGCATAACATGGGCTATGGCTTCATGGCCTATCCCTGTGATGTCACCGATTTCGAGTCGGCCAAGGCCTGCGTGGCGGCCGTGACTGCCGATGTCGGTCCGGTGGACGTGCTGGTCAACAACGCCGGCATTACCCGCGACATGACTTTCAAGAAGATGACCAAGGGCGACTGGGATGCGGTGATGCGGACCAATCTCGACTCCGTGTTCAACATGACCAAGCAGGTCATGGATGGCATGCTGGAACGCAAGTGGGGTCGTGTCATCAACGTTTCCTCGGTCAATGGCCAAAAGGGAGCTTTTGGTCAAACCAATTATTCGGCCGCCAAGGCCGGCATGCATGGCTTTACCAAGGCGCTGGCGCTGGAAGTGGCTAAGCAGGGCGTTACGGTCAACACCATTTCGCCGGGCTATATCGGCACCAAGATGGTCACTGCCATTCCGCAGGAAATTCTCGATTCAAAAATTCTGCCGCAGATTCCAGTCAATCGCCTGGGCAAACCGGAAGAAATCGCTGGTCTGGTTGCTTATCTTGCCTCGGATGAGGCAGCATTCGTGACTGGTGCCAACATCTCCATCAACGGCGGTCAGCACATGTTCTGACCGGCGTTTTTCAACCCCGCTTTATCAACAAGGAAGGAAAAGTTATGACGCAACGTGTTGCTCTCGTTACCGGTGCCATGGGTGGTCTGGGTACCGCCATTTGCCAGGAATTGGCCAAGGCCGGTCACAAGGTAGTTGCTTCCTATCACCCGCAATTCGATAACAAGGATGCCTGGCTGGCTGAAATGGCTGAAGCCGGCTTCAATGATTTCGTCTGTGTGGCTGGTGACGTTTCTTCGCTGGAAGATTGCCAGAAGATGGTTGCCGAAGCCGAAGCCGCTTGCGGTCAGGTCGACATCCTCGTGAACAATGCCGGCATCACCCGTGACCGCATGTTCGCCAAGATGGAAAAAGACGGTTGGGACGCAGTGATCGCCACCAACCTGACTTCGCTGTTCAACATGACCAAGCAAGTCTCCGCCAAGATGGCCGAGCGCGGCTGGGGTCGCATCATCAACATCTCTTCCGTTAACGGCGTCAAGGGTCAGGCTGGCCAGACCAACTACTCCGCTGCCAAGGCGGGTGTGATTGGCTTCTCCAAGGCATTGGCTGCCGAACTGGCCGCCAAGGGCGTCACCGTCAACGCCATCTGCCCGGGCTACGTGGCCACCAAGATGGTTATGGCGATCAAGCCGGAAGTGCTGGAAACCATCGTTGCCTCCGTGCCGATGAAGCGTCTGGCCAAGCCGGAAGAAATCGGTGGCGCCTGCGCTTACCTGGCTTCCGAGCTGGCTGGCTTCATGACCGGTGCCACGATGAACATCAACGGCGGCTTGTACTACCAGTAATTTCTGCACTGCAGCACTGACAGGCGCCTCCGGGCGCCTGTTTTTTTGGTGCGCCCGGTAGGACGCACTTACTTGGAGGTGAAAGTTCTGTACACGCCTGACAAGGGGAATAGTTAACGGAACAGCAAGGGTGTCGCGGGCGACTGCGAATTTGAAGGAAGCTGAAGGGAACGCGCTGGCCTGACGAACAGGAAGCGGATATGAGGCAGCGTAGCGGGGTGAGATGTCCTTATTATCAAAGCCCAAAACTTGTACGGAACGCTACGACGTAAATCCGAAAGGCATAAGTGTGAAGGTGAGTGCGTAATACCTGGGGAGATCTGCATGTGGGCCCCTCGAATAACCCGAGGTTTTCAGTGAATTCAGTGGCTACATTGCCGCAAGCAGTACGCCGGGTGGAAATACCCAAGCCGCAAGGCGGAGTCCCGCATCCGGGGTTCCTCGCATGGGGGCAGGCTTGTCACCCTATATCTTTCGTAATAACTTGTTTGAGATGGATCAATTGTCCAGGGTAAACATGGACTAAACTGCCGGCTTTCCTGGAAGGGGAGCAATGATGTTTTCCATTGGCGCTATCGCCCAACAAACGGGCATCGATATCTCGACTTTGCGCAAGTGGGAATCGCGTTACGGTTTTCCGGTGCCGCAACGCACGCCCGCCGGACACCGCGTCTATTCGCCAGCAGATCTGGCCGCACTGCATGAAATTGCCCGTCAGCTGGCGGCTGGGGCGCGTCCGGGCGCGGTGATCAAGGCCTTTGTAGGCGAGCGGCCGAGCGCAGAACCGATGACATCGGCCCGCGTGACCGATGTGTTGATGCCGGGCGTGGATTCCCTGCGGGATCTTGATGTTACCGGTTTGCGCTGCTGGCTGGAGGCACAAGCTGCGCAGCGCGATGCGGTTGATTTTGTCGAAACCATTGCCGCGCCGTTTGCGCGTCAAGTCGGGGTGCTGTGGGGGCGTGGCCAGTTACCTGTTTTCGCCGAGCACCTTTTTTCATCGCTGCTCGAACAATGTCTAGTCATTCGTTACGCGCAGCCACGACCGGCGCTGCAAACTTGCAGCATTCTGCTGACGGCACCCTCCGGTGAATTGCATGTCGCTGGCTTGTCGATGGCAGCGGCGGTGTTGAGCGAACTGGGGGCCACCGTCATCCGCTTGCCGGCCGATTTGCCAACCAACGAAATTGTCGCTGCGGCCCAGGCTTTCAACGTTGCGGCGGTTGGACTCACCGCCAGTCCAGTGTATTCACCTCGGCTGCTCAAGGCCGGGGTGATGGCTTTGCGGCGTCAGTTGCCGGCCGAGGTCAGCCTGTGGCTAGGGGGCGCCGGCATGGCACAACTACCGGCCGTGCCGCCTGATAGCCAATTGATTACCCAGATGCCGAAATTGGTCGAGGCCTACCGGGCCGTCCTCAGCCATCACCGTCACTGAGTTTTCGCGAATCCATTTCCCATAAAAAAGAAACCCCTGCCGCGTGCAGCACCTGCGCGCCTGTTCGATGGATTTGTCGTCGCCAAGCCGGTTGATCCTGATCACCTCTATGGCCTGCTTCAGCATTGGTTAACGCGGGAAGTGGGCGAGTTTGGCCCTGCCGCTGAGTGAATTTGAAAATAAGGCTTTACGGCCCGAGCCGAACAGGTTAAAAAGCCCGGCCTTCCCCCTGGAGAATTTGATGCCGGATAATGACAATGCACTTCCCCCCGCCTTGCTGGACGAAGTGGCCAATGATGGCCTGACGCCGCATGAACGTTTGCTCAAACTGTCGCGCGATGATGCGGCTCGGGTCGAGGAGCGGCAGGCCGCCATTGCTAAAAATCGCCAGCGCGCCCTGGAATTGCTGACACAGATCGAAAAAAATCTTGGCTAATCCCGGCATCTGATGACCGGGCCGGGGCCGCCGGATGAATTCGGGAAAATACTGATTTCTTGGTTGGCGGCGCCTCAATTTTGTTTTTTGGCTGTTTTTGTTACATTCTTCTGGTATAACCGGCGGCTGTGTTTGGTCGCCTTAAACGGGAGAAGAAGTGCATTCGGAAACAGCGGAGACGTTCGAGGTTTTTCCCTGGAACAAGAATCTCGAAACCGGGATCGAGATCATTGATGAGCAGCATCGTCAGTTAGTCATCTTGCTCAATCGTCTGGCGGCCCATCTGGCCGATAAATCCTGCGAAGTGACCCTGCAAGGGGTTTTTCAGGAACTGGCAGCCTACGTTGATTATCACTTCCAGACCGAAGAGCAGATCTGGGCCGCCCATTTTGTCGGTGACCCGTGGTTTGCGGCGCACCAGCACATGCACCACGGTTTTGTTCACCAAGTCTCGTCTTGGCAGCGCGCTGGAGACAACAATAAATCGCTCGATGAAATCATCAGCGACCTGCTTGGCTTTCTGACCCATTGGCTGGCCTATCACATTCTCGATAGCGACCGTCGCATGGCCAAGGTGGTGCAGGCCTTGCAGAATGGTTTACCCATGGATGCGGCCAAGCAATATGCCGAACACGAAATGAGTGGTGCCATGAAGGTGCTGATCGATACCGTGCTTGGCATGTATGACAGTTTGTCATCACGCACCCTCGAATTGCTGCGCGAACGCACCGAACGGCGGCGCGCCGAGGAGGCTTTGCGGGCTAGCGAGGAGCGTTGGCGTTTTGTCCTGGACGGTGCTGGCGATGGCGTCTGGGATTGGAATATGGCTAGTGGCGAAGTCTATCGCTCGACTGAAGGGCCGACCATTCTCGCCCTGTTGAGTGGTGATACGGTCGGCTGCAGCAAGATCCATCCCGACGATCTGGGCCGCTTGCGCTTGGCCTTGCAGCAGCATTTGGATGGCGATAGCGACTGCTTCGTCAACGAGCATCGCGTGATTCATGGTAACGGGACCTGGTCCTGGGTATTGACCCGTGGCCGGGTGATGGTGCGTGATGCCGAGGGCAAACCCTTGCGTATGATCGGCACACATTCCGACATCACCGAGCGCGAACTGGCGGTGATGTTTTTTCAGAACACCAGCGAAGGCATGGTGGTGCTCGATCGTGACCAACGCGTGATTACGGTCAACCCGGCTTTTCGGGCTATTTCCGGCTTTGAGCCGGCTGCCGTTGTCGGTCACGATTTTTTCATGTTGTGTTCGCTAGGCGATGGCGGTTTGCCAGCGAATGACAGAATTTGCTTTGACGAAGCCGGTTTCTGGTCTGGTGAATTGGAATTGAGCGGGGCCGATGGCCAGCGGACGCCAATTTTTCTCGAGTTGAGTACGGTGAGTAACCCGGATGGTTCGCCGAATTACCACATCGGCTTGCTGCGTGATCTATCCAGTCAAAAATCACACGAGGCAATGATCTGGCGGCAGACCAATTTTGACGCACTGACCGGTCTGCCCAATCGGTTCATGATCGCTGACCGCTTGACCCAGCATCTGTTGGCCCTGCCGGCGCATGCCGGGCGCCTGTTGGCGCTGCTGATTCTTGACCTGGATCGTCTGCGCGATGTCAATACGGTGTATGGCCGGGCGCGTGGCGACGAAGTCATTCAGCAACTGGCTCGGCGCTTGCAGGCCAGCTTGGGTGCCTCGGCTACGCTGGGCCGCTTGGGCGGCGACGAGTTCGTCATCGTACTGCCGGAGGTGACTGACCTCGAGCAACTGGAACGTCATGCCCTGGACATTCTGGCGCAGTTTGAAACACCATTTCAAATGGGGGATGAATCCTTCTTTCTGGGCGCTAGCCTGGGGGTGACGATTGCGCCTACCGATGCCAGTGATGCCGAAAGCCTGTTTCGCCATGCCGAGCAGGCGATGTACCGGGCCAAGGAACTGGGTAGCAACCGTCACGCCTATTACGCGGCTTTCATGCAGCAGGGGGCGCAGATTCGGACCCGGCTGGCCAACGAGTTGCGTCAGGCCTTGCAGGCCGGGCAATTGGTCGTTCACTACCAGCCGATTATCGATCTGTGCAGTGGGGCGATCGTCAAGGCCGAAGCCTTGCTGCGTTGGCAGCATCCGGAATTCGGCGCGGTCAGTCCGGCAACATTCATCCCGATTGCCGAGGAGTGCGGCGTCATTGTTGATATTGGCGACTGGGTCTTCCGGGAGGCGGTCAGCCAGGCGGCTTCGTGGCGCGAGCAGGTGCCCGGTTTCCAGATCAGCATCAACATGTCGCCACGCCAATTTCAGAGCGACGACGCGCCTCTGCCGGAGGATCCGCATGGCTGGTTTGCCTTTGTCGATAGTTTGCCGCGGCTCGGTGACATGGTCGTCGTGGAGATCACCGAGGGCATCATGATGGCTGATCAGCCCAAGATCATGGCGGCGATGCAGGCCATGCGTCAGCATGGCTTTTCGATATCACTGGACGATTTCGGCACCGGTTTTTCGTCATTGTCCTACCTGCAGCGTTATCCGATTGATTTCATCAAGATCGACCGTTCCTTCGTCCAGCACCTGGACGAAGGCAGCAGCCAGCTCGCTTTGTGTGAGGCGATGATCGTCATGGCGCACAAGCTGGGTATCCGGGTGGTGGCCGAGGGCATTGAAACGGAACAGCAAAGCGCCTTGCTGCGCGCCGCTGGTTGCGATTTCGGCCAGGGTTTTTTGTATTCCCGGGCGGTCGACCGCGACGCTTTCAGCGACTTGCTGCAGCGCCCAGCGGTGGCCGCGCAACGGCACTGAACCGGGCGCTCAGGCGCCCACCACGCGCAGGCGGGCATGGCCGACGCCGCCCCCTTTGTCGACCCGGATCTGCACTGGAATTCTTTCTTTCAGGCGGTCGACGTGGCTGATGATGCCGATCATCTTGCCGCTGGCGTTCAAGGTGTCGAGGGCGGCGAGGGCGATTTCCAGCGTATCGCCGTCCAGGGTGCCGAAGCCTTCGTCGAGAAACAGCGAATCGATCGAGGTCTGGTGGCTGACTAAATCGGACAGGGCCAGGGCCAGCGCCAGGCTAACCAGGAAACTTTCGCCGCCAGACAGGGTGCGCGTGTCGCGGCAGGTGTCGCCCTGCCAGCTGTCGACAATATCCAGTTCCAGTTCGCCAGAGGTCTTCCGGCGCAGGCTGTAGCGCCCGTGCAATCGGCCCAGATGGCGATTGGCGAGCTGTAGCAGATGCTCCAAGGTGAGGCCTTGGGCGAATTTTCGGAATTTGTCGCCGCGTGCCGAACCGACCAAGCCGTCGAGCCGTTGCCAAAGTTCACTGTCGCGACTGTGGTGATCGATCTCCGCCATCAGTGCGGCTTGCTGCGCGCGCCGTGCCGCATCATTGGCCAGTTCGCTGCGCAGGGTCCCCAACTGTTCGGCGGTTCCCTGGCGCTGCGTATCGAGTTCGGCCAGCCGGCGCGCCAGTTCGGCGACAGCCGGGACGTATTCGGCCTGTTGTTCTGGCGCCAGGTGAGTGGCGTGCGCCTCGGTGAGCGGGATGGCCGCGAGCAGGCGCTGCTTTTTTTCCTGGGCGTTATCGAGCAGTGTGCTGGCCTGGTGCAGCGCTTGTTGCAAGTTGCTCTGGGTTTGCTGCAGGGCCTGTCGTTCGGCTGTCGGTAGCAGCGCAGCCAGGAAAGCGGCCAGATCGGGGAAGGGGCTACGGTCCAGCGCCTGTTGCCAGGTTTGTTCGGCATGGTGCAGGCTGGCCTGCTGCGTGTTCAGCGTGGCGGCCAGTTGCTGCAGGCGGCCAGCGTGTTCGGCCAGCGCCTGGCTGCGGGCTTCGTAGGTGGCTTCGGCGGCGATGAGTGCTTCGGCGCTGAGCGTCGTCGGGGCGGGGCTTGGATTTTGTGGATGGCGAACGGTCGACCGCAAGGTCTGCGCGATATCTGACCAGCGGGCTGCTGCCTGCGCCGTCTGCTCGCTGGCGAGTTGCTGGCGGCTGAGGGTTGCCGCCAGTTGCTGGCGGGTCTGCTGCTTGGCTTGCCAGTCCCGCCATTCCGCCTCCCGCTCGGCCAGCCAGGTCGCGGGCTCGGTCGGCAGCGGGTGGCCGGCCTGGTGCAGGCTGGCCTGGCGTTGGCTGAGCAGGGCGTCGATTTCCTGCTGGCGGGCCTGGCGATTCTTGTCCAGTTCCGTGCCTTGTTCGGCCAGGGCCTGAGCGTCGCGGCGTAGCAGGTCGTACTGGTTGCCGGCACGTAGTCTGGTCTGGGCCGCAGCATGCGCTAGCTGACGAGCCTGGCTGATGGCCTGTTCGCCCGCTTCCAGCGTTTTGACGCGGTCGACCAACTGGCGCGCCTGGTTTTCCGCTTCGGCCAAGGCGCTGCTCAGGCGTTCGGAGTCTTGCCAGTCGTCGCTGCCGGGGCGCTGAGCTTCGGGCAGGGCCTGACATTGTGAGCGCCAGGCGGTCTGCCAGTCGGCCTGCGCCTGCGTGTTCTGTTCCTGCTGCCGTAGCCATTCGGCGCGTTGGGCTTGCTGCGCGGCTTGTCCTTCGCGGCGGCGGGTGCCGTCTTCGGTCAGCGCATCTAGGTCGCGCCGGCAGGCCTGCACCGCCGCTTCGGTGGCAGTGACGTCGAGCGCGGCGTAGGTCGCCAGCGCTGGGTGGTCGAGCGAGCCGCACAGCGGACAGGCGTGTCCGGCCTGCAATTGCTGGCGATGCGCTTCCAGATCCTTGATCCTTTTTTCCTGCTCGAGCAGTTTTTCCTTGTCGGCCAACTGCGCCTTGAGCGTCTTGTGGCGGGCACGCAAATCGAGCAGCAGTTTTTCTTGTTCGGCGATCTGCTGGCTGGTCGTGGCGATGCGGGCGTTGCCCTGCTGGCTGTTGGCCGCCAGTTCGCGACCTTGTCTGGCGAGCAAGAGGGTCTGTTGCCAGCCGTTCACTGTGTGCTGCGCGCGCTGCCCTTGTTGCCGCCAGTCGGCGAGTGGCTGGCCGGCCAGCGCCGCTTCCTGCTGGCTCAGGCACGCGGTCAACTGACGCTCGGCAGCCATTTTGCCTTGTTCGGCGTGGTCGACCGTGCGTGCCTGCTCGGTCAAGGCTTGTTGTTTCGCCTGCTGTTGGCGGGCCAGGGCCTGGTGCGTCTGCGCGAGGTCGGCCAGCGTTTGCTGCAAGCGGGCGTGCTGGCTCAGTTGCTCCCGCCAGACGGCCAGTTGTTCGCCCAATTGGCCGCGCTTGACCTGCTGTTTGAAAAAATTGTCCAGGCTTTGTTGCTCGGCCTGGCTTTGCTGAAAGTGCTGCAGCGCCTGCTGGTGCTGTTGCCTGGCCAGCCCGGCGGCGTACTCGGCCGCAGTAAGCTGTTGTTGCTGCAACGCGATTTGCTCGGCCTGGCCTTGCTGCAGGCTGGCGGCACTGTCGCGGCAGGTGCTGGCGTGTTGCTGCCATTGCTGGTAACTGGGCTGCAATTCGGCGGCGGGTTCGCTGCGGGCCAGGCGCTGCAGGTCGGGGACGGCTTCAGCCAATGCCAGGCGGGCAGTGGCCAGGCGTTGCTGGCCGCTGGCAATGTCTTGTTCGGCCTGGCCGAGTTCAAGCCGCCACTGGCGTTGTTGCTGCCACTGGCTGGCCTGTGTTCGTTGCGTTGCCTGTAATTGTTCGAGGCGGGCCATCTCCTGGGTTTTGGCTGTCCGTTCATCCGCGCTGAGCAAGGCCACGCCGTCGGCACGGGCGCGCAATTGCGCAAGTTGCTGGCGGGCGTCGCGGGCTGTTTCAAAAACCCGCTGCGAAATGTCGCCATAGAGTGCACTACCGGTCAGTTGTTCTAGCAGGTCGGCTCGTTCGTTGGCATGGGCGTTGAGAAAGGCAGCAAAGCCCCCCTGGGCGAGCAGCATCGATTTGGTAAAGCGGGGAAAGTCGAGGCCGGTGAGGGCTTCGATGCGTTTCAGTTTCTCGTTGCTCTGACTACTGAGGATTTCGCCGTCGGCCGTGGCTAGTTCAACCCGGGCTGGTTGCAGCGCACCATCGGCCTTGTCGCGTGCCCGGCGCTGGCTCCAGAAACTACGGTAAGCGCGGCCTTTGACTTCGAACTCGACCTCGGCCAGGCAATCGGCGGTGTGCCGCGTCATGATGTCGTTATCGCTGGTCGAAATTTTGTCCAGGCGCGGCGTCTGGTGATAAAGCGCCAGGCAGATGGCATCGAGCAGGGTCGATTTGCCGGCGCCGGTTGGGCCGGTGATGGCGAACAGGCCGCCTTCAGCGGGATCGGCGAAGGGAGGCTGGGTGAAATCGATGGACCATTCGCCTTTGAGCGAATTGAGATTTCTCAGGCGCAGGCGAAGGATTTTCATAGCGCTTCTCCGCTGGTCGGTGCTGTGAGTTGGCTGACGACGCGCTGGTAGCGTTCCATGAGGGCGTGCTGCATGTCGTCGCTCAGATTTTCTTGTGCCAGGCGGCGGGCGAATACCTCGTCCGGCGTCAGTTCGGCCAGGGTTTCCAGGCGCTCATTCGCCAGTTGCGCCGCTCGTTGACCGCGTGCCTTGCGGATGCGCAACACGTCGACCGGCCAACCGTCGCACATCGCCTGGACGCGGGCGGGCAGGTCGGCGAGGTAATCGTCTTCAGCAATGGTGATTTCCAGCCAGGCCGGGCGGTCAACCGTGCCGGCGGCGGCGGCGGCGCCAATGGCGGCAGGCAAGTCGGCCAGGTTGCTGTCGATGCCGACCAGCGCCTGAAAGCAGGGCACGGGCAGGCGGTTGACCGTGCGCAGGCCGCTGTCGTCGAGGTCGACCAGCAGCATTTCCTTTTCTTGGCGGGCTTCGTCGAAACTCAGCGCCAGCGGTGAACCGCTGTAGCGGATATGCACCTGCCCTCCCACCGTTTGCGGGCGGTGAATATGGCCGAGCGCAATGTAATCGGCGGGCGGAAAGCTGTGACTTGGCAAGGCGTCGAGGCTGCCGACATAAATTTCACGAACCGATTCGCTGCTTTTGGCACCGACAGTGGTCAGATGGCCGGTGGCGATGATGGGCAGGGCCAGCCCCAAGGTTTCCTTTTTTGCCCTGGCTGCGGCGTAGACCGCGGCATAGTGGCGGGTAATGGCCTGTTGCAGCGCTTGCTGCTTGTCGTCGGCACTTTGTCCGGGCTGGCTGCTCAGCACGTCACGCGGCCGGATGAAGGGGATGGCACAGGCGAGGCAGCCGGGCTGGCCATTGCGTTGTGACAGGACGTGCACGGCGTCCGCCGGCTCTCCGGCGGTGGCGACCACCCGGGTGCCGAGTCGGGCCAGCAGATCGCAGCTTTCTGCCAGGACAGCCACGGAATCGTGATTGCCGGCGAGCAACAGCAGGCCGACTCCCGCCTCGTGCAAACGCAGCACCAGCTGGTTGTACAACTCGCGGGCGTAGGAGGGCGGCGTGCCGGTGTCAAACAGATCGCCGGCAATCAGGACAGCATCGACCGCCTGCGCATCGACCTGCAGCAGCAGCCAGTCGATCAGGGCCTGATGTTCGGCCTGGCGGCTCTTGCCCATGAAGTGCTGGCCAAGATGCCAATCGGAGGTGTGGAGAAGGCGCATGCGGTCGACGGTCGGGGGGCGTGAAAAACGCGATTGTAAAGCGTGGGACTTGTCTGGTCTGTGCTTCGTTGGCGTACCGCAAGAAAGGTTTTGTCAATTATGGCGTAGTGTCAATTGTGGCGGTCATTATTGGCTTCTGATCTGGCTTTGGCTGCTGTTCGGGGGGGGCGGATTTATTCGCCATGGTCCGTTTTGTTCTTGATGATTCATTATTAATCAATGGGTTGTCATGATTTTCCGGGTGATTACTGGTGCTGGCATGGCTTATGCGAATGTGTTGGTTGATTGCGCTCGTGCAGTCACTAATCAGGGTCAATACAAGGAGGGGTCATGGCTTGGGAACTGTTGCTAACGTCGGATATTGGGCTGTTGAGTCTATTCACCATTTTTTTCATCCTCGGCATGGGGTGGTACCTCGCGGTCTACGCCAAGAAACATATGAAAGATGAAGCAGCCAAGGATGCTGCAGATAGTCGGCGTGCCGCGCACTGAAACGTTGCGCCGTCGTAATTTCGGCCGGCGTATCCGGCCAGCGAGCAAGGCGGGCGATCCGCGCATTTTTCTCGGACTGTTGAACAAGATTCGGTTGCCTTCCTCCCAGGGCTAGCCTGATCTTCACCTCCCAGTGACCTCAGTGGCCCGGAGACTGCAGGATCGCCCCGCCTTATTGTGTGATTCGCCATTGTGGGCGCAGGTCGTTTCGCTGCCTCAGGTATAATGCCGGGCTCTCCGCCTAACCAGACCTCACTCCCCATGGCCGACATTCTTTGCCTCAAGGGCGACGCCGCCTTTTCCGCCTTCCGTCTGCAACGCCTGCAAGCCCGCCTCAATGCGGCCGTGTCGGATATCGAATCGGTGGTGGCCGATTACTGGCACGTTTCTGCCCTGAAACGGCCGTTGACCGCAGAAGAGCGCGCCAAGCTGGCGACCCTGCTGGAAGAGCAGGCGGCGGGCAGCGATGCTGGCGAACTGTTCCTCGTCGCGCCGCGCATCGGCACCATTTCGCCGTGGTCCTCCAAGGCGACCGACATTGCCTTGAACTGCGA
>JAQTXC010000051.1 GCA_028689015.1 Dechloromonas sp. | reverse complement strand
GCTATCTGCTGGAACACTATCCGGCGCTGCTCAAGGCCCGCTACGGCTTCGATCTGACCGACATGGATGCGGTGGCAGTCATCGAAGGCATCGCCAAAAAACGCGGTTGCCTCATCAAAGGCCGGGGCGGCGAACTTGACCTGGAAAAGGCCAGCGCCATCCTGCTGATCGATTACCGCAGCGGCGCGCTGGGCCGGATCACTCTGGAAACGCCGGAACTACGCGCTGCCCGAGCCCGCCAACTCGCCGCACAAGCCACCATCGCGGTCGACCCCGAATAAGCCGGCATTTTCCAAAACCTGTTTTTTTCGCCGAAAGGCTTGTGGCAAGGCCATCTCCCTGTTTATAATGCGCGCCTTCCTGCTGCACGGCAGGTCGATTCCTCGATAGCTCAGTCGGTAGAGCGCCGGACTGTTAATCCGTAGGTCCCTGGTTCGAGCCCAGGTCGGGGAGCCAAAGAATCAATGATTTAGACCGCTTAGGCGGTCTTTTTCATTTCTGGCCGTGACAAAAACGTGACCAGATTCACCACGTTCCTGCCTCTTCCTCGTTCGATCCGCGATGCTGCCTCGGCCATGTTCTCCGTGGCAAATTTCGCGTATCGATCCACCATCTGACGCGATTTCCAGCCGCCCAAGTCTTTTAGCTCGTCGCAGGACGTCCCCGCCTGCCGATGCCATGAGGCCCAGGTATGCCGCAGATCATGGAAGGTTGGATGGGCTGGATGATGCGGGGGATGGGGTATGAGTTCTGAATGGCAATTGGCGTCGATTGACGAAGTCTGCGAATTGATCGTCGACTGCGTGAACAAGACGGCTCCAGTTGTTCCGTTTTCCAGCAGGTGCTGGTCGGCGGGGTGCCGGTGCAGTATCAAAAAGATGGCGAAACCCGGGGTGATTTCGTCCGCCTGATCGACTGGGCCAACCCCAAGAAAAATGAATGGCTGGCGGTGAATCAGTTTTCGATCAAAGGCCCACTGTATAAATCCCACTTGCAATCCACTGCCGATTTTCCTATGATTCAAACGAACGTATGAATCAAGCGAGGCGATCATGGTGGAAAATAGGCAGGTGGATACACGGGAGCGCATTCTGGATGCGGCGGAGCGCCTGTTCATGGCGCATGGCTACGACGGGACGTCGATGCGGCAGATTACCAGCGAGGCGGCGGTCAATCTGGCGGCGGTGAATTATCACTTTGGCTCCAAGGAATCCTTGATGCAGGAAGTGTTTCGTCGTCGGCTGGATTGGCTGAACGAAGAGCGCATGCAGGTGCTGCATCGGCTGGAGTTGGAGGCGGGGGATCAGCCGGTCAAGCCGTCGGCCATTGTCGATGCTTTTTTTGGCACCTTGTTGCGCATGGCCGATGACGACAAGCGCGGTGGCATGACTTTTCTGCGCTTGCTGGGTCGGACGCTGACCGAACCATCGGAATTCATTCGCACCTTTCTGGCGCATGAATATCAGACAGTCATGGACCGCTACAAGGAAGCCCTGTTCAAGGCGCTGCCCGAGGTGCCGAAGGCCGAGATCGTCTGGCGCTTTCACTTCATGCTCGGCGCGACGTCCTACGCCATTGCCGGCACCGATGCTTTGCGCCTGGTGACCGACTGGCAGATTGAGGAAGAGGATTCGACCGACCGATTGGATCGCCTGGTGCCGCGCCTGATGTCCTTCCTGATCGGCGGTTTGCGCGCGCCGCTGCCCAATTTTTAAGCGCTGCGGCGGTCGACCGCAATAAAACGACCTAAACCAAAAAAAGACATCAAAGGAGACAAGCGCATGTTCAACCCTATTTTTGTATTCGCTGGGGCGTTGACCTTGGTCATTCTGATCGGGGTGCTGATCATTCCCGGCATCCGGCGCACCTTGATTAGCCGGCCGATTTTTTCCACCTACCGCAAGGTCCTGCCGCAGATGTCGGACACCGAGCGTGACGCACTCGAAGCCGGCACCGTCTGGTGGGAGGGCGAGTTGTTCCGCGGCCAGCCGAACTGGCAAAAGCTGCACGCCTACCCGCAGCCGAAACTGACGGCGGAAGAGCAATCCTTCCTCGATAACGAGTGCGAAGAAGCCTGCCGCCTGGTTAATGACTGGCAGGTGACGCACGAACTCTACGACCTGCCCAACGAAGCCTGGCGCTACATCAAGGACAAGGGCTTTCTCGGCATGATCATTCCGAAGAAGTACGGCGGCCTGGAGTTCTCGGCCTACGCCCATTCGCAGGTGGTGACCAAGCTGTCGACGCGCTCCAGCGCGCTGTCGGTGTCGGTCATGGTGCCCAACTCGCTCGGCCCGGCCGAATTGCTGCTGCACTACGGCACCGAGGCGCAGAAAAACCATTACCTGCCGCGCCTGGCCAAGGGCATCGAGGTGCCGGCGTTTGCGCTGACCAGCCCGTGGGCCGGTTCCGATGCGGCGTCGATTCCGGATAGCGGCGTCGTCTGTAAAGGCGTCTATCAGGGCAAGCAAGTGCTCGGCATGCGCGTCAGCTGGGACAAGCGTTACATCACGCTGGCTCCGGTGTGCACGGTGTTTGGTCTGGCCTTCCATTTGTACGATCCGGAGGGCTTGCTCGGTGACAAGAAACATATCGGCATCACCTGCGCGCTAGTGCCCTATGATCATCCGGGCGTCGATACCGGCCGTCGCCACTTCCCGCTCAACGCCATGTTCATGAACGGCCCGACGCGCGGCAAGGATGTTTTCATGCCGCTCGATTTCATCATCGGCGGCCCGGCGATGGCCGGGCAGGGCTGGCGGATGCTGATGGAGTGCCTGGCGGCCGGCCGTTCGATTTCGCTGCCGTCGTCGAACACCGGCATGGCGCAGATGACGGCACGGGCCGTCGGCGGTTATGCCCGCGTCCGCTCGCAGTTCAAGATGGCGGTCGGCAAGTTCGAGGGCGTCGAGGAAGCGCTGACCCGCATTGGCGCCTACACCTACCTGATGGACGCCGTGCGCAAGATGACGGCCGGAGCGGTCGATCTCGGCGAAAAGCCTTCCGTGGTGTCGGCGATTGCCAAGTATCACGTCACCGAACGCGCCCGCCAGGTCGTCAATGACGGCATGGACGTCATCGGCGGCAAGGGCATCTGCCTTGGCCCGTCGAATTTCATGGGCCGCGCCTACCAGCAGGTGCCGATCGGCATCACGGTTGAAGGCGCCAACATCCTGACCCGCTCGCTGATCATCTTCGGCCAGGGGGCGATCCGCTGCCATCCCTATCTGCTGCCGGAAATGCAGGCGGCGCAGAACCCGGATGTCCGCCAGGGGCTGGTCGATTTCGACCAGGCGTTGTTCGGCCACATCGGCTTCACCATGAAGAACGGCTGGCGCGCTTTCCGCCAGGGCCTGACCGGTTCGCACTTCGTCACGGTCAACACCGACGTGGCGCCGGAAATGAAGCGTTACTACCAGCAGCTGACGCGCTTCTCGGCCGCTTTCGCCTTCATGGCCGACATCTCGTTGCTGGTGCTGGGCGGCAGCGTCAAACGCCGCGAAAAGCTGTCGGCCCGTCTCGGCGACATCCTGGCGCAGATGTACCTGATTTCGTGCACGCTCAAGCGTTACGAAGCCGAAGGCCGCAAGAAGGAAGATGCGCCGCTCGCCCACTGGGCGATCTGGGACGCGATGTACAAGGCGCAGCAGGCTTTCGACGGCGTCATCGCCAACTTCCCGGTGCGCTTTGTCGCCGCCGCCGTCAATCGCATCATCTTCCCCTGGGGCCATCCCTATGTCGTGCCCTCGGACGCCGTCGGCCACCAGGTGGCGAAGGCCCTGATCGCACCGTCGGCGACGCGCGACCGGCTGACCGCCGAATGCTACGTCCCGCTGCAGGAGAACGAGCCGGTCGGTGCCATCGAACTGGCGCTCAAGGCGACGCTGGACGCCGAGCCGATCGAAGCGAAGATCCGCGCCGCCGAGAAGGACGGTCGCTTCGACGGCAACCCACGGGCCAACGTCCGCGACATCGCCGTCGTTGCTTTCGAGGTCGGCGTCATCAACGCCGCGGAATACGAGGTGATGAAGCGGCGCAACCACCTGCGCGACATCGTCGTTCATGTCGATGATTTCCCCTTCGATTACGGCGTGGCGACGGCGCACAAGCCGGCCGACAACCGGATGGCGGCGTGAGCATGAACAAGACGATCTACGTGGTCGACGGCGCCCGCACGCCGTTTTTGAAGGCGCAGAAAGGACCGGGGCCGTTTGCGGCTTCTGATCTGGCGACGCAGGTTGGTCGCGCGCTACTACTACGCCAGCCTTTCGCGCCCTCCGATCTCGACGAGGTCATCCTCGGTTGCGCGGCCCCCTCGCCGGATGAAACCAACATCGGCCGCATGGTCGCCCTGCGCCTCGGCTGCGGCAAAAAGGTGCCGGGCTGGACGGTGATGCGTAACTGCGCTTCGGGCATGCAGGCCATCGACTCGGCCATGGCCAACATCCAGTGCGGCCGCGCCGAACTGGTGCTGGCCGGCGGCGTCGACGCCTTGTCGCGGGCGCCGCTGCTTTACTCTGACGCGATGGTGCGCTGGTTCGCCGGCATGATGTCAATGCGCACGGTCAACCAGAAAATCGGACACTTTTTGAAATTGCCGCTGGCCGAATTGTTGACGCCGGTGATCGGTCTGATGAAGGGGCTGACCGATCCGGTGGTTGGCCTGCTCATGGGGCAGACCGCTGAAAACCTCGCCTGGAAGTTCGCCATCAGCCGCCAGCAGATGGATGAATTTGCCGTGCGCAGCCACCAGCGCGCCATCGTCGCCCGCGCGGCCGGCCATCTCGGCGAGATCGTCCCGCTGGTCGATGGCGACGGCAAGGTTTATGCCGAAGACGACGGGATGCGCGCCGATGCGACGCTGGCTGGCATGGCCAAACCGAAGCCGTTCTTCGACAAGAAATACGGCAACATCACTGCCGCCAACAGTTCGCAGATCACCGACGGCGCTGCCTGGCTGCTGCTGGCCTCGGCAGAAGCGGTGGAGAAATGGGGGCTGCAGCCCATCGGCAAGATCGTGGACAGCCAGTGGTCCGGGCTGGAGCCGGAACAGATGGGCCTTGGCCCGGTGCATGCCGCCACGCCGATACTGCAGCGCCACGGTCTACAGCTTGCCGACATCGATTTCTGGGAACTCAACGAAGCCTTCGCGGCGCAGGTGCTGGCTTGTCAGGCGGCTTGGCTGGATGACGCCTACTGCCGCGAGCAACTTGATTTGCCCGGCGCTTTCGGCACGATTGCCGAGGATCGCCTGAACGTCGATGGCGGGGCTGTTTCCATCGGCCACCCGGTGGGCGCCTCGGGGGCACGCATCGTGTTGCACCTGCTGCAGGTGCTGCGGCGGAACAAGGCCAAACGCGGTGTCGCGACCATCTGCATCGGCGGCGGCCTGGGTGGGGCGATGTTGGTGGAGGCGTGTTAATGCAAACAATCTTGAAACTTGAACGATTTTTCCGGTTGACCGTAGCAATCGGCCAGCAGGAGCGCTCCGCATGAAACATTGGCAACTGACCCAGGAAGACAGCGGCATCGCCGTTGCCGTGCTCGACAAAGCCGGCGAGACGGCCAATGCGCTATCGGCCGAGGTGATGGCTGAATTCGCCACCATCCTTGATCAATTGGAGCAGACGCCACCCAAGGGCCTGATCATCCGCTCCGCCAAGGCGGCCGGCTTCATCGCCGGCGCCGACATCGGCGAATTCTCGCAACTCGATACGCCGGACCAGGGCAGGGCGCTGGTCGCCCGTGGTTGGAATCTGTTCAACCGGCTGGCCGCCGTCAAGTATCCGACGTTGGCCCTGGTCCGTGGCCACTGCCTGGGCGGCGGCCTGGAACTGGCGCTGGCCTGCCGTTACCTGCTGACGGTGGATGAGGCCGGCACCAAACTCGGCCTGCCGGAAGTCATGCTCGGCATCTTCCCCGGCTGGGGGGGCATGTTGCGTTTGCCGCAACGGGTCGGCCCGGCGGCGGCGCTGGACATGATGTTGAGCGGTCGCACGGTCGACGGCAAAAAAGCCAGAAAAATCGGCCTGGCCGACGATTGCGTGCCGCCGCGCGTGATGGAAATGGCGGCGCGGCAACTGCTACTCTCCGGCCAGCCGCGCCGGCCGCTGCCGATCATCCAGCGCCTGCTCAACGGGCCGTTGAAAGCGGTCGTGGCCCACGGGGCCAGAAAACAGGTGGCCAAGAAGGCGCGGCCGGAACACTACCCGGCGCCCTACGCCATCATCGATCTTTGGCAAAAGCACAACGGCAATGCGCTGGCGGCGCCGGAAATTGTCGACCGCATCATCGCCTCGCCAACCGCCAAAAACTTGCTGCGCGTTTTTCACCTGCAGGAGCGGCTCAAAGGTTTTGGCAAGGAGAGCGCCTTCAAGGCCAGTCGCGTCCATGTCATTGGTGCCGGCGTCATGGGCGGCGATATCGCCGCCTGGTGCGCATTGCGTGGCATGACGGTGACGCTGCAGGACCAGACGCTGGAGCGCATCGCGCCGGCTTTGAAACGGGCGCACGCCCTGTTCGCCAAGCGCCTGCGCGAACCGCTGAAAATCCGCGCTGCTTTCGACCGCTTGATTCCCGACCCGCCG
This sequence comes from Dechloromonas sp., assembly GCA_028689015.1. Classification (GTDB taxonomy): domain Bacteria; phylum Pseudomonadota; class Gammaproteobacteria; order Burkholderiales; family Rhodocyclaceae; genus Azonexus. The sequence continues at coordinate 11,674 of JAQTXC010000051.1, read as the reverse complement.
GGCGATGGCGTGCTTCATGCCGATGTCGTCATCGAGGCTATTTTCGAGAACGTCGAAGCCAAGCATGCGCTTTTCCAGTCGCTTGAGCCGCGCTTGAAAGCCGGCGCGGTGCTGGCCAGCAACACCTCCAGTCTGCCGCTTGAAGCGTTACGCACGGTGTTGCAGCGGCCGGAAAGACTGGTCGGCATCCACTTTTTCAACCCGGTGGCGATGATGCCGCTGGTCGAGGTGGTGGTCGCTGACGGCGCTGATCCGGCGATGGTCGGGGCGGCTTGCGCCTTCGTTCGGCAGATCGACAAATTGCCGCTGCCGGTCAACAGCGCGCCCGGCTTTTTGGTCAATGCCGTGCTGGCGCCCTACATGCTGGCGGCGATGCGTGCGGTCGACGACGGTATTTCCCCAGAAACGGTGGACGCCGCCATGCTCGCCTTCGGCATGCCGATGGGGCCGATCGAACTGGTCGATACCGTCGGCCTCGACATCGCCCTGGCCGCCGGCAAACAACTGGCCGGTGGTGCCGAAGCTCCCCGTTGTCTGCAACAACGGGTTGATCAGGGGCATCTGGGCAAGAAATCGGGCCAGGGGTTTTATGCCTGGCAGGCCGGTCGACCGCAGAAAGCAGCGGCTGGCAGCGTGCCGGCCGGGCTGGCCGAAAAACTGGTTCAACCGCTGGTCGACCGGAGTGAATCACTGGTGCAGGCAGGCATCGTGGCCGATGCCGACCTGGCGGATGCCGGGGTGATTTTTGGCACCGGTTTCGCGCCATTTAGCGGCGGGCCATTGCATTTTTCGAGACAAAAACGATAAGCGTGTGGTTGATTTACAACACACCCTGCCGTATTTTGACGATCAAACACTATTTCAAACGAACGTTTGATATTTAATAGCCGTTGTTGTACCGGGAATCCCTTCCCAAACATAAACATAATGGAGACAAAACGATGCAAAAAGACCTCACCTTGCGCCTGTTGCCCGCGCTCATGACCGTGGCCTTCTCTGGCAGTGCCGCCGCCGCCGGTTTTCAGTTGCAAAATCAGAATGCGGCCGGCACCAGCGTGGCCTACGCCGGTGCCGCCGCCGTGGCTGAAGACGCCAGCACCATTTTCTTCAACCCGGCAGGGATGACCTACTTGCCACAAGGCCACAGCGTCTCGCTGGCTGGCACGGTCATTGACCGCTCGGTGAAATTCAGCAACACCGGCACGACGCCGATGCCGGTGATCAATCCGCTGACAAACTTGCCGACCGGGGCTTTCCACCCGATTGGCGATAACGGGGGCGATGGTGGGGGTGTTTCGCTGGTTCCGGCCGGCTATTACAGCTATTCGATCTCGCCGGCCTGGCGCGTTGGCCTCGGCGTATCGGTGACGTATGGCAGCGAAACGGAATATGACCCGAATTTTGCCGGGCGTTTTTCTGGTCGCTACACCTCGATTCACCAGATCAATCTCAATCCCTCGGTGGCTTATCGGGTCAATGACCAGGTTTCAATCGGTGGCGGCCTGAATTTTGCCAAGAGCGATATCGAGTTTCGTCAATCAACGCCGTTTGTCGGTGCGCCGCTCGGGGTCTTGAAGGGCGACGACACAGCGTGGGGCTACAACCTGGGCGCCATGTTCCAGCTGTCGCCGCAAACCCGCCTCGGCCTGGCGTATCGGTCAAAAATGAAATTCGATCTCGAAGGCTCGCAGCAGGTCGGGGCGCCGTTGAACATCAACCGCACGATCACCGCCCAGCTTGAAACCCCGGACAACCTGTCGCTGGCGCTTAGCCACAAGGTGAACGAACAGCTCGAATTGTTGGCCGACGCCACGTGGACCGGCTGGAGTTCGGTCAATGCGCTGGTCCCCCTCGTGGCCAGCAGCGGCGCGCCGGCCTCGGCCCCCTTGCGTTACAACTTTCACGATAGCTGGCGTTTTGGCCTGGGGGCCAAGTACCAGTTGAATGATCGCTGGAACCTGCGTGCCGGTGTTGCCTACGACCAGACGCCCGTGCCGGACGATGCCAGCCGGACGATGACCGTGCCCGATTCCGACCGCACCTGGCTGGCCTTCGGGGCTCGCTGGGCGATGACCAAGAACACCTCGCTCGATTTCGGCTACGCCCATATTTTCTTCAAGGATTCGTCGACCGCGCGCGCGGTCATGAACACGGCTGAAACCGCCACCTTGCAAACCGTGCGCGGTGATTTCACCACCCGGGCCGACTTGTTCTCGTTGCAGGTCAATCACAACTTCTGATTGACCCTGTCCTCGCTTGTTCTTACACCCCGGCAGATCCGGGGTTTTTGTCCGCCTGCTGCGCAGGATGGGGCGCGCTGGTCTGCGGGGAGCGGGGCGGCTGAATCAGCCGCCAGCAGCGCCATCGCTGCCGAAAAACCGCCAAAAAATCCTTGACCCACGGTTTTGCCGGCCTATAATTCATACGTTCGTTTTAATTTAACGACGCACAAAAATAGACCCTGGAAGGAGACACGTTTTGAACAAGCTGATTGTTAAAAAAGCGGCGGTATTGGGTGCTGGCGTGATGGGGGCACAGATTGCCGCCCACCTGGCCAACGCCAATGTGCCGGTGGTGTTGTTCGACCTGCCGGCAAAGGAGGGTGACAAGAACGGCATCGTCAATCAGGCCTTGGCTGGCCTGAAAAAGCTGGAGCCGACACCGCTGGCCAGCAAGGCCAAACTGCAGTTTATCGATGCGGCCAATTACGAAGAGCATCTGCCCGTGCTCGCCGAGTGCGATCTGGTGATCGAAGCCATCGCCGAGCGCATGGACTGGAAGGCCGATCTCTACGGGAAAATTGGCCCATTCCTGTCGTCGACCGCGATTGTTGCCTCCAACACCTCCGGCCTGTCGATGAACGCGCTGGCGCAGGGCCTGCCGGACGCCATCCGGCCGCGTTTCTGCGGTATCCATTTCTTCAACCCGCCGCGCTACATGCACCTGGTCGAGATCATCGGCACGCACAGCACCGATGCCGGCACGCTCGACGCGCTGGAAACCTGGCTGACTTCGCGCCTCGGCAAGGGCGTCATCCGGGCGCTGGATACGCCCAACTTCGTCGCCAACCGCATCGGGGTGTTTTCCATTCTGGCGGTCATGCATCACACGCAGGCCTTCGGGCTGGGCTTTGATACGGTCGACGCGCTGACCGGGCCAAAAATCGGTCGTCCGAAAAGTGCTACCTACCGCACCGCCGATGTTGTCGGCCTCGACACGCTGGCGCACGTCGTCAAAACGATGCAGGACACGCTGCCGGACGATCCGTGGCATACCCATTTTCAGAGCCCGGCGTGGTTGACCGCGCTGATTGGCCAGGGCGCGCTCGGCCAGAAGACGCGCTGCGGCATCTTCAGGAAGCAGGGCAAGGAAATCCAGGTGCTCGACTTGGCGGCACAGGCTTACCGTGCTTCAGCCAGCGACGTCGCCGACGAGGTCGCCGCCATTCTGAAGATCAAAAACCCGGCTGAAAAATTTGCCGCCTTACGTACCTCGTCACATCCGCAGGCGCAGTTCCTGTGGGCGATTTTTCGCGACATTTTTCACTATGCCGCAGTGCAGCTCGAACACATTGCCGACAATGCCCGCGACCTCGATCTGGCGATGCGCTGGGGCTTTGGCTGGGCGCAGGGGCCATTTGAAACCTGGCAGGGCGCCGGCTGGGCCGACATCGCCCAGGCGATTGCTGCCGACATCGCCGCCGGCCGTGCCATGAGCAATGTCGCGCTGCCGGCCTGGGCGCTGGAAGTCGGGCGCAGCGGTGTGCATACGGCCGAGGGCTCGTATTCAGCCAGCAAAAATGCTTACATCGCGCGGTCGACCCTGGCGGTCTATCAGCGTCAACTTTTTCCCGAGCGCGTGCTTGGCGAAAGCGCCGCCACACCGGAAAAATCTGGCGAAACGCTTTATGAAAACGACGGTGTGCGTTTGTGGTGCCTGCCCGCGGTCGACCGCAAGATCGGCATCCTTTCTTTCAAGTCCAAAATGCACACCATCGGCGACGAGGTGCTGGATGGCGTGATCGCTGCTGTGCGTCAGGCCGAAAGCACGCTGGACGGCGTCGTCGTCTGGCATGAAGCGCCGTTTGCTGTTGGCGCCAACCTGGCACAGGTGGCCGAGGCGCTGGCGGCGGGGCAGTTCGACCTGCTCGAACGCACGGTGGAGAAATTCCAGCGCGCCTCGCAGACCCTGAAGTATGCGCAGGTGCCGACGGTGGCTGCGGTGCAGGGTATGGCGCTGGGCGGCGGTTGCGAGTTCGTCATGCATGCCGCCAAGCGGGTCATGGCGCTGGAAAGCTATGTCGGCCTGGTCGAAGCGGGGGTCGGCCTGATTCCGGCGGGTGGCGGCTGCAAGGAATTTGCCGTGCGTGCCGCCGAGTGGGCGGCGCAATCGGCAACGCCAGGCGAGGTGTTCAACTACCTGCAGCCGGTGTTTCAGACCATCGCCTTGGCCAAGGTCGCCAAGAGCGCGGTCGAAGCGGTCGATTACGGCTTTGCCAAGCCGACGGACAGTATTCTCTTTAACGCGCACGAACTGCTTTTTGTCGCCATCAAGGAAGCGCGAGCGCTGGCCGAGGCCGGTTACGCGCCGCCGCTGAGGGCACGCAACATCCCGGTTGCCGGCAAAACCGGGATCGCCACTTTCGAGATGATGCTGGTCAACATGAAGGAAGGCGGGATGATCTCGGCGCATGACTACAAGGTTGCCAAGTCGGCCGCCATCGCCCTTTGTGGCGGCGAGATCGAAACCGGCAGCCGGGTCGACGAAGAATGGCTGATCACCGTCGAGCGCCGGTTGTTCGTCGACCTGCTGAAGGACCCCATGACCCAGGCCCGGATCAAGCACATGCTCGATACCGGCAAACCGCTCAGAAACTGAGCCGGCGAGGAGACATAGAAAAATGAGCAAACAGATTCAAGACGCCTACATCGTTGCCGCCACCCGTCTGCCGGTGGCCAAGAAGAACGGCGCGTTCAAGCACGTGCGGCCGGATGACATGCTGGCGCACGCCATCAGGTCGGTGGTGGCGCAGGTGCCGGGCATTGATCCGGTGCTGATTGGCGATGTCATCGTCGGCTGTGCCATGCCGGAAGGCGAGCAGGGCATGAATGTCGCCCGCATCGGCTTGCTGCTGGCGGGGCTGCCGGTCACCGTGCCGGGGCTGACGATCAACCGCTTTTGCTCCTCCGGCGTGCAGGCGGTGGCCGATGCCGCCAACCAGATCCGCCTCGGCCTGGCCGACGTGATGATTGCCGCCGGCACCGAGTCGATGACCGTGATGCCGCAGATGATGGGCAACAAGATGGCGATGAATCCGGCGATTTTCACGGATGAAAATGTCGGCATTGCTTACGGCATGGGGCTGACTGCCGAAAAAGTGGCGGCGCAGTGGCGGATTGGGCGCGAAGCGCAGGATGCCTTCGCGGTTGAATCGCACCGCCGGGCCTGCGCGGCGATTGCCGCCGGCCATTTCAAGGCGGAGATTTCGCCCTACACGGTGCGCGCCAGCCTGCCCGATCTGGACAGCGGCGTCGTCCGCCTGGTCGAGCGCGTGGTGGATAACGACGAAGGTCCGCGTCCGGATTCCAGCCTGGAGAAACTCGGCAAGCTGAAGCCGGTGTTCAACGTGCGCGGTTCGGTCACCGCCGGCAACTCGTCGCAGATGTCCGATGGCGCCGGTGCGGTGATGCTGGTTTCGGAAAAGGTGCTGAAGGAACATAACCTGACGCCGCTCGCCCGTTTCGCCGGCTATGCCGTCGGCGGCGTCGCGCCGGAGATCATGGGCATCGGCCCGATCGCCGCGATTCCCAAGGTGCTGGCGCAGGTCGGCATCACGCAGGACGACCTCGACTGGATCGAGCTCAACGAAGCCTTCGCTGCGCAGTCGCTGGCGGTGATGCGTGAGCTGGGGCTCGATCCGGCCAAGGTCAATCCGCTCGGCGGCGCCATCGCCCTCGGCCATCCGCTCGGCGCCACCGGTGCCATCCGTACCGCCACCGTGGTGCATGGCCTGCAACGCACCGGCGGCAAGTACGGCATGGTAACCATGTGCATCGGCACCGGCATGGGCGCCGCCGGCATTTTTGAACGAATCTGACGGTCGACCGTGAGAAACCGGGAAAAACGATGAAACCCGCCTGGCTTGCCAAGTTGTCGCCTGCGTGGCGTGCCCGCATGGTGCGCCTGGGCTTCAACCTGCATCCGGCCTTTCGCGGCACTGGCGGGCGCGTCGTGCATGTGGCGCAGGACCTGCGTCATATTCGCGTTGCCCTGCCGCTGTCGTGGAAGACGAAGAACATCGTTGGCTCGCTGTACGGTGGTTCGCTGTTCGCGATCACCGATGGGGCGCATCCGATGATGCTGATGGCGGCGCTGGGCCCTGGGTACATTGTCTGGGACAAGGCGGCCAGCATCCGCTACCGCAAACCCGGCTATACCACGCTGTTTGCCGATTTCACGCTGGCCGACGAGGAACTGGCCTGGATTCGCCGGCAACTCGCCGGACAGCCCGAACTGGAGCGAACCTATACGGTCGAGCTGAAGGACAGGCACGGGGTGGTGTATACCGTGGTGGAACGCACGGTCTATATTGCCGACAAACACTACTACCGACAAAAGAGCGGTGGAGGAGACAACTCATGATTACAGCGTCTTGCTTGTGCCAGACTGCCCTGGTCGGTCTGCGCGACAACCACAGTCCGGCCGAACTGGCCACCCTGAAACCGCAAGCCGATGCCTCGCTCAAGAAGGCAATGCTCGGTCAATAAGTCGGAATGGAGGAGACAACCATGGACAAGATCTGGCTGAAAAGCTATCCACAAGGCGTGCCGGCTGACATCGACATCGACCATATTCCATCGCTGGTCGCCCTCTTTGAGGAGGCCTGCCGCAAATTCGCCGACCAGGTGGCCTACATCAGCATGGGCAAGACCATGACCTATCGGCAACTGGACGAGGATAGCCGGGCCTTTGCCGGCTGGCTGCAGTCGCTGGGGCTGCAGAAGGGCGACCGGGTGGCGCTGATGATGCCCAACCTGCTGCAGTACCCGGTGGCGCTGTTCGGCACGCTGCGCGCCGGCTGCGTGGTGGTCAATTGCAACCCCTTGTACACGCCGCGCGAACTGGAGCACCAGTTGAAGGATGCCGGGGCTGTCGCCATCGTCATCGTCGAGAACTTCGCCAACATCCTGCAGCAGGTGATCGGCCGTACCGCCATCAAGCATGTACTGGTCACGCCGATGGGGGAAATGCTGGGCCTCAAGGGTTTGCTGGTCAATGCCGTGGTCCGCCATGTCAAGAAACTGGTGCCGGCGTGGACGCTGCCGGGGTCGATCAATTTCAAGGCTGCCCTGGCTGCCGGGCGTCGTCAGTCGCTTCGGCCCGTGCTGCTGACCCAGGACGACATTGCCTTCCTGCAGTACACCGGCGGCACGACCGGCGTCTCCAAGGGCGCCATGCTGACCCACGCCAACATCGCGTCCAACGTCATGCAGGCGCATGCCTGGATCAAGCCGGTGGTGCGCGATGGCCAGGAATTGATCCTGACCGCCTTGCCGCTGTATCACATCTTCGCGTTGACGGCGAACTGCCTGACCTTCCTGATGATCGGTGCGCAGAATCTGCTGATCGCCAATCCGCGCGACATTCCCGGTTTCATCAAGGAATGGTCGAAGTATCCGGTGACGGTGGTGACCGGGGTCAACACGCTTTTTAACGCCCTTTTGAATCATCCGGATTTTGCCCAACTCGATTTTTCGACCATGCGGGTGACCCTGGGTGGCGGCATGGCCGTGCAGGCGCCAGTGGCCGAGCGCTGGCTGAAGACCGTGGGCGTGCCGCTGTTGCAGGCCTATGGCCTGACCGAAACCTCGCCGGCGGCAACCATCAACCCGCTGGACATGCATGAATTCAACGGTGCCATCGGCCTGCCGATTTCTTCGACGGAGGTCTCGATTCGCGACGATTACGGCCTGGAAGTGACGTCGACGCAGGTCGGTGAAATCTGCATCCGCGGCCCGCAGGTGATGAAGGGCTATTGGCAACGCCCGGAAGAAACGGCGCATGTCTTTCATCCGGATGGCTTCCTGCGTACCGGCGACATGGGCTACGTTGATCCTCAAGGCTACGTTTTCCTGGTCGACCGCAAAAAAGACATGATTCTGGTCTCCGGCTTCAATGTTTATCCGAACGAAGTCGAGGAAGCTGTCGCCATGCATCCGGGGGTGATCGACGTCGCGGCGATCGGCGTGCTGGACGAGCACTCGGGCGAGGCGGTCAAGGTTTTCGTTGTCCGCAAGGACCCGAACCTGACCGCCCCAGCGCTGATCGAACATTGCCGAGGTGTACTCACCGGTTACAAGATTCCAAAACACGTCGAATTCCGCGACGACCTGCCGCGTACCAACGTCGGCAAGATCCTGCGTCGCGCCCTCAAGGAGCAAGGCTGATGGCCATTCCCGCCGCACTCAACAAAAATCTGACGCTGCCCGTCATCTGCGCGCCAATGTTCATCGTCTCTAACCCGGATCTGGTCATCGCCCAGTGCAAGAGTGGTGTCATCGGCTCGTTTCCGGCGCTCAATGCCCGGCCGCAGGCCGTGCTCGATGACTGGCTGACCCGCATCAAGCGCGAACTAGCCGCCGATCCGCAGGCTGCGCCGTTTGCCGTCAACCAGATCATCCACCCGTCAAACGAACGGCTGGCCGATGACATGGCCTTGTGCATCCAGCATGAAGTGCCGCTGATCATCACCAGCCTGTCGGCGCCAACGGCGATCGTGCCGCAGGTACATGCCTACGGCGGCCAGGTCTTTCACGACGTGATCAGTGTGCGGCATGCCGAAAAGGCGCTGGAAGCCGGGGTCGACGGGCTGATCCTGGTCTGTGCCGGGGCTGGCGGGCATGCCGGCACGCTCAGCCCATTCGCGCTGGTCGGCGAAATCCGCAAGTTCTACGACGGTCCGATCGCCTTGTCCGGCGCCATTACCAACGGCCGGGCCATTCTCGCCGCCCAGGCCATGGGGGCCGATTTCGCCTATATCGGCACGCGTTTCATCGCCAGCCGCGAGGCCAACGCGGTCGACGCCTACAAACAGGCCATTCTCGACGCCAAGGCCAAGGATGTGATTTACACGCCGTATTTCACCGGCGTTCATGGCAATTACCTGACCACAAGCATCGTCGCTGCCGGGCTGGACCCGAACGACCTGCCGGTCAAGGATAAGACGGCCATGCGTTTTGGCAGCAGTCGCGACGCCAAGGCCTGGAAGGATATCTGGGGCGCCGGGCAGGGCGTCGGCACCATCGATGCCATCCAGCCGGCCGGCGAGATCGTTGCCACGATGAAGGCTGAGTATCGACAAGCCAGGGCGCTGTTGCTAGCCGCGCCTTGCGATGACGAACCCCTCAGCACTTCCCCGGCCAATGAAGGCTAAAACCTAACGACTGACAGGAGATCTCCCTGATGCATACCTACCACGCGCCGATCCAGGACATGCGCTTTGTCATGGATGAAATTGCCGGTTTGCCGGCCATTGCCCAGTTGCCGGGTTACGAAGAAGCAACGCCGGATATGGCCGATGCCATTCTGGCTGAAGCGGCCCGCTTCACCAGCGAAGTGCTGGCGCCGCTCAACCGCGTTGGTGACCAGCACGGCTGCACGATCGGCGCCAACGGGGTGGTGACGCCACCGGGTTGGACGGCGGCCTACCGTGCCTTTTGTGATGCGGGCTGGAACGGCATTGCCTCGCCGGTCGAATTTGGCGGTCAGGGCCTGCCGGATGCGCTCGCCATGGCCGTCAAGGAAATGGTCTGCGCCGCCAACCTGTCGTTTTCGCTCGGTCCCTTGTTGACCACCGGCGCCGTCGAGGCCCTGCTGACCTGCGCCAGCGACGAACTGAAAGCCATCTACCTGGGAAAAATGGTCACCGGCCAGTGGACCGGGACCATGAACCTCACCGAACCGCAAGCGGGCTCCGATCTGGCCCTGATCCGCTCCCGCGCCGAAGCGCAGGCCGACGGCAGCTATCGGGTCTTTGGCCAGAAAATCTTCATCACCTACGGCGACCACGACATGACGGACAACATCGTCCATCTTGTGCTCGCCCGCCTGCCCGATGCGCCGGCCGGGGTCAAAGGCATCTCGATGTTCCTGGTCCCCAAATTCCTGGTCAATGGCGACGGCACGCTCGGTGCGCGTAACGATGCCTGGTGCGTCTCGCTCGAACATAAACTGGGCATTCACGCCAGCCCAACCTGCGTCATGGCCTATGGCGAGCACGGCGAGGGCGCCGTCGGCTACCTGCTCGGCGAAGCCAATCGTGGCCTCGAATATATGTTCATCATGATGAACGAAGCCCGGCTCGGCGTTGGCCTGCAAGGCATTGCGCTGGGCGAACGGGCCTACCAGCAAGCCTTGGCCTACGCCCGCGACCGCCAACAAGGGCGCGATGCGCTGACCGGTGAAGCCCTGGTCAGTATCGACCATCACCCGGACATCCGCCGCATGCTGATGCTCATGAAATCGCGTGTTGAAGCTGGGCGCGCACTGGCTTACTACACCGCCGGCCTGCTCGACACGGCGCACGCGGTCGACGACCCCGCCGCGGCAAAAAAGGCCCTTTATCTGGCTGAGTTCATGATCCCCATCGTCAAAGGGGGGGGCACCGAAATGGGCATCGACGTCGCGTCACTCGGCATCCAGATTCATGGGGGCATGGGTTTCATCGAAGAAACCGGCGCCGCCCAGCACTGGCGCGACGCCCGCATCACCACCATTTACGAAGGCACCACCGGCATCCAGGCCAACGACCTCCTGTTCCGCAAACTGATGCGTGACCAGGGCGCCACCGCCCAAATCGTTTTCAAGGACATTCACGCCACCGTCGCCGCGCTGGCTGCAGCCGACGGGCATGACCTGCACGTGATCGGCCAAAAACTTGCCAACGCCCTCAAAGCCTGGGGCACCGCCACCGACTGGCTCGCCGCCAACGCCAAAACCAGTCCGGCCAGCGTGTTGACCGCAGCGGTCCCTTACCTGCACCTGGCGGTCACCGTCACCGGCGGCTGGATGATGGCTCAGGCCGCCCTGGCCGCCAGCCGCCATCTCGCCCAAGGCAACAACGACCCTTTCTACCGCCAGAAAATCGCCACCGCCCGCTTCTACGCCGACCAATGCCTCCCCCAGGCCGCCGCCTATACCGAAACAGTGCTGGCCGGTGACAGCGGCTTAGACAATTCCCTCTTCACCAAGGCCTAACCCCCCAAACCCGCTCTGCGGGCATCCCGTACACCGCGCCCCATTGTGCAAGCATCCAATCCCCAAGCGCTCTCGTCATTGCGAGCGCAGCCCGCAATCGAGCGAGTCTTGCGAGGAAACTATTACTTTGTGCATAGCTTTATATGCCTGTATGTTGCAGCGCAAGATATTTCTTTATCATTTGCTATGAAAATGGCAAACTTGCACAATCTACGGGCTCGGTGGCGCCCTCCCTGGCCCGGCTGGTGTTTTGTAAATAATTGAATTTAAAAGTTAAATTTTAAAATGGCTATTTTGGTTACCGGCGGTGCCGGCTTTATCGGCAGCAATTTTGTTCTCGACTGGCTGGCACAAAATGACGAGCCGGTCATCAATCTCGACGCGCTGACGTATGCCGGCAATCGCGAAAACCTGGTCA
>JAQTXC010000050.1 GCA_028689015.1 Dechloromonas sp. | reverse complement strand
AGCGCGCTGCCGCGGTCAAGGAATATCTGGTGGCCAAGGGCGTCGAAGCCAACCGCGTTTACACCGAAGGCAAGGGTGAAACCCAGCCGGTGACCGGCGGCAAGTGCAAGGGCAATGCCAAGACCAAAGCCCTGATCGAATGCCTGCAAGCCGACCGTCGCGTTGACATCGAAGTCATCGGCACCAAATAATCGGCCGCTGTATCCGATCGAGCCCTGCCCCCTGGCAGGGCTTTTTTACATTTTGCTGTCCGGTTTTCATGTCCCCCCTCTCTATTGTTCGCTTTGCTTCCCTGCTGCTGGCGGTGAGTTTGTCCTGGTCGGCACTGGCTGCTGAAGCGCGGCCGCGCATTGGTCTGGTGCTGGGTGGCGGCGGGGCGCGCGGGGCAGCGCATATCGGGGTGCTCGAAGTGCTGCGCGAGTTGCGGGTGCCGGTCGATTGCGTGGCGGGGACCAGCATGGGGGCGCTGGTTGCTGGCGTGTGGGCCGCGGGCATGGCACCGGAGGCGATGCGTGCCAACTTGGCCGCAGCCGATTGGCAGGATATTTTCATCGACAATCCTGACTACTCGGAGATGAGTTATCGCAACAAGGCTATTTCCCGCCAGTACCTGCCGGGCTCCGAGAGCGGTGTCGGCTTTGATGGGGTCCGCCTGCAGGGTGGGGTGGTCAATGGTCAGAAGATCAAGCTGTTCTTTAACCAGTTGGTGCGCGCCAATCAGGGTGAGCGCAACATCGAACAATTGCCGTTACTGCTGTCGCTGGTGGCAACGGATATCGGCACCGGCGAAGCCGTGGTGTTTCGCGACGGTGCGCTGACCACGGCGATGCGGGCCAGCATGTCGGTCCCCGGCTTGCTGGCGCCGGTCGAGCACCAGGGGCGCAAGCTGGTCGATGGGGGTTTGGTTGACAACCTGCCGGTGGCTGAGGTGCGAACGCGCTGTCAGGCCGATGTGGTGATTGCTGTCAATGTCGGTTCGCCACTGCTCAAGGCTGAAGAGGTCGGCTCACTGCTCTCGGTGTCGACGCAGATGATCGCCATTTTGACCGAGCAGAACGTGCAGCGCTCACTGGCTACTTTGCGGCCGGGTGATGTGCTGATCACCCCCGAGTTGACCGGAGTCGGACCGGGCGATTTCGATCAGCACAACGAAGCCGCGGCACGGGGGCGGCTGGCGGCCGAGGCGGCGCGGGCGCAATTGGCCGCCTGGTCGCTACCGGAGGCTGACTACGCCCGCTGGTGGGCGAGCATTGCTAGCTCGCGCGGGGTGTCGCCGAAAATTGATGCCGTCGAGATCGTCGGTCTGCAGCGGGTCAACCCGGCAGTGATCGAGCGCCATTTGCAGGCTTCCGTCGGTGAAACCATCCGGCCGACGCAGATCAACCGCGACTTGCTGCGCATGTATGGCGACGGTTATTACGAAAGTGTCGATTACACCGTCCTCAGTCAGGCACAGCGGACCACCTTGCGTGTCATGCCGCAGGAAAAGCGCTGGGGGCCAGATTATTTACGCTTCGGCGTCAATCTGCAGGCCGACACCAGTCAGGGCTCGATCTTTGGGCTGCGCATGGCTTATCACCAAACCTGGCTCAATGCACTGGGCGGCGAGTTGGTCTATACCGGCGAGTTCGGTACGGCATCGCGGCTGGGGGTTCATTATTACCAACCGCTGGATGTCGCGCAGCGCTGGTTTGCCGAAAGTCGGTTAGGGGTCGAGCGACAGCGGGTCGGCGTATTTGAAAACGATGCTCGCACGGCGCTGTATTACCGCAACGAGAGCAGCCTGACTGTCGGCCTGGGGCGTAATGTCGGGGTCCTGGGGCCGCTTCGACTCGGCTGGCAGCAGCGGCGCTGGACCTATCACCCGGAAATCGGCAATCCCGGCCTGCCGCAGTCCGGTGTGACTTACGGCGGCTGGCGCGCCAGTATCGATTTCGACCAGTTTGATCGCATGCATTTCCCGACCCGGGGCTGGGCGGCCAGCCTGGCGTATTTCGATTCGCCCGGCCAGGGCTATGCGCGGACCGATGTGGACCTGCGATCGGCGTTTTCCTGGGGCAAGACGGTGTTTGGTGCCCGCCTAGGCTATGCCGGCGCCTTGCGCGGCCAGTTGCCGGTTTTTGATGCTGCTGTGCTGGGTGGTTTCAAGAACATGACCGCCTTGAGCTCGCAGCAGTTGCAGGGCGACGACCTGCGTTACGTCGGTCTCAGTGCCGAGCAGATCATCGGTACCCTGCCCCTGGGCTTGCGCGGCGACATGCGCCTGGGATTCATTGTCGAAGGCGCGCGCGCCGGCCGCCGGTTTACCGAAACGACGCGTACTGGCTGGATTGACTCCACTGCGTTTTATATCGGTGGTGAAACACCGCTGGGCCCGACCTATGTTGGCTTTGGTTTTTCGGCCACCGGCATTTCCAACCTTTTCCTGTTTATCGGGACGCCGTGAGCGAGGTGCTGCATCTCTGCGCAACGACGCGCCTGGCACAAGCCAGGCGCAGTGCCTTGCCGGACGATGTGGCGCAACCCTGGTTGACGCCGCAGGTATTGACCTTGCGCCAGTGGCTGGCGGCGCTGGCTGACGAGGCCCTGCTATCCGGCATGGCCTTGCCCTTGCCGCTGGATGGCGATGCCGAGCAGGTGCTGTGGACGCAGGTGATCGAGGCCTCGCTGGCCGACCAGTCACCGTTATTTGATGCCCCTGGCCTGGCGGCGACCGCCATGGAGGCGCAGGGGCTGTGTCGACGCTGGCGCTTGGCAGTCGGGCAGGGAAGTGATGAAGCCCGGTTGTTTGCTGACTGGCAGGCCGCTTTTGAGCGACGTTGTCAGGCGGCCGGGTGGATTGATCCAGCGGGCCTGGAAATGTGCGTGCTGGAGGCCTTGGCGAACGGGCATTTGGCCGTGCCGGCGCAGATTGTTCTACACGGCTTTGACCGTCTGACCGGCTTGGAAGAGCGCTTGTTTGCGGTGCTGGCCGAGCGGGGCTGTACCGTCTTGCCGGCTGCGGTCGACCCGCCGGCCGGGCAAAAAATCGCGGTGTGGGCAGCCCCTGATCGTGAGGCCGAGTGTCATGCCGCCGTGGCCTGGGCCGCCGCCTGGCTGGCTCGCCAGCCGTCGGCTCGCCTGGGGATTGTTGTCCCCGACCTGGCTAGCGTGCGCGACCGCCTGGCCTATCTGCTCGGCGATGCCTTGCACCCGGCCAGCTTGCGGCCCGAGGCGGGCGAGTTGCCACGCTGTTTCAATTTCTCGCTCGGTCAGCCATTGGCCGAACGGCCGCTGGTAGCGACGGCGCTCAGCCTGCTGGCCCTGGCGGCGGGACGTCGGAAAATCGAGCAGTCACGGCTGTCGACCCTGTTGCTGGGGGGCTTCTGGTCGTTGGCCGAGGGGGAGGCTGATGGTCGGGCCCAACTGGCTGCCCGGATGCGCCGCGACCTGCCTTATTTGACCTCGGTGCGGGCCTTGATCCGCCTGGCCGACCGCCTGGCCGGGCGCGGTGAGCTGGCGTGTCCGGGCACGGTGGCTGCCTTGGCCGCCGGTTGCGGGCACTTGGCTGAGGCCGAGAGGCGCCTGTTGCCTAGCCAGTGGGGCGAACAATTTCAGCAGGCGCTGGCCGGTTTTGCCTGGCCGGGCGAGCGTCCCTTGTCCAGCCATGAGTACCAGGCTCGACACGCATTTGACGACCTCCTGTCTGGCCTGGGGCGTTACGACGTCTTGTTGGGGCCGTTGAGCCAGGCAGAAGCCCTGGCCCGCTTGCGGGCCTTGTGTCTGCAACGCGTTTTTCAGCCAGAAACCCGGGGGCAACCGGCCATCCAGGTGCTGGGTGTACTGGAAAGTGCCGGCCTGCAATTCGATGGCCTGTGGGTGCTGGGCATGAATGACGATGTCTGGCCGCCGGCGCCACGACCCAACCCCTTGTTGCCGGTTGAGGCGCAGCGGGCGGCCGGTTCGGCCCATGCCAGCGCCGAGGTCGAGCTGGATTTTGCGCGCCGGGTGCACGCCCGCCTGCTCCTGGCCGCCGCCGAAACCCACTTTTCCTACGCCCGGGCCGAGGGTAACCGGCTGCTGCGGCCCAGCCCGCTGCTGTCTGGCTTGCCGGCTGCGGTCGACTGCACGGTGCGTGTCAAAACCCTGGCTGCCCGCTTGACCGAAGAAGCGGCAGGCAGCGCCTGCCAGTGGCTGGACGATGCCCAGGCACCACCGCTGACGCCAGGCGAGCGGGTCGAAGGGGGTAGCGCCTTGTTGCGGGCGCAAGCCATTTGTCCGGCCTGGGCTTTCTACCAGTACCGGCTGGCGGCCCGGGCTCTCGACGCGCCGCAGGAAGGCTTGCCGCCCAGTGCGCGCGGCTCGTTGCTGCATCGGGTGCTGGAGCATGTGTGGGGTGAGTTGCAATCGTCGGCACAACTGCAGGCCCTGTCGGCGGCTGGCCGGGTAGCGACGATCGAGCGTGCGGTCGAGGCCGGCTTGCTGGCCTTCGAGGATGACCGGCAAGCCCCCTTGCCGCAGCGTTTCCGCACATTGGAGGCGGCCCGGCTGCGGCAATTGGTCGACCGTTGGCTGGACGTTGAAATGGCCCGACCGCAAGCCTTTACGGTCATCGCCCGCGAGCGCGAGGCGGTGGTTGATATCGAAGGCATTGCCGTGCGTATGGTCATCGACCGTATCGACCGCCTGGCGGATGGCGCGCAACTGGTCATTGACTACAAGACCGGGCAGGCGATCGATACCGCCAACTGGGGCCGAGAGCGGCTGACCGAGCCGCAGTTGCCGATTTATGCCGCCTTGCTGGCTGATCAGGTTGCGGGGGTGGCTTTTGCCAAGGTGCGCATCGATGGCTCGGCTTTTGTCGGTGTCTGCGATGTCAAGGACCGTCTGCCGGGTGTGCCGGGCATTGGTGACGCCCGGCAGAAAATCTTTCCGGCGGCGGTGTTCGCCGACTGGCCGGCGGTCATCGCGCATTGGCAGAGACAGTTACGGGCGATTGCTCGTGAAGTGGCGAACGGCGAGGCGGGCGTCGTGGTGCATGATCTGGCCGGACTGCAGTATTGCGAGGTACTGCCCTTGCTGCGCCTGGCCGAAGGCCGGCGCTGGCAGGCGCAACAAAATCGAGAGGAGGGGGAATGAAGAGGGTTTGGCAAAAAGGGATCTGCTCGCTGTTGTTGAGTCTTCATGCCGTGAGCGGGCTGGCGGCCCAGGGCTTACAGGCGCCTCAGGCAAAGACGCCGGCCACGCTGCAGGGGATGAGCCCGGAAGTGCCGGATGACTTGTTTGCCCAAGCCTTGCGCCATTTTGCCGGGGAAGGTGTGCCGCAGAACAACACCATGGGCCTGGCCTATTTGCGACGTGCGGCCCAGGGGGGGCACCGCGAAGCACAATTCAATCTGGGCAATTATTACAACCTGTTCGATCAGGATTACGTGCAGGCCGGGTATTGGTGGCGCCAGGCCGCCCAGCGCGATCACGCCGAATCTCTGTACAACCTGGCCGAGTTGTTACGCGCCAAGTTGATCAAACTGCAACCGGCTGATGAGGTGCTCGGTTTTTATCGCCGGGCGGCCGTGCTTGGTTATGCACCGGCGGCGGCGCGGGTGGCCGAACTGGCTCGCCAGGATGAGCTGAAAGCCCCGCTGCGGCCTGCCAGCACGCCGAACAGCAAACTACTGGTCCAAGCCCAGACGCAGCTTGCCGCACCGACCCCCGTAGCCGAACCTGTAGCCGAACCTGTAGCCGAACCTGTAGCCGAACCTGTAGCCGAACCTGTAGCCGAACCTGTAGCCGAACCTGTAGCCGAACCTGCGCCAGAGCCTGTACCCCGGTCTGTGCCGCGTGCGGCCGCCCCGACTGAGAGTCCGGAAGAAGGGGCGGCGACTCCAAAATTGACGTTCAGCCCGGCCCTGCCGAGCGCTGTGACGGCCACGCCAGCGCGGCCAGTGAAGGCGAGTCAGGCGACTGTCGGCTGGCCAGATGACAGCTACAGCCTGCAATTGCTGGCCAGCCGGCAGCGTTCGGAAGTGATGGCGCTGGCGGCGGCGCATGCTTTCCGGCGCCCGCTGCTGATCCTGGATTTTGTCCGCGATGGACAGACCTGGCACACCTTGTTGTACGGGCGTTTTGCTTCCCTGGCGGCGGCGCGTCGTGGTCGTGATGAATTGCCGCGTCCGCTGCTGGCTGCCGCGCCGTGGCCGCGCCGGCTGGGCGAGGTTAGGGAATTGCCGCAAGCACATTTGCAAGCCTGGGATGGTTCGCGGTCGACGGCGGCCAGGAAGTGATTTTGCGATGAATTGGCCGGTCGACCGTTTGCAGAGGGATGCCGAGGCCCGGCAGCGGGCGCTGGCGCTGGCCTCGTTCATCGTTGAGGCGCCGGCCGGTGCTGGTAAGACCGAATTGCTGACGCAGCGTTATCTGCGCCTGCTGGCCGTGGTCGATGCGCCGGAGGAGGTGCTGGCGCTGACCTTCACCAACAAGGCGGCGACCGAAATGCGCGACCGGATTCTCGGCAGTCTGACGGCGGCAAGGCAGCCAGCGGCGGACGATCTGCCAGCGCATAAGCAGGAAACCCGGCGCTGGGCGCGGGCCGTGCTGGCGCGCGATGACGAACGGCATTGGGGCTTGCTCGATCATCCCGGTCGCCTGCGCATCACAACGCTGGATGCCTTATGCGCTGGCCTGGCTCGGCAGATGCCCTTTTTGTCCCGTTTCGGCCGGCAGCCGGCGGTTAGCGACGAGGCCGAAGCCTTGTACCTGCTGGCCGCCCGCCAGACGCTGACCATGCTGGAGGACGACGGCCCGGCCGCTGGCGTGGTGGCGACGGCCCTGGCCGCCCTGGATAACGATGCCGGTCGTCTGGAGCGTTTGCTGGTCGATATGCTGGGCCGGCGCGATCAGTGGTTGCGCCATGCCCTGCGCCTGACCGGCCAAGATTTGCGTGACGAAGTGACGGCGGGTTTTGGCGAGTTGCTGGCGGCTGACCTGCGGCGTTGCTGTGCGCCGCTCGGCGTTGATTGGCAGCAGCGCTTGATGCCCTTGGCCCGTTTTGCTGCGGCACAGGTGCCCGGCGTGCTGGACCCCCTGGCCGACTGGCAGCAGCCCTTGCGGCCGGTGGTGGAGGATTTGCCGCAGTGGCAGGCCGTCTGCCGGCTGTTGCTGACCAGCAGCGGCAGCCTGCGGCAAAAGCTCGACAAGCGCATCGGTTTTCCCGCCGATACGGCAGCCAAGCCGCACAAGGCGGCGATGGCTGAGTTGCTAGACGACTTGTCTGCTTTACCCGACTTGCCAGCGCTGTTGCAAACCCTGGCGCAGTTGCCGGCGCCGGCGCTGAGTGATGCGGCCTGGGCCATGGTCGAAGGCTTTGCCGCCTTGCTCAAACTGGCGGCCGGCCAGTTGTGGCTGGTTTTCCAGGGGGCGGGCGAGGTCGATTTTATCGAAATCGCTGCCCGTGCCCGCCAGGCGCTCGGTGACGACGAGGCGCCGACCGATCTGGCGCAAGCGCTGGATTACCGCATCCAGCACTTGTTGGTCGATGAGTTTCAGGACACCAGCCCCAGCCAGGTGGACCTGATCGAGCGTTTGATGGTCGGCTGGCAGCCGGCGGACGGACGAACCGTGTTCGTGGTCGGCGATCCGATGCAGTCGATCTATCGCTTTCGCAAGGCCGAAGTGGGTCTCTTTTTGGGGCTGCGCCAGCGCGGCCTGGGTGGCGTGCCGCTTGAACACCTGCGGCTTTATCGCAACAACCGCTCGGCGCCGGCCGTGGTTGACTGGGTCAACCAGGTTTTTCCGGCAGTTTTCCCGGCGGCGGATGCGCCGACCTTGGGGGCGGTCAGTTATAGCCCATCGACGGCCAGCAAACCCGACGATGCCAGCGCCCAGGTCATCCTGCACCCGCTGGTGGACGATCAGATGGCGGCGGCGCACCAGCAGGAAGCGACGCTGGCGTTGCGCTTGATCGCGCAGGCACGCCAGCGGGATCCGGACGGGCGCATTGCTGTGCTGGTTCGGGCGCGTCGCCATCTCGATGGGCTGGTTGCCGAGATTCGGCGGACAGCTCCCGGCCTGCGCTTTCAGGCAGTCGAGATCGAAGGCCTGGCCGAGCGTCAGCATGTCCAGGATTTGTTGACCTTGTTCCGGGCGCTGGCCAATCGGGCCGACCGGGTGCATTGGCTGGCGGTGCTGCGCGCTCCCTGGTGTGGCCTGACCTTGGCCGATTTGCATGCTTTGGCCGCGCATCCCGGCCGGCAGACGGTGTGGCAGGCGATGCACGACGACGAGCGACTGGCCGCCTTGTCCGCCGAGGGGCGGCAACGTCTGTTGCAGGTGCGCGCTGTGCTGGCCCTGGCCCTGGCCGAACGCGATCGGCAGCCGCTGCGTCGCTGGTTGGAAGGCGTGTGGTTGATGCTGGGCGGTGCGGCAACGCTGGATGATGCCGCGGCGCTGGCCGATGTTGATGTTTTTTTTGGCCTGATCGACCGGTTGACCGTGGCCGGGCAACTGGACCCGGAGACGCTGGCCGCGCAGGCCGCGGCGTTGTACGCACCGCCCGACCCGCAAGGCGATGCGCTGCAGATGATGACCATCCACAAGGCCAAGGGACTGGAGTTCGAGACGGTCATCGTTCCCGGCCTGCAACGGGGGAGTGGCCAGAACGATGCCCCGCTGTTGTGCTGGGATGAGGTCGCATTGGCCGACGGCGCCCCCTGTTTGCTGGTCGCGCCGCTGCCTGCGCGGGGTGAGGACGCGGCGTCGCCCAGTTTGTACGATTACCTGCGCCGTCTGGAAAGCGAGCGTACCCGCCACGAGAACGAGCGGCTGCTCTATGTCGCGGCGACGCGGGCCATCCGCCATTTGCACCTGATCGGTGCCGTCACCCGCAGCGACAAGCGTGACGATGGCCTCAGACCGCCGGCCAGCGGCACATTTCTTGATTTGTTGTGGCCGACGCTGGCCCAGCCGCTATTTGCTTCGGCAGCCAACGCCGTGCCAGGCAGTGCCGCGGCGCCGGTTGAACTGTTGCCACTGGCGCCGCCCTTGCGTCGCCTCAAGCAGTTGGGGGTGCCCGAGATTCTGGCGGCGCCATCCGACCCGGCCCCTCTTTTTGCCGAGCACGATGCTTTGGTGCCGCCGACATCGACGCACGCCCCGCTGGCGGCGGTGGTCGGCACCTTGGTCCATCGGGTGCTTGAACTGGTCGCCCAGCACGGGCTGGCGGCCTGGCCGATAAGTCGCCTGGACGCCCTGCAGCCGACCTGGCAGCGCTGGCTGAGTCAGCAGGGCCTGGCGCCGCAGCCGGCACGGCTGGCCGCGGAGGAAGCGTTGCAGGCGCTGCGGACGACGCTGGCGTCGACGTCGGGCCGCTGGCTGCTTGGCCCGCACGATGCCGCGGCGGCCGAGCAATCCTGGCAAACGGTGGACGAACACGGCAGCGTGCGCCAGCACATCATTGACCGGGTGTTCATTGCCGAGGGTTGCCGCTGGATTGTCGATTACAAGACGGTCCGGGTGGCGGAGGCGGACCTGCTGCGCACGGCTGAAAGCTTTCGTCCGCAACTGACACGCTATGCTCGCCTGTTCGCCAGCGACCCCTTGCCGCAACGGCTGGCAATTTTCTTTACCGTACAAGGTCGCTTGGTCGAATTGCCCTGAGCGGTATACTGGCCGCCTTTTTGGCCGGTGCGTCACGCCGGCCGGCTGGTTTTTAGGACATACGATGCGTCGACCGTGGACCGGCGAGCGTGGGCCATGGGCCGCGCCGCGCCAGATTTCGCTGGAAGGACTGGCCTTGCTGGCCAGCCTGTTTTTTGCCCTGGCTTGCAACACGCTGTTTTTGCGCGGCATGCTGGCCGGTTACGACCTGACGCAACCGGCCAGCTGGCTGCTGGCAGTGTCGCTGGTCATCGGTCTGGCGGCAGTGCATTTCATCCTGCTCGGCCTGGTGCTGACCCGCTGGCTGGCCAAGCCCCTGCTCAGCCTGCTGTTGGTCGTCACGGCCTTTGCCGTGCATTACATGAGCCGTTACAACGTATATCTGGATACCAGCATGTTGCGCAATGTGCTGGCCACCGACCCGCGCGAAGTGCGTGATCTGCTGACCTGGTCGTTGCTGCCCAGTTTTCTGTTGTGGGCCGTCCTGCCCTTGTTGCTGCTGCATCGCCTGCAGATCCGGCAACGCTCCTGGGGGCGGGCCATCGGCTGGCGGCTGGGAAGTTTGGTCCTGGCCGTGTTGACCCTGCTCGGCGTGATCTTCCTTAACTATCAAGACCTGGCCAGCAGCATGCGCAATAACCGCGAGTTGCGCTTTTTGGTGACGCCGGCCAATTACATTTATTCGCTCGGTCAGTTGGCGCGCAGCGAGGCGCGGGCGGCGCAACTGCCACGCCAGGTGATTGGCGGCGATGCCGTCTCAGGTCCAACCTGGGCCGCAACCGCCGGTAAACCGGTGGTCTTGGTGATGGTGCTGGGCGAAACCGTACGGGCCGCCAACTGGGGGTTGTCCGGCTATGCCCGGCAGACGACGCCCGAACTGGCCGCTACGCCGGGCATTATCAATTTTGCCGACGTGAGCAGTTGCGGCACCAATACCGAAACCTCCTTGCCTTGTCTGTTCTCGCCCTGGGGGCGGCGGCAGTATGACGAGGCCCGGATACGCAGCAGCGAGTCTGTCCTTGATGTGGCGGCACGTGCCGGTTTTCGGGTGGTCTGGGTCGACAACCAGTCGGGCTGCAAGGGGGTGTGCGATGGCGTCGAATTTTTGCGCCCCGATCCGGTGCGTTCCCCCAATCTGTGCGCCGGTGGGGAATGTTTCGATGGCGCGCTCTTGACCCGCTTGCAGCATGTTGTCGATGAGACGCCGGGCAATCTACTGATCGTTCTGCATCAGATGGGTAACCATGGTCCTGCTTATTTCAAACGGGCCCCGGATGACTTCAAGCCCTTTCAGCCGGCTTGTGCCGACCCCGATCTGCCGCGCTGCTCGCAGGAAAGCATCGTCAATGCCTACGACAACGCAATTCGCTACACCGACCACGTTCTGGCCAGCATGTTGACTTATCTGCGTAGCCATCGGGTCCATGAAACCGGACTGCTTTATGTCTCCGACCATGGCGAGTCGCTGGGTGAGCGCGGATTGTATCTGCACGGCATTCCCTATTCGATCGCGCCGGATGATCAGACCAAGGTGCCGATGCTGATGTGGTTGTCGGACGGGCTGGCCGGACGACTGGCTCTGGATGCTGCCTGTCTGCGCCAGCGGGCGGCGCAGCCGGCACATCACGACCATGTGTTTCATAGCTTGCTCGGTTTGCTCGACATCCGGACGACGCTTTACGAGCCGGCGATGGACCTGACCGCCGCTTGTCGGCCGGCGGGGCGCTGACTCAGGCGGATGCGTTGTGCCTCGCCGAGCGGCAGGCGGTTGATTTCGTACAAGGTGTGCGTGCCGACGCGCACGTGGCTCGCCTCGCCAGTCGGCCGCTGCGGCTGGCGATCTGCTTCGTCTTACAGGGACGATTGATCACCGTGTGACCGTTCCAGCCAGCGCAGCAGGGTCTGGTAGAGCACTTCGGGTACAACCGGCTTGGTGAGGAAGTCATTCATGCCGACGGCCAGGCAGCGCTGTTTGTCCTCGGCGAAGGCATTGGCGGTCATGGCGAGGATTGGCAGATCCGGCTGCGTTGACCGCTGCCGGATCTGCCGGGTCGCTTCCAGTCCATCCAGTCGCGGCATCTGCATGTCCATCAGGATCAGGTCGTAGCCGCCGGCGCATGCCTTGTCGACCGCCTGCTGGCCGTCTTCGGCCAGCTCGACGACCAGTCCGACATCTTCCAGCAGCATTTGGGCGATCTCGCGATTGATTGGTTCGTCCTCGGCAACCAGGATGCGTCGCCCGGCATGGTCGCGCTCAAGTGTCTGAGCGACAGCCGGCATCTTCGTGAGCGGATGGCACCCCTCGTGTGCAGCCTTGGCCAGTGTTGCCGAAAACCAGAATGTGCTGCCTTGCCCCGGCGTGCTGATCGCCCCGGCCGAACCGCCCATCAGTTCAGCCAGCTTGCGGGTGATGGCCAGCCCCAGGCCGGTGCCACCGTACAGGCGGGTAGTCGAATTGTCGGCCTGTTCAAAGGCGGTGAACAGTTTGGACAGCTGCGCCGGCGGAATACCGATCCCGCTATCCTCCACGTCGAAACGCAGCGTGACATGGTCGGCGGTCTCAGCCTCGCGTTTGACGCGCAGGGTGACGTGTCCCCGCTCGGTGAATTTGATGGCGTTGGCGGCGTAGTTGAGCAAGGCCTGTTGCAGTCGCGTTGCGTCACCCACCAGCTGCTGGGGAATGACCTCGATTTCCGTGCGGAGCTGGAGTCCTTTGGCCGTCGCTTTCTGGTCAAGCATCGAGATGATGTTGCCCAGGAGGGCTTCAACGTGAACCGGCGCAGAGTCGAGGGTGAATTTCCCGGCTTCGATCTTGGAGAGATCGAGAATGGCATTGATGATGTCGAGCAGGTGGTTGCCGGCGTTCTCGATCTTGTCCAGTTTGTCCGCTTGCTGCATGTTCAGGCTGGTGCGCCGCAGGAGATGAACCATGCCGGTGATGGCATTGAGCGGCGTCCGGATTTCGTGGCTCATGTTGGCCAGGAAGGCACTCTTGGCCACGTTGGCGGTTTCCGCCTGCTCCTTGGCCAGGCGCAGGTCTTGCGTCCTTTCATCGACCAGTTCCTGCAGATACTGACGGTGATGCTCAAGCTCCAGTTCGTTCTGCTTGCGTTCGGTGATGTCTTCGTACAAGCCCAGGATGCCAACCACTTCGCCACGACTGTCGCGCAGGGGGACTTTCGAGGTCCGTAGCCAGATCGTTCCACCATCCGGGGTCGACTGGGGCTCTTCGTAGCCGAGTCGAGCGATGCCCGACTGCATGACCGCCTGATCGTCGGCGCGATACAGGGCCGCTTGCGCCGCCCAGCCCATGGCAAAGTCATCACGCCCGATCAACTCATCCGGGGTCTGTTTACCGGCGTCGCGCGCAAACGCCGGGTTGCAGCCGAGGTAACGGAGTTCGCGGCTTTTCCAGAAGACCCGGATGGGCGCGTTGTCGATGACGGATTGCAGCAGGCGCCGGGATTCCGCCAGATCGTGCAGCAGGTTTTCGAGTTCTCGGTTGCGCGCGTCGACGGTGATCAGCGCTTTGCCGCCCATCGATTTCAGTTTGACGATGGCGGCGACCAGCGTGTCGATCTCATCGCGACTGGGCGGCAGGTTTTTGTCTGCGTCGGCGTACTCACGCAAATCATCGGGGTCCGTGTCGGATAGCTCGATCGCAACCTCTTCCAGCCGCCGCCGGACCATCGCATGGTAGGCAGACAGGACGATCAGGATGACCACCGCGATCACCAGCGTGTTGCTGATGACGTTGATCCCCAGTTCGCGGGCCATGGTCCAGCGTTCCTGCTGCATGTCCTTGATCAGGGTCAGGGTGCCCAGATGGTGCTGCTGGCCTCCCTCGGAATGAATCAGCGGGAAGGCTTGCTCAAAGGTGTCCTGGCCGGTGGTGACGCCATAGACCCGCGGGGCGTGTCCCGATTGTTCGAGACGGACCGCGGAGACATCCAGCATGGAGATGAAGCCCTCGAGCTGGATCTCGGTCTGCTCGGTGTCGAATGACCAGAGGCTGCGTACCAGCGGGGGGGCGACGTAGTTGCCGATCGCGGTGTAGTGCGCACCGAGCGCTTCGAGCCGTGCCTGATAGCTGAAGAAGGCATGGCCAAATGAGACGAGTGTCGCGGCGATGATGCCGATCGCCAGGCCTCGGCGGATCAGATGCCGGGTGACCTGGCTATGAATGCCCAGAAAGGCAAAAGGGGTCTTCGAGAAGTGTCGCTGCGTCAACAAGGTGCCTCAGTCCGTCAATACATCGAACATGATCTTGTTGTAGGTGCCGTCAGCTTTCATCTCACGCAGCGCCTGTGCGATGCGCGGGGCCAGCGCTTGATGTTTCTTGTGCAGGTAGAGGTACATGTCGACCTCCTTGAGCGATGGTGAAATCGGCGCGATCGACCGCAGCCCCAGCGTTTTCAGCAAGGCGACACCATCTGCCCGGGTGTACAGGGCCAGATCGACCCGCCCGCCGTCGAGCATCCGGAACAGCTGTTCCGGTTTGTCCACCTTGGTGACGCTGCGGACTTCGGCGGTGTTCGCTTCGAACATCTTCCAGCCGTTGATGAAGGCTACCCGATAGGGTTTGAGGCTGTTCCAGCTCTGATCGAGATTGATCGACGCGTCCTTGGAAAAGGCAACGAAGCTGATGCCGATGAATCGTTCCTGCACCTGAACGAGGTTGGGGTAATGCTGGTTCAGCCCGGCGATGCGCAGGCCTTCACCGTCCACTTCGCCCTGATTGGCCATGAACAGCGAGCGTTCCGAGGGGTTGCTGACCAGCTGGATGTTCACACCGATGCGCTGGGCGGCGGCCTGCGACAGGCGCTCAAGCGCCTTTCTGTCGAGCGGTGTGTTGTTGGTGCTGATGACCAGGTGGGTTTCATCGGCGCGTGCGCCGAGTGCGACACAGAGCAAAATCAACCAGAGAATACGAAAGCGCAGCATGATGGTTCCTCCCTACAAGCGTCCGTCATTATAAAACGGAATGGGCGTATCGGGCGCTGCTGCGGCGTGTTTTAGCTGATCCGGCATCGCGCTCGCCCACGCGACCTGGTCGTTGCTCAGAGCAGCACGCAGGCCCAGATCACGGCGGCATTGACCAAGGACAGCAGGACGGCGGCGCTGCCCATGTCCTTGGCCCGCTTGGCCAGTTCGTGCATTTCCGGCGAGGCCTTGTCGACCACCGCCTCGACCGCCGAATTGAGAATTTCGACAATCAGGACCAGCAGGATGCTGCCGATCAGTAGCGCACGGTCGACGCCCGTTTCAGCCAAAAAAAGCGCCAGCGGGATGGCGATGGCGGCGAGCAGGGCTTCCTCGCGGAAGGCGGCTTCGTTTTTCCAGGCCGACCGCAGCCCGTCGCGCGAATAACCCAGTGCATTGATCAAGCGGGTGAGGCCTTGTTTGCCCTTGAAATGTTCGGCTGAATTCACGCGGACTTGTCCAGTAGGGATTTGAGAAAGCGGCCAGTATGGCTGGCTTTGTGTTGCGCCACCATGTCAGGCGGGCCGGAAATCAGAATCCGGCCGCCGCCGGCACCGCCTTCCGGGCCGAGGTCGACCAGCCAGTCAGCCGTCTTGATCACGTCGAGATTGTGCTCGATGACAACGATGGTATTGCCGTGGTCGGCCAGGCGGTGCAGCACGGACAGCAGTAGCTCAATGTCGGCGAAATGCAGGCCGGTGGTTGGTTCGTCGAGGATGTACAGGGTGCGGCCGGTGTCGCGCTTGGATAGTTCGAGCGCCAGCTTGACCCGTTGCGCCTCGCCACCGGAGAGTGTGGTGGCCGCCTGGCCGAGGGTGATGTAGCTCAAGCCGACGTCGACCAGCGTTTGCAGCTTGCGGGCGACGACCGGCACGGCATCAAAGAACTCGCGCGCCAGCTCGACGGTCATGCCGAGGATGTCGTGGATGTTCTTGCCCTTGTAGTTGATTTCCAGCGTTTCGCGGTTGTAGCGCTTGCCGTGGCAGACGTCGCAAGGCACGTAGATGTCGGGCAGGAAGTGCATCTCGACCTTGATCATGCCGTCGCCCTGGCAGGCTTCGCAGCGCCCGCCCTTGACGTTGAAGCTGAAGCGGCCCGGCGTGTAGCCGCGCGCCCGCGATTCAGGCACCTGCGAAAAAAGATCGCGGATCGGCGTCAGCAGGCCGGTGTAGGTGGCCGGGTTGGAGCGCGGCGTGCGGCCGATCGGCGACTGGTCGACGTTGATCACCTTGTCGAACAGGTCGAGGCCGATGATTTCGCGGTGTTCGGCCGGTTCCGTGGTTGAGCCGTAGAGGTGCTTGGCCGCGGCGGCGTACAGCGTGTCGTTGATCAGCGTTGATTTGCCCGAGCCGGAAACGCCGGTAATGCAGGTGAACAGGCCGACGGGCAGGTGCAGGTCGACGTTTTGCAGATTGTTGCCAGTGGCGCCGAGGACGTGCAACTGCTTGTCCGGATTCTGCGGGCGACGCTGTTTGGGCACCGAAATCTCGCGTTGACCGGATAAATACGCGCCGGTCAGCGAGGCCGGGTTGGCCGCCACCTCGGCGGGCGTGCCTTCGGCGACAACGCAGCCGCCATGCACCCCAGCGCCCGGTCCGATGTCGACGACATAGTCGGCCATGCGGATGGCGTCTTCATCATGTTCGACCACCAGCACGGTATTGCCCATGTCGCGTAGGTTGCGCAGGGTTTGCAGCAGGCGGTCGTTGTCGCGCTGGTGCAGGCCGATGGAGGGCTCGTCGAGCACGTACATGACGCCGGTCAGGCCGGAGCCGATCTGCGAGGCCAGCCGGATGCGCTGCGCCTCGCCGCCGGACAGCGTTTCAGCGGAGCGTTCGAGGCACAGGTAATCGAGGCCGACATTGATCAGGAAGGAGAGGCGGGCGGTGATTTCCTTGAGAATCTTGTCGGCCACCTGCGCCTTCGCTCCGGTCAACTGCAGGCAATTGAAATAATTGCGCGCCTCGCCCAGCGGCAGGCGGCTGATCTCGTGCAGGGTGTGCGTACCGACTCTGACGTGGCGGGCTTCCGTACGCAGGCGAGTCCCGGCGCAAGTCGGGCAGCTCTGGTTGCTGATGTATTTCGATAATTCCTCGCGCACGGCGTTGGAGTCGCTGCCGCGATAGCGCCGTTCCAGATTGGGGATGATGCCTTCGAAGGTATGGCTGCGGTCGAAGCGCGTGCCTTTTTCGTTGGCATAGCGAAAGTTGATTGCTTCCTTGCCCGAGCCGAACAGGACTAACTGGCGGACCTCGTCGGAAAGTTGCTCGAACGGGGTGTCGACCGTAAAACCGTAGTGCTCGGCCAGCGATTCGATGATCTGGAAGTAGAACTGGTTTTTCTTGTCCCAGCCGCGGATGGCGCCGGCGGCCAGCGAGGCGGCCGGGTTGGTGACGACCCGTTTGGGGTCGAAGAACTGAATGACGCCCAGCCCATCGCATTTCGGGCAGGCGCCCATCGGGTTGTTGAACGAGAACAGGCGCGGTTCCAGCTCCTGCAGCGCGTACGAGCAGACCGGGCAGGCGAACTTGGCGGAAAAGAGATGTTCCTGGCCGGAATCCATCTCCAGTGCAATCGCCCGGCCGTCGGCATGGCGCAGCGCCGTTTCGAACGACTCGGCCAGGCGCTGGCGCATGTCGTCGCGCACCTTGAGGCGGTCGACGACGACATCGACGGTGTGCTTGGTCGACTTGGCCAGTTTGGGCACGGCGTCGAGTTCATGGACCGTGCCGTCGACACGGACCCGCGCAAAACCCTGGGCACGCAGTTCGGTGAATAGCTCTAGTTGCTCGCCCTTGCGGTTGGCGACGACCGGGGCGAGGATCATCAGCTTGGTCTCGGCCGGCAGTGCCAGCACGTGATCGACCATCTGCGACACGGTCTGCGCTTCGAGTGGCTGGTTGTGATCCGGGCAATAAGGCGTGCCGGCACGAGCGAAGAGCAGGCGCAGGTAATCGTGGATTTCCGTGACCGTGCCGACGGTCGATCGGGGATTGTGGCTGGTCGCCTTCTGTTCGATCGAGATGGCCGGTGACAAACCTTCGATCAGGTCCACATCCGGCTTTTCCATCAACTGCAAAAACTGCCGGGCGTAGGCCGACAGCGATTCGACGTAGCGCCGCTGACCCTCGGCATACAAGGTATCAAATGCAAGTGAGGACTTACCTGAACCGGACAGGCCGGTAATCACGATCAGCTGATTACGCGGCAGATCGAGATTGATGTTCTTTAAATTGTGGGTACGCGCGCCGCGGATACGAAGTTGTTCCATCGCTGCTGTCCGGTTGAGGAATTCGGGAGTGGAACTATACGCAAAAGCCGCCGCTCATGCATGATCGGCTGTATGGATGTACAGCTTTTAGGCGTGGTTCAGATCGTCTGAGCGACCTCGGCGGGGATGCGAAATCCGTCATCGGCGGCGCGCGCGGTCTCGAGCAGAGCAATGCTGGAAGGCATTACGCGACAGCTACCACTACCTTGCGGCCAGCCCGAGTGGCCAGTGTCACCAGCATGTCGAGACTGAACTTTTCCCATTTGCCGCGTACCAGATCGGAAACGCGAGATTGCCCGATGCCAAGATGGCTGGCCGCCTCGGTTTGCGTCCAGCCGCGTTCGGCGATGGTTTCGCGCAGGCGAGCCATCAACTCGGCGCGCATGGCGAGAAGCGCCGATTCCTCGGCAGAAAAACCCAAGTCAGCAAAGACATTGCCCGAAGATTCCGTGATCGTTTCCATTGCTCAAACTCCAATCTGCCGATACCGGCTCGCTGCCAATTCGATGTCCTCAACGCGGGTTTTCTGCGTCTTTTTACGGAAGGCATGCAAAACGTAAATACCATCCTCGAACTTGGCGACATAAATCACCCGCCACTCCCCTTGCACATGCAGGCGAATCTCATAAGCCCCCGGTCCGACATTGAGTATCGGCTTGAAATCCGA
>JAQTXC010000049.1 GCA_028689015.1 Dechloromonas sp. | reverse complement strand
CACTTTTTTGCGCCCCGTTTTGCTGGCCCTGATGGCGCTGATCCACCGCGATCAGCATCGACACCATTCCCTCAATCCGAATTTCCGCCTGCTTGAAGTGCGCGGATGAATTTTGCAGGGCGGACTAGATAGCACGGGCGTCAAAACGCTGGAAATCCGGGCCATTGAAGTGACCAGTAATGGTGTCGGCGATGCCCCAATTCTGCCGGAGTTGCTTGCTCAGATCGCTACACCGATCGCCACCGTAACGGGCGATGGGGTTTACGACACAAAGGCTTGCCATGCGGCGATTGCCGCAGTCGGTGCAGCAGCCATCACCCCTTCTCGCAAGAATGCTCGCCTGTAGAAGAAATTTCCGCCGGGCGCTGAAAGGCGAAATGAAATCGTGAGAGCGACCCATCGGTTTGGGCGAGCGGTCTGGAAAAAATGGAGCCGCCACCACCAGCGTAGCCTGGTCGAGACCAAAATGCGCTGTTTTAAACTCTTGGGCGAACGCATCATGGCGCGTGACTTCGATCGTCAAGTGGCTGAGCTTCAAGTACGTGCAGCATTGCTCAACCGCTTCACCCAACTCGGCACCCCGGATACGGTGGCCACGCCATAAATCCGTCTGGGGTAAGGGGAGACTCACCCCTCAGATCGTTTGTGCAACAAAGCCACAAAAATGCAGAAAATAAGCCGTCAAAAAGCAAAAAGCCCGCTAAATAGCGGGCTAAGTGCTTGATTCTATGGCTCCCCGACCTGGGCTCGAACCAGGGACCTACGGATTAACAGTCCGGCGCTCTACCGACTGAGCTATCGAGGAATCGACCTGCTGTACTGCAGGAAGGCGCGCATTATAAACAAAGATCGCCAGTCGCCACAAGCTTTTCGACAAAAAATGAGATTACGAAAAATTACCTTTTATTCGGGGTCGACGGCAAGCGCAGCAGCTTCCGCAAGTTGGCGGGCTCGGGCAGCGCGTAGTTCCGGCGTTTCCAGGGTGATCCGGCCCAGCGCGCCGCTGCGGTAGTCAATGAGCAGGATGGCGCTGGCTTTTTCCAGGTCAAGTTCGCCACCCCGGCCTTTGATGAGGCAACCGCGTTTTTTGGCGATGCCTTCGATGACTGCCACCGCATCCATGTCGGTCAGATCGAAGCCGTAGCGGGCCTTGAGCAGCGCCGGATAGTGTTCCAGCAGATAGCTGGCCAGCCAGGTGCCAACTTCTTCGTCAATATAGGCGTTGACCCCGACTGCGTGGCTGGCAGCCATCATCAGGCCGTCGATCGGGTGGTCGATCTTCGGCCACAGCATGCCCGGGGTGTCGTACAGGGTCAGGCGCGAGCTGATGTCGATGCGCTGCTGGCTCTTGGTCACGGCCGGCTGATCACCGACCGCCGCCACCCGTTTCTTGACCAGGGCGTTCATCAGGGTCGATTTACCGACGTTAGGGATGCCCATGATCATCAGGCGCAAGGGCTTGACGGCATCGCAACGATGCGGCGCCAGCTTCTGGGCCAAGCCGGGCACCTTGGCCACATCACCGGGTTTTTTGCACGAAATGGCGACGGCCTTGACGCCGGGCTGGGCGTCAAAATAGGCTAGCCATGCCTTGGTCGCTTCCGGGTCAGCCAGATCGGCCTTGTTCAGCAGTTTGAGGCAGGGTCGTTGCCGGAAAGTGCGCAGCTGGTGAATCATCGGATTGCTGGAAGCTTGCGGCAGACGGGCGTCGAGCACTTCGACGACGACATCGGCCATGGCCAGTGTTTCGCCCGCTTTTTTGCGGGCTTGGGTCATATGACCGGGGAACCATTGGATGGACATCGATTTTTCCTGTGTTGAGCGCGTCGACCGCGTCAGCCGCCCGTGACGGGCGGAAAGAAGGCCACTTCATCGCCGCTATGGATCGGCGTCGTCAGGCGCGCCATATCCTGATTAACGGCACAGCGCAGATTCTTGGCGGTCACCAGTTCGGCCCGTCCCTGCCCAACCAGCCAGTCGCGCAATTGACCGACGGTTTCCACACTGGCCGGCAGGTCGACCGTCTCATGGGCGGTGCCAAAGGCTTCACGCAGGCTGGCGAAGTAAAGGACGCGGACACTCATGCCAGTAAGCCGGCAAAAGGAACGAACTGGACGAGATCGCCGGGTTGGACCGCCTGCCCCGGCGGATTGAAGACTAGGCCATCACTCCAGCACAGCGAGGTGACGACCGCCGAGCCCTGATTGGGATAGAGTTCGACGGCACCGGCCGCGTTGATCCGGCCGCGCAGGAACTCCCGGCGGGCATCAGGTCTGGCCCAGGTGAAATCGGCGCGCAGGGGGTAGGCCTTTGGCAACACATCGACGATGCCCTGCAACTTGAGCAGGAAGGGGCGAACCAGCGTCAAGGCAGTGACAAAGGCCGCCACCGGATTTCCCGGCAGGCCGATGAACCAGGCGTGTCCGCCTGTGGCCTGACGCACCTGTCCGAAAGCCAGCGGCTTGCCCGGCTTGATGGCGATTTTCCACAGATTCAGGCTGCCTTCTGCCTCAACGGCCGGCTTGACGTGATCTTCTTCGCCCACCGAGACACCACCGCTGGTGACGATCAGGTCGTTATCCACTGCCGCCCGGCGCAGCGCATCGCGCGTCGCATCCAGGCTGTCCGGCACGGTGCCCAGATCACGCACCTCGCAGCCCAGGCCTTCGAGCAGGGCACGCAAGGCGTAGCGGTTGGAGTTGTAGATGGTACCCGGCGGCAGGGGCTGGCCAGGCTGGACCAGTTCGTCGCCGGTAAAGAAGATGCCGACCCGCACCCGACGATAGACCGGCAACTCCGGCAGACCGGCGGAAGCCGCCAGGGCGATATCCTGAGCCTGCAATTTGCGCCCGGCAGACAGGATGGCGCCGCCGCTGGCGATGTCTTCGCCGCGTCGCCGGATGTTTTCGCCAGGCTTCGGCAGATGATTGATCTGCACGCCATCGGCCGTCACCTCGCAACGTTCCTGCATGATCACCGCGTCGCAGCCAGCAGGCACTGGGGCGCCGGTAAAGATACGTGCCACCGTCCCCGCCTGCAGCGGTGCGCCGACCGTGCCGGCCGGAATACGTTGACTGACAGGCAGGTGCACGCCGACCTGCGGCAGGTCGGCCAGGCGGACAGCGTAGCCATCCATGGCGGAATTATCGAGCGGCGGCACGTCGACCGCCGATGTCTGGGTCTGCGCCAGCACGCGGCCGGTAGCGGCGGTGATCGGCACGTGGCGGATTTCGGCAACTGGCTGGACGGCGGCCAGCAGATGTTCCAGGGCGTGTTCGTAACTGATCATGCGGCAACCTTGAGTTCGAGATGACGGATGACAAAATCGGCCACCGTGGCAATGTCGTTGAGCGGCAGCACCGGAATCTGCGCGGCAATGGCTTCGTCGCTGGCAACGGCAACGATGTCGTCACGCTCGCCGTACAGCGGCGGTTTGCCGTTGGCCGGCCGGTGGACTTCCAGCTTGGGCACGGGTTCCTGCTTGAAGCCTTCGACCAGCACCAGGTCGCACGGGGCAAGACGGGCAAGCAAATCGGCCAGTTGCGGCTCGGGTTCGTCGCGGCATTCGTGCATTAGCGCCCAGCGCGTGCCGCAGGCCAGCATGACTTCGGCGGCGCCAGCTTCGCGGTGGCGGTAGGAATCCTTGCCCGGTTTGTCGATGTCGAACCCATGATGGGCGTGCTTGATGACCGAAACCTTGAGGCCCCGCCCGGTCAATGCCGGGATCAATTTTTCCAGCAGCGTCGTCTTGCCGGAGCCGGACCAGCCGGCAATACCAAAAACTTTCATGGGCGGATTCTACCTGTTCACTCGGCAAAGACTGGCGCAAAGCCGCCGCCGGGCGTGCGGAAATTGGTGGTCTGTCCCTGATAAAGACGTGCCGCGACCAGTTGCAAACGGCCGTCGTACACGTAGCAGCGAAAATCGGCCTTCATCCGCTGCGTGCCACCAGCGACCGGTACCTCGTGTTCGGATGGCGGGGCGATTTCCTGGGCAATGTAGCCGCCGTGGATGATTTCCTCGAAAACGCGACGGGTCAGTTTGTCGCCACGGTACGCGGCACGGCTGCCGAAACCGGCCGGCGGCTTGAAGAACCAGCGCTTGCGTTCGGCCCAGAACTGCTCGGCCTGGGCCGGTGCGACGGTGACCGTGCGCGGGATGCCGGCCAGCAATATCTGTTGCGTCGCCAGGTCGACCGCAAGTTCGGCCAGCATGGCGGGATCGGACAAGCACATCAGGTTGCGTTTGTCGGCATGGCTGGCGTGGACGGCCGGATGCGGTGTCAGCACCACACCGCCGGCGGCATAAACCTCGTGAATGGCCCGGTCGACCGGGTGATCGAGATAAAAATCGGTCAGCCGGTTATAGATCAGGTCGATCACGGCACCATCGTGGCGCAAACAGTCGCCATCGCGCTGCAGATCGGCAGGATCGGCAATCACCGCGGCGATGCCATTGGCTATAAAAAGATCACGAAACAAGTCGAATTCGGGCGCCAGGAATTGTCCTGCCGGCGCCTGATCGACAATGGCGATGCGCCGCAGTGGCCGGTCACCGCGCATCAATTGCCATTCACGCTGGAACATGGCCAGGTAATCAGCCATGACGCGCGCCCCTTGATCGGCGTGACCGTGTGCGGCGAGCAGGTAGGCATTGAGCAAGCCGCCGCCGGCATTGGTATTGATTTCGATCAGCTTGGGGCCGTCGACCGTGAGGTGGAAATCGTAGCCCATGAACACGCCGCGCGCGGCCACCGGCACCCGGGCCACGGCGGGTGCCCGGGCCAGCACGGCATCGCGGAAGGCCGGTCGGGCAATCACCGACTCGATGGCCCCGACGATCTCGGCCATGCGCTGCAAGGCGGCTGCCGGAAGACGGATATCTGCCGCAGAAAACAGTTGGGGCTGCTGCTGCAGCAAGCGTTCAAAGGTAGCTTTCATCGCCGCTCATAAAAGTCGAGGACAACCTGCAATTCTCGGGTGCGTTTCATCGGTGGCAGACTTTGCCACACACGGCGGCCATAGGGCTTTGATATAAGTCGGGGATCGCAGATCATCAGCACGCCCTTGTCCGACTCGTCCCGAATCAGACGCCCCGCCCCCTGCTTGACGTTGATCACGGCCCGCGGCAACTGGTATTCCATGAAGGCGTTGCGCCCCTGTTTCTTCATTTCCTCAATGCGCGCCGACAGCACCGGGTCGTCGGGCGGCGCGAAGGGAATCTTGTCGATCACCACC
Source organism: Dechloromonas sp. (assembly GCA_028689015.1). Taxonomy (GTDB): domain Bacteria; phylum Pseudomonadota; class Gammaproteobacteria; order Burkholderiales; family Rhodocyclaceae; genus Azonexus. The sequence goes on along the minus strand of JAQTXC010000049.1, from coordinate 13,376 downwards.
AGCGACAGCGCCTCGCCACGGACATCGACACCCTCCCAGAAACTCTGACTACCCACCAGGATGGCATTGCCGTGGTAGCGGAATCGCTGCAGCAGATCGTTCTTGCTGCCCTCGCCCTGCACCAGCAGCGGCATGTCGAGGCCTTCGTCGTCCAGCTTGGCCTTGAGCAGTTCGTGCGTTCGGCGCATGGCACGCAGGCTGGTGCACAAGAAGAAGGCCCCCCCCCGGGCAGCCCGGACTGCAGGCCAGGCCGCATCGACCACCGACTCGGTGTAATGGAAGGCATTGGGATCAGGCATGCCCAGCGGCACGTACAGCACGGCCTGCTCGCCGTAATCGAAGGGGCTTTGCCAGCAGCCGGATTCCGGGTCGCCGAGGCCGAGTTCGGCACAGTAGTGGTGAAACTTACCCTGCACCGCCAGCGTTGCCGAGGTAAAGATCCAGGCCCGCGGATGACCGCCCATTTGCTTGCGGAAAATATTGGCGACATCGAGCGGCGTCGCATTGAGTTGCAGCGACTGGGAAAAGGCTTCGGCCCAGTAAACATAGCCCGCATCAGCCGGTTTTAGCCAGGCCGAAAGACGCTGGACTAACTCACCGGCACGTTGCCAGCATTTTTCCAGCCCTTCAGCGCGCTCAGCTTGCGTTTCCAGCAACGCGGTGAATTTCTCAGTTTCTGCTAGAAGCTCTTGCAGTGCTGGTAGAAAATCAGGCTTTTCAAGCAGTTGACCGGCAGAGAAGCGGCCGCTGTCGATGCCGACGGCCAGACGAAGGTCCTTGGCTGCCTTTTCGAGTGCCTTGGCGAACACCGGCAAATCAAGGCAATCCCGGGCATGGGTCAGCCCTTCGGCCCGGGCATCACGAGCCAGATCGAGGACTTGCGCGGTCGACACGCTATCGCCGAAGAAAAGCGTCGCCACTTCCGGCAACTGGTGCGCTTCGTCGAAGATTACCGTATTGCAGGCCGGCAGCAGTTCGGCCATCCCTTCGTCACGCAGCATCACGTCAGCAAAGAACAGGTGATGATTGACCACGACCAGGTCGGCCGCCATCGCCTCCTTGCGGGCCTGCATGACAAAGCATTCTTTGTAGTCCGGACACTCCTGGCCAAGACAGTTGTCTCGCGTTGAGGTGGCGTGCTGCCAGACCGGCGAATTCTCGTTGACCTCAAGGCACTCGGATTTGTCACCGCTGTGTGTTGTCTTGGCAAAAACCGAGATGCGGCGAGCATCGGCGGCATCCTCACGGGTCAGGAAACGCCCATCAGCCAGCGCGCGCTCCAAGTGATAAGGACAAACATAATTGGCCCGCCCCTTGAGCAGCGCAATCTTGACCGGCGCTTTAAGGATATCGCGGACCATCGGCAGATCCTTGTTGAACAACTGGTCCTGCAAGGTCTTGGTGCCGGTCGACACAATCACCTTGCCATTCGACTTAAGTGCCGGCACAAGGTAGGCAAAGGTCTTGCCAGTGCCAGTACCTGCCTCGGCGATGAAGACACTGTTCTGGCGAATGGCGTCTTCGATGCGCTCGGCCATTTCCAGTTGCTGACCACGGATGCGATAACCGGCAATGGCACGCGCCAGCGGGCCGTCGGGAGCGAAGATTTCCGGGAGAGAGGACAAGAGGAGGCGCCTGAAAAAACCGGGCGAATCTTAGCAGAAGGCTAGGCGCTATGCCCGTATGCCACGCAATGCTTCTATCGCAGCGCAACATAAAGCAATAGATTTTCAATGAAAATAAGGCATCAATAAATGCTGCGTCGCAACATTTATTAAGCAGCAAATGCCAGTGCCGTGCTAAATTGAGGCTCATCAACGGGAGATGAGCGCCAAATCCGGGAGCTGTTCAGCATGAGCCATTCGATCGACTACACCGCCAATCCACCCATGGGCCCGAGTGTCATACCCGACGCCCCCGCCCTGCCGACTAACAACCCGATCAGCCTGCCGCGTAAAAGTCGCTGGCCAGCTCGCCTCGACTTGTTGCAAAGCCTGTCCGGCCTGTTGCTGGCGTTGTTTCTGATCGCCCACATGGCTTTTGTATCGACCATCCTGATCAGTCAGGCGGCCTTTTACAATGTTGCCCGCTTTTTTGAAGGCGCATGGCTGCTCGGCCGTCCCTACCCGATGCTGGTCTCTCTCGTCGCCTCAGCGATCCTCGCACTGCTGATGCTGCACGCCTGGCTGGCCATGCGCAAGTTCCCGGCCGGCTTCCGGCAATATCGCGCCTTTATCGCCCACAAGAATCGTCTGCATCATGGCGATACTTCGCTTTGGTGGCTGCAACTCTGGACTGGATTCCTGCTTTTCTTTCTGGCCAGCATCCACCTTTACGACATGCTTTCGCAACCAGAGTTGATCGGTCCTTACGCCTCGGCCGACCGCGTCTGGAGCGGCGGTATGTGGCCACTTTATCTACTGCTCCTGTTTTCGGTCGAATTGCATGGCGGCATTGGCCTGTATCGACTGCTCGTCAAATGGGGGCTCTTCGGCGACAAAACTCGGGCTCGCCTGCATCTGGCACGGCACGCTTTTAGCGCCTTTTTCATCACCCTGGGGCTACTCACGCTACTGGCTTATATCGATCTGGGACGCAGCCACGCGGCGCAGGCTGGCGAGCGCTACATTCCGAAGGCTGCCGCTCAAACCGCCACGCACTAACCCGGAACAAATGCGATGCAAATCATTCACAGTGACGTCCTGATCATCGGCGGCGGTCTGGCCGGATTGCGCGCCGGCCTGGCTGCGCGCAAACGTGGTCAGGAAGTCATCATCCTCAGCTTGGTACCCCCCAAGCGTTCGCACTCTGCCGCCGCTCAGGGCGGCATGCAGGCCAGTCTTGGCAACAGCGCCCGAGGCAGAGGCGATAACGAGGATGTTCATTTCGAAGATACCGTCCGCGGCAGCGACTGGGGCAACGATCAACTCGTCGCCCGCATGTTCGCCCACACCGCACCCAAGGCTGTGCGCGAACTGGCTGCTTGGGGTGTTCCCTGGAACCGGGTGCAAGCGGGTGATCACACGGCCATCATCGACGGCCAACCGGTAACGATCAACGAAGCAACCGCAGCCCATGGGCTGATCACCGCTCGCGATTTCGGCGGCACCAAAAAATGGCGGACTTGTTACGTTTCGGATGGCACGGGCCATGCGATGCTCTACGCGGTTAGCGACCAGAGCATCGCGGCCGGCATTCCAGTCCATGAACGCATGGAGGCCGTTTCACTGATTCACGATGGCACCCGCTGCCACGGTGCCATCGTCCGCAATCTGATGACGGGCAAACTCATCGCTTACGTAGCGCGCGCCACCTGCATCGCAACCGGCGGTTTTGGCCGGATTTACCAGTCGACCACCAATGCCGTGATTAACGAAGGAATTGGCGCGGCCATTGCGCTGGATACCGGCGTCGTTCCACTGGCCAACATGGAAGCAGTGCAGTTCCACCCAACAGCCATTTTCCCGGCCGGCATATTGGTCACCGAGGGCTGTCGTGGCGATGGCGGGCTGCTGCGCGATGTCGACGGCCATCGCTTCATGCCCGACTACGAGCCCGAGAAAAAGGAACTTGCCTCGCGCGACGTCGTCTCGCGGCGCATGGAAGCCCATATCAAGTCCGGCAAGGGCGTGCGCAACCGTTTTGGCGAGCACCTGTGGCTGGACATCACCCTGCTGGGCGAACAGCACATCAACGGCAAGCTGCGCGAAGTGAAGGAAATCTGCCAGCATTTTCTCGGCATCGACCCAGCCCACCAATGGATTCCGGTGCGCCCGGCGCAACACTATTCAATGGGCGGCATCCGCACCCGTCCCGATGGCGCAGCCTACGGACTAGATGGCCTGTTTTCCTGCGGCGAAGCGGCATGCTGGGATCTACACGGCTTCAATCGACTAGGCGGCAATTCGGTCGCCGAAACCGTTGTCTCGGGCATGATCGTTGGTGAGGCGATGGCTGAATTTTGTAACTCGTCGGCGGGCGAACTCAATGTATCAACGGCCCTGATCCGCGATTGCTGGCACCGCGCTGCCGATGAGTTCACTACCATCGCCCAATCCAGCGGCCCGGAAAATGCCAGCCATTTAATGCACGAAATGCAACAGACCATGAGTCAAAAGGTTGGCATCGTCCGTCATGGCCCCGTCCTGCAATCCGCGGTCGACACCCTGAAATCACTCATTTTGCGCAGCCGGAAAATCGGCCTGCGCCGCTCGCAGCCTGGCGCCAATCCCGAACTGGTACTGGCTTGGCGCATCCGCAAAATGCTGAAGCTGGCACTATGCGTGGCCGAGGGTGCTCTGCAACGCACAGAAAGCCGGGGCGCCCATTTCCGCGAAGACTATCCGCAGCGCAACGATGCAGAGTGGCTCAAACGCACACTCGCCTACTGGCCCGACCCACAGCAGACACAACCGACGCTAAGCTACGAAACACTGGACGTGCTCACCATGGAACTACCGCCCGGCTGGCGTGGCTATGGCGCAAGGGATGCGATTGAACACCCTGACACCGGCCGTCGCCAAGCCGAGGTCGACGTACTGCGCCAGCAGTTTGCTAGTGCCGACCGCAGCACCCGGCAGGCTGCCCTTCTCGACTTCAGCCAGCAGTTACCCTGCCATTTACGCGGCGATAATGAGCGCCTTGGAGATGCCACATGATTCCTCTGTTCCGTCATCACACCAAGGCTAGTTCACAGCCCCGCCGCCTCACCCTGAAGATCCTGCGTTACAACCCGGCTGAACTAAATGCCGCTCCTTCATTCCAGGCCTTCGAGATTGACGAGGCAGACGGCATGACGCTATTCATTGCATTGAACGAAATCCGCGCCACCCAGGACCCCTCGCTCCAGTTCGATTTCGTCTGCCGGGCGGGCATTTGCGGCAGTTGTGCCATGCTGGTTGATGGTCGCCCCGCCCTCGCCTGCCGCACGCTGACCCGCGACCTGAGCGCGCAAATCACTCTCGCGCCGCTGCCCTTTTTCGAATTGATCGGCGATCTTTCGGTCAATACCGGAAAATGGATGCGCGGCACCAGCGAACGCCTGCAAACCTGGATACATGCGGTCGAGCCGGTTTCTGCCGATATTCTGGAAACACCCATGGCACCGGAACTGGCCGAGGCCATTTACGAGTTGGACAGGTGCATTGAATGCGGTTGCTGTATTGCCGCTTGCGGTACCGCCCAGATGCGGCCCGACTTTGTCGGTGCAGTCGGTCTGAACAAGATCGCCCGCTTCCGGCTCGACCCACGCGACCAGCGCAGCGACGACGATTTCTACGAATTGATCGGGGACGACAGTGGCGTGTTTGGCTGCATGTCGCTACTAGGCTGCCACGATGTTTGCCCCAAACAGTTGTCATTGCAAACCCAGATTGCATTCCTGCGCCGCAAGATGGCCCGCCTCGGTTTGAATTAAGCACGACCCGCTTGCCGCACTACGGACCAGCCCAAGAAAAATCAGGCGGAGAAAACGCGCTGGTATGCGCTGATGCCAGAGAAAGCGAAACCTGATGCAGTCACCGACGGCTGCTGTGCCTGCACCTGACGCTGTTCTTGCTGGCGAGTTTCCAATTGAGCCTGACGCGTAATGGCCGATGCATCAACGACCGGTGCTGCTGGCGTGCTCTGCTCAACAGTCGGCGTAGAAGGAACCGAGTCGGCGGGCGTAGAGGCAGATGACGATGACACGGCAGTTGCCGGCGCTGCGACTGGGCTAGGTTGGATCGAACTGACGGTGCTCGGCGGGGGAAGTGGTGAACTCCCCTGTTGCAGGGCCAAGGCTTGCGGACTCAGGCTGACCCGAGTGCTTTGCTGCGATGCACCACTGTCACGATTTAAGCCCCCATTAGCGTTAAGCGCATTGGCTGCACCCTGCCCATCCGGACGCCCCGCGACCGAACGATCAGTTGTGACATTGCCACTTGCCAGATACGACGCGGCATTTGAAGCCATAGAAGCGATATTCACCACAAACTCCTTGATCAGACCCTTGGATATTAACCGATAGCGCTTAAAGATAAGCGACTAATTTCTCCAGCCAGCAAGCGTCAGCAGTCACCAGGTCCCCCTATCTGGGATTCGCCGCTGCCACCGGTGGTGGCACAAAAAGCACTCTTGGCGGTATGCTGCGCTTTGCAATAAAAACTAATGGAGAGACGACGTGCCCGCCCTGCTGCCCCAACCTGATCCTGACGGCCTGCTCGAATATTCCGTGGTCTATACCGACCGCGCACTAAATCACATGTCGCAACGCTTCCAGGGCGTGATGCGCGACATCTCGCGCACGCTCAAGAAGGTCTACAACGCCAAGGCAGCCATCGTCGTTCCCGGCAGCGGCACTTTCGGCATGGAAGCCGTTGCCCGCCAGTTTGCTACCCACCGCAAGGTGTTGGTCATCCGCAACGGCTGGTTCAGTTTCCGCTGGACGCAGATTTTCGACATGGGCCACATTCCGCAGGAAAGCATCGTGCTCAAAGCCCGGCAAACCAGCGATACGGCCCAAGCAGCGTTTGCCCCTCCACCATTGGCGGATGTATTGGCTGCTATTCGCACTCATCGCCCCGAAGTCGTTTTTGCACCGCATGTGGAAACGTCCTCCGGCATGATCCTGCCCGACGATTACCTGCGCGCGGTTGGTGAAGCCGTGCGCGCGGTCGACGGGCTTTTCGTGCTCGATTGCATTGCCTCAGGCACGATCTGGGTTGATATGGCAGCACAGGCAGTCGATGTCTTGATCAGCGCACCGCAAAAGGGCTGGAGTGCCTCACCCTGTTGCGCCCTGATTGCCTTGGGCGAGCGGGCGCGGGCGCGAATTGATGCGACCAGCAGCAGCAGTTTTGCCTGCGACCTGAAAAAGTGGCTGTACATCATGGAAGCTTTCGAAAATGGCGGCCATGCCTACCACGCCACCATGCCGACCGATGCGTTGGCCACGCTGCGCGACATCATGCTGGAAACCGAAGCCTACGGGTTTGCCCGTGTCTGCGAAGAACAAAAGGAACTTGGCCGCCAAGTCCGCCAATTGCTGGTCGCACACGGTTTTCCCAGCGTCGCTGCCGAAGGCTTCCAGGCACCAGGTGTAGTCGTCAGCTATACCAGTGACCCAGACATTCAGTCTGGTCGAAAATTTGTCGCTCAAGGCTACCAGACAGCAGCGGGTGTCCCCCTGCAGTGCGATGAGCGGGACGATTTTCGCACTTTCCGCATCGGTCTGTTCGGTCTGGAGAAACTGCACGATCCGGCAGGCACCGTAAGCAAACTGGCCAAAGCACTCGATGCCCTCAGCGCGGCTGACTGAGGCTTACGAATCCTTACATTCGGCAAACGACTTCTTACGTCAATCTCCGTATTCTGAGCCTGTCGCCGCCAACTATCGTCGGCTTGATTACAGGATTACAGGAGAAAGACCATGAGCACCTCGAATACCAAAACCTTGAAGCGTTGGCTGGCCACCTCTTGCGTAGCGCTGGCGCTTCCGTTCAGCGCCCTTGCCTTTTCCGGTGGAGGGGAAGGCCCGGGCGAAACCTGCGACGGTCGCATGGGCCATGGTGGCCGTCATGCCAGCATGGCGATGACAAGTGGTGGCATGCCGCTAATGCACCAGTTACACCGACTCGACCTGAGCGAGGCCCAACAGGATAAGGCGTTCGAAATCATGCACAATCGTATGCCAGCCATGCGTGCGCAGGCCCGTGAGTTACAGAAAAGCGAACAGGCATTGCGCGAACTGCGCCTGGCACCCGACTTCAACGAACCAAAAGCACGTGCTTTGATCGACCAGATTGCCCGCCAACGGGCCGACATGGAAATGGCCCGCCTGCAATCCGAGCGCCAAGTGCTGGATATCCTGACGGCGGAACAGCGCCAGGCTTTGGCCGAACCTCCTGCCAGCAAGCGGGGCAAGATGCCGCCTCGCTCCTGAACAAGCATCTCCGAGCGAACCGACCCTCTGGGGTCGGTTTTTTGTCGACTTGTCGACAAGAAGACCACATGCTCACAGTCAACTTAAAATAAATACTAATTTTTCAATGACTTAAAATCTGGCACCGGCCTTGCTAAGAAAGTAGCGAGGAGAATGCCATGACCCCAACGCCCTTCGTCACGATCAACGACACCACGCTACGCGATGGCGAGCAGTCGGCCGGGGTTGCCTTCTCGCTAAGCGAGAAGCTGAACATTGCCCGCCAGCTGTCCACCATCGGCGTTCCCGAACTGGAAGTGGGCATCCCGGCCATGGGTGAGGAAGAACGGGAATCGATCCGCGCAGTAGCCAGCCTTGGGCTACCAAGCCGCCTGATGGTCTGGAGCCGAATGCATCCGGACGACATTGCAGCCTGTGCCGACCTGGGGGCCCATCTGGTTGATATCTCGATCCCTTCGTCCGACCAGCATCTGGCCTACAAATTACAACGCGACAGAGCCTGGCTCTTGCGCGAATTGCCTAAATATATTGGCGCCGGACTGGCACTGGGTCTGGAAGTCTGCGTTGGCTGCGAGGATGCCTCGCGGGCCGACCTCGATTTTCTCTGCGCACTCGCCGAAACGGCCGAGCGAGCGGGTGCCCGTCGCCTGCGCTTTGCCGATACCTTGGGTATCCTCGAACCCTTCACGACCTATGACCGCATTGGGGCGCTGCGCCGCCATAGCAGCTTGGAAATCGAGATGCATGCCCATGACGACCTCGGTCTGGCTACCGCCAATACCTTGGCAGCCTGCAAGGCCGGCGCAACCCATGTCAACACCACGGTCAATGGCCTGGGGGAACGGGCAGGCAATGCTCCGCTCGAAGAAGTTGTCCTCGGACTGCGCAAATTGCACGGCATCGTTACCAACGTCGAGCTAAGCGCCTTCCCTGCCCTGTCCGCTCAGGTTGCCCAGGCTTCCGGGCGCAGCATTCCATGGCAAAAATGCATCGTCGGCCCGGGGGCCTTCACCCACGAAGCGGGCATCCACGTGGATGGTCTGCTCAAACATCCCGACAATTACCAAGGCTTCGACCCTCGCGAAGTCGGCCAGGCACACCGCATCGTGCTTGGCAAACATTCCGGTTCACACGCCGTCCAGGTGGTGTACAGCAACTTGGGGATCGCCTTGGATGAAGGTGAAGCCCAGGCCATCCTGCCACGGGTCCGCGCCTTCGTCGCTAGCCACAAACAGGTACCGGACAACACCGACCTGTTTGGCATCTTGAACGCACTGCGCGAGCCTCTCCATGTCTGATACCTTGACCATGACCTCCCTGACGCCCGCCTCACCAGGCCTTTGGTCCACGCTGCGCGAAGACCTGACCTGCGTATTCGAACGCGACCCAGCCGCCCGCTCGACACTTGAAGTCCTGACCACCTATCCCGGCGTCCATGCCCTGCTCGCTCATCGCCTGGCCAACCGCCTGTGGCGTGCCGACTGGCGCTACGCAGCCCGGATACTGGCCTTCCTTAGCCGCACCCTGAGCAACGTCGACATTCACCCAGGCGCTACCATCGGCCGCCGCTTCTTCATTGACCACGGTGCCTGCGTCGTCATCGGTGAAACCGCCGAAATCGGCGATGATGTCACGCTTTACCACGGCGTAACGCTGGGCGGCACGTCATGGAACAAAGGTAAGCGCCATCCAACGTTGGCCAACGGCGTGGTTGTCGGTGCCGGTGCCAAGATTCTCGGGCCGATCAGCATTGGCGAGCGAGTGCGGGTTGGCGCCAATTCAGTCGTCGTCAAGGATGTACCGGCCGATCGGACGGTCGTCGGCATCCCGGGACGCATCGTTGATACTCGACTGACCATGCCACGCTCTGGCAAAGGCATCAGCCTTGATCACAATTTACTGCCCGACCCGGTGGCCAGGTCGATCGCCTGCCTGATCGAACGAATCGAAACAATGGAAAAGGAACTGGCCACCCTGCGCAATGAGCCGCCGCCCCCGGATCACAGTGGTGAATGCCGTACCTGCTCGGCCGGTGACTTATGCTGCGAACACGAGGCGATGCACTGACATGGACCTGCTCGACTTCTCCGACTGTAAACTCTATTTCGAAGAGCCTCTGCCCGCCGCTGCGGAGAGCCTGATTGCACAGGCCGCGCGTGAATATGGTAGTGCGACGGCCGAAATAGCCTTATTGCGCGCCCATCTGATGGCACCGGAAAATCTGACTGTCCTTGTTGGCCTCTATCGTTATTACTTCTACCAGCACCGGCTTGAAGATGCCTTGCAGGTTGCCGAGCGTGCCATGCAACTCTCGGGTCGCCATCTCGGTCTCCCGGTTGACTGGCAGCAGATTGACGAGTGCCAGCTAGGCTGTGCCGCAGCCAACTCATTCGGCCTGTTACGTTTCTATCTACTGGCACTGAAGGCGGCCAGCGTCGTCTTGCTACGACTCGGCCGTATCGCCGCCTCGCGTGATCGGCTGATCAAGCTGGCGGCGCTGGACAGTCGCGACCAGTTGGGCGCAGGCAAATTGCTCGAAGTAGTCGACGAATTCCAGGGAAATGACGCGTCGACCGCACATTCCAAACCCGTACTCAACCTAGCCGCAACCTGAGGAGGCCTCATGGACGATACCCTGACCCTAGACGAAGCCATGGATGATCTGGTTTCTGCCGAAGATTTTCTGGATTACTTTGCCGTCCCTTACGAGCCGGCCGTGGTCCAGGTGAATCGACTGCATATTCTGCAGCGCTTTCATGACTATCTTGCCAAGCAAGCCCCCAACCTGCCACCGGAAGAAGCGGCACGACGTAGTATCTACCGCCTGTGGCTGGAGCGAGCCTACCTCGATTTCGTGGCCTCCAATGCGCTGACCGAAAAAGTCTTCGCCGTCTTCCAGCATGTCGACCAACCTGGCGGCGGTTCCAGTTCATTTGTTTCGCTCGACAAGGTGTTCCGCCAATGATGAACGCACGCTGGGATTATGGAGAGGCCGTGCGCCTCACCCGCAATGTCCGCAACGACGGCACCTACCCCGGCCTTGATCCGGGCGCACCGCTGGTCCGCCGGGGAAGCATCGGCTACGTTGTCGACGTCGGCACCTTCCTGCAGGATCAAATTATTTACTCGGTGAATTTCCTCGACGAGGGAAAAATCGTTGGTTGCCGCGAAGAAGAACTCATCGGCGCTGACGATCCCTGGACGCCTTCACTTTTCGAATTCCGCGAAAAAGTACGGACCAGCAAGCAATTGGCGATTGATGGCGAGGTGCTGGTCGCACTAGGTGCCGTCGGTGAAGTGATCAAGGTCATTCGCGATGCACCGGGCGGCGTTAACTACCACATCCATTTCGACAGCCTGCCGGGACGCGTCCTGCAAATCCCGGAAGGCCTCCTTGAATCCATTGCAACCAGTACGGCTTCCTCATGCGCCTCGGCTATATCGAACTGAAACTCTCCTGGGAACTCTACAAAAAGGCGCCGGATGCCTTGGCCGAACCCGAACGGCAACGCCTTGACGAAGTTGTGCGCCGTCAGGAAATTATCGAGCAAAGCATTCTGCGCAGCCAACTGGCAGCCCAGGTCGTCGTGCCAATAGCCACGCGGAACACCCGGCTAACAGAAATTCGCGACCGCTACACGGATGAGTTGGCCTACGAGCAAGATTTGGCCGCTATTGGACTAAACGAGGAGCAACTGGCCGCTGCCGTCGAACGCGACCTGAAAGTCGAGGCCATTCTGGAAAAAGTGGCCGCCGAGGCACCACCAGTCACCACCGTCGATGCAGAAATTTACTATCGCCTGCACCCTGCCGCTTTTAAGCGTCCGGAAGCACGACGTCTGCGGCACATCCTGCTCACATTCGAACACCTGCCGGGCAAAGCGATTGCAAGTGCAACACTTGAAAAATTGCGGTCGACCGCGAAAAGTATCGAACAATTCGCAGCAGCAGCACTGCGCCATTCTCAGTGCCCAACTGCCATGGATGGCGGCATGCTAGGTGTCGTCAAACGTCAGCAGTTGTACCCTGAACTGGAACCTGCAGCCTTCGCCCTGAAAGAAAACGAAATTTCCTCAGTACTCGAGTCGCCGATCGGGCTGCACATCCTGCGCTGTGACGAAGTATTCCCCGGTGGAGTACTCCCCTTTGCCGAAGCCTGCCCGCGCATTATTGAACGATTGACTGATAAGCGTCGGCATGAGGCCCAACGGGCCTGGCTACGCAGCCTGAATAGCGCTGCGCGTTGAAGCAGACGAGCTAGTTCTTTTCGGAGGAGTCGATATCACCCGGATTGAACTGGAAACCCGTAAACATGCTGCGGGTCTGAGTCTGCAACTGATCCTGCATCGACTGGAACATCTTCTTCGACTGATCCATGTAGGCGGTCATCATGCTTTGCATGGCTGGCTGCTGCAGGTTGAGATACTGATTCCAGAAATCAGCCTGGACCGTCGCCGTATCGCTACCGTACATTGTCCGAGACTGCTCCTGCAACTTCTGTTGAAAATCAACAAAGGTCTTCATGTTGTTTTCGAGGTACTTGCCAAGCATATTCTGCGAAGTACTGCCATAGAAACGGATGAAGCCCGACAGCAAGTCACATGAGAATAGCGGCACACCACCGGTTTCTTCTTCGAGGATGATCTGCAGCAGGATACTGCGCGTGAGGTCATCCCCCGACTTGGCATCAAGCACTTTGAATAGCTCAAACTTGAGGACCAGATCCTTGACATCGCTCAAGGTAATGTACGCACTGGTTTTGGTGTCGTATAAACGGCGATTGGGGTATTTCTTGATCAGGCGTACCGGCTCTGTCATGCTGCGACCCTCAAGGGAAAAGTTTATGTGCAGCGCAACATTATAGCCCAAAAAACAGGCGCCCGGAGGCGCCTGTCAGTGCTGCAGTGCAGAATTACTGGTAGTACATCGATCAGGCGCTATCGATTGCGCTGCAAGTGTTTTTAATCAAGACCACAGAGCAAGCTACTCACTGGGCTACTCATTTCCGCGATGCTTGACGGCTTTTACGCAGCCTGAGCGTGCCTGACACTAACCACCGGCCGATGCTGCTCGGCCTGCCACAGATCGTAGGCGAGCTGTCCCTTCAGCCAGCTTTCTGCCGTTGGGCCATCCAGCCATGCCTCCAAGCGCAAGGCCAAGTCGATACTGACACCGGCCTTTCCATTCAGCACGCGCGACAGCGTGACCCGATTGATACCCAACTCTTCGGCTGCCTGCGTCACTGTCAGGCCAAGTGCAGGCAGAACATCATCCTTCAAGGTCTCGCCGGGGTGCGGCGGGTTGAACATGCGTCCCATGCGCTTCTCCTATTAACCCGGCAAATTCATAGGGCATTTATGATATGATTGCAGCATGGAACGAGAAGATGCCCGCAAGCTCAGCCCTGAGCAACAAAAGGAGAAGCGCAAGATAGCGCTTCGGATGCGAATGAATG